>CAWJTB010000002.1:0-859599 GCA_963845655.1 uncultured Actinomycetota bacterium | reverse complement strand
GCCGCGACGCTCGCGCACCAGCCTGCCGAGGAACGCGCAGCACCGCCTGCTCGTCGGCGACCGGCCAGCCCCGTGTGGGGTTGCGGGACTCCGCGTAGACGCGCTCCGCCCGCTCGCGGCGTACGACGTGCCGTCGGCGCAGCGCGCGCAGCCGCGTGCGGACGTCGGCGTGGTGGGGCAGGGAGGTCAGCTCCGGCGGCAGCAGCGGTGGGTCCTGCGACCGGTCGCGCCAGGTGTCGGCCGAGGAGGCCAGCAGGTCAGACATGCTCGTCCTCCCGCAGTGGCCGGTCGGTGCGGGGCTCGTCACCGGAGGTGCGCAGCACGACCCGGCGGTAGTCGGGCTCGTCGCGCACCAGGTCGTCGTGGAGGCCCTGCGCGAGGACGGCGCCGTCGGCGAGCAGCACCACCTGGTCGGCGTGGTGCAGCCACAGCGGCGACACGGTCGTGACCACCGTGGTCCGGCCGCGACGGTGGGCGGCGACCCGCTCGGCGATCCGGGTCTCGGTGTGCGCGTCGACCGCCGACGTCGGCTCGACCAGCACCAGCACCTCGGGCTCGGCGGCGAGGGCCCGGGCGAGCACCACGCGCTGTCGCTGGCCGCCGGACAGGCCGCGGCCGCGCTCGTCGAGCTCGCCGGCCCAGCCGCCCGGGCAGGGCGTCGTAGACGTCCTCGGCGGCCGCGACCCGCAGCGCCTGCTCGGCCTGCTCGCGGGTGAGCACGCCGTGCGGGTCGAGGGCGTCCTGCAGCGACCCGGCGAACAGCTGGGAGCCGGTGTCGCTGACCAGGATGGTGCGACGCACGTCGGCGAACGTCGCCGCGGCGAGGTCGACGCCACCGTAGGTCACGCCCCAGGCCCGGCCGGCCCGCTCCGCGTCGGCCGCGGCGATCCGGGCGCGCTGCTCGAGCCGGCGCGGCGCTCGTCCCGGGCGGCGCGACCGCGACGGGGCTGGTCCTCGTCCTCCAGCGGCGGCGGCTCGTCCTGCGCCGTGAGCCAGCGACCCAGCCGGTCGGCGAGCGCCGCGGATGCCTCGGACAGCGCGCTGACCACCACGGTCAGCCGGCCCGGCTCCGCGACGAACCCGGTGAGCTCGTCGACGAGACGGGCGCGCACCGGCAGCGGCGCCGGCACGGCTGGCGCGCGCCACGGCGGCTCCTGCGCCAGCACGGCGACCGCCTTGCGGGCGGAGACCAGCGACCGGGTGACCTTCTGGGCGAACTCGAAGAAGGTGCGGATCGGCCCCACCATGAACAGGCCGTAGCCCAGGAAGCTGATCAGCTCGCCCGCGCTCAGCTCCCCGGACTCGACCGCGCGGGTGCCCGCGTAGGTCAGCAGCACCAGGAAGCCTCCCGAGAGCAGCACCCCGACCGCCTCGACGACCGCCTGCCACACCCCGGCGGACACCCCGGCGCGCCGGGTGAGCTGGGACTGCGCGTCGTAGCTGCGGCCGAAGGTGCCCTCGCCGCCGATGCCGCGCAGGATCCGCAGTCCGGCCACGATGTCGGTCGCGAGCGAGGTCAGCGTGGACGTGCGCTGCCGCTCCAGGTGCTGGCGACGGTGCAGGGGCCGCAGCAGCGGCAGCGCCACCCCCACGAGCACCGGCGCGGCGCAGAGGACGAGCAGTCCCAGCCGGGGCGAGGTGGCCAGCACGATCGCGGCGACGGTGAGGTAGGCGACCAGCTGGGACAGCGCGCGCGCGGTGATCTCGGTGAGCCCGCCGAACTCGTCGGAGTCGCTGCCGGCGACGCTCAGCACCTCACCGGTCGGGCGTGCGGCGGGGCAGCACGTGACCGAGCTGCGCCGCCTTGCGGGTGATCATCGAGACGGTGCCGTAGAGCGCGATCAGCCAGCTGCGCACCACCAGGGTGTGCATCGCGATGCCGAACAGCCCGACCAGGGTGAGCAGCCAGCAGCAGTCCCGACCAGGCCAGCGTGGCGGACGCCGACCGCGCCAGGATGCCCTCGTCGATCACGCGGCCGATCACCCAGGGACCGACGGTGAGCGGCAGCTGCCACAGCACGCCGAAGCCGGCGGCGAGGGCGATCACCCCCGGTTGCTGGCGCAGCATCCACCCGAGGAAGCGGGCGGGGGAACGCAGGTCCGGATCGGCCGCCCGACGCTCGCCGGGGAGCGCGTGGAAGGTCGACAGGGAGGGTGGGAAGTCGCGCATCGCCCAGCGAGCGTAGGTCGCCTGCACCCCCGCGGGTCGAAGTGATTACGGCGGACCGGGTGCGGGCCGCCGGGTTTGGACGGGCGGCGTCGTGGCACCTCCCGGACGTGGCCACGGCGCAGATCGTCTTCCCGCACCAGCTGTTCGTCGAGCACCTCGAGGCCGACGTCGACACGGTGATGGTGCTCGTCGAGCCGGACCTGTTCTTCCGGCAGCTCCCCTTCCACGCCCACAAGCTGGTGCTGCACCGCTCCACGATGCGCACCTTCGAGGACCGGTTGCGTGCGGCCGGCTTCGCGACCGTGTACGTCGCCACGTCGGCCGAGGCCTCCACCGACGAGCAGCTGCAGGCCGTGCTCCGCACCAACGCGATCACCGAGGTCACGGTCTACGACGTCGTCGACGACTGGCTCGACCGCGACCTGCGACGCGACCTGCCGAGACGCCGGTGCCGCGCTGACCGTCGCCGAGACGCCGGCCTTCCTCACGACTGCCGCGGAGATCGCCGAGACCTTCGACGGCCATGAAGCAACCCCGGATGCAGCACTTCTACGAGCGGCAGCGGCGCCGGCTCGATCTCCTGATGGACGGCCGCTCGCCGGTCGGCGGACGCTGGAGCTACGACACCGAGAACCGCAAGCGGCTCCCACGCGACACCCCGATCCCCGCGATGCCGCGGGCCACCCGCAGCGACCACGTCCGTGCGGCCCTGGCGTGGGTCGCCGAGGAGTTCCCCGACAACCCCGGCGACCTGGCGTCGTACCACTGGCCGAGCACCCACCGGCAGGCCGAGACCTGGCTGGACCGCTTCCTCGAGGACCGGTTCGCCGACTTCGGCCCCTACGAGGACGCCATCGCGGCCGACGAGCCGTGGCTGTTCCACTCCGTCCTGTCACCGCTGATCAACATCGGGCTGCTCGACCCCCGCCACGTCGTCACCCGCGCCGTCGACCACGCCGTCGAGCACGGCGTCGACCTGCCGAGCGTCGAGGGCTTCGTGCGGCAGGTGATCGGGTGGCGGGAGTACATGCGGGCGTCGTACGTCGTGCACGGGCGCGCCATGCGGACCCGCAACCTGCTCGGCCTGACCCGCGAGCTGGGGAGCGGCTGGTGGGACGGCAGCACCGGCCTGGGTCCGGTGGACACCGTGATCGAGCGGGTGCGGCGGCACGGCTACGCCCACCACATCGAGCGGCTGATGGTCCTCGGCAACGCGATGCTGCTGCTGCGCGTCGACCCCGACGAGGTCTACGAGTGGTTCATGACGTTCTTCGTCGACGCCTACGACTGGGTGATGGTGCCGAACGTCTACGCGATGAGCCAGTTCGCGGCCGGCGAGCTGGTCACCACGAAGCCCTACGTGTCGGGCAGCAACTACCTGCGCAAGATGAGCGACTTCCCCGCGGGGGAGTGGACCGGGGTCTGGGACGCCCTCTACTGGCAGTTCGTCGCCGACCACCGGGCCGGCTTCGAGGCCAACCCGCGCAGTGGCTTCGCGGTGCGGACCTACGACCGGATGGACGACGCCCGCAAGCGCGAGCTCACCGCGACCGCGCGACCGTGGCTGGCGGGCCCCGTCGCGGGCGGGTGAGACGGCTCAGCCGATCTCGTCGGGCGGAGGAGACGCGGCCGAGGAACGCACAGAACTCGTTGCCGTCGGGGTCGGCCATGACCGTCCAGCCGATCTCGTCGTCCTCGGCCCGCAGCACGGTCGCGCCCGCCTCGACCAGCGCCTCGATGCTGTCGGTGACCACGTCGAGGTGGATGCGGTTCTTGACGGTCTTGGGCTCCGGCACCGGGCAGAAGTCCAGCGAGTCGAAGGGCGCCCCCGGGATCTGGTCGACGTAGGAGTAGCCGCTCTCCTCGTCGCTCACCCGGGCACCGAGCACGTCGGCCCACCACGCCGCGATGCGGTGCGAGCTCTCCGGGGAGTCGGCGGTGTCGATGCCGATCTCGTAGAGCCGCTGGGAGATCTGGCCCTCGCGCACGAAGACGCACAGCTCGCCGCCCTCGGGGTCGGCCAGCACCGTCCACCCGAAGCTCTCGTCGTCGAGGACCGTCGCGCCGAGCGTGACGACCTCGGCCACGGAGGCGGCGTTGACGTCGAGGTGCACCGCGCTGCTTGACGGTGCGAGGCTCGGGCACCCGGTTGACCCACACCGTGTGCCGCGGCGACGGGCCGGTGAGGCAGACGTCCCCGTCGTCCTCACGGTGCAGCTCGAGGCCGAGCACGCCCGCCCAGAACTCGCCGGTCACGACGGGTTCGGTGGCATCGATGCAGAGGTCCTTGAAGGTCGCGAGAGCCATGCCCGTCACCCTAGGCCGGGCCTGCGCACGTTTGGCCGGCTGATCCGGGGACACCCTGCCTCCAGAGCGCAGCCCACAGTGAGGACGTGAGATGGACTCCACCAGCAGCGATGCGAAGACCACCGAGCGGCGACCGGTCCAGAACGAGGAGCTCAAGCGCTCCATCAGTGGGCCTCAGCTGTTCTTCTACGTGCTCGGCGATGTCCTCGGGTCTGGCATCTATGCCCTGGTCGGGCTCGTCGCGGTCGCCGTGGGCGGCGCGATCTGGATGTCCTTCGGCGTCGGCGTGGCGGTCGCACTGCTGACCGGGTTCGCCTATGCGGAGCTGATCACGAAGTACCCCCAGGCCGCCGGGGCCGCCCTCTACGTGTCCAAGGCCTTCCGGAACAACTTCGTGACCTTCATGGTCACCTTCGCGATGCTCGCGGCGACCCTGTCCGCGGCCGGAGCGCTGGCACTCACCTTCGGCGGCGACTACTTCAAGCAGTTCATCGACCTGCCCACCACCCCGGTGGCGATCGGCTTCGTCCTGGTGCTGGGGCTGTTGAACTTCCGCGGCATCTCGGAGTCGGTGGCGGTCAACTTGGTGATGACGCTGGTCGAGGTGACCGGTCTGGTGATCATCCTCGTCATCGGCGCCGCGGTGCTCGGCAGCGGCGAGGCCGACCTGGGCCGCCCCTTCGAGTTCAACGCGGGCGAGAGCCCGGTCCTGCTCGCGCTCACCGGTGCCGCGATCGCGTTCTTCGCGATGACCGGGTTCGAGAACGCCGCGAACGTCGCCGAGGAGGTCAAGGAGCCGAGCAAGGTCTACCCCAAGGCCCTCCTCGGCGGCATCGCCGTCGCCGGGGTGCTCTACCTCGTGATCTCCTTCATCGCCTCGATGGTGGTGGAGACCGACGTCCTCGCCGGCAACGAGACCAGCGCCCTGCTCGAGGTCGTCAAGGCCGGACCCATCGGCATCCCGGCGATGCTCTTCGCGGCGATCGCCCTGGTGGCCGTGAGCAACACGGCGCTGGTCACGCTCGTCTCGCAGGCGCGCATCATGTACGGCATCGCCAAGGAGGGCTCGCTCCCGCGCATCCTGGCGCGGGTCCACGGCACCCGCAAGACGCCGTGGGTGGCGATCGTGACGTCGTCGGTGGCCGTGATCGCGCTGCTCGTCTTCGCCAACGTGGACACGCTCGCCACGGTGACCTCGATCCTGCTGATCGGCGTCTTCGGGCTGGTGTGCGTCTGCGCGCTGATGCTGCGGCGCGACTCCGTGGACCACGACCACTACACCGCGCCGACGTTCCTGCTGGTGGTCGGCGTGGTGTTCAACACCGGGCTGCTCGGCTACACGCTGTACGACGACCCGGGCTCGGCCAAGGTCGCCGGCCTCATGCTCGTGGTCGGCGTCGTGCTCTACTTCGTCAACCGAGTGATCACCCCGGCCGCCGACCGGCGCATCGGCGCCACCCGCGACTGAGCCGCAGGCGCCGCGGCTCAGACCCCGAGTGCGGCGGTCGCCATCGTGGTGAGCATGGCGCGCATCTCGTCCTCGGGCAGGACGGCGCTGTGCGGGGTGGAGTTGATCAGCCCGAAGGTCGCGTGCGCCATCGCCCGGGCCCGCTGGGGGGTCGAGGTCGGCGTGCACCTCGCGGAGCCGGTCGGCCCAGATCGCGACGTACCGGCGCTGCAGGGTGCGCACCCGCTCGCGCGCCTGCTCGGGCAGCGAGGACCAGTCGCGGTCCTGGACGACGATCAGCGGCCGGTGCCGCAGGGCGAAGTCGACGTGCCAGTCGACCAGGGCGGCGAGCGCGCCGGGGGCGTCGGCGGCGGTCTGCGACCGCTCGCGCCCGACGCGCAGCAGCTCCTCGCTGATGTCCACCAGCATCTCGGCGAGCATCGCGTCCTTGGACTCGAAGTGCTTGTAGAGCGCCGGACCGCTGATCCCGCAGGCCGCGCCGAGCTCGACCACGCTGACGCCGTGGAAGCCGCGGGCCGCGAAGAGCTCGGCCGCGGTCGCGAGGATCTGCTCGCGGCGGGTGGCTCGACCGGTCATGGCGTCAGGGTAGCGACGACTGGTTAACGAGCGCTAACCTTCGACTCATGGCGGACATGAGGGACCTGGTGCGAGACCTGCACGAGCGACTGGCCACCGTCCGGGAGGGCGGCAGCGAGTCGGCCCGGCGCAAGCACCTCGACCGCGGCAAGCTGCTCGCCCGCGAGCGGGTCGACCGGCTGCTCGACCCCGGCAGCCCCTTCCTGGAGCTCAGCCCGCTGGCCGCGACGGGGATGTACTCCCCGCCGGACGGCCCCGACGCCGTGCCCTCGGCCGGCATCGTCACCGGCGTGGGACGGGTGTCGGGTCGCGAGTGCGTCGTCGTCGCCAACGACGCCACCGTGAAGGGCGGCACCTACTACCCGATGACCGTCAAGAAGCACCTGCGAGCCCAGGAGGTGGCGCGGGCCAACCGGCTGCCCTGCCTCTACCTCGTCGACTCCGGCGGTGCCTTCCTGCCGATGCAGGACGAGGTGTTCCCCGACCGGGAGCACTTCGGCCGGATCTTCTTCAACCAGGCCAACCTCTCCGCGCAGGGCATCCCCCAGGTCGCCGCCGTGCTGGGCTCGTGCACCGCCGGGGGCGCCTACGTCCCGGCCATGTCCGACGAGACCGTCATCGTCAAGGACCAGGGCACCATCTTCCTCGGCGGCCCACCGCTGGTGAAGGCCGCGACCGGCGAGGTCGTCACGGCCGAGGACCTGGGCGGCGGCGACGTGCACGCCCGCACGTCCGGGGTCGTGGACCACCTCGCCGGGGACGACGCGGAGGCGCTGGCCATCGTGCGCTCGATCGTCGGCACCTTCGAACGACGCCCGCAGCCGTCGTACGAGCCGCATCCCGTCGAGGAGCCGGCCGAGGACCCGCAGGGCCTGTACGACGTCGTGCCGGCCGACGCGCGGACGCCGTACGACGTGCGCGAGGTGATCCGCCGGATCGTGGACGCCTCGCGCTTCCACGAGTTCAAGGCGCTCTACGGGGAGACCCTGGTCTGCGGGTTCGCCCGCGTCTACGGCTACCCGGTCGGCATCGTGGCCAACAACGGCATCCTCTTCTCGTCCTCCTCGCTCAAGGGTGCGCACTTCATCGAGCTGTGCAACCAGCGCGGCATCCCGTTGGTGTTCCTGCAGAACATCACCGGCTTCATGGTCGGCCGCGAGTACGAGAACGGCGGCATCGCCCGCGACGGCGCCAAGCTCGTCACCGCGGTGGCCTGCTCGGTCGTCCCGAAGTTCACGGTCGTGATCGGCGGCGTCCTTCGGGGCCGGCAACTACGGGATGTGCGGACGGGCCTACGACCCGCGCTTCTTGTGGATGTGGCCCAACGCGCGGATCAGCGTGATGGGCGGCGAGCAGGCGGCCTCGGTGCTCGCGACCGTCAAGCGGGACGGGCTGGAGGCGCGCGGCGAGCAGTGGTCGGCCGACGACGAGGAGGCGTTCAAGGCCCCGATCCGCGACCAGTACGAGCACCAGGGATCGCCCTACTACTCCACCGCGCGGCTGTGGGACGACGGCGTCATCGACCCCGTCGACACCCGCCGCGTCCTCGGCATGGGGCTGGCGGCCGCGGCCAACGCGCCGGTGCCCGAGCCCTCCTACGGCATCTTCCGGATGTGAGCGCCATGCACACCGTCCTGATCGCCAACCGCGGCGAGATCGCGATCCGGGTCGCGCACGGCTGCCGCCGCCTCGGGCTGCGCAGCGTCGCGATCCACACCGACCTCGACGTGCACGCGCCGCACGTGCGCGCGGCCGACGACGCCGTCCACGTGGCGTCCTACCTCGACATCGACGCCGTGGTCGCCGCGGCGCGGGAGGTCGGGCGCCGACGCGATCCACCCCGGCTACGGCTTCCTCTCGGAGCGGGCCGCCTTCGCCCGCGCCGTCGAGGCGGCCGGGCTCACCCTGGTCGGCCCGTCCGCCGAGGTGATGGACCGGATGGGGCGCAAGGACGCGGCGCGCGAGATCGCCGTGGCGGCGGGCGTGCCCGTCGTACCCTCCGCCGAGTTGTCAGGCGCTGACGTCGCCGGGGCGCTGTCAGCGCCTGACACGTCGGCGTTCCCGGTGCTCGTCAAGGCCGCGGCCGGTGGCGGCGGCAAGGGCATGCGGATCGTGCGCGACCCGGCCGACTTCGACGCCGCCGTGGCGTCCGCGCGACGCGAGGCCCAGTCGTCGTTCGGCGACGACACCCTGCTGGTGGAGACCTACGTCGAGCACGGCCGGCACATCGAGGTCCAGGTGATGGCCGACGCGCACGGCAACGTGATCCACCTGTTCGAGCGCGACTGCTCCACCCAGCGCCGCCACCAGAAGGTCCTGGAGGAGGCGCCGGCGCCGACGATCACGCCCGAGGTGCGCACGCTGGTCACCGAGTCGGCCGTCGCGCTGGCCCGGCACGTCGGCTACGTGAACGCCGGCACCGTGGAGTTCCTGCTGGACGCCGACACCGGTGAGGCCTACTTCCTGGAGATGAACACCCGCCTCCAGGTGGAGCACCCGGTCACCGAGCTGATCACCGGGATCGACCTCGTCGAGCTGCAGCTGCGGGTCGCCCGAGGCGAGCGGCTGCCGCTGACCCAGGACGACGTCCGGGTGTCCGGCCACGCGATCGAGGCGCGGGTCTACGCCGAGGACTCGTTCGGCGGCTTCCTCCCGCAGGCCGGGACCGCCGACGTCGTGCGGTGGCCGGGCTCGCCCGACGACCGGTTCTCCCCCTTCGCGTCGTACGGCGTCCGCGTCGACGCCGCGCTCGAGAGCGGGCAGGTCGTGAGCACGTCGTACGACCCGATGCTCGGCAAGGTGATCGTGCACGGGCCGGACCGCGAGTCCGCCCGTCGCGGCCTGGTCGCGGCGCTCGACCAGACCGCGATCCTCGGGCTCACCACCAACGTCGGGTTCCTGCGGATGCTCGCGGCGAGCCCGGAGTTCCGCGAGGCGGAGATCGACACCGCCTGGCTGGACACCGCCACGCTCGAGGCGCCCGACGCCGACGTCGCGCGCGTGTTCGCCGCCTTCACGCAGGCGCTCGTGACCACGACGCTGGATCGGCCCGTGCACGCGTTCTCGGCCGACGGCTGGCGGCTCGGAGGGTCGCCCGCCGCGGTGGTCGCCGACCTCGATCGCACCGTGCGGGTGGACCGTGCCGCGCGGCACCGTCGACGACGGCGACCGCGTCTGGCAGGTCCAGCTGCACTCGGCCGACGGGCCCGAGATCGTGCTGAGCCTCGACGGACGGCGCCACCGGGCCCTGGTCGCGGTCTCGCCGCACGCCGTCGAGGTCGTCCACGAGGGGCACCGGCGGGTCTTCACCCGGCCGGACGTCTTCGCCGGCTCGCACACCGACGCCGGCGACGGCTCGGTCACCGCGCCGATGCCGGGCACCCTGCTCGACGTCAGCGTCGAGCCGGGCCAGCAGGTCGAGGAGGGCGCCGTCCTCGGCGTCCTGGAGGCGATGAAGATGGAGCTGGCGCTCAGGGCGCCGTTCGCGGGCACCGTCACCGAGGTCGGTGCCGCCGTGGGCGACCAGGTGGCGCTGGGAGCCCTGCTGTTCGCCGTGACCGAGACGGCGCAGGAGGAGCGATGAGCCAGCTTCCCGATGGTGGTGCGCGACCCGGGCCTGCCCGAGCGGGTCACGATCTACGAGGTCGGCCCGCGCGACGGTCTGCAGAACGAGAAGGAGACGGTCCCCACCGCCACCAAGGCCGCGTTCGTC
Organism: uncultured Actinomycetota bacterium; assembly: GCA_963845655.1. Classification (GTDB taxonomy): domain Bacteria; phylum Actinomycetota; class Actinomycetes; order Propionibacteriales; family Nocardioidaceae; genus Nocardioides_B. Next base: position 849,366 of record CAWJTB010000002.1, on the reverse strand, counting down.
CGCCGGCTGCTCGCGGCCGGGCTGCCGGTCGTGGAGGCCACCAGCTTCGTGCACCCGCGCTGGGTGCCGCAGCTCGCGGACGCCGCCGAGCTGGTCGACCTGCTCGTCGCCGAGCTCGGCGACACCGCGCGCGGCCTGCCGGTCCTCGTGCCCAACGAGCGGGGACTCGACCGGGCGCTGGAGAAGGGGCTGCGGCACGTCGCGGTCTTCGGCAGCGCCACCGAGACGTTCGCCCGGCGCAACCTCAACCGCTCCCTCGACGAGCAGTTCGCGATGTTCGAGCCCGTCGTGGCGCGGGCGCGGGATGCCGGGCTCGACGTCCGTGCCTACGTGTCGATGTGCTTCGGCGACCCGTGGGAGGGACCGGTGCCGATCGACCAGGTCGTCGCCGTCGGGGCGCGCCTGCTCGACCTCGGTGCGAGCCAGCTCTCGCTCGGCGACACGATCGGCGTCGGCACCGCGGCCCACGTGACCGCGCTCCTGGGCGCCTTCGAGCAGGCCGGGGTGCCCACGGACCGGCTCGCCGTGCACTTCCACGACACCTACGGCCAGGCGCTGTCCAACGCGACCGCGGCCCTGGCCGCGGGCATCACCACCTTCGACGCCTCGGCCGGCGGCCTGGGCGGCTGCCCCTACGCGAAGAGCGCGACCGGCAACCTCGCCACCGAGGACCTGGTGTGGCTGCTGACCGGGCTCGGCGTGGAGCACGGCGTCGACCTGCCGCAGCTCGTCGCGACGTCGGTGTGGATGGCCGGCGAGCTCGGACGGCCCAGTCCGTCCGCCGTGGTGAAGGCCCTGGCAGACTCAGCGCCATGAGCCGGGTCGTCTACCTGCACGTCGGTGCACCGAAGACCGGCACGACCTATCTCCAGGACCGGCTCGCCCTCAACCGCTCGACGCTGGCCAAGCACCAGGTGCACTACCCGCTCGGCCTCCAGGCCAGCCACTTCCGGCCCGCGCTCGACGTGCTGCAGATGCCGTGGGGCGGACTCCAGGAGAACGCCGACGGCGAGTGGGACGCCCTGGTCGGCCGGGTCCGAAGGCACAGCGGCACCGTCATCATCAGCCACGAGATCCTGGCCGCGGCCAAGCCGGCGCAGGTGCGGCGGGTGATGGCCAGCCTGGAGGGCGACGAGGTGCACGTCGTCTACAGCGCGCGCGACCTGGCCCGGCAGATCCCGGCCGAGTGGCAGGAGTCGGTCAAGCACCAGCGCAAGCAGCGGTTCGCCGGCTACCTCAGCCAGGTGCAGGCCGCGCGCCGCCTCGCGCCGAACAAGTGGTTCTGGCGCGTGCAGAGCCTGCCCGACGTGCTCACCCGCTGGAGTCGCGGCCTGCCGCCCGAGCGCGTGCACCTGGTGACGGTGCCGCAGAGCGGCGCGCCCCGCGACCTGCTGTGGGAGCGCTACTGCCAGGCCTTCGGCATCGACCCGGTCTGGGCGCCGGCGGAGAGCGAGCGCGCCAACGCCTCGATCGGCGCCGCCGAGGCGACCCTGATCCGCCGCCTCAACCGTCGCCTCAACCGCGCGGGCCTGCCCTCGGAGCACTACCGCCCGCTGATCCGGGAGCTCGTCGTGCACCAGACGCTCGCGCAGCGCCCGCACATGGCGAAGGTGACGCTGCCGCCGGACGCCTTCCCCTGGGCCGAGGAGGTCGCGGCGGAGTGGATCGACTGGGTCCGGGGCTCCGGCATCGACGTGATCGGCGACGTCGAGGACCTGCGTCCCGCGCCTCCGGCGCGCCAAGCCCTGGGCGAACCCCGACACGCCACGGCGGGTCGAGGTCATCGACGCGGCCCTGGACGCCCTGGTGGCGCTGACCCTCGAGGCCGCCAAGCGGCCCGACCCCGGCGAGCAGCTGAGCGCCAAGCTGGGGCGGGCGACCCGTCGGCTGCGCCGCCAGCCGTGAGCTCCGCCCGCGTGCAGGCCGCGTGGTCCTGGACCCAGCACCTGAGCGGGGGAGGCGGCACGCCGTGGACCTCCTGGGTGGCGGACGGGCCGCACCCCGGTGAGCCGCCGGCGGACTGGCAGGCGCCCGGCGCCGCCCAGCTCGAGCTGGTGCGCCGGGTCGGCGTCGCCGGCTCCGGCACGGCCGGCTTCCACCGCGTCGCCGACCTGGCCCTGACCCGGTCCGGCCCCGGTCGTGGCCTCGGACAGCAGCCCCTGCGCTGGCCGGGCGATTCGGCAACGTCGTACGGCGCCCCTGCGGTGGACCCGGCCGACGTGCCGGTCGGGAGCTCGTCCGCGTCGGTGTCGGCGTGCTCACCGAGCTGCTCCTCGACCCTGCCGCCGACCCCGCCGCCGAGCGAGCCGCGACGTCGGCGCTGGACCCGTGGCCCGGCCTACGAGCTGGTCGGCGCACCGCTCACCGCGTCGTCCGTGCGCGCCTCCCTGGGCGTGCCGGAGGGCGGCCGCGAGCCGGTCGTGGTGATCCTCGCCGCGCCCTTCGACACCCTCCTGGCGCAGGTGTGGTCGGCCCGCGTCCAGCGTGGCGCCCCGGTGCGATGGGGCGGCTTCGTGGAGCGCTGGAGCGGCCGCTCGCAGCTCCCGCCGTCCGCCGACCTGCCGGCACTCGCCGCCCAGGGGGCCGAGCGCGTGGGCCGCGACCGGGTGCACGTGGTGGTGCCCGGGTGCCCGCACCGACGCGTCGAGGACCACCCGCGAGCTGCTGGGCCTGCGGTCAGCGCGTCGCCCTGCACCCGCTCGGTGGGCCGACCTGGGAGCAGCGGAGGTCGACGTGCTCAGGCGCGTCAACGCGGTGCTCGCCGTCCGGATGCCCGAGGAGCGGCTGCGTCCCGTCGCGAGCGCCCTCGCCGACGTGCTGGCCGGGGAGGCGGTCGAGCCGGTCGGGCTCGGGGGGCCTCACGGTGCCGGAGCCGTTCGAGGACTGGGCCGCCGAGCGCGCGCGGCAGCTCGCCGATGGCCTCGCCGCGGGTGGCTACCCTGTCCACGGCGACCTGGCGGACCTCGCGCCGACGATGCAGGGGCCGACGACGCCCGGACCTCGACGGCGTCCTTCGCCGTGTGATCTCGGCCTGCCTGACGCTCGCCGCCCGGAGAGAGGAACCTGCGTGACGCGACGCGTGATCGTGCACGTCGGCACCCCGAAGACCGGCACGTCCTTCGTGCAGGACGTGCTCTTCCTCAACCGCGACGCCTTGGCCGAGCAGGGGATCCTCTACCCCGCCGACCGGTTCGACGCGCACTTCCTCGCCGCCCTCGACCTGATGGAGCTGTCCTGGGGCGGGCTGGAGACCCAGGCGGTCGGTGCGTGGGACCGCCTGGCCGAGCGGGTCCGCGGAGTGGGACGGCACCGTGATCGTCTCGCACGAGATCCTCGCGACCGCGACGCGCCAGCAGGTGCGCCGCGCGCTCGATTCGTTCGGGGACGCCGAGGTGCACGTGGTGCTCTCCGCTCGCGACCTGGTCCGGCAGATCCCGGCCGAGTGGCAGGAGAACGTCAAGCACCGGCGCAGCCTCGACTACGCCGGCTTCCTCGCCAAGATCACCGACCCCGCCCGCAGCGACGGTGAGCTGGCGTCCTGGTTCTGGGGGGTGCAGGAGGTGCCCGACATCCTGGACCGCTGGGCCGGCACGCTGCCGCCCGAGCGGGTGCACCTGGTGACCGTGCCCAAGCCCGGGCGCACCGCGCGACCTGCTGTGGCGCCGCTTCGCCCAGGTGCTGGGGCTCGACCCGGACGCCCTCGCCCCCGAGACCACCCGCGGCAACCCCTCGATGGGCGTGCCCGAGACCGCGCTGGTGCGGCGCATCAACCAGCGGGTCAACGGCGGGGTGCTCGCCAACGAGGACTACCGCCGTCTGGTGCGAGAGCTGCTGGCTCATCGCACCCTGTCCCTGCGGTCCGGCTCGCCGCGGCTCGCGCTGCCCCCCGACGTACGCCACTGGGCGGTGGAGCTGTCCGAGCGGTGGGTCGCCGAGCTGGACCGGCGAGGGTACGACGTGGTGGGGTCCCTCGACGACCTGCGACCCGACCCGGCCGGGGAGGACTACGTCGACCCGGACGCGCCGGACGAGGAGGCCGTGGCGCAGGCGGCCCTCGACGCCATCGCGGTGCTGCTCGAGGAGACGGCGCGCACGCAGGCCGAGGAGCACCGGCTGCGCCAGGAGCTCGCTGCGGCGCACGCCGAGATCGACCGCGGCATCGGGACCTGGATGCGCATCAAGCGCAAGGTCGTGCGGTCCGCCGACGACAGCCGGGTCGCCGCCGTCGGGCTCGCGGTCTACCGCAGGGCCCGAGGGCGCTAGCCGGTCCGCAGGGTGCGCGGCAGCAGCTCGCGCTCGGCGTACCGACCGATCTGCCAGGTGGAGTAGCCGTCAGCGCCCGCACCGACGAGCCCGCCGACGACGGGGACCCGGCGACCGACGGTGGTGGCGATCCGCTTGCCGGCGACCTTGGTCAACAGCTCGGAGGTGACCTCCGCGGCGATCACGGTGTCGAGGTGCGGGTCGTGCGCCGGGGCGGTGGCGATGCCCATCGGGGTGCTGGGCAGCTTCTTCTTGCGGACCAGGGTCTTCACCGAGTCCTCGCCGAGGATGCACGCCAGGATCGCGTTGCGCACCCGCTGGTCCTCGAGGTCGTAGCCGCGCAGGTGCGCGATGCCCGCGACCATCCGGCACTGGACCAGCGCCAGGCCGGTGATGTTCGTCGGGATCGTGAGCGCCGCGGTGACCAGGCCGCCGATGTTGGTGGCGAAGCCCTGCGCCCCGGCGAAGCGCACATGGTTCTCGATGACCTCGTGCACCGCCTTGTCGACGTCGCCGTCCTGCTCGGCCAGCTGCTTGTCAGCGGCCTTCGCGGCGGGCGGCAGCGGACCGACGCCGTTGATCGCCCGGCGGAGCGCCTCGTGCACGAAGTTCCTGGTCAGCTCGGGCGCCATCCTGCTCATGCGGGGCGCCATGCCCGAACCGATCGATCCGCCGATGCCCATCTGAGTCCTCTCGTGCCGTTCCCCGGAGTCCCGACCGTACCCAGGGCGCGGAAAAGCACCCCCTGGTTGGATGTGCCCATGCCCACGGAGCCGTCCCCCACCGGCTGGGTCTTCCCCGACCTGCGGGAGCTGCCGTCCACCGCTCACGACGTGGTGGGCCGGGGCGCCGACCTGGAGCCCGGGACGCTGCTCGCGGCCTACCGTCGAGGGGTCTTCCCGATGCCCGCGGAGCAGATGAGCGACTGCATGCTCTGGTGGTCGCCCGTACGCCGCGGCGTGCTGCCCCTCGAGCGGCTCGTGGTCTCGCGCTCGCTGCGCGCTGCGCGCCGACGGCTCGAGGTGCGCGTCGACACCGCCTTCGACGCCGTGATCGAGGCGTGCGCCGACCCGCGCCGTGACGGCTCCTGGATCGAGGACCGCATCACCGCGGCCTACCGCGAGCTGCACCGCCTGGGCTGGGCGCACTCGGTCGAGACGTGGCGGGACGGCGTGCTCGTCGGAGGCCTGTACGGCGTCGCGGTCGGCGGGCTCTTCGCGGGGGAGTCGATGTTCCACCACGCCCGGGACGCCTCGAAGGTCGCGCTCGTCGCGCTCGTGGAGCTGCTCGGCGACGAGCACGCCTCGCAGCGCGTGCTGGACGTGCAGTGGCTCACCGAGCACCTTGCGTCGCTCGGGCGCGATCGAGGTGCCCCGGCCGTCGTACGCGGCGATGCTGGAGCGGGCCGCCGAGCGTGCCGCTGCCGGCCTGCTGGCGCTAGACGACCTGGGGGGACGTCGCCGGACTCGCTCACCATCGGGCGCCCGGCGGCCTCCCAGTCGAGCATCCCGCCGTCGAGGCTGACCACGTCGTGGCCCTGCTGGGCGAGGTAGGCCACAGCCTGCGAGGAGCGGCCGCCGGCCTTGCACACCACCAGGGTCCGACCCTCCGGGACGTCGGCGAGACGGGACGGCAGGTCGGCGAGGGGGACGTGCTGGGCGCCCTCGATGTGGCCGTGCTGCCACTCGACCGGCTCGCGCACGTCGAGGACCGAGAGGTCCTCGGGCAGCGGGTCGGGGACGCCGGAGATCGCAACGGTGGGGACTTCGCTCATGGCGCCAGGGTAGTGATCACTTGAGCAGCTTCGACATGCGGCGGTCCGCGAGCGGCTTGCCCCCGGTCTGGCAGGTGGGGCAGTACTGCAACGAGGAGTCGGCGAACGACACCTCGCGCACGATGTCCCCGCAGACCGGGCAGGGCTGCCCGGTCCGGCCGTGCACAGCGAGGTTGCTCTTCTTCTCGCCCTTGAGCTCGGCGGCGTGCAGCCCCCGCGAGCGCGCCACCGCGTCGCCGAGCACGTCGCGGATCGCGTCGTAGAGCGTCTGCAGGTCGTCCCCGGTGATGGAGCTGGCGGGCTTGAACGGCGAGAGCCGTGCCGCGTGCAGCAGCTCGTCGGAGTAGGCGTTGCCGATGCCGGCGATCGTGCCCTGGTGGCGCAGCACGCCCTTGACCTGGGCGCGGCCGGCGGCCTGGAGGATGCCCTCCAGCACGTCGATCGTGAACGCCGCGTCGAGCGGGTCGGGGCCGAGGCTGGCCACTCCGGGGACGTCGAGCGGATCGCGGACGACGTACAGGGCGAGACGCTTCTTGGTGCCCGCCTCGGTGATGTCGAGCCCGGAGCCGTCGTCGAGGTGCACGCGGGCGGCCATCGGCGACTTGTTGCTCGGCTTGGGCGGGACCGTCGGCACCTCCTCGCGCCAGCGGATCCAGCCTCCGCGGGAGAGGTGCAGCAGGACGTGCAGGCCGGAGGCGGAGATGTCGATGAACTTGCCGTGCCGGGTGACGTCGTCCACGAAGCTGCCGTGCAGGGCCGACAGCGGCGGGTCGAAGGTCTTCAGCGCGCTGAACGCCGCGATGTCGACGCGGGTGATGGCACGCCCCTCGAGCCGCCCGCGCAGGTCGAGCGCGAGCCCCTCGACCTCGGGCAGCTCCGGCACGCGGACAGTCTAGGACCGCGGCACCTGCCAAGCCCGACGGCACCGCGACACGATTGACGTCGCTAGCCATCTCTAGGGTCTGCGCTAGATGGGCGGATACTCTGCTGTCATGGACCCGGTCAGGAACCCCTACGCCCCCGGCGCCGGCCAGCGCCCGCCCGAGCTCGCCGGCCGGGACCGGGAGCTGCAGCAGTTCGAGGTCACCCTCGAGCGTGTCGCGGCCGGCCGCCCCGAGCGCTCGATGGTGCTGTCCGGGCTGCGTGGCGTCGGCAAGACCGTGCTGCTGAACGCGCTGCGGGGCCAAGCCGTGCAGCGGGCGTGGGGGACCGGCAAGTTCGAGGCCCGGCCCGACCAGTCGATGCGGCTGCCGCTCGCCCAGGCCGTGCACGCGGCGGTCCGGGAGGTCAGCCACCGGCACCGCGACCCCGACCGCGTCGACGTGGTGTCCGGGGTGCTGAAGTCGTTCGCCCTCCGCACGCGCATGGAGGACCGCAAGGGCGTGCGGTGGCAGCCGCCGGTCGACGTACCCGCTCTGAAGGGCCGGGCCGACTCCGGCGACCTCGAGCTGGACCTCATCGAGCTGTTCACCGACGTCGCCGACCTCGCGCGCGACCTCGGGGTCGGCATCGCCCTCTTCGTCGACGAGATGCAGGACATCTCCACCGAGGAGCTCGCGGCGCTGTGCGGCGCCTGCCACGAGATCAGCCAGCAGGGCGCCCCGCTGGTCGTCGTCGGCGCCGGCCTGCCGCACCTCCCCGTGGCGCTGGCCGCCAGCAAGTCGTACGCCGAACGCCTCTTCCGGTACGTCGTGGTGGATCGCCTCCCGCGGGAGATGGCCGACCGGGCGCTGCTCGTGCCCGCCGGGACCGAGGACGTCGGCTACGAGGCCGAGGCGCTCGACGAGCTCTACGGACTGACCGACGGCTACCCCTACTTCGTGCAGGCCTACGGCAAGGTCACCTGGGACGGCGCGGTCACCTCGCCGATCGCCCTGTCCGACGTACGCGAGGCGGCTCCCGAAGCCGAGGCCGAGCTGGCCGTCGGCTTCTTCGGCGCCCGGTACGACCGCGCCACCCCGGCCGAGCGTGACTACATGCTCGCGATGGCCGACCTCGGAGTGCACCGCGACGACGGCGCCGTCACCACCTCCGACATCGCCAAGTCGTTGGGCCGCAAGCCGCAGAGCCTCTCGCCGGCACGCGACGGCCTGATCAAGAAGGGCCTCGTCTACTCCAGTGAGCGCGGCACGGTGGCGTTCACGGTGCCGCACTTCGGGAAGTTCCTGCGCACGCAGCGCGGCTGACGTCGAGTGGTCACCCGCGCCCCGTTGAGTAGGCGCTCGTGCTCCGTTGAGTGGTCGCTCGCGCCCCGTTGAGTAGGCACTCGTGCTCCGTTGAGTGGTCGCATCGCGGCGTGTGAGGCAGTGCGCGAGCGAGGCCGGGTTGCGGGCGCGGTTCTGCTTCCGACCATCGAGTGACACATCGCCGAGCCTCCCGAGGGCCGGCTGCGCGCGAAGCCGGTCGCGCCAGGTCGACGGAGAACGAGACCCGGGTCGACGGGGGACGAGACCCGGCTCGACCGGGGACGAGACCCGGGTCGACCGGGACGAGACCCGGGTCGACCGGGGACGAGACCCGGGTCGACGGGGGATGAGACCCGGGTCGACGAGGGCGGTCCGCGTCCCCCCAGACGCTTCGCAGTGATGTCACGATGGACCCATGCTCCCTGTGGAGAGCCGCCCTCAGGTGGTCGCGCATCGAGGCTCGAGCCACGACAAGGCCGAGCACACGCTGGGGGCGTACGTCGCGGCGCTCGACGCAGGCGCCGAGGGACTGGAGTGCGACGTACGGCTGACCGCCGACGGTCACCTCGTCTGCGTGCACGACCGGCGGGTCGACCGGGTCACCGGTGCGCGCGGGGTCGTGTCCACGATGGAGCTGGCGCAGCTCGACGAGCTCGACTTCGCCTCCTGGAAGAACCCGTGGGCCGACCTCGACGACGAGGCGGTCGAGGTCGACGAGGAGACCCGTCGGGTGCTCACCCTGCGCCGCCTTCTGGAGACGGTCCGCGACTACGACCGACGGGTCGACCTCGCCATCGAGACCAAGCACCCGACCCGCTACGGGGGCCTGGTCGAGAAGCGGCTGGTGGAGCTGCTCGACGAGTTCGGTCTGGCGGGGGCGGGGTCCCCGGCGCGGGTGATGAGCTTCTCCCCGGTCGCGCTGGGGCGGGTGAAGAAGCTGGCCCCGGACCTCGAGGTGGTGCTGCTGATCGACCGGCAGTACTCCTGGCAGATGGCGCTCAGCGTGCTCGGGCCCGGATGGATCGCCGGGCCGGGCATCGAGCTGCTGCGGGAGAATCCCAAGCTGGGCCGGTTCCTGCGCAAGAAGGGCCGCCGGATCCACGTCTGGACCGTCAACACGACGGCCGATCTCGATCTCTGCGTGAAGCTCGGCGTGGAGGCGGTCATCACCGACGCCCCCGGTCTGGCCCTCGATCACCTGGACGGACCGTCCCGCTACGAGCCGTGATCGGCCGCGGCGCCACGCGCACCTGTCGGCCAGATCACCCTGAGCGGTGTTTGTGTGCCCAGGGCCCGGGAATGCTCTCCGTGTCATCGAAGCACTACCGAGAGGCCCCTTCCCGTGTCGAGCAGCGCCGTCCGAGCACCGATCACGATGCGCATCCCGTGTGCGCCGTCGTCGGTGTCCGTCGTGCGCCAGCGACTCCGCGACTGGATGGGCCAGAACGCCGCGGCACCCGAGGTCATCGAGGACGCGCGCGTGGTGGTCTCCGAGCTGGTGGCCAACTCCGTGCGGCACGCCCAGCCGCTCGATGACGGTCAGATCCTGGTGACCTGGGCGCTGGAGCCCCGCGGCCTGCAGCTCTCCGTCACCGACGGCGGCGGCAGCACCTCCCCGCGCGCGGTGCAGGCGGCACCGTCGGCGCTGTCGGGTCGCGGTATGGCGATCGTCGACGTGCTCAGCCTCGAGTGGTGGGCCGAGCGCACCGCAGCCCGGGCCACCGTGCACGCGATCCTGCCCGTCTGACGGACTCTCGCGCCGGCTCAGTAGGCTCCTGGACCATGGGCAAGAAGTCGCGCGTCAAAGCACGTTCCACCGCACCCACCGAGCACCCGGCCGGCGAGGTCGGGCCTCGTCAGCCGTGTCCGTGCGGGTCGGGCCGGCGCTACAAGGCCTGCCACGGCAGCGCCGACGGCCCCGCGCCGACCTACATCGCCCGGCCCTTCGAGGGGATGCCGAGCGAGTGCGACCTGATCGCGATGCGCGAGATCGTCGCCGCCGCGACCGCGCCGCTCGTGCTCGCCGACGGGGTCGGTGAGGGCCGCACGGTGCTGCTGTGCTCGCTGCTCCCGATGGCCGCGCCGTCCCTGGTCCGCGACGACGGCAGCATCTGGCTCGGACTCCAGGTGCAGCACGGCTTCGGGGACCCGAGCCGCGACCTGGCCGCCGTACTCCTCAAGGCACTCGAGGCCGAGCCCGGCACCGGCATCGTCGGCCTCACCGACGCGCCCGGCGAGGGTCCGCGCCTGCAGGACCTGGTGGTCGGCGACGCGCTCGACGTCACGGTGCACGAGGGATTCGACTACTGGATCGCGGACGTCGAGGACCCCACCGGCACCGCGGCCGCGTCGTTGGAGACCGCCAACCAGGCCGCCCACCCCAGCAAGCGGCTGACGAGCGTGGACGCGGCGTACTGGACCGATGTAGGCACCCGCGAGCACCTGCGCTGGGTGATGCCGTACGACGAGGAGCCGCTGCTCGACGCCCTGGCCCGGCTGCACGCCGCCGGCAAGGACGTCGTGGCGGAGGGTTCGCGCTTCGTCGGGATGTTCCGCGCGCACGGCCGCCTCGTCCCCGTGTGGGACCTGCCGTCCGGCACGGGCATGGACGTCCTGGAGGAGCCGGCGCAGCAGTTCGGGAAGGACCTGGAGGCCGCCCTCGCCCAGACCGAGCCGTTGACCACCGAGGAGCGCTCGGCCCGCAACGGACTGGCCAACCGGCAGCTCACGATCCGCTAGCCGCTGCGCGGCCTAGACCACGCGGCCAGATCGGGTCGTAGGGGTGCATTCCTCGCCGGTCGAAGTTGATCAAAGGCTCAACGACCCCTACATTTGCCTTCGCCCGGCCGTTGTTGCATCCCCCGTCAACAACGGCCGGGCTTCCACGTCGTGCGGCTAGTCCTGGTTGTCCACGTCGAGGGCATCTCGATACGCGACGACGGCGGCCACTCGGCGGTGAACGTCGGGGCCCTCCGGAATATCGAGCTTCCGGAAGATCGACGTCGCGTGCTTCTCGACCGACGACAGCGAGAGATGCATCGTCCGGGCGATCACCGGGTTAGCCATGCCCTCAGCCATCGCCGTGAGGACCGTCAATTCGCGCGGCGTGAGCCGGGCCAGTAGGCCCCGCGGCACGGGGGGTCGGGTTCGACGGGCAAGCCGGTCGCGGACCTCGGCTAGGTCCGATGACAGTGCGTCGAGGCGCCGTACGACGGGGCCGAACGCCAGCGCCAGGGGGAATAGCGGAGCGCTGAACAAGAACAGTGCGGTCACCGCTCCCTGCTGGTCGGGGCCGAACAGCGTCCCGGCGATCACGAGTGCCGAGATGAGGGCGAGCCCGGCGATCGGCCACCGCATCGCAGCACGATCGTCCGCATCGGCGCGCCGGTAGCGCGCCGCGAACGTGACCACCGCGAGCACCGGAAGCAGCAACAAGGGCACAGCTGCGACGCCAGCGAGGGCTTCGGGGAGGACGTGGACAAGCGGGCCGAGCTCGCGCTTGTCGTCGACCAACGCGGGTGTGGGCCCGGATACGGCGGCCAGCAGGGGGCCGGTGAGGCCGAGCGCCCCAGCGGCGGCGACCAGCGTGGTCGAGGGGCGCTGGGTCGGATAGCTCGCCGCGAGCCAGACCAGGGCGACGAAGCCGCCCAGGAACAACCACTGCGAGACGAGGTGGATCCAGTTGGCGGCCGCGCCGCCGGTGGACAGCGCCTGGTCCGCACCGAGGAACGCCAGCAGGTGCGAGCAGCCGACAGCGACCAACCCGCCCACCACACGCGGTGGCGTACCGAGGCGAAAGCCGATCAGGCCCGCCCCCAGGAAGCACGCCGGCAGAACGAGGATCTCCAGCACGCCACCATTCTCGCTCCGGCAGCGGCTCACCACCCTGCGGTCGACCGTAATGCTCAGTCCTTACGGTCGACCGCGTAGTCGCGGGCAGTGGAGATCCCTAGCGTCCAGGGCGTCCCCTACCCGACGTCCGAAAGGCAACTGTCGTGACCGGAATCCAGCGAACCTCCCAGGGACTCATGGTGGTCTTCGGCCTGCTCATGATCGTCTTCCTCGCCTCCGTCTACGCCGATACCGACGAGCCGCGATTCCCCGACGAGGCCAAGGCCCTCGTCGCCAGCACTGGCGTGGCACTCGGCATCCTCGTGATCGCACTCGCCACCGCCGGGATCAACTCCGGTGAGCGCTGGGCCTGGCTCGCGCTGTGGGTGCTGCCGGCGTTCTTCCTCGCCCATTCCATCCTGTTGGGCACGTGGATCCCTGACGGTGTCTTCGCCGTGCTCAGCGTTGGGGCGCTCGTCGTGACGCGCCCGCGCTATGGGACGAGCTAGCCGATCCCGCACCCGCGGATCAAGCCGACGGTCACCTCGGTCGCAGCTGCGCCGGGCGTCGTTCTGGGTCAGCGGGATCGCGCTGCGCGGCAGACCACGATCCTGCGGCTGCTCGGCGTCCGGAGGGCTACAGCGGGTCGCGCGAGATCGGGCAGGACATGCAGCGCGGCCCTCCGCGACCGGAGCCCAGCTCCGAGCCGGAGATCGCCACCACCTCGATGCCGGCCTCCTCGAGACGGGTGTTTGTCTCGATGTTGCGCTCGTAGGCCACGGCCACGCGCGGCGAGATCGCCAGCGTGTTGTTGCCGTCGTCCCACTGCTCGCGCTCGGCGGTCACCGGGTCCAGGCCGGTGTCGAGCTGGTGCAGCGTGTCGATGCTCATCGCCTTGGCGGCCGCCACGAGGAACGGCTCCGCCTCGGCGACCCGCAGCACCAGGTCGGCGTCGGTGTCGCCGACCCGGTCGGTCACCGTCACGGCGTAGGCCCGCAGGCTGTCGGCCACGTTGGGGTACATCACGATCTTGTCGACGTCGACCATCGTGCAGACGGTGTCGAGGTGCATGGTCGCGCGCTCCTGCGCGATGGGTACGGCGAGCACGGTGTGCGCCAGGTCGGCCCCCAGCACCTGTCGCGCCAGCCGCTCGGCGCCGGCGGGCGTCGTACGCTCCCCGACCCCGACGGCGATCACGCCCGGGGCGAGCAGCAGCACGTCACCGCCCTCGACGTGCTCGCGCTGCCAGCCGTGGATCTTCGGGGTGCCGGCGAAGCGCGGGTGCTCGGTGTAGATCAGCTCGGTCAGCTGGGTCTCACGCTCGCGGGCCGGCATCGCCAGCGACGTGATGGCGACCCGGTCGCGGATCCACACGCTCGAGTCGCGGGTGAACAGCAGGTTGGGCAGCGGGTCGATCAGGAAGTCGTCGTGCGCCAGCAGGCTGGTGACCAGGCCGTGGCCGCCCTGCACCTCGTCGTTGCGCACCCCGGCCGTCAGGAACGCGCACAGCTCCTCGGGACCCTGGTCGTGCAGCGCGCTCGGTCAGGTAGCGGCGCAGGGTGTCGCCCAGGTGCAGGTTGGCCATCGCCCCGGCGATCGCGTGCTCGCGCGCCGACTCGCTCTGCAGCGTCTCGGTCAGCAGCTCGGTGAGGTAGAGGACCTCGACGTCGCGGTCGCGCAGCGCCTGCGCGAACGCGTCGTGCTCGTCCTGCGCACGGCTGATCCACGGGATCCCGTCGAAGAGCAGCTTGTCGTTGTTGCGCGGTGTCAGCCGCTTCAGCTCGGGTCCGGGCCGGTGCAGCATGACGGTCCGGAGCCGGCCGACCTCGCTGTCGGCGCCGTGCGTGTTCTCAGCCATGTCGGCAGCGTAGTGGGGTGGTCGGGACGCCTCGCCTCAGCCGGCGAACACCTCGACCGCGGTGACGACGGCGAGCACCAGGCAGACGCCGGCGCCGATGTAGTGCAGGAGCGACAGCTTCAGGTAGCGCAGCAGGACGCGGCCGGCGAGGATCGCGAGACCGGAGACGGTCACCAGGGCGAGCCAGGCCCCGAGGAACACGCCGATGGGGTCGTCGTAGCGGGTGACCAGGCTGATGGTGAGCAGCTGGGAGAGGTCGCCCCACTCGGCGGCGAACAGGACGAGGAACGAGGTGACCGCGGCGCCGACGAAGGACTTCGGGTCGCTCGCCGCGGCGGCGTACTCCTCCTCGGTCGCCTTCTCCTCCTCCTCGGCGCCGGGCGCGGACCGGAAGAGGATGACGGCGCCGAGCAGGAAGATCGCCATCGCCACGGTCTTGATCACGGTGTCCGGCAGCAGCGTCGCGAGCTTGCCGGCCGTGACGGCCACCAGGGTCTGCACCCCGAAGGCCAGGCCGACCCCGAGCCAGACCGCGAGTGGCCGGTAGCGGGTGGAGAGCACCAGAGCCGCGATGAAGGTCTTGTCGGGCAGCTCGACGACGAAGATGGCGCCGAAGGCGATCGCCACGACAAGAAGGTCCACGGGGATGCGGTCCTAGCGCTCGTGGGCGAGGTGCCGGCTGGTCGCGACGGCGTCGGCCAGCACCTCCTTGATCGGGCGGCCGGTCCGCTCGGCGACGCGCGCCACGTCGTCGTACTCCGGCTGGACGTTGACGACCTGGTCGCGGTGCAGGGCGAGCTTCACCCGGACGTCGTGGCCGTCGACCTGGACGGTGCGCATCGCGCGGTCGAGGGCGGTCTTGCCCAGCGTGGTCTCGCGCAGGCCGATGGTGGACGTCTGCCGGAAGATCTCGGTGCGTACGGCGTCCGCGACGTCCGCGTTCACCAGGGCGGACAGCGTGTGCGCGGGACGGCCCTTCTTCATCGTGATCGGGGTCAGCCAGGCGTCGGAGGCGCCGGCGGCGAGCAGCGCGGCGATGACGTGCGGCCACAGCCGCGGGTCGAGGTCGTCGACGTTGCAGGCGAGGAGCAGCGGGGCCCCCGCAGGGGCATCCGTGGCCTCGCCGATCAGGAGCCGCAGCACGTTGGCATGGGTGTCCGGGTCGCGACCACCCGCGCCGACACCGACCGTGGCGACGGTCATCGCCGGCTGGGCGGCGTACGACGAGGCGAAGGTCGTGAGCAGCGCGGCCCCGGTGGGCGTGCAGAGCTCGGAGCTCCCCGGCCCGGCGTACGACGGCACGCCACGCAGCAGCTCGGTGACGGCCGGAGGGGGCACGGGCATGGCGCCGTGCGCGCCCGTGGACCGTGCCGGAGCCAACCGCCACGGGGGAGACGACGAGCGTCTCGAGGCCGAGGTGCACCAGGCCTGCGCAGACGCCGACGACGTCGGCGATCGCGTCGAGGGCGCCGACCTCGTGGAAGTGGACGTCGTCGGGCGAGGTGCCGTGCACCGCCGCCTCGGCGGCGGCGAGCCGCGCGAAGACTGCGTGTGCGCGCTCGCGGACCGGCGCGTCGAGGGTGGCGGCGGCGAGCAGGGCCGCGACGTCGCGCCAGGTGCGGTGCGTGCTGCTGTCGGCGACCTCCACCTGACACCGGGTGGCCGCGAACCCGTTGCGGGACACGGCATCCGCGGACAGCGTGACGTGCTCGGGGGCCACGGCGGACACCGCGTCCGAGAGCACCGCGATCGGCACGCCCGCGCCGACCAGCGCACCGAGGAGCATGTCGCCGCTGGCGCCGGAGGAGGCGTCGACCCACCCGATCACGGGCGTGGCCCGGCGCGCCGGGCGACCCGGGCGGCGAACACGCCGGCGCCGAAGCCGTTGTCGATGTTGACGACCGTGACCCCGGGCGCGCAGGAGTTGAGCATCGCGAGCAGTGCGGCCAGCCCGCCGAACGACGCTCCGTAGCCGACGCTGGTCGGCACCGCGACGAGCGGGACCCCGACGAGCCCCCCGACCACGCTGGGCAGCGCCCCCTCCATGCCGGCGACCACGATCAGGCAGTCGGCGGCGGCGAGCTCGTCGCGCACGCCCAGCACCCGGTGCAGGCCGGCGACGCCGACGTCGGTGATGACCTCGACCCCGGCGCCGTACACCCGGGCGGTCAGGGCCGCCTCCGCGGCGACCGGCGCGTCCGAGGTGCCGGCGGCCACCACGACCACGTGGCCCGTGCCGGCCGGCAGCGGGCCGAGCGTGACGGCTCGGGCGACGTCGTCGACGACGGCCGCAGGCAGCGCGGAGCGCACCGCCTCGGCGGCCTCGGGTGCCAGGCGGGTGGCCAGGACCGCCCGGTCGGGATGCGCCTCGTGCAGGGTGCGGAGGATCTCCACGACCTGCTCCGGGGTCTTGCCGGCGCCGTAGACGACCTCCGGGTCGCCGGTGCGACCGGCGCGGTCGGTGTCGAGGCGGGCGTAGCCGAGGTCGTGGATGCCCGATCCCGAGACCGGCGGGTCCGAGGCGTCGCCGGAGGGTGCCATGGCCGCGAATCTATAGGCTCGTCCTCGTGCCCGGAGTCCCGCCTGCCCGCTACGCCTACCTCGGCCCCGAGGGGACCTTCACCGAGCAGGCCCTGCGGGGCCTGCCCGCGGCCGCCAAGGCCGAGCTGCAGCCGTGCCCCACGGTGACGGTCGCGCTCGACGCGGTCCGTGGCGGGGAGGCCGACGGCGCCGTCGTGCCGATCGAGAACTCCGTGGAGGGCTCGGTCCCGGTGACGCTCGACGAGCTCGCGACCGGGGCGCCGTTGATGATCACGCGCGAGATGACGGTGCCGATCGCCTTCAGCCTGCTGGTGCGGCACGGCGTCGCCGCCCAGGACGTACGCCGGGTGGCGACCCATCCGCACGCCGCCGCGCAGACCCGGCGCTGGTGCGCGCTGCACCTGCCGGACGCCGAGGTCGTGCACACCACCTCGACCGCGCACGCCGCCTTCATGCTCACCCAGCCCGACGCCGACTGGGACGCGGCGATCTCCGCGCCGGTGGCGGCCGAGCACTACCGGCTCGCGACGCTGGCCACCGAGATCGGCGACAACCCGGACGCCCTGACCCGCTTCGTGCTGGTCTCGCGCACCGGCTCGCCTCCGCCGCCGACCGGGCGGGACAAGACCTCGCTGGTCGCCTTCATGCGCGACGACCACCCGGGTGCGCTGCTGGAGATCCTCGAGCAGCTGACCATCCGCGGGGTCAACCTGACGCTGATCACCTCCCGCCCGACCGGTGCCGCGCTCGGCAACTACTGCTTCTCCATCGACTGCGAGGGCCACGTCGACGACGCCCGCGTCGGCGAGGCGCTGATGGGCCTGCGACGGGTGTGCGCCGACGTCCGCTTCCTGGGGTCCTACGAGCGCCACGACGGGATCGCACCGGACATCCGGACCGGCACGTCGGACCGTGAGTTCGGGGACGCGGCCGCCTGGCTCGCGCGCCTGCGCAACGGCGGCTGACCCGCGCCCTAGGCTCAGGGACGATGAACGACTCCGTCCTCTCCGCGCTCGTCGTGGTGCTCCTCCTCGTGAGCGTCGCGGCGCTGGTCGTCGCGGTGCTCGCCTACCGTCGCACGCTGCTCAACGCGCGCCGGATCGCCCGCCGGGGGAGGTCGGGCGACGTGCCCGCCGACCTCGAGGGCCTGCGGGGCGAGGTGCAGGCCCTGCGCCTGGAGGCGTCCGACGCGCTGCGTCACCTCGCGGTGGTCCGCTACGACGCCTTCGGCGACATGGGCGGGCGGCTGTCGTGGTCGCTGGCGCTGCTCGACGACGGCGGCGACGGGGTGGTGCTGACCTCCATCCACGGCCGCAGCGAGGCCCGCACCTACGCGAAGAACATCGCCGCGTGGTCGTGCGACCAGGCGATGTCGCCGGAGGAAGTCGAAGCCGTCAAGTCCGCCCGGGCGGCCTGAGCCGCTCAGCCGGCTGCGGCGAGCCGGCTCCCGCACGGGCCGCCGTCGGTCGCCGTCAGGTCGCGCGCCTCGGACGTCGATCACGACCGTGGCCAGCGTCCGGTGCCACAGCACCGGGTCGGGGTCGGCGAAGCTGTGCCGGCACACGCCGCCGTCCGCGTGGTGGTGCGTCATCGCCTCCACCACGTCGTCGGCGCTGGTCGGCACCCGCGCAGCGAACACCTCGAGCAGGTGGTCGCGCCGCCGCTCGGTGCTGACGCTGAGGGTGCTCGCCAGGCAGCCGTCGCGCCCTCCCTCGGACACGAAGTGGTTGGTGCGCACGAGCACGCCGTCGGCGTCCGGCTCCAGCACGCCCGGGCCGCCGGGGAACAGCTCGACGGACGCCGCGTCGCCCGTGTCGTCGACCACGGTCAGCGACGAGGACGCACTCGTGGTGGCGGCGGAGGCGAGTCGCACGGCCGCGCGGGTGGTGGCGGCGTCCTCCAGGATCGCCCGGCCGAGCAGGTGCACGGGGTGGCCGATCTCCTCGCGCGCGACGGCGGTGGCGTCGTACGCGTGGTGCAGCATGTTGAGCAGCACCCCGACCCCGCGGTCGTTCACGCCGATCTTGGCGAGGATGCCGTGCTCGGTGAGCGTCCGGAACCAGCGGCCGTCCTCCATCGGCACGTCCCAGACGAACCACCCGTCGGACATCGCGTCGTACCAGTCCCACGTCTGTACGGCGACCGTCGGCCGTCCCGGCGCGGACGACACCACCGTCGAGCACTCGGACTGGCCGGTCGGGCTCGCCGCGACGAGCAGCTCGGTGCGGGCGTTGAGAGACGCGACCTGCTCGGGCCGCAGCCGCGCTCCCTCGGCGATGCCGGCGATCTCGTCGGCGTGCGCGGGGGCGAGCCGCGTGATGGCGTCCCAGGCGCGCTCCGACCAGAGGTCGACGTCGAAGGGGCCGAGGGCGCGGGTCTCGAACAGCCGGCGGTAGCGCGCGACGGCCGTCGTGACCTGGTCGCGGAACCGTTCGCCGAGCTCGATCCCGCGCTGGTGGGGCGGCAGCACGGAGGAGGTGAAGTGGACGGGAGGCACCCGGCCAACCTACCGGCCTCCTACCGGGGCACCCGGACCAGCAGCTTGCCGTGCACGCACTCGGCGTGCAGCTCGCGCCCGGCGCCGATCGGGTCGCCGTCGAGCTGGCGCGGGGTGTCGGCGCTGGCGCGGACCGAGACGGTGCGGCCGGTCATCCGGTTGATCAGGTCGTCGGTGCGCTTGGCCTTGGACAGCACCCGCACGGCCAGCGGGATCCAGCTCAGGAAGCGCCGCGGGTGCAGGATCACCACGTCGAGCACGCCGTCGTCGATCGCGGCGTCGGGCAGCAGCGGCATCCCGGCCTGGAGGTAGCCGACGTTGCCGATCACCAGCGTGCGGGCGCGGTGCCGGGTCCACTCGCCCTCGTCGAGGCGGACCTCGAGGCGCACGGCGGGGAACATCAGGTTGCGCAGCCCGGACACGACGTAGGCCAGCCAGCCGACCTTGGCCTTGATCTGCTCGTTGGCGCCCTCCATGATCGCGGCGTCGAAGCCCATGCCGGCCATCACCATGAAGTGCTCGTCGTCGCCGATCCCGTCACCGGACACCTTGACCAGGTCGATGGCACGGTCCTGTCCGTGCAGGGCGGTGTCGACGGCGGCCTGGAGGTAGAGCGGGATGCCCAGGTTGCGGGCCAGCAGGTTGCCGGTGCCGGCGGGCACCACGCCGACCGCCACGCCGGTGCCGGCGAGCTCGGAGCACACGGTGCGCACGGTGCCGTCGCCGCCGCACACGATCACCATCTCGGCGCCCGAGATCGCGGCCTGCTCGGCCATCGAGCGGCCCGGGTCCTCGACGGTCGTGGTGTACCAGGAGGGGGTGCTCCAGCCGGCCCGCTTCGCGGCTGCGTCGACCATCGCCCGGAAGGCGGCCTCGTCCTCGACCTTGATCGGGTTCAGGACGACGGCCAGCTGCTTGCTGGTCGGCACCGGGGTGCTGAAGGACTGCCGTTGCTGGGAACGCGGAGCGGGGTCGAAGACGGCCTTGCCGGCGAGCACCCAGAACGCCCCGACGCAGAAGCCGGCGACCACGTCGGAGGGGTTGTGCACGCCCAGGAAGATCCGGTCCAGCCCGACGAGCAGCGCCAGGGCCAGGGCCAGCAGGACCAGGGTGCGGCGCTGGTCGCGCTTGCGGACCAGCATCAGCGACAGCACGATCATCACGCCCGCGGCCGACGCGATCCCCGAGGCATGCCCCGACGGGAACGAGAAGGAGGCGAGGTCGGTGATCGGGTCGTCCCAGACCGGGCGCTTGCGGTGCAGCGCCCCCTTCATGGCGTACGTCGTCAGCGAGGCGCCGAGCATCACCCCGACCGTCCACAGGCCGGCGCGGACGTGCTTGCGCCAGGCCAGCAGGCCGGCCGTGACCGCGGTGTAGATCGTCAGCGGGACGGTGCCGAAGGCGAGCTCGACGAACAGGAAGAACTGGGTTGCGGCCGGGTTGCCGCGGGTCCACCGCTGGGGGTCTGCGCCCAGGTGCCGGTCGATGCCGTCGAGGCCGCTGAGGTCGGTCTTGTAGACCACGGTGATCGCCACGACGACCAGCAGGCATCCGAGCGCACCGGCCAGGAGACGGATCCGCGTCGGTGTGAGCGGCACGGAGCTCCTTGTTGTCGTCGGGGAGCCGTGGCTGGTGAGGACGGCTGGCTGGCGAGGGCCCAGTAGCGGCCCAGTATGGAGGTGTGCCCGCGCCGTCGCCGCTCATGCCTCCGCCGAGGTGCGCGACCGATCACACCGTCGCCCGTCGAGTGGTCAGTTGTGCCCCCGGCACTGGCGGGACGGGTGTGACGCGTGGTTACCTTGAGGCGCCCTGGTCCGTCTGCTCTCGGGAGTCCTGTCACATGTCGGCCTGGCCCGTCCCGCTCCGCCGCTCCGCCGCCGCCGTCGCCACGGTGCTCGTCGGGGTGCTCGCCGGCACGCTGACCCTGGCGGCCGGTGCCGCCCCCGCGCAGGCCGCCCCGACCGAGTCGCCCGGCTTCGTGAAGTTCAACGACCCCTTCGGCAGCGAGCAGCAGCAGTACGCCCTGATCCGCCACATCGACACCAAGATCGACCGCGCCCACCGCGGCGCCACGATCCGCGTCGCGGCCTACTCCTTCGCGATGCCCTCGACCGCGCAGGCACTGATCCGCGCGCACCGTCGCGGCGTGGTCGTCAAGGTCGTCGTGGACGACCACTCCACCGCCTGGGGGTCGGTCAAGCGGCTCTCGCGAGAGCTGGGCACGAACACCCGCAAGCGCAGCTTCGTGCAGGTCTGCTCCAGCTCGTGCCGCGGCACCGGCGGCAACCAGCACGCGAAGTTCGTGACGATCTCGCGCACCGGCAAGGCCGAGCAGATGGCGATGGTGGGCTCGATGAACTTCACCAAGAACGCCGCCGCCAACCAGTGGCAGGACCTCTACACCGTCGACGGTGTGCCGGCCGTCTACGAGCAGCTGGTCGCGGCGTTCCGTCTGATGGTCAAGGACACCTCACAGCGACGGCTCGAGCTGCCCGACGCCGGTCAGGGCTTCAAGGTCGACGTGGCGCCCTACCCGACGTACGACGCGGCGACCGACCCGCTCCTGGAGCGGCTGGACGCCGTGCGCTGCACCGGCGCGACCGGCGGCACCGGCTGGAAGGGCCGCACGATCGTGCGGATCTCGATGCACGGCTGGAACGGCGAGCGCGGCCTGGTCGCGGCCCGCAAGGTCGGCGCCCTCGCGGAGCGGGGCTGCAACGTCCGGGTGCTCGCCGGGGTCGGCTTCGGCCCGCGCGTGCTCAAGGCGCTCCAGCGCGGGGGAGTGGGCGTGCGCGACAGCGAGGTCGACGGACGAGCCACCCACCAGAAGCTGATGTTCCTCTCGGGTGCCTTCGCGCGGCGGACCGACGTGTCCTACGTCTGGACCGGCTCGCACAACTTCTCCGACCGCTCGGTGCGCAACGACGAGGTCACGCTCCGGATCGCCGGTGCTCGCCAGTTCGCGGCCTACAAGCGCGACTTCGACCGCATCTGGGCGCACGCCGGTTAAGCGGGAGGACCAGCCCGGATAGGCTGACGCGGTGATCGACCCGAAGGCTCTCCGCGACGACCCCGACCGTTTTCGAGCTGCTCAGGCCAAGCGCGGCCTGTCCGCCGACGTGGTCGACGGGGCGCTGGTCGCCGACGAGCGCCGACGGTCCGCGATCGTCGACTACGAGCGCCTGCGGGGTGAGCAGAAGACCCTGGGCAAGCAGATCCCGCAGGCCCAGGGCGAGGAGAGGGCGGCCCTGCTCGCCCGCACCAAGACGCTGTCGGGCGACGTGAAGGCGGCCGAGGTCGCCCAGACCGAGGCCGAGGACGCCTACCGGACGGCGGTCCTGGCGATCCCCAACCCGGCCGCCGACGAGGCGCCCGCCGGAGGCGAGGACGACTACGTCGTGCTCGAGCACGTCGGCGAGCCGCGGGACTTCGCCGCCGAGGGGTTCGAGCCGCGCGACCACGTCGAGCTCGGCAAGCTGCTCGGCGCCATCGACATCGACCGCGGCGCGAAGGTCTCCGGCGCCCGGTTCTACTACCTCACCGGGGTCGGCGCCGACCTGGAGTTCGCCCTGGTCAACATGGCGATGGACCAGGCCCGCGACGCCGGCTTCACCACCATGATCCCGCCCACCCTGGTCAAGCCGCGCGCCATGGAGGGCACCGGCTTCCTGGGCCAGGCCGCCGACGACGTCTACCGCGTCGAGGGCGAGGAGCTCTACCTCGTCGGCACCTCGGAGGTGCCGCTCGCGGCGTACCACTCCGAGGAGATCCTGGACGCCTCGACGCTGC
This sequence comes from uncultured Actinomycetota bacterium, assembly GCA_963845655.1. Lineage (GTDB taxonomy): Bacteria > Actinomycetota > Actinomycetes > Propionibacteriales > Nocardioidaceae > Nocardioides_B. The sequence goes on along the minus strand of CAWJTB010000002.1, from coordinate 826,627 downwards.
CCCTGCGCTACGCCGCGTTCAGCCCGTGCTTCCGCAAGGAGGCAGGCTCCTACGGCAAGGACACCCGGGGGATCATCCGGGTGCACTGGTTCGACAAGGTGGAGATGTTCTCCTACACGACGATCGAGGACTCCTACGACGAGCACCAGCGGCTGCTCGGGTGGGAGAAGGAGTGGCTCGGCAAGCTCGAGCTCGCCTACCGCGTCATCGACACCGCGGCCGGCGACCTCGGCCTGTCCGCGCAGCGCAAGTTCGACTGCGAGGCGTGGATCCCGACGCAGGGCAAGTACCGCGAGCTGACCTCGACGTCGAACTGCACCGACTTCCAGGCCCGCCGCCTCGACATCCGCGGCCGCTTCCCCGAGGACCAGGGCGGGATCAAGCCGCTGGCCACCCTCAACGGGACGCTCGTCGCGATCCCGCGCACCATCGTGGCGATCCTCGAGACCCACCAGCAGGCCGACGGGTCGGTGCGGGTGCCGCAGGCGCTGCAGCCCTACCTGCAGGGCCGTGCCGTCCTGGAGCCCCGTGGCTGACTTCGCCCCGCGACTGGTGGCCCTCGACATCGACGGCACCCTGTTCGCGAACGTCCCCTCCACCGGGCACGTCGAGGAGGTCATCACCGGGCCGGTCCGAGACGCCGTACGACGAGCGCACGCGGCGGGCTGCCACGTGGTGCTCGCGACGGGGCGCTCGACCTTCGGCATCACCGGCGTCTGGGACATGCTCGGCCTGCCGGAGGACGGGGACAGCGCGGTCGCGGTCGCCAGCAACGGCTCGGTGACCTTCACCTACCCGCCCGTCGCCGTGCGCTCGACCGTCACGTTCGACGCCTCCGAGATCGTCCAGATGCTGCTGGAGGAGGTGCCCAACGCCGCGGTCGCCGTGGAGGAGGTCGGCGTGGGCTACCGGATCAACCGGGCCTTCCCCGACGGCGAGATCTCCGGCCAGATGGTGCTGCAGAGCGTCGAGGAGCTCGTCGCCGAGCCGGTGACGCGCGTGATCATCCGCGACCCCACCTCCTCGGAGGAGGAGTTCCTCGCGCTCGCCGAGAAGCTCGGCCTGCACGGCACCAACTACTTCATCGGCTGGACCGCCTGGCTCGACATCGCCCCCGAGGGCGTGTCCAAGGCCTCGGCGCTCAGCGAGGTCGCGGCCGAGCTCGGGGTGGCGCAGGCCGACGTGCTCGCGATCGGCGACGGCCGCAACGACATCGAGATGCTGGCGTGGGCCGGCCGCGGGGTCGCGATGGGACAGGCGCCACTGGAGGTCCAGGAGGCTGCCGACGACGTCACCGAGACCGTCGACCGGGACGGCGTCGCCGTCGAGCTCGGGCGCTGGTTCTGACGTGGCGATAGCCTCCGCGTCGTGCTGAAGCTCGTCGCCACCGACCTCGACGGCACCCTGCTGCACACCGACGGCACGGTCACCGAGCGCACCCGGGCGGCCCTGCGAGCCGTGGAGGCCCGCGGCGTCACCGTCGTGTTCGTGACCGGCCGGCCGATCCGCTGGATGCGCGACCTGTGGGAGCACGTCGGCGACCACGGGCTCGCGGTCTGCTCCAACGGCGCCATCGTGTACGACGTCGCGGCGCACGCCGTGCGCACCACCCGGCCGATCCCCGCGGCGACCGGGCTGCAGGTCGCCGGGCTGCTCCGCGAGGCGATCCCCGGCACGAGCTTCGCGCTGGAGAAGGCGAGCGGCTTCGCCAAGGAGCCGACGTTCATGGAGCGCTACGACCTGCCCCCCGGCGTGGAGGTGGGACCGCTCGACGCGGTCTTCAGCCCGGACACGGTCAAGATCCTGGCCCGCCACGAGGAGCACGACCCGGAGGAGTTCTGGGCGCGCACCGAGGACCTCGTGGGGCATCTCGCGACGACCACCTGGTCCTCGCTCGGAGCGCTGGTCGAGATCAGCGCACCGGGCGTCACCAAGGCGAGCACCCTGGCGCTGCTGTGCGAACAGCTCGGCCTCGCGGCGGACCAGGTCGTCGCGTTCGGCGACATGCCCAACGACCTGGCGATGCTGGAGTGGGCCGGGACGTCGTACGCCATGGCCAACGCGCACCCGAGCGTGCTCGAGCTCGCCGACCGGACGGCCCCGAGCAACGAGGTCGACGGTGTCGCCGCCGTCCTCGAGGAGCTCTTCGGGCTCTAGTGCCGCGAGCGGCTCAGGCGTCCCGCTCACGCCGCACGACGCCGAACATCAGCACGGCGGCGAGGCCGGTGACGGTGAGCATCGCGGTCGCCATCGGGACGGCGGTGGTGCTGCCGAAGGCGCCCACCAGCGGTGCCACGATGCCGCCGATGCCGAACTGCGCGCAGCCGAGCACGGCGGCCGCCGTGCCCGCCGCCTCACCGTGCCGGGTCAGCGCGAGCGCGGGCGTGTTGGGGAACGACAGCCCCGCCGTCGCGACCACCAGCGCCAGGGGGATCAGCACGCCGGGGAGGCCGCCGAAGCCGGTCAGCCCGGCCAGCAGCAGCAGGGCCGAGGACACGACGCCCCCGAGGATCCCGATGGTCAGCACGGTCCGCACCCGCCACCAGCGCAGCAGCACCGGGTTGAGCTGGGAGGCGAGGGTGAGCCCCGCGGCGTTGAGACCGAACACCAGCCCGAAGGTCCGCGCGTCGAGCCCGAAGCCGTCCTGGAGCACGAACGAGGCACCGGAGACGTAGGCGAACATCGCCGCGAACATCAGCCCGGCGATCAGCACCAGCGCCACGAACACGCGGTCGCGCAGCAGGCTGCGGTAGGCCGACAGCGAGGCCCGCACGGTCGCCGGGCGGCGCCGCGAGACCGGCAGCGTCTCCCGGAGGAACCGCATCGCGACCGCGGTCAGGATCAGGGCGGCGACGCTGAGCACGCCGAAGATGCCGCGCCAGGTGGTCACCTCGAGCATCAGCCCGCCGATCGAGGGCGCCAGGATCGGTGCGAGACCGATCACCAGCATCAGCCGCGACATGATCCGCGCGACCGCGACCCCCTCGAAGAGGTCGCGCACGATCGCCAACGCGGTCACCGATGTGGCCGCACCCGCGAAGCCCTGCAGCAGCCGGACCCCGGCGAGCACCTCCACGGTCGGCGAGACCAGGCAGAGCAGCGAGGCGGCGGCGTGCAGCAGCAGCCCGACGATCAGCGGCCGGCGCCGGCCGAGGGCGTCGGAGAGCGGGCCGATGATCAGCTGGCCGACCGAGAGCCCGAGCAGCATGCCGGTCAGCGTCAGCTGCACCTGGGAGTCCGAGGCGCCGAGCTCGTCGCCGATCTCGGGGAAGGCCGGGAGGTACATGTCGATCGTCAGCGGGCCGAGGGCGATCAGGGCTCCGAGCACGACGACGAGCTGGACGTAGCGACCGCCGGTCGGCGCCGCTGGTCGCTGCGGGGCCGCCACCGTGTCACTCACCAACCCAGTCTGGACGGGCGCGCCCCCTTTCGTAAAAACAGATTCCGCGCAAGACTCGGCACCCACTCACGAGATGTGATCCAGTTCACCTTCTGGAGGTCGCCCGGATGCCAGCGCACGATGCCGTCGGAGCCACGCGCGAGGCGCTCACCGCCCTGGCCGCGGCCGTCCTACGGGTCCGCAACGAGTACGGCGACACCCTCGGCGTACGCCGTCTGACCTCCGACGTGGACCGCCTCAACGAGTCCCTCGACCAGCTCGGGGACCCGAAGCCCGGCCACCGGCCCTCCGTGAGCGCGGAGGACATGGTGCTGATCCCCGACGACCCGTACGACGAGAGCATGTGGCAGGACGCCCAGTCCGAGACTCAGCACGCCCAGTGAGCAGCACGGGGGTTCGAAGCCCCGGCCGCGCCCGCGTCGAGGGCCGCACGCTGCGCCAGGACCGGTGGTGGCTCTACCCGGCCGTCACGTTCGTGGTCTTCGCAGCCTTCGTGGTCTACGCGACGTGGCGGGCCTTCGCCGGCGACAACTACTACGCGACGCCGTACCTCTCGCCGTTCTACTCGCCCTGCCTCGGCGGCACCTGCGTGGAGGGCTCGGCCGACTTCGGGACCCCCTTCGAGTTCTGGCGGCTCTCGCCGGCGCTGATCATCTTGATCTTCCCGCTCGGCTTCCGGATGAGCTGCTACTACTACCGCAAGGCCTACTACCGGGCGTTCTGGCTGAGCCCGCCCGCGTGCGGGGTCGCCGAGCCGCACGGGAAGTACTCCGGTGAGACCCGGCTGCCGCTGATCCTGCAGAACGTCCACCGCTACTTCTTCTACGCCGCGGTGCTGGTCGCGCTGGTGCTGAGCTTCGATGCGGTGCTGGCCTTCCGCGACGAGAACGGCGACTGGGGCCATGCGGGTCTCGGCACGCTGATCTTCGTGGTCAACGTCGCCCTCATCTGGCTCTACACGCTCGGGTGCCACTCCTGCCGGCACGCCGTCGGCGGACGGCTGCGGCACTTCTCCAAGCATCCGGTGCGCTACCGGGCGTGGACGTTCGTGTCCAAGCTCAACGCCCACCACGCCCGCTACGCCTGGCTGTCGCTGTTCTCGGTGGCGATCGCCGACCTGTACGTCTACCTGCTCGCCACGGGCACCATCTCCGACCTGAGGTTCTTCTAGATGACCGACGAGCGGCACCCGATGACGGGCAACCGGATGGACTCCGGCACCGCCCCGCCCGGACCCAGCGGCGGCTTCGAGCGCCACCAGTACGACGTCGTGGTGATCGGCGCCGGCGGCGCCGGGCTGCGCGCCGCCATCGCCGCCCACGACGCAGGAGCCAAGGTCGCGATCGTGTGCAAGTCCTTGCTGGGCAAGGCGCACACCGTGATGGCCGAGGGCGGCATCGCCGCCGCGATGGGCAACCTCTACGCCGACGACAACTGGCAGGTGCACTTCCGCGACACCATGCGCGGCGGCAAGATGCTCAACAACTGGCGGATGGCGCAGCTGCACGCGCAGGAGGCGCCCGAGCGGGTGCTCGAGCTCGAGGAGTGGGGGGCGCTGTTCGACCGCACCCCGGACGGGCTGATCTCGCAGCGCGACTTCGGTGGCCACCGCTTCGCACGGCTCGCGCACGTGGGGGACCGCACGGGCCTGGAGATGATCCGCACGCTCCAGCAGCGGGCGGTCGCGCTCGGCATCGACGTGTTCATGGAGTTCACGGTCACCGACATCTTCAAGGACGCGGGGCGGGTGTCCGGCGCGTTCGGCTACTGGCGTGAGACCGGCCGCTTCGTGGTGTTCGAGGCGCCCGCCGTCGTGCTCGCGACCGGGGGCATCGGGAAGTCCTACCAGGTCACCTCGAACTCCTGGGAGTACACCGGCGACGGCCACGCGCTGGCGATGAAGACCGGGGCGTCGCTGATCAACATGGAGTTCGTGCAGTTCCACCCGACCGGCATGGTCTGGCCGCCGTCGGTGAAGGGCATCCTGGTCACCGAGTCGGTGCGCGGCGACGGCGGGGCCCTGAAGAACTCCGAGGGCGAGCGGTTCATGTTCGACTACATCCCGGAGTTCTTCAAGAAGGAGACGGCCGACTCGATCGAGGAGGCGGAGGGCTGGTACGCCGACAAGAAGAACAACCGTCGCCCGCCCGAGCTGCTGCCCCGCGACGAGGTCGCCCGTGCGATCAACTCCGAGATCAAGGCCGGCCGTGGGTCACCGCACGGCGGGGTCTTCCTCGACATCGCCTCGCGCCGCGACGCCGACTTCATCAAGCGCCGGCTGCCCTCGATGTACCACCAGTTCAAGGAGCTCGCGGACGTCGACATCACCGCCGAGCCGATGGAGGTCGGCCCGACCTGCCACTACGTGATGGGCGGGGTGGAGGTCGACCCCGACACCGAGGAGAGCATCGTCACCGGGCTGTACGCCGCGGGCGAGGTCGCGGGCGGCATGCACGGCTCCAACCGGCTCGGCGGCAACTCGCTCTCGGACCTGCTGGTGTTCGGTCGCCGGGCCGGCCACAACGCGGCGTACTACGCGCACCGCTCCCGCGACGACCGCCCGACGATCGACGAGGACGACGTACGCACCGCGGCGGCGGCCGCCCTGGCGCCGTTCGAGATCGAGGACGGGGGCGAGAACCCCTACACGATCCAGAAGGACCTGCAGGACGTCATGCAGCGGCTGGTCGGGATCATCCGCAAGGCCGACGAGCTCGAGGAGTCGCTGGTCGAGATCGAGAAGCTCAAGGAGCGCGCCAAGCGGCTGGCCGTGGAGGGGCACCGGCAGTACAACCCCGGCTGGCACCTCGCGATCGACCTGACCAACATGCTGATCGTCTCGGAGTGCATCGCCAAGGCCGCCCTCGAGCGCACCGAGTCGCGCGGCGGCCACACCCGGGAGGACCACCCCGGTCCGGACGACGACTGGGCGGGCGTCAACCTCGTGCTGACGTTGGCCGGCGGCGACTTCGCCAGCCCCGTGGATCTCGTGCACCAGCCGCTGCCCGTCATGCCCGGCGACCTCAAGGAGCTGTTCGAATGAACACCCCACCGCGCCACTCGCCTCGCTCGCGCCGCGTCGGGGACCTCGGCTGATGGGCTACGACCTCAAGCTGCGCGTCTGGCGCGGCGACGCGTCCGGCGGCGATCTCGGCGACTACACCGTGGAGGTGGAGGAGGGCGAGGTCGTCCTCGACGCGATCCACCGGCTCCAGGCCACCCAGGCCGGCGACCTCGCGGTCCGCTGGAACTGCAAGGCCGGCAAGTGCGGCTCGTGCAGCGCCGAGGTCAACGGGCGGCCGCGGCTGATGTGCATGACCCGGCTCTCGGACTTCGAGCCCAGCGAGACGATCACGGTGACGCCGATGCGGGCCTTCCCGGTGATCCGCGACCTGGTCACCGACGTCTCCTTCAACTACGAGAAGGCCAAGCAGGTGCCGTCCGCGAAGCTCACCCCGCGCGACGCCGACGGCAAGCGCCGGATGATGCAGCAGGACGTCGAGCGCGGCCAGGAGTTCCGCAAGTGCATCGAGTGCTTCCTGTGCCAGGACGTCTGCCACGTCGTGCGTGACCACGAGGAGAACAAGGTGGCCTTCGCCGGGCCGCGGTTCTTCCTGCGCTACGCCGAGCTCGACATGCACCCGCTCGACACCAACGACCGTCGCCAGCTCGCGCAGGACGCGGCCGGTCTCGGCATGTGCAACATCACCAAGTGCTGCACCGAGGTGTGCCCCGAGGGCATCAAGATCACCGACAACGCGATCATCCCCATGAAGGAGCGGGTGGTCGATCGCAAGTACGACCCGGTCACCTGGCTGGGCTCCAAGATCGGCCTGCGCTCCAAGGACCGCGCCGGCCGGGACGAGGTGTAGCCGTGGCCGCGCTGCTCCCGCAGGAGGAGATCGACCGGGCGCTCGCCGGCGACCTGTCCGCGTGGAGCCAGACCGGCGACGCGATCACGCGCGAGGTCCGCGCGACGTCCTTCCTGGCCGGCATCGCCCTGGTGCAGCGCGTCGCCGAGGCGGCCGAGGAGGCCGATCACCACCCCGACGTGGACATCCGCTACACGACGCTGAGGTTCACGCTGTCCACGCACAGCGAGGGCGGCCTCACGGCCAAGGACCTCGACCTCGCCGGCCGGATCGACCGCCTCGCCGCCGCCCCTCGTTGAGTGGTCAGTCGTGCTCCGTTGAGTGGGCACTTGTGCCCCGTCGAGCTGGTCACTCGTGCTCCGTTGAACAGTCACTCGTGTGCGCGCCCTCCGGCGCTCCGTCGGGCTCACGTCGTACGACGGGCGGCAACTGACTACTGAACAGGGCGCGAGCGACCACTCAACGGGGCGCGAGCGACCACTCAACGGGGCACGAGCGACCACTCAACGGCGGCAAGGAGGGGGCGCTAGAGGTACATGCCTCCGCGACCGCCCTCGTCCGCACCGGGGCGCCCGGGCTGACCCGGGTGACCGGACTCCTCGCCGGCGTGCCCGGCCGGGAGGGCGCGACGCATCTGCTCGAGCTGGGCCCGCGCGGCGACCTGCTGGGCGTAGATCGCGGTCTGGATGCCGTGGAAGAGACCCTCGAGCCAGCCCACCAGCTGGGCCTGGGCGATCCGCAGCTCGGCCTCGGAGGGGGTCTCGGAGCCGAACGGCAGCGAGAGCCGCTCCAGCTCCTCCACGAGCTCGGGGGCGAGGCCCGACTCGAGCTCCTTGATGGACGCGTCGTAGATGTCGGCGAGGCGAGCCCGGCTGGCCTCGTCGAGCGGCGCGGACTTCACCTCCTCCAGGAGCTGACGGATCATCCCGCCGATCCGCATCACCTTGGCCGGCTGCTCCACGAGCTCGGTGATGTGCGGCGTGGCGGCGTCGCCGTCGTGGGAGTCGTCGGAGGACGGCGCGGAGCCGCCCGCGCTGGCCATGCCGGTGGGGCTGACCACGACGACGTGCGGCTCGCTCTCGGGTCCGGTGGCATCCGGCTGCTGGGAGGTCATGCCCTCCACCTTACGAGCCCGCCCGAGCGGCCCGTCGCGGACCTCAGGGCGTCAGCACGATCTTGCCGATGTGCTCGGTCGCCTCCATGATCCGGTGCGCCTCGCCCGCCTGGTCGAGCGGCAGGGTGGTGTGCACGAGGGTCCGCACCGCGCCGTCGCCGACCATCGGCCAGACGTGCTCGACGACCGAGGCGCAGATCGCCGCCTTCTCCTCGGCCGGCCGCGACCGCAGCGAGGTCGCGATCACGGCGGCCCGCTTCTTCATGAGTACGCCGAGGTCGAGCTCGGCCTTGGCGCCGCCCTGCATGCCGATGACGACCAGGCGTCCCTCCGTGGCGAGGGCGTCGAGGTTGCGGGAGAGGTACTTCGCGCCCATGTTGTCGAGGATCAGGTCGACCCCGCGGCCGTCGGTGGCGGCGGCGACTGCCTCGACGAAGTCCTGCTTCTTATAGTCGATGAGCACGTCGGCGCCGAGCGATCGGCAGACCTCGAGCTTCTCGGCGGAGCCGGCGGTCGTGACCACCCGGATGCCGAGCGCGTGCGCCAGCTGGATCGCGAAGGTGCCGATGCCGCCGGCGCCGCCGTGGACCAGGAACGTCTCGCCCTCGCTCAGCCCGCCGACCATCACCACGTTGGACCACACGGTGCAGGCGACTTCGGGCAGGGCGCCGGCGGTGACCAGCTCGACGCCGTCCGGAACGGGCATCACCTGCCCGGCCGGGACCAGCACCTTCTCGGCGTACCCGCCGCCGGCGAGCAGGGCGCAGACCTCGTCGCCGACCTTCCAGTCCTCGACGCCGGCCCCGACGGCGCCGATGGTGCCGGAGCACTCGAGTCCCAGGACGTCGGAGGCGCCGGGCGGGGGCGGGTAGAACCCCTGTCGCTGCAGGGTGTCCGCGCGGTTGACCGCGGTCGCGGCCACGTCGATCACGACCTCGCCAGGGCCCGGCTCGGGGTCGGGCAGGTCGGTGACGATGAGGGCTTCGGGGCCACCCGGCTCGGGGGCGATGACTGCGCGCATGCCACCCACCCTAGGGCGGCTCAGTCGGGGGTGCTCTCCCACCGACGGGCGAGCGCACTGGTCCGGCTCGCGAGCTCCTCGACCCGCTCGGGCGAGGCGCCGTGCACGGCGGCGGCGTAGCCGAGCAGGAACGTGGACAGCGGGGCGGCCGGACGCTCCACCGCGTGGGCGACGTCGCGGGCGACGTCGAGCACCAGTCCCTCGTCCAGCTCGAAGTCGATGTCGAGGGTCTTGCAGAGCTCGTCGGTCCAGGCGTCCAGGGTCACCCGCACAGCGTCGTACGCCGGGCTCGATCATGCAACCGGGACCCGCTCACCCGAGGTCGATCAGCGCCCCGCGCACGAGGTCCACGACCTCCTCGTCGGCGAGGCCGGCGTTGCGGGCGTCGCGCACGAAGTCGAGCGCCTGCTTCTGCAGCGCCGGACCGGCCGGGGCGCTCGGTGCCTGCACGATGGTGCCGACGCGCCGCCGGGTGGTGACCAGGCCGCCGGCCTCGAGCTCGCGGTACGCCCGCGCGACGGTGTTGGTGGAGACCCCCAGGTCCGCGGCGAGGGCGCGCACCACCGGCAGCTTGTCGCCGGTGCGCAGCGCTCCGGTGCGGATGTGCCCGGCGAGCTGCGTGCGCACCTGTTCGTACGGCGGCACGGCGGCCAGCATGTCGAGGGTGACGGAGACGGGCACGATCAGGCGGAGATGCTCGTCGACGGCGGCACCGAGGCGTCCTCGGCGGACGGGTGGGGCAGCCGTGGGGTCGAGATGCCCTGGCAGACCAGCCCGGCGAGGGCGAGCAGCGGCCCGGCCAGCGTCGCGACGAGGGCGACGGTGTGCCACGGGCCGCTGTCGTAGACCCGGCTGGCGGCCCAGCCGCCGACGAACAGGTCGCAGCCCACGACCACGAGGGTGCCGACCACCAGCGACCGACCGACCCGCGCGACCGAGGCGCGGCGCAGCAGCAGGTCGGTCTCAGGATCGGCGGTGACGACAGCGGAGCGGCGCACGACCGCGCGGAGCGTGAGGGCGGCGACGACGACGCAGAGACCGAGCACCACCAGCTGCGGCGCGACGTAGCGCCAGCCCGGGAAGGGTCCGGCGCCGCGCGAGCCGGTGTCCCAGGTCCGCACCAGGCCACCACCCGTCTCGTCGCCGAGCAGGCCGCCGGTGACGAGAGCCGCGCTGCCGAGCACCACGAGGACGGCAGCCGCCCGGGTCCAGGTGCTGGCGGCGACCGAGCGGGTCGAACGGTCCGCGAGCACGGCCGTGCGCGAGGAGCCCGACGGCCGCGGCCAGGTGAGCTCGCCGCCCAGCAGGACCAGCAGCCCGACCAGGCTCGCGACCAGGGGGGCGCAGGCGAGCAGGGTGAGCATGCTGCCGATCGGGAGCGGCAGACCGACGACACCGAGCGCGCCCAGACCGACGAACAGCACCAGCAGCGTCAGGACCGTCAGCGCCGCGGACAGGCCCGAGGTGGTCGCCGCATGGGCGCGCGCCCGGGCGACCTGCGCCGTGGGGGAGGGCGGGCTCGGGCGGGTCAGCATGACGACGAGGACGACCACGACGACCAGTGCGCACAGCGCGACCAGACCGCCCATCAGCAGGACCAGGATCGAAGCCATGACCGACGCACCCCCAGGGCATCAATGAGTGAATGACTTACGACAATAAGTCATTGGCTCAGGTCGCGCAACGCCTCCCAGGTGTCGACATCGCGCGCCTCGTCCGACACGGCCGGCACCTCCACCAGGCGCAGCGCGCCGACCAGCCGTCGTACCGGCAGCCCTCGCTCGTCCTCGGACGTCGCCGGGCGCGCGTCGAGCAGCGAGGACCGGCGGTAGACCGCGGCCAGGGTCTGACGCCGGCCGTCCGCGTCGACGAGCACCGCGCCGTCGACGGCGGGGTCGGCCTCGACCGCCCAGGCGAGTCGGGCCACCGTGGTCGCGGTGACGCGCGGCATGTCGACCGCGAGCACCGCCACCAGGTCCGGCGGCACCAGGAAGCGGTCGAGCCCGGCGAGCAGCCCCGCCGCTGGACCGCCGCCGGGCGGGTCCTCCCGGGTCCAGGTCACCGGGCGCGAGGTCGGCACCTGCTCACCGACGACCACGACCTCGAGGGCCGTCATCGTGGCGGCCAGCGCCCGCTCCAGCAGGGTCACGCCGTGCAGCTCGATGGCCGCCTTGTCGATCCCGCCCATGCGGGCGGCCGTCCCGCCGGCCAGCACGATCGCACCGAGCAGCAACGGTTCACCCGAGTCCACCATGTGGCCAGTCTCGCAGGGCTCTGGCACGCTGGAGGGATGAGCAGTGAGCTTCGCATCGCCCTGGTCCAGCAGGCGTCGTCGCTCGAGGCTGCCGACAACCGGGACGCTCTCAAGGCGATCGGGGTGCAGCTCGAGCCGGACACCGGCCTGGTGCTCCTGCCCGAGGCGTTCCAGCGTGACTTCGGTCCGCCCGACTCCGACCTCGCCGCGCACGCCGAGCCGCTCGACGGCCCGTTCGTGGACGCGCTCACGACGTTCGCGGCCGAGCAGCGTACGACGGTCGTGGCCGGCCTGTTCGAGCAGGCCGACCGGGATCGCCCCTACAACACCCTCGCCGTCGTCGACGGCGACGGGCTGCGGGCGTCGTACCGCAAGATCCACCTCTACGACTCCTTCGGCTACCAGGAGTCCGACCGGCTGCTCGCGGGCGACACCGAGCCGGTGCTGGTCGAGATCGGCGGCTTCACGGTCGGGCTGATGACCTGCTACGACCTCCGGTTCCCCGAGCTGGCGCGCGAGCTGGTGCGCCGCGGTGCCGAGCTGCTGGTGCTGCCGTCCGCCTGGGTGGCGGGCCCGGGCAAGGTCGAGCACTGGCGCACGCTGGTCTCGGCGAGGGCGATCGAGAACACCGTCTTCGTCGCCGCGGTCGGGCAGCCCGGCCCGCGCTACACCGGGCACTCGCTGGTCGTCGGTCCGGACGGGCGCGTGGTGGGCGAGGTCGGCGACGGCGAGCATGTGCTGACCGCGACGATCACCCGCGCTGCGCTCGAGGAGGCCCGCGCGACCAACCCGTCGCTGGCCAACCGGCGGCTCTGAGGCACCCCGGCGCGTTGGTAGTCTGCGCACCGATTCGAGCAGGGGTTCGCGACGAGGGCAGGGGTAGGTGACGGTGGCCGACGCCGACCAGCAGCCTGGTCGCCGGCGCGCGCAGCCGGAGCCGCGTCGGGGCTGGCTCGTTCGGCCATCCCGTTCGGCCGCGGCTCCCGCTGACCTGGAGCCGAGCGCACCACCGGCGGAGCGGCCCGTGGGCCACGAGCGGGAGATCCCCGAGCCGATCCCGCCGCCCGTCCGCCCCGCCGAGCGGGCAGGGACCCGCCACGCGGTGCGGGGGGCGTGGTTCACGCTGCTCCTGGTCGGGACCGCGGCGGTCGTCTCCCCGTGGACCCCGCTGGGCCTGCCCGACGCTGTGGCGCTCGGGGGTGCGGTCGTCGTCTCGGCGTCCTTCGTGTTCGCCCTGGTGGTCCGCACCGGCGGCCGGCCGGTGATCGCCACCGCGCTCGCCTCGGTCCTGGTGGTGAGCGCCGTCGTCACGGGGGCGCCGTGGCTGCTGTCGGCAGCGGCGGTGGGCACCGCGGTCGTCGGTGCGGTCCTGGGCGTGATGGTCACCCGGCCCGCGGCGCGCGTGCCGGGGGTGCTGCGCGAGTGCCTGGTCGCCCTGCTGGTCGCGTCGGTGGCCGCCTTCGCCGCGGAGGCGTACGGCGCGCGCCTCTCGTTCGAGCGGACCCGCTACCTCGTCCTCGGGCTGGCCCTGCTCGGCGCCCTCGCGCTGGCCTACCGGCTGGCGGCCGGCCTGCACGGCCTCGGTCGTCGCGGCGTCGTGATGCTGGTGAGCGGGCTGGGGCTGCTCGCGGTCTCCCTGGCCTACACCGAGGCGCTGTCGCGGTGGGGCTCGCCAGGCGTGGTGGCCGCGTTCGAGGACCTCACCCTCGCCGTCCGCGACCGGATCGGGGCGGTGCCCCGGCCCACCCAGTTCCTGCTCGGCTTCCCCGCCCTGGCCTGGGGCGTGTCGACGCGGGCCCGGCGGCGGCAGGGCTGGTGGGGGACCGGCTTCGGCGCGGCCGGGCTGGCCGTGGTGAGCGTCGCCCTGCTGAACAGCGAGCGGTCCCTGCTCGAGTCGGGCCTCACGACGACGTACTCCTTCGTCATCGGGCTGCTGCTCGGCTACCTCGTGATCCGCGCGGACAGCTTCCTGTCCGGAGCCCGCGGTCGTCCCGCGCGCCGGCGCGAGGAGGCCGCGGCCCACCGGCCCGAGCCCGGGCGCACCCTCCCGTTGCTGTGACCCCGCTGCTCGTGGGCGTCGACCTCTAGACTCCGTTGTCGGGACGGCCTCGCCGTCACCAGGAGGGGTGCCGGAGCGGCCGATCGGAACCGCCTTGAAAGCGGTCGCTGGCAGTGATGTCAGCCGCGGGTTCGAATCCCGCCCCCTCTGCCCGTGCGAAGAGCCCACCAGGAGCGCCCGCCCATGACGACGCACCCGCCGGCCCCGCTGACCCGTCGGATCGTCGCCCTGGGGGGCGGCGGCTTCTCGGACGACGCCGCGGACACCCTGCTCGACGACCACCTGCTCGCGCTCACCGGAGCGGACCGGCCGCGAGTCTGCTTCGTCCCGACCGCCAGCGGGGACGCCGAGGCCTACGTCGAGACGTTCCTCCGCGCCTTCCCGGCCGAGCGCGCCGAGGCGTCCGTCCTGCGGCTGTTCGGTCGCGAGCAGACCGACCTGCGCGGCCTCGTCCTCGCCCAGGACCTGGTCTACGTCGGTGGCGGCAGCACCGCGAACCTGCTGGCCGTCTGGCGCACGCACGGGCTCGACGACGTGCTGCGCGAGGCGTACGACGCCGGGGTCGTCCTCGCGGGGGTCAGTGCCGGGATGAACTGCTGGTTCGAGGCGTCGATCACCGACTCGTTCGGCCCGGTCCTGGCCCCGTTGCGTGACGGGCTCGGCCTGATCGCCGGCAGCGCCTGCCCGCACTACGACGGCGAGGCCGACCGGGCGGACGCCCTCTGGAGCGCGATCGAGGCCGGCTTCCCCGACGGGTACGCCGCCGACGACGATGCTGCGCTGGTGTTCGAGGACGGGGTGCTCAGCGAGGTCGTGTCGTCGCGTGCGGCGGCCCGCGGCTACCGCGTCGCGCGCACGTCCGCCGGGGTCCAGCAGGTCGAGCTGCCGACTCGGCTGTTGGCGGGACCGACCTACTCCGAGCCGCCGAGCTCCAGCGACACGGAGTCGTAGACCAGGTCGTTGAGCCGCTGCCGGTGGTGCTCGAGGTCGGTGACCAGCCGGCGCAGCTCATAGCGCACCGGCTCGACGTCGGGCGCCTCGAGCACCTGGGGCCCGAGCTTCGCGAGCCGGGCGGTCAGACCGATGCGCTCGCGGTGCAGCGCGACCTCGCGGGCCGCCAGCCACGCCTCACCGCCGCGGGGGCCCTCGCCGACGAGCGCGTCGCGCACGGTGGCCATCCGATGCCGCACCTGCCAGCGCCAGGCCTGGTGGCGCGGTCCGCGATGGCTGTGGGGAGACTCCAGGACCTGCCGCAGGCCCAGGATCGCGTGCTCGAGACCGGTCACGGCGACCCCCTCGCTCTAGGGTGGACCTCTGAGTGTGACCCGCCCCACCCCTCGGAGCAAGAGCGCATTTGGCCGACGTGACCGCGGGGTGTTCTGATCGGACGCGTGCCCGCTGATTCGTCCGCCTACCGGTTCGCCGGCCCCGTCGTCGTACGCCTGATGAGCGCTGGTCTGGTCCTGGTCGGCCTGGTCGAGGCCGTTCTCGCCGTGCTGGTCGCGACGGTCGGTCTGCCGGCCCTGACGCTCCTCGCCGGCCCGCTCCTGCTGGTGGCCCTGCTCGGTCTCGTCGTCGCCCTGCGGCGACGGCCGGTGGCGCTGCTCGACGAGGACGGCTACCAGGTGCGCTGGGTCCGGGGCGCCGGGGTGAAGCAGTCCGGCTGGAAGGACGTCGAGGACGTCACCGCGGTCTCGGTCGCGGGGGAGCGCTGCGTGCTGCTCCGGCTGCGCGACGGGCGGACCACGACGATCCCGGTCGGCGTGCTGGCCGGCTCGGAGCAGACGTTCGTGCGCGACCTGCAGCAGCACCTCCAGCGGGGCCACGGCTACCGCACCGCGCCCCGCGGACGCGGCTGAGTCGTCGCGCTCGGGTCGATTGGCTCGTGCGGACCGGCGACCGGTAGCCTGTGCTGGCTGTCTGGGAGGTGTCGCCTAGTGGCCTATGGCGCCCGCCTGCTAAGCGGGTTGAGGGTTAGCCCCTCTCGCGGGTTCAAATCCCGCCACCTCCGCCACCCGATGGACCGAACGGCCCCGACGCTCGTGCGTGGGGCCGTTCGGCATCGGCGGCCACTCGGGCTATCAGCTCGGCCCGAAAGCCCGTCGGTGGTGCCGAGATCGGGCCCACCTGTACGTCGGGGCGGCCGCGCGGGGGTCAGCCGGTCGGGCTGACCGGGCTCGCCGGCGTCGCCGGGCTGCCGGTCGGGGTGATCTCGGTGTAGTCATCGACCCGGAAGTCGCCGACCGTGCGCACGGTGACCGCCTGGATCCCGACCGGGGTGCCGTCGCGGTAGGTCACCAGCGTCACCTGGGCGTCGCGCCGCAGCTTGCTCCCGATCGCGATCGCGTACGCCGCGCCGCCGGTCGTGCCGTTGGTGTAGGAGTAGCCGACCTTGCCGTTGTCGCCGACCGTCTCGTTCGGACCGACCTGCGCGTGCAGGTGCCCGGCGAGCACGAGGTCGACGCAGCCGCGGTCCAGGGCCGGGCGACCGCTGTTGGCGTCGTGCACGAGCAGGGTCCCGATCCGGTCACCGTCGGCGTCCGCGTCGCAGGCGACGTCGGCGATCCGGTCAGCCTGGTCGGCGAACGACAGCCCGGTCTCCTCGCGCCAGGTGCCCAGGCCGCTGCTGCGAGGGTCGCCGGCGCCCAGCAGCCGCAGCCCGCCGGTGGCGTCGACGACCTCGCCGATCAGCGTCGTGAACCCCAGGCGCCGGGCCTGCTCGACGATGAAGTCGCCGTTGTCGTGGTTGCCGGCAACCACGTAGCGGTCGTCGTAGTCGGCGAACACCTCGTCGAGCGACTCCAGGCTGAAGGACTCCCAGGGACTGCCGGTCGAGGTGTCGTCGCCCGCGTCCAGCAGGAAGGTCGCCCCGCCCAGGTCGGCGATCGCCCGCGCGACGGGGTCCATGCCGATGTTGTCGTGCCGGTCGCTCACCAGCAGGCCGACGGTCTCGCCGTCCTCAGGCTCGCGCAGCTGACCCTCGAGCTCAGGGGCCGCCTCGACCACCTTGCGGTAGAACCCCACGCTGCGCTGGTAGGTGTCGATCGCGCTCGTCACCAGCTGCCGCGTCGCGTCCGAGACCAGCCCGGCCTCGATCTGGAGGGGCTGGGCGTCGACCGGGACGGAGACGTCGGGCACGGCGTCCGCGACCGGCTGCCACGACAGCGTCTCGACCGCGGCGGCGCGGTCGTCTGCCTCCCAGGGGCGGACCACGAGCACACCGGCGACGAGCACCACGACGAGCCCGGCCGCCGTACGGCGCACGGTGAGGGCGCGCCGCACCTCGGCCCATCGTCGGCGGCCCACGAGCAGGATCAGCAGCGGTGCGCCCAGGCCGATCAGGGCGCCGTCGACGGCGCTGTCGATCGCGAGGTCGGTGAGGGTGTCGCGCACCTTGGCGATCTGGCCCTCGGGCTGGCTGGCGAGGAAGGCGTAGCGCTCGATCAGCGAGGCGTAGCTGCCGGCCGTGGTCTTGCCCAGGTCGATCTGCGCCCCGATGCGGCCGCCGGAGGGATAGCGCACGCTGGGGAGGTAGGGGCCGAGGTCGAGCGTCGCGTAGCCGTCGAGGCTGGGCCGGACCACCGCGTCGTGCCCCGCAAGGACGGTCGTGCGGGAGCCGTGCAGGCACAGCAGAGCCGCCGCGGGCGCGGCGACCACCAGCCAGGCGACCACCAGCACCAGCGACCTTCGCAGGTCCGGCGTCCTCCAGCGCACCCCCCAACCCTAGGGGCTGGCCCGGCAGCGCGATCTGCACGACTACGCAACCTGGGCGACGACCTTCATCAGGCTGCGGGATTTTGCATGAACATGCAGTGCACACTCCTGCGAGGCCCAGGTGTAGCGGACACATGGCGCGAAGCGGACACTAGTCGGACGAGGGCACCCCTGAGCCCGCGAACGTGACGAGGTCTCGATGAAGAACCGAACTGCAGCGCGGTGGTTCGCCGGCCTGCTGGTGGTCGGCGCCGTCACCGTCGGCGGTTTCGCACCCGCCCAGGCCAAGGACACCGGCTGGAACGGCACCGTCGCCCCGGTCGGCCACCACCCGTCGTACCGCGACACCGGCTGGAACGGCACCTGAGCCGACCCCGGACCCCCTGATCGCCATCAGCCCACCCCCCCGGGTCTGATGCGCAGTCCGAGACAGGCCGAACGAGTCATCCCCGACAGTTCGCCCCCACGCCAACCCCCCATGGCGAGTCTCGGCTACCGCGAGGACAGTCACCGACAGGTGGCTGTCCTCGCTGTACGTCGGCGCCTCTGCTCAGGCGTCGAACGCGTCGTCGAGCTCGTCGGACCCCTCGGGGTCCGCGGACGCCGGCTCACCGCGCCTGCCGTGCGGGTCGGCGCCCATGGCGTAGCCGAGCTGGAAGCGGGTCTGGACGCCGTACTCGTCCTTGAGGGCGGCGATGTAGCCGGCGTAGGTGCGGGTGCTGACGCCGAGCCGCTTGGCGCTCGCGGGGTCGCTGTGGCCCTCCACGAGGAGCCGGATCGTCATCGCACGCACATCGGCGGCGATGTTGCGCTCCACCTGGTTGCCGCTCAGGTTGAACGGCTGCGCCCGCTCCCAGGCCCGGTCGAAGATGTCGACGAGGTAGGCGATCAGCGACTTGTCGTGGATCGCGATCGCGACGTGGTGGTTGTCGGAGGCGGGCACGATGGCGACCTGGTCGTCGACCACGATCAGCCGCCGGAAGAACTCGTCGAGGGTGCGCACCTCGGCACCCCGCCCGACGATGTCGGCGACGTACTCCCGGGTGGCGGGGCTGTGGCGGGCCGAGTGCTGGTAGAGCGTGCGCATCCGCACTCCGCGCTCGATGGCCTTCACGTCCCGGTTCTCGGCCTCGGCGAGCGTGGTGGCCGGGCGGCGGCCGTGCGGCTGGGCGGTGAGCAGCTCGACGCGGGAGTCGCTGACGGCGGCCCGGATGAAGTTGTTGATGTTCTCGAGGCCATGGATCTCGGTGATCGAGCTGACCGTGGCCTGGGGCGAGGTCCGGAAGATCTGGCCGAGGTCGCTGAACGCGTCGGCCCAGCGCGCCGACTCGGCGAGCAGCTCGGCCCCCCGCACGCCCAGGGGTACGACGACCTGGGACTGGATCGCGGCCGGGTCGACCGGCCGGTAGAGGCCGTGGCCCTCGTCGTGGTGCAGCAGCCCGATGTCCACGAGCAGCTCGAGAGCGGGCCGCAGCTCGCTCTCCGGCGCCAGCCGGGGGTCGTCGGAGGGCAGGGAGCCGTGCTCGACGGCGTCGGAGTAGATCCGGGAGGCGCCGGACTCCAGCAGCAGCCGTTCCTCGGGTCCGTAGCCGGTGCGTGCCACGCGTCCCCTCCGCTCTCCCCCGACGTCCTGCCCGTCCGCCACCGCGCAAGTATGCCGCAGGCGGTGCTCGGAGGAGCCGGTGAGCGTAGTGGTGGAGCGTCGGGTCAGACGCCCAGGCGGGCCTTGAGACCGTCGAGCTCGGTCCAGAGCACGGCGGGGAGGTCGTCGCCGAACTTCTCGAACCACTCGGTGATCTGCGGGATCTCGGCCTTCCACTCCTCGACGTCCACCTCGAGGGCGGCAGTGAGGGCCTCGGGCGTCATCGACAGCCCGTCGATGTCGAGCGACTCCCGGGTCGGGACGTAGCCGATCGGGGTCTCCACGGCCTCGGCCTGCCCGTCCATGCGCTCGACGATCCACTTGAGCACGCGGCTGTTCTCGCCGAAGCCGGGCCAGAGGAAGCCGCCGTCCTCGTCGCGACGGAACCAGTTGACGTAGAAGATCTTCGGCAGCTTGGCGGCGTCGTTGTCCTTGCCGATCGTGATCCAGTGGTTGAAGTAGTCGCCGGCGTTGTAGCCGATGAAGGGCAGCATCGCCATCGGGTCGCGGCGCACGACACCGACCTGGCCGGTGGCCGCCGCGGTGGTCTCCGAGCTCAGCGTCGCGCCCAGGAAGGTGCCGTGGGTCCAGTCCCGGGCCTCGGAGACGAGCGGGACGGTCGTCTTGCGCCGTCCACCGAAGAGGATCGCGTCGATCGGCACGCCCTTCGGGTCGTCGTACTCGTCGGCCAGGATCGGGCACTGCTTGATCGGGGTGCAGTAGCGGCTGTTGGCGTGGCTGGAGAGCTCGTCGCTCTCGGGGGTCCAGTCCTCGCCCTTCCACGACGTGGCGTGGGCGGGCTCGTTCTCCAGGCCCTCCCACCAGATGTCGCCGTCGTCGGTCAGCGCGACGTTGGTGAACACCGAGTTGCCGATGTCGATGGTGCGCATGGCGTTGGGGTTGGTGAGCTCGTTGGTGCCGGGAGCGACGCCGAAGAAGCCGTACTCCGGGTTGACGGCGTAGAGCCGGCCGTCCTCGCCGACGCGCATCCAGGCGATGTCGTCGCCGAGGGTCTCGACCTTCCAGCCCTCGATGGTGGGGGCGAGCATCGCGAGGTTGGTCTTGCCGCAGGCGCTGGGGAACGCGGCGGCGATGTACTTCTTGACGCCCTCGGGGCTGGTCAGCTTGAGGATCAGCATGTGCTCGGCCAGCCAGCCCTCGTCGCGGGCCATCACCGAGGCGATGCGCAGCGCGTAGCACTTCTTGCCGAGCAGGGCGTTGCCGCCGTAGCCCGAGCCGTAGGACCAGATCGCGCGCTCCTCGGGGAACTGCACGATGTACTTGGTGTCGCTGCACGGCCAGGAGACGTCGGCCTGGCCCTCCTCCAGCGGCATCCCGACCGAGTGCAGGGCCGGCACGAAGGCTGCGTCCAGCTCCTCCATGCGCCGCAGCACGTGGGAGCCCATGCGGGCCATCACCTTCATCGAGGCGACGACGTAGGCCGAGTCGGTGATCTCCACGCCGAACATCGGGGAGTCGGCCTCGAGGTGCCCCATCACGAACGGGATGACGTACATGGTGCGACCGCGCATCGACCCGTCGTACAGGTCGGTCATGAGCGCCTTCATCTCCGCGGGCGCCATCCAGTTGTTGGTCGGCCCGGCGTCCTTCTCCTCGACGCTGCAGATGAAGGTGCGGTCCTCGACGCGCGCGACGTCCGTGGGGTCGGAGGCGGCGTGGAAGGAGTTGGGCTTCTTCTCCGGGTCGAGGCGCGTGAACGTGCCGGAGGCGACCAGGGAGTCGGTCAGCTCGGTCCACTCCTCGTCCGAGCCCGTGCACCAGTGCACGCGGGCGGGCTTGGTGAGCGCGGCGACCTCCTCGACCCAGGCGCGGATGCCGGCGTGGCTCGTGCCGGCCTGCTCGGTGGTCGTCTCGACTGACGTCATATCGGTGGTCATGCCTACCGGATTCCTCTCGCGCATTCGCGTCCCTTGGTCCAGATCGCCGTGTCGGCCGGTCCGTAACCACGGACGGCCACCGAGTGTCGTCGGTGGTGAGTCGTGGAGTGTGGAGTGGTGGTGAATGTACTCACCCGGTCCAAGCCCGGCTATTGGACCGATCCAAGCTGTGTGGCGCCGGTCACGGTGCGCGTTTGCCCTGTGTCATCAGGGTGTTGCGAGACCGGCGCCTCCTCCCGCGCCATCCGGCTCGGCCACCACATGTGCCGCCCGATGTCGAGGTTGAGCGCGGTCACCAGCACCGCCCGGACCACGATCGTGTCGAGCAGCACCCCGAGCGCCACCGCGATCCCGATCTCGGCGAACGTCACGACCGGCAGGGTGCCCAGCACCGCGAACGTGCCGGCCAGCACCAGACCCGCCGACGTGATCACGCCGCCGGTCGCGGCCAGCCCGACCAGCGCACCGCGCCGGGTGCCGAGCGCCTTCGCCTCCTCGTGGACGCGGGTCATCAGGAAGATGTTGTAGTCGATGCCCGAGCGCCACCAGGAACACGAAGACGAACAGCGGCAGCGAGGCGTCCGCGCCGGCGAAGCCGAAGACATGCCGGAAGAGCAGCGCGCTGAGTCCGAGCGCGGCCGTGAACGACAGCACCACGGTGGCGATCAGCACCAGGGGCGCGACGACCGCGCGCAGCAGCAGGATCAGGATCGTGAGCACCACGACGAGGACGATCGGGATGATCAGGTAGGTGTCCGCCTGGGACGCCCGCAGCGTGTCGAGCACGATGGCCGTCCCGCCCCCGACCCGGGCCTCGCCGCCCTCGACGTCCCGCACCGCCTCGCGCACCCGGTCGACGGTGTCCTTGGCCGCCTGGCTGTCGGGGGCGTCGGCCAGGGTGCCCTGCAGCAGGGCCACCTCCCCCTTGACCACCGGTTCGGCGACGCTCTCGATGCCCTCGGTGCCCGCGAAGGCGGAGCGGACGGCGCCCGCCGCGTCCCTGGTCGCCACCACGACGACGGGCTGACCGGAGCCGGCCGGGAAGTGGCGGGCCAGCACGGTCTCGCCGACGACCGAGTCGGGGGTGTCGTAGAAGGCGTCCTTGTTCTCCAGTCCGTCCGCGTCGAGCTGCACCAGGCCGAACGAGGCGACGGCCAGGAGCAGGGCGGTCACCACCCAGGTCCGTCGCGGACCGCGGGCGATCCCGCGGCCGACCCGCGCCCACAGGCTGGTCTCGGTGTGGTCCGCGGAGCCGTACGACGGGCGCAGCGGCCAGAAGAACCAACGGCCGAAGATCACGAGCAGGGCCGGCAGCAGCGTCAGCATCACGAGCAGCGCGACCGCGACCCCCACGGCGGCGACGGGCCCGAGGCCCTGCGTGGAGTTCATGCTCGCGAAGAGCAGGCACAGCATGCCCGCGATCACGGTCGAGCCGCTGGCGACGATCGCCGGTGCGGAGCGCCGTACGGCCACGCTCATCGCGGCGTGCCGGTCCTGGTGCCGCCGCAGCTCCTCCCGGTAGCGGGCCACCAGGAGCAGCGCGTAGTCCGTCCCCGCTCCGAAGACGAGCACGGTCAGGATGCCGGCGCTCTGCGCGTTGACGGTCAGCCCGCCGTGGGTGGCCAGGAGGTAGATCGACGGCCTGGGAGACCAGCAGGGCCACGACGGCCGAGAACACCGGCAGCATCCACAGGACCGGGCTGCGGTAGGTGATGAGCAGGATCACCACCACCACGGCCATCGCGGAGTAGAGCAGCTTGCCGTCGATGCCCTCGAACGCCTCGGAGGAGTCGGCCGCGAAGCCACCCGGTCCGGTGATGTGCACCGACATGCCGTCCGGGGTCCCCTGCGCGATCTCCCGGACCTCCTCGACGGCGACGCCGAGGCTCTCCCAGCCGCCGGCGCTCGGGTTGATCGGCACGACCACCTGGAACGCCTGGCCGTCCTCGGACGGGATCGGGCCGATGCTGTCCCGCTCCACGCCCTCGATGTCGTCGAACCGCTCGACCTGCCCGGCGACCGCCGCGGCGTCGGCGGGCGTGGCGCCGTCGCGGCGCTCGTAGATCACCACGGCCGGGATCTCGTCGCTGGACTGGAACGCCTCGGTCGCCTCCAGCACCTCGGTCGACTCGGCGTCACCGGGCAGCCAGGCGACCGCGTCGTTCTCCTGGGCCCCGGTCAGCTTGCCCGCCGGGTTGAACGCCAGCACCAGGATGACCAGCCAGAAGCCGAGCACCCACCAGGACGTGGTCGGGCCGGAGACGACGCGCGCGAGGCGGCCGGGAGGCTGGTCCGTGCTCATCTGCACCACGCTTCCCGCTGTCGCACCGTGCGGTCAACCACCCGCTGTGACTAGGGACCGCGTGCGACGGCTCTTCCACCGCGGTAACCCTGCTGTTACCTTGCTCACACTCTTGGATCGATCCACCCGTCTCATCCTCTCGGGAGCCCCCATGCGTCTGCCCGCACGCCGTCCCCTGCTCCTCGGCGTCCTGCTCGTCGTCCTCGCGGTCCTGGTCTCGATGACCGCCTCGACCGCATCGGCGAAGCGACCCCGCAGCACGGGTTCGCAGGCGGCCCTGGCGCTGGCCGAGCACTCGCTGCGCGGCCCGGTGACCGACGAGAACTTCTACTTCGTGATGGCCGACCGCTTCCAGAACGGCAGCACGCGCCAACGACCGGGGCGGGCTCGGCTCCGACCCGCAGCAGTCCGGCTTCGACCCCACGAGCAAGGGCTACTACAACGGCGGCGACCTCCAGGGCCTGCGCCAGAAGCTCGACTACATCGAGGGCCTCGGGACCGACTCGATCTGGCTGACGCCGAGCTTCAAGAACAAGGCGGTGCAGCCCGAGGACAGCTCCGCCGGCTACCACGGCTACTGGATCACCGACTTCACCCAGATCGACCCGCACCTCGGCAGCAACGCCGACCTCTCGGCGCTGATCCGGGACGCGCACGCGCGCGGCATGAAGGTCTACTTCGACATCATCACCAACCACACGGCCGACGTGATCGGCTACGAGGAGGGTGCCCGGACGTCGTACATCTCCAAGGACGAGGAGCCCTACACCACCGCGAGCGGCGAGGAGTTCGACGACCGGGAGTACGCCGGCAGCGACAGCTTCCCGGCGATGGACCCGTTGACGTCGTTCCCCTACACCCCGGTGGTCGATCCGGCCGAGAAGGACCTCAAGGTCCCCGCCTGGCTCAACGACCCGACGCTCTACCACAACCGCGGCAACACCACCTTCACCGGCGAGGACTCGCAGTACGGCGACTTCTTCGGCCTCGACGACCTCTTCACCGAGCACCCCAAGGTCGTCGACGGGTTCATCGACGTCTACAAGACCTGGGTCAAGGACTTCGGCGTCGACGGCTTCCGGATCGACACGATGAAGCACGTCGACGACGCGTTCTGGCAGGAGTTCGGCCCGGGCCTCGTGGACTACGCCAAGGCCAACGGCAAGCCGGAGTTCTTCATGTTCGGCGAGGTCTACGACCAGACCAAGAGCTTCACCTCGCGCTACACGACCCACAACAAGATGCAGGCGATCCTGGACTTCCCGTTCCAGGACGCGGCCCGCAACTTCGCCTCGAAGAGCACCGGCAACTCCGCCCTGGCGACGTTCTTCGCCGGACGACGACTGGTACACCGACGCCGACTCCAACGTCTATGAGCTGCCGACGTTCCTCGGCAACCACGACATGGGCCGGATCGGCTACTTCGTCAAGGACGACAACAACGACGGCCGCCGAGCCGGAGCTGCTGGCCCGCGACCGGCTGGCGCACGAGCTGATGTACTTCTCGCGCGGCAACCCGGTCATCTACTACGGCGACGAGCAGGGCTTCACCGGCACCGGCGGCGACCAGGTCGCGCGGCAGACGATGTTCGCCAGCCAGGTCGCGGACTACCTCGACGACGACCTGCTGGGCACCGACGCGCACGCACGCGCAGGACAACTTCGAGACCTCGCACCCGCTCTACCAGGACATCCAGACGCTCTCCGCGGTGACCAAGCGCTACCCCGGCGCTGCGCGACGGCGCCCACCAGATGCGCTACGCCTCCTCCGGCGCCGGCCTCGTCGGCTTCTCGCGGGTGGACCGCGCGGAGCGACGCGAGTACGTCGTGGTGCTGAACAACAGCGAGTCGAGCAAGCGCGCGCGCATCCCGACGTACGTCGCCAAGCGCGGCGCCACCAAGCTCTACGGTCCCGGCGCGTCGAACCTTCGCACCGGCAAGGGCCGCAAGCTCTCGGTGCGGGTGCCCGGCCTGTCCGCGGTGGTCTACCGCATCAACGGCACGATCCCGAAGTCCAAGGCCGCGCCCGGGATCTCGCTCGGCACGCCGCGACCGAGCAGCCAGGCCCGCAGCCGGATGTCGGTCAGCGCCGACGTCGCCGGCCGGTCCTTCTACGAGGTGACCTTCCAGGCCAAGACCGGCAACGGCTCCTGGCGCTCGATCGGCACCGACGACAGCGCGCCGTACCGGGTGTTCCACGACACCGAGGGCCTCGAGCCGGGCACCCCGCTGCAGTACCGGGCGGTCGTGCTGGACAACAACCGGCACGCGCGCCTGAGCTCGACGCGCAGCACGGCAGCGCCGACCTCGACGATCAAGGTGAGCACGCCGGCCGACGGTGCCGAGGTGTCCAAGATCGACCCGGTGCGGGTGCTGGCGACCGTCGACCCGGAGCGCACCTCGCAGTCGGTCCGCTTCGAGCGCAGCGTGAGCGGTGGCGCCTGGGAGGACCTCGGCACCGACACCTCGTCGCCGGAGTACGTCGTGACCGACGACGTCTCGGACCTGCCGCTTGGGCACCCGCGTGCGCTACCGGGCGGTGCTGATCGAGCCCGGCCAGCGCACGATCACGAGCGCGCCGGTGACGGTGACGACCGCGAACCCGAAGCCCGCCTACTCCAGCGTCACGGTGGCCGGTCAGCTGCAGTCGGAGCTCGGCTGCCCGGAGGACTGGCAGCCCGGCTGTGCGGCGACCCACCTGACCTTCGACACCAGCGACGGGCAGTGGCACGAGCGCTTCACGCTGCCCGCAGGGCCGCTACGAGTGGAAGATCGCCACCGGGGACTCGTGGAGCAACCCGAACTTCGGCGAGAACGGCGGTGGCGACAACCTCGTGCTGACCGTCCCGGCCGAGGGCGGGACCTACCGGTTCACCTTCAACCAGGTCACCCACGTGCCGTCGGTGCAGAAGGTCGGCTGACCGCCGCACCCGACGGCGCGTGGTCACCCACTGCTGGTCACTGCTCGGTTTCGAGGCTCAACCACCGAGGCGGCCACTCGGGCTATCAGGTGGCGGCGTTTGACCGTTACAAGGCGCGAGAACAGGCCGAGGTGATAGCCGGTGTGGCCGCTGCGCCGAACCAGCGCGTGGCCACGACCGCTGGTCACTGACGAGGTTTCGAGGCTCGCTCCGCTCGCACCTCGACCACCGGGGCCGGCGGCTCGCACCTCAACCATCGGAGGCGGCCACTCGGGTCAGACGTGGGTGTCCAGCCAGGCGAGCAGGTCGGCCTCGACCTCGTCGCGGTTGGTCTCGTTGAAGACCTCGTGCCGGGCTCCCGGGTAGACCTTCAGCGTCACGTCCCGCACGCCGGCGTCGGTCAGGCGCTGCACGAGCGCCTGCACCAGCGCGAGCTGGCCGTTGACCGGGTCGTGCTCACCGCGGCGACGTAGACCGGCAGGTCGGGACGGATGTCGCCGATCCGTTCGCCGGCGAGCTCGCGCGCCGCGAGGAACATCTGCCGGCCGCCCTCCGTGTCGAGGCCGAAGCCGCAGAGCGGGTCTGCGACGTAGCGGTCTACCTGAGCCTCGTCGCGGCTGAGCCAGTCGTAGTCGGTCCGTGCGGGTGCGAAGGGTGCGTTGAAGTCGGAGAGGTCGATCGGCTGGTCGAGGTTCAGCGCGGGCTCGAGCAGGTCGATCGCCGCGGTGCCGGTGAGCACGGCGGCGTCGATGTCGCCGCTGTGGTCGAGCAGGTCCTGCTGCGCTGCGAAGGACCCCATGCTGTGCCCGAGCAGCACGAGCGGGATCGACGGATGGGCCGCCTTCACGACCTGTCGCAGCCGGTCGATGTCGCCGACGAGCTCGGTCCACCCGTCGGCGCCGATCGCCCCGAGCGTCGCCTCGGACGTCGCCGTCTGGCCGTGCCCGCGGTGGTCCTGGGCGTAGACCACGTAGCCCTGCCCGGTGAGGGTCTCGGCGAGGTGGCCGTAGCGCTGCGCGTGCTCCCCCATCCCGTGCGTCAGCTGGACGGCGGCGCGCGGTGCGCCTTCGGGGTCCCAGCGGTACGCCGCGACGGTCAGGTCACCGGCGCTCTCGAAGTCGACGCGGGTGGGAGGCGAGGTCATCGCTGCATCGTGGCCGCCGCAACCCGCGACGTCAACGACGCGGCGATCAGATCGGCGGTGCCGGCGGTGGTTGGTCGGGCGGCAGCGGACCGTCCGGGTCGGGGGCCGGCTCCGGGCCGGGCTCGACGAACGGGTCGGGCGGCAGGTTCGGGTCGAGCGGCTCGGGGTTGATCGGGATCGGGTTGCTCGGGTCGGGGTCGGCGGGCGGCTCGCCCGGCATCGGCTCGCCCGGCATCGGCTCGCCCGGCATCGGATCGCCCGGGATCGGATGGCCTGGCAGGGGATCAGGGGCGATCGGGTCCGGCTCGAGCGGTGGGGCGGTCATGGAGGTCCCTCTCCGGGTGGGTGGACTTCCTGCGTACCCGGAGACGGACCGGCTAACCGGGAACGCCGACGCGACCGTTCGCGTCCAGCTCCTTGTGCATCCAGTCCGAGAAGCGGGCCAGCGAGGCCAGGCCCGGAGCGATCCGCGGGCCGATCGGCGCGCGCAGCCAGGTGGTGCGGGTCGTCAGGTAGTCACCGACGGCCAGTCGAACGAGGCGGGCGCCGTCGTCGCAGTCGGTCCAGGTGAGCGCGAACGTGAGCGCGAACAGGTCCCCCCTCGTGGTGACCTGGTAGGCGATCCCGTCGGGTCGGGTCGCGGCCCGGACGACGGTGCCGTCCGTCGTCGGCTCTGCGACGTGCTCCGCGCGCTCGGCGGCCTTGAGGATCTCCTCGACCGAGAGGGTCGTGCGGAGGGTGAACTCGTGCTGTCCCAGCCGCGTGCGCAACTTGCTGGGCATCAGGGCTCCGATCGCTCAGAGCCGCCGCGGGCGCCGGGGTCGGCGCGTCCGGGTCCCAGGTCCGGCGTCCCCGACACGGTACGACGAGCGCGGCCGGGACGGAATGCTTCGCCGGGATCTGACCGTGGTCTGGACACCGGCGCCGTCCGGATGCCCTCGCGATGGCACGAAAGGGCCATGACAGCCCTCCGGATCTCCCCTAGCGTCGGCGAAGGTACAGGCTTCGAGGGCGGCCGACAGGGGTGCGTGCATGGCGAACGTCCTCGGGTCGGTCACGCACCTGCTCCAGCGATGCCTCGCCGGCGACCCGCCGCCTCCCGCCCTGATCGCCGGCCTCGGCCCGCGGATCGACCAGCTGATGGCCCTCAGCGTCGATCCGAGCGGCGCCGGCATCGACCGGTGGGTCACCCAGCTGCGAGCGCTGGTGAACGACGAGCGGCTGCGCGACACCCTGGTCGTCCGCGCCGTGCAGATGGGCTTCCCCCGGCTCGCGGAGGCCCTCACGCTGCTCGGCGTCGTGGAGGTGGAGTGGGCCGCAGGCGAGCCCGCCGTGCCGGCCGCCTTCCGGATCCGCAGGGACAGGCTCGACGACCTGTTCGCGCAGCCGGGCAGTACGGCGCTGCAGCTGCTGCTCGGCAAGGTGCAGAAGACCGACGACCTCAAGGCGCTCCAGGTCCTGGTGCTGCTGCTGGTCGTCTCGCCGAAGACGCTGCTGGAGCTGGAGTACCGCCAGCAGGGCTTCGCCGGCCTGCCCCTCGGTGGCGTGCCGGGGGTCAGCTCCGAGGAGCTGCTCGACCTGGTGCGGACCCTGGTCAACTCGCCCCTCACGCTGCCGCTGCCCCCCCGCGAGCCGTTCGACCTCGCCGAGCTGAGGAGGGCCGCGACGCCGCCGGTCGCCGACGGCACCGCGGGGTCGATCACGCTCGAAGGTCCCGACCGCCCGGAGGACTACGACCGGCTGCGGGACTTCGCCCTCGACCTGCACCTCAAGGACGTCGAGCTGCTCGCGGCGAGGAAGGTCGACCTCGGCGGGGGCTGGGTGCTGTCCTTCGCCCCGGGCGACACCGGCAGCCCGCACTACCGGCTCCGCTACGACGCGGACCATCTCGACCTCGGCGTGCCGCGGGGCGACCTCGGGATCTTCGTCGGCAAGCAGCCGGTGGACGGGAACGCGCTGCTCCTCGGCGACCTGGGCGGCACCCACCTGGCCGTGCAGGCGCTCCGGGTGGGCCTGCAGCTGCGGGAGAGCGGTCCGCTCTACGACCTGGTGCTCGCCCTCGACGGGATCGAGTTCGTGCTCAAGCCGGACTTCCTGAGCTTCGTGAGCTTCGGCCTCGACGTCCCCGCCCTGCTGCGCTTCCGCTCCGACGTACGGGTGAGCTATGCGCAGGGGCAGGGCCTGACCGGACAGTCGGACGTCGGTGGGGCCGTCGGGCTGAGCATGGAGTTCGCGACGCCGATCAACCTGCGCATCGGCGGCGCCGGCGCGGGCGTGGAGCTCGACCAGGTCGTCACCCACCTCGACCTCTCGGTCGACAGCGGGCGCCTGCTGTTCCGGCTGCTCTTCCGCTACAGCGCCAACGCGGAGTTCGGTCCGCTGTCCGTGGTCATGGACGGTGCCGGTGCGTGGATCGGGCGCTGGACCGACGGCACCGGCGGCCTGCTGCCACCGAGGGGGATCGGGCTGAGCCTGGAGGCCGGGCCCGTCGACGGCGGCGGCTTCCTGCAGATCATCAGCGACCGCGAGTTCGCCGGCGGACTGCAGCTGAAGATCCTCGGCGTGGGCGCCTTCGCCTACGGCCTCTACAAGGCGCTGTCCGGCGGCGACCCGTCCGTCGTCGTGCTGATCGGCATCCGACTGCCGCCACCCGGGGTCCAGCTCGGCTTCGGCTTCGCCATCTCGGGCTTCGGCGGACTGGTCGGCATCAACCGTCGTGCCGACACCGATCTGCTGCGCGAGCGGCTGGCCAGCGGCGCCGCCGGCGACGTGCTGTTCAACGACGACCCCATGAAGAACGCCCCCAAGCTGCTCGGCGACATGGCCCGCTTCTTCCCCGACGAGGCCGGGATCTTCCTGATCGGCCCGACGCTGCAGCTCAACTGGGCCTCGATCCTCAAGCTCGACCTGGGCATCTTCATCGAGCTGCCCGGCCCGCGGAAGATCTTCCTGGCCGGCTCGGCACGCCTGGTGCTGGGCTCGGAGGAGTTCGCGCTGGTCTACCTGCGGATGGACTTCGTCGGCGGCATCGACCTGACGAAGTCGCTGATCTTCTTCGACGCCGCCCTCATCAACTCCCACGTCCTCGGCATCTTCCGCATCACCGGTGGGGTCGCGCTGCGGATCGCCTACGGCGACAACGGCTACTTCCTGTTCACCGTGGGCGGCTTCCACCCGTCGTTCCACCCCGGAGCGATGGAGCTGCCCCAGGTGGCGCGCGTCGGGGTGTCGGTCTCGCTCGGCCCGGTCTGGCTGAAGCAGGAGATGTACCTCGCGATCACGTCCAACACCTTCCAGCTCGGGTCCCGCACCGAGGCGGGCATCGACATCGGGCCGATCTCCGCGCACGGCTGGTTCGGCTTCGACGCGCTGATCCAGTTCAAGCCGTTCTACTTCGTGGCCTCCATCGACGCCGGCTTCGACGTCGAGGTGTCGGGCGTCTCGCTGTGCAGCGTGCGCGTCAGCGGCGAGCTCAGCGGCCCCGGGCCGCTGGTGCTGAAGGCTCGTGCCAGCGTGCGGCTGCTGTTCGTCAAGGTCTCCGGCAACGTCACCCTCGAGCTGAGCAGCAACCCGCCCGAGCACGTCGTGGCGATCCCCGACCTCCCGGCCCACCTCCGCGGCGAGCTCAGCAGCCCCGACAACCTGCGGATGGAGGGCGAGGACCCCGCGGTCGTCTTCGCCCCGCGACCCGGTGCCGGCAAGCTCGTCTCCCCGGTCGGTCAGCTGGTCTGGGAGCAGAAGCGCGCCCCGCTCGCCCGGGCGATCGAGAAGGTCGAGGGCGTCAATCTCGACGGATGGCACACCCTGTCGGTCACCGGCGGGCTGGCGGCCGGTCTCGAGAAGCCCGAGCACGACTGGTTCGGCGTCGGCACCTACCTGAACCTGGCCGACTCCGAGGCCCTCAACACCAGCACGTTCGTGCAGGAGCAGTCCGGCCTGCGCGTCGGCACCCTGGCCGTTCGTGAGGGGGCGCCGGTCGAGGCCGAGATCCTGCTGCACCTCGTCGAGCTCCCCAAGCGGGTGAAGTCCGACGCCTTCCTCGGCCAGGTGTACGTCGGGCTCGCGCTGTCCGAGATGCTCGGCGAGCGTGGCGCCGGCGCCGTGCTGACGCCGGGCGACGCCCACGTCGCGGTGCGGCAGGAGACCTTCGACGTGCACGCCACGCAGGGCGGCGCGCTCAACGCCGTACCCCTGAACGAGGCGCAGGCCTTCGTCCTGGCCAAGCAGACGGGCGGCGTGAGCGTCGCGGTCGCCCAGCCGGCCCTCGACCTCGTCGGGGTGGTGTGAGGCATGGCAGACGACGGCACGCTGGTCTTCCGGAGCTGGCGGCGCAACGAGATCTTCGACCGGGCCGTCCGGGAGGGCCCCCGGCTGGCGGGCAAGCTCGGTCTGAGGCTCACCGACACCGTGACCGGCCAGTTCGCCACCGGCGACGCGCCCTTCACGCTGATGGCCGCCGCGGACATCGGCGGCATCAAGCCCGCGGCGATCAGGCACCTGGCGCCGGCGCCGTTCGCGCGGGACGCCGAGACCACCAAGCTGGTGCACCTGGACCTGCACGACCCGGACCTGCCGTGGCGCTACACGCCGCTGCCGAGGGTCGGGGACGTGGTGAAGCCCTGGTTGGCGCTGCTGGTCGGCACGACCGAGGAGCTCCGGGTCGAGGGCGGCTCGGTGACCCTGGTGACCGAGAGCGTCCTGCAGGCGCACGACCTCAGCCAGTCGCACCTCTGGGCGCACACCCAGGAGGCCGGCGGGTCCCCCATCGCGCGGATCGTCTCGCCGCGCGGCACCGAGCCAGGTGTCGCGGGCCTGCTGCCGCAGCGGGAGTACGTCGCGGCGCTGGTGCCGACGTTCAATGACGCGGGAGAGCCGATGTGGACGGCGGCGGGCGTGCAGCCGCCGGGGCAACCCCTGCCCGCGTTCCACTCCTGGCGGTTCTGGACCGCCGAGGCCGGCGACTTCGAGACGCTCGCGACGGCGCTGTCCGTGCCCCCGGCGCGCGACGTCGGCAAGGCGACGCTGCGCTACCGGCGCCACATCCCCGAGGATGGCGTCGCCATCGACGCGGCGCTCGAGGTGCGGGGCGCGATCACGTCGCTGCAGCAGGTGGAGACGCCGCAGCAGGACGTGATCAACGCCGTCTGGAAGGACCTGGACACGCTGAACGACGAGATCGAGGGCACCATCGGGCTGCCGCACTACGGCCGGCCGTGGCTGGCCGAACCGGACGCGGTCGAGGTGGGCTGGCCGCGCGACCTCCTGGACGACCCGCGCTTCCGCGGCAGCGCCGGGCTCGGCGTCTGGATGGGCGTGGAGGCGCAGGAGGCGCTGATGGACGCGGCCGTCGCGCAGGCTGGAGCGCTGCGCGAGGCCGGGCAGCGGATCGGCCACCTGGCGCTCGGACTGCTGGCCGGTGGGCGGCTGTGGGACCGACGGATGCCGACCGATCCGCACCAGCGGCTGGCCGTACTCGGTCCGATGACGGCCCGGTTGCCGGCTGCCGGCGGTGGGACCGTGCTCGAGGGGGTCACGGCGGCGTCGAGCCCGCTGGTTCCGGGTCAGTTCTCCAGCGCGGCGCAGCGGCTCCTCCGCGACCGTACGGCGACCACCCGCCACCTCGCCGGGGGCGCCGTCGACCGCACGGGGGCGCTGATCTGGGCCAACCAGCGGGAGAAGCCGGCCGGCCGCGCCCCCGAGGGCGTGCCCCACGTCGACGCGGTCGCCGCGCAGCTCGGGCTGCCCTCGATCGAGAAGCTCTTCGAGCTCGACGACGGCTGGGTCGAGGAGGTGATGGCGCAGGTCGTCGAGCTGCTCGACAACTACGCCACGAAGTACCACGAGAGCGTGGCCGCCGGGGTGGACCCCGTGCAGCTGAGCCAGGAGCTGGCCGGGTCGCTGCTCTCCGAGCTGGGCAACCTGCTCGACGCACGGATGGGGGAGCGGGGCCTGCCGTGCGGGGGCAGCACGATGATGGAGTGGATCGGCAGTGAGTTCGGCCTCGGCATGCTCGCCCTCCTGCGGCAGGTGGTCGCGCAGGACGGGCCGCGCCTGCAGCTCGAGGACCTCGTGCGAGCGGCCATCCGGCACTGCATGGCCCGCCGGCAGTGCGAGCAGCTCGGCGAGCGTGGGCGCCGTGGCTTCTCCTGCAACGACCTCGTCGACCATGCGCCCGGCCCCGATCCCCGGACGCAGCGTCCGATCGACCTGATCGGTCTGTCGGGCGTGGTGTCGCAGGCGGTCGACCCGCGCGGTCCGCGGCCGCCGGCGAAGGTGCGGCTGTGCAGCCGACTGGTCGGCGTGGACTGCGCGACGCTGGTGCCGCCGGAGTATCCGATCGGGCTGGACTTCCCGGCCTGGGGGCTGCTCAAGCAGTACGACCGGGAGTGGCTGCTCCCCGGGGCGGACTCTCTTGCGAAGGACTCCGTCACGGCGCTGCAGACCAACCCCGCGTTCATCGATGCGTTCATGGTCGGCATCAACACCCAGTTCATGAGCGAGATGCGCTGGCGCGACCTCGCCGTCGCCCGCACCTGCACGCCGCTGCGCATGTTCTGGGGCCAGGTCGACTACGTCGAGCACAGCAGGAAGGCCGACATCGAGCCGCTCGCCGAGTGGGCCAAGGCACCAGCCGAGCCCGTCGGCGCACTGAGCCACCAGACCATCCAGCCGCACGACCCGGCCGGAAACCCGAGCGGCAGCCGCCTCGTGATCACGTTCCGCAGCGACCTGTTCCGCCGCTACCCCGCGACCCTGGTCTACCTGGTCAAGGACGACCCGGACCCCGGCGTCCGCGAGCTGCGCCTCAAGGCGGTGCCGGAGCTGGACATGCCCGCCGACACCCCGGATGCGGACGTCTGGCGCCGCACGCGCAAGCACTTCGGCCCGGTCTTCGCCGGCACCCTGACCCCGGAGCTGACCTTCTTCACCTTCGACGTCGCCCCCAGCGACCTCGAGGACTACTGGTTGGTGCTCGACGAGCCGCCCGCCGAGCTCCGCTTCGGCAACCACCCGCTGGGCCGGGTGATCGACCTGACCAGCGCGGCGACGGTAGCCAGGAGCGCGCTCGACCGGCCCACCCGCATCGCCATCGACGGCAAGACGCTCGTGCAGGCAGGGATCGCGTGATGCGCAGCTTCACCTACCGCGACCTGCGGGCTGCCCGCATCGCCGAGGCCCTCGCGACGCTCCCGCCCGACGCCGCCCGGGGAGACCTCGAGCGCGAGCAGCGGGCGCTCGCCGCCGACGACTGGGCGACCGAGGACCGCACGCTGCTGGTCGTGACGGCGCAGTGGCTCTGGCACCTGGGCGGGGTGGACGGCGCCGTACGGGCCGAGGTCGAGGCCGACCCGGTGCTGAGGGCGTCGGGCGGCGTGCCGTCGATCAGCGAGAGCCAGGCCACGGCCGTCGAGGAGCTGGGCTCCGGCGCGGGAGAGCCGCCGCCGGACTACCTCGACCGGGTCCGTGCCGTCCTCGACGGCGACGAGGCGGTGCTGACCGAGCTCGTGCACACGGCCCTGTCCCTCTGGCTGGCCGGTGACCGCCGCTATCCCTTCGACGACGTCGGCGTGCTGCTGCCACTGCGGCTCGAGACGCTCTTCGACGCCCCCGGCTCCCCCCTCAACGACGACCCGGACCGGTGGAGGCTGTCGCTGCGCGTCACGCCGGACGAGGCGTCGGTACGCCGCGACGACGCCCACGTGAGCGAGGGCGAGCTGTCGGCCGTCCGCGCGTTCTGGGCCGCGGCTCGCGAGCCCGGGGCGTTCGACCCGGCCTGGCTCGACTCCGCCGCAGCCGCAGTGGCGTGGGAGCAGCTGTGCCGGCAGGTCGCGCCGGAGCGGTCGGCCTGGCTGCTGACGGTGCTGGAGCCCGTCGTCGACGGCCAGGACCTCCTGGTCGAGCCCCCGGCAGACATGCCGGACGCGCCGCAGCCCAACCGCGTCGGCGGACTGCCGGAGCAGCTGACGGTCTGGGCGGTGACCCCCGACCGGGGTCGCCAGCAGGTCGGTCGGCTCCCGATGGACCCCGACGCCACCATCGACGCCGGTCTGCTCACCCTCCCGCTGCCCGGCTCGGCGGCCGAGGCCCGGAAGGCCTGGTGGGCCTCGTGGACGACGGCCGTGCAGGTCGGGCTCGGCGGCGAGTGGCTGCTGGACGTGGGGGTGACGCCGGCGTCGCTGGAGGCGCTGTACGTCGTGGGGATCGGCGACGAGACGCCCGACGAGCACGTCCGTGCCCAGGTCGACGCAGGCGAGCTCGGTGTCCTCCGCCTCGGCGCACCCACCAACACCGTCCAGGGCGCCCCGGCCGCCGACCTCGCCCTCGACGCCGCCGGGTGGCGGGCGGTCGCCCGCTCGCGGCTGACCCGCACCCGCGACGACACGGTCGGGCGGGCCATCGAGCAGCACGTCACCGGGTCCAGCGGAGTGCTGCCGTCCTTCCCCGGTGCCGGCGCGCCCGACGACACCCTGGACAGCAAGCGCCTGGCGCAGGCGCTGTGGCCACCGCTCCTGGGGCACTGGTTGGCCGACGTCTGGGAGGTGGACAGCGACGCCTTCCGGGTCAACCAGTGGGCGTTCCCGCCGGTCGACGACGCGGTGCCCTCACCTGCCGAGATCCGCGACATCCTGCACCGCGACCCGGAGGACCCGACCGTCGTGCTCGGCGAGGCCCGCTTCTGCCCGGAGGGTCCGCTGATGCCCTTGCGGATCGGGGACCAGCCCTACGGCCTGCTCCCGGTGACCGCGCTGTCCCAGTGGCAGCCGGCCACCCCGACCACGGACGGGGAGCGGGAGCAGGCGCGGGTCGAGGAGGGGATGGCGCGGGCGCTGGCCTCCCTGCGCGGCGAGTGGGCCGCAGCCGCGCGCCGGGGCGGCAACGTCGTCGGTGCGAGCACCGAGCGGTTCATGCAGCTGCTCGGTCGGGAGGCGTCCAGCCGGCGCTTCGTCCAGCGGTCGTTCCTGCCGGCTGCCGCGTGGGCGACGCCCTACCAGCTCGACGCCGACGGGCTGCAGCAGTTCGAGGACCTGTCGCGGCGGCTCTACGGCCGGGTCGGCGACCTGGTGGGCACGTCGCCCGCGACGACCTACCTCGCCAACGGTCACCCGCGTCTCAACCGGCTGCGCCTCGTGCAGCCGACGCGCGCCCTGCACCGCACGCAGGGCGAGGAGCCGGTGGGTCGGCTCAGCCTGACCCGGTTCCTGTCGATCCTGCTCGATCTCGACCGCGCCATGGACCTGACCGAGGTGTTCGCCACCTGGCAGGTGGACGACGACGCCTTCGAGTGGCTGCCCCGGTCGCTGCCCGACAGCCTGCTGATCCGGCTGCTGGCGCACGCCTGCCAGATCGACGCCGACTGGCTGCGTGGCCAGACCGGCGGCGACGAGGCCCTGCGCGTGCTGCGCGGCCAGGTGGAGGCGGTGCGCGCGCTGACGCACGAGCTCGACCAGCCGGACTGGAACGTCGAGGACAGCGATCCGGTCACGGGCGAGCAGCGGTTCGTTCTCACCATCCCGGACGCGCGACGGAACGCGCTCGAGCGTGCGCTGCGGGCCACGATCGACAGCGCCGCGCACCGGATCGACCCCTGGGTGACCGGCTTCGCCTGGCAGCGTCTCCAGGCGCACAGCACCAGCGACCGGCACGCGCACCGGCTCGGCGCCTACGGCTGGGTCGACGGGCCCTTCGTCGGCGAGCCGGGCCCCACCGACGCGGGACGGCTGCACACCCCGTCGTACAACCAGACGCTGGCGGCCGTGATCCTGCGTGACAAGTTCCTGTCCTCGCAGCGGGGAGGCGCGAGCAACGACGGCGGCCGCAACCCGTGGGAGATGAACATCAGCTCCTCGAGGGCGCGGCTCGCCGAGGAGATCGCCGACGAGGTCCGGCTCGGCTTCCACATCTACGAGATCGTCGGTCGGCACGTCGAGCACGTGATCGGCGAGCACCAGCAGGTGCAGGCGCTCCGCACCCACCCGACCTACGCGATGCGCAGTGATCGGCGCGACCCGAACGAGGT
The DNA here is from genome assembly GCA_963845655.1 of uncultured Actinomycetota bacterium. GTDB lineage: Bacteria > Actinomycetota > Actinomycetes > Propionibacteriales > Nocardioidaceae > Nocardioides_B. Next base: position 789,268 of record CAWJTB010000002.1, on the reverse strand, counting down.
CTGCAACGGCGTCGTCGCGCTGCCGGCGCTGCTGGGCGGCGGCGATCCGGACTTCCCGCTCGAGCCTGACCAGGTGACAGCGCTGCAGGCGTTGCACGACGCGCTGGACACCTACGGCGACCTGCTGATGGCCGACGGCGTGATGCAGCTGATCGGCCGGCAGGTCGACCGGGCAGGCGAGACGATGGACGCGGCGGCCGGCTTCTCCCGGCCGCCGACCTTCGAGTTCCTGCGCACGCCGCCGTCGGGCTACCAGGTGGAGAGCGTCGTGCTGGCCACCGTCCCGTACGTCGACCTCGACGACGTACCGCTCGACGCCGGGCCGGTCCGGCTCGCGGACCCGTCCCTGGCCGCCTTCGTCGAGCAGACCGTCGGCGACGCCTGGACCTGGACGGTCACCAACCGCGACGACTCCACGGTGGTCGCACAGGTGACGCTGACCGAGCTCGGTCTCACGCCGACCGACACCCTCGCGCTGTCGGAGGAGTTCCTGGCCGAGCTGGTGCGGCGCCACCTCGACCTGCCGGAGTCCGTGCTCGTCGAGGACCACAACCGGGAGTGGGTGGTGCTCGACGTCGCGGGGGCCGAGCTGGGGCGTGTGCGCTCGGTCGATCTGGGCTTCATGCCGTCGACGCTGGCCGGGATGCTCCCCGAGCACGTGGACGGGATGATCCGCGACCGCCTCGCGGCCCCGCCGGACAGCGTGATCCACGAGGCCGTGCCGGCCGACCCACGGCTGTGGGTGCTCACCGATCCGCGCGGCAACCAGCAGACCTGGGCCGACATCGCGACGCTCGGGCTGAGCGTCGAGCAGGCGGACGCGCTGGACCAGGCGGCCATCCACCGGCTGCTGCGCCAGCGGGTCGGGTTCGTCGACCCGGTCGTCGCCACCCCGGTCGAGCACGCGCGCCTCGAGCAGCTGGCCGCGGCCCTGGGCAACCGACCCGCTGCCGGACGCGACCTGATCCGGGACGACGCAGGCCAGCAGGCGATCGACGCCGAGATCTACCAGGAGCTGGCCGACCGCTACACCGCGCTGCACGTCGCCGGCCGCAGGCTGGTCGACGACCTCCGGGCCGCCGACGACCTGTCGAGACCCGGCTTGCTGCGCCGGGCGCTGGCCTGGGGCATCACGCCGGTCAGCGAGCGTCCGGACCAGGATGCGTTGTACGCCGCGCTCCTCGGCCGGACGCCGCCCGAGGATGCCACGCCCGCCGCGGACCTCGGCCTCGCCGTCGCGGCCGTGCTGACCGAGCGCCTCGACGCCGCCCCGCAGCCGGCCGACCTCGCTCCGGTGGGCACGCTCGCGGCGCCGTTGACCGACCACGAGCGGCGCAAGCGGGAGCAGCGGCCGGACGGCGTACCCACCCTCGCCGGGGCGCTCGCCGACCTGGCCCTGCCCGAGGGCACCCTCGGCATCACCGCCAGCTGGCGGCAGGCCGCGCTGGTCGCCGACACCTCGCTGCAGGTGGGCGCCGCCGTGCCTGCGCTCGACGAGACGTGGCTGACCGTGGTGGCGGCGGTTCGTCCGGCGCTGGCGCGGCTCGAGGCGCTGCAGCTCGGGCTCGCCGCGCCGCTGGACGCCTGGTCGAGCGCGCCCGACGACCCGTTCCTGACCGCGCTGGTCGAGGCCAACCTCGCCGCGCGCAAGGACGGCCGGGTGACGGAGCTGGACCTGAGCCAGCGCTTCGTCGCGGCCTACGGGCCACCCGGCTCCTGGGCCGGTGAGCGGGTCGCCGTGGGCCTGGTCGACAGCTTCTCCGAGGCCGTCCCGATGCCGCAGCGCAGCACGTCCACAGCGTTCGGCTTCAACGCGCCCGCCGCCCGTGCGCCGCAGGCGATCCTGCTCGCCGTACCCCCGGTCCCGCGGCAGCGGATCGACGAGGAGCTGCTGGTGCAGATCGTCGTCGAGACCCGCGAGCTCGCTCAGGCGCGCACCGCCCACCTGGAGGATCTCGGCGAGCTGCAGTCGCTCGCGCCCACGATCTGGCTGCAGTCCTCGGGCCCGTCCCGGGTCCGCCTGGAGCCCTACCCGCTGTTCACGACCTGAGGAGCGCCGATGACCGTCACCGCCCACCTGCGCCTGGAGCCGCGCCCGCACGAGCGCAACCTGGCCGAGGGCTTCGGCGCCGCGGTGGCCGACCCGGTCTGGTTCCTCGCGCGGCAGTGGCAGATGGGCGAGCACCAGGGCGAGAACGCCTCGTCGCCGGTGTGGGTCGACTACGCGCTGCGACAGCGCCCCATCGCCGCGGCCGACCCGCGCTTCGACCCGCGCGAGGTCCCGGCCGAGGCGATCGTGGAGTCCGAGGTCGACGACTGGTGGACGCTGGGGCGGCGGGTCCGGATCGGCCGACGCTTCACCGGCCTGGCGCTCGACCCCTCGCTGCTGTTCCACCGGCCCCCACCGCCGTACGAGGCGTTCGAGGGAGTCCCGGACGGCCTGCTCGTGTGGCGCGAGCGCGCCAGCCTCGGCCTGGGACCGGACGCGTTCGGTGCGGACATCCCGCCGGACGGCACCCCGGACTGGGACAGCGAGCAGCTGCTCTACGAGCAGACGCCGGACACGTCGTTCTCCGCGACCGGCCAGCCGCTCACCGTCCGGCGGCACCGGGGCGGCCGGCTCGACTGGCACTCCGTGGACGCCGGCCCGGCCGGGGACCCGGTCGTCGGTGTCGACCGGGAGGCCATTCCGACACCCCTGGGCTATCCGGGAGCGCCCCACAGCCGGTGGTGGCAGATCGAGAACGCCGACGTGGACCTCGGCGGCTACCCGCCGGACAGTGCGCACGCGGCGACGGCGTTGCTGACCGACCTGATCTTCTCGCACGGTGACGACTGGTTCCTCTTCCCGGTGCTCGCCGAGGCCGGGCACGTGGTGGCGGTGGAGTCCGTCGTCGTCCGCGACTCCTTCGGGCGGGACTATGCGGAAGCGAGCTGGCCCGGGCTGCGGCCACCGGTCGACTGGACGCTCTTCGCCGTCGATCCGCTGGTGCCGGGCGACCCGGCGGGCTCGCCCCCGAGGAGCTGGTGCTGTGGCACGTGGCCGAGCTGCCGCTGGAGAGCGCGCCGATGGAGCGGGTGCAGCTCGGGCTCGACGAGCAGTCCAACCTGCTGTGGGCGGTGGAGCGGACGGTCGACGGGCGCGACGTCGACTCCCGTCTGCTCGCGCTCCCGTCCGGGCCGGCGTTCAACGAGGGCGCGCCGTCCGGCGACGCACGTGAGGCGAAGGAGTACGCCTACGTCCCAGCCCAGGGCATCGGGCCCTGGTGGACGCCGTACACGTGGAACGAGGCCACCGGCCGGCTGGTGCAGCGCCGACTGGCCGACCTGTCCCGGCAGAAGCCGACGCCGATGCCGGACCCGCTCGCGCTGGTGCTCCAGCCTCCCGAGGGCGCGCCGGACCACGTGATCGCGCGGCTCGCCGTGCCCAGCAACGGCATCGAGCTCACCCGGCGCTGGTCGCTGGCGCGCGACATGGCCGGACAGCCGGTGCTGTGGATCCAGCGCCAGCGCGGCCCGCTGCTGTCGCCGCCTGCGCGGACGCTGCGCTTCGACGTGATGCAGGAGGCGAAGGTCCCGCCCCCTCGCTAGAAGAGGTCGAAGTGGGAGAAGTGAACCTCGACCCGACGGTTCAGCAGCCGCTGCTCCTCCATCACCGGGTCCGGGTGCACGAGCTGGCCCGACCCGGCGCTGACGACCAGCCAGGTCGCCTTCGACGACCGCTCCTCCCAGCCGGCCAACTGCGGCCCGGCCTGCGCCGAGATCGTCGCGTGCAGCCACGCCCAGGCGTTGTCGGCGCGCGCCCGCGACGCCTCGGCCTCGTCGGCCTGGGCCTGCTGGTGCGTCAGGCCAGCGATGTCCTGGCGGTCGGAGTGGCCGACCACCACGAGCGACGCGTAGGGCTGGTCGAGCGCACCGGTGAACAGTGCCCGGGTCACGTCGTGCACGGCCTGGTCGAAGGCCTCGCGGGTGGCGGGGTCGAGCCGGGTGAGGCCGGTGGCGAAGTCGACGTCGCCGGGCGGGTAGCCGTGGATCGTGAAGCTGCGTAGCACCATGCCCTCACTGTCCTCCGCAGGGAAGGTGCGTCAAGAGGCTGCGGTCGTGCGCTGCGGCCGGCTGCGTATGTTTGCTCGGGTGGAGATCATCTTCGGGTCGAGCCGTGGCCCCGTCGCCGTCGACGACCTGCCCGAGCACTATCCGTGGCCGTCCCGCGACGGTCGCGCCTACGTGCGGGCGATGATGGTGAGCACGCTGGATGGCGCAGCTGCCGGCTCCGACGGGCTGAGCGGCTCGATCTCGGGGGCCGCGGACGGCGAGGTCTTCACTGCCGTACGGCGCTTCGCGGACGCCGTGCTCGTCGGGGGCGGGACGCTGGCGGCCGAGGAGTACGGCCCGCTGCGCGCGACGCCCGCGGACGCCGTACGACGGGAGGCGGCGGGTCAGCGGCCGGCGCCGACCATCGCCGTGGTCTCGGGGTCGCTCACACTGCCGCTCGGCGACGACGGCTTCACCGGCTCGGCGATGACCCCGTTGGTGTTCACCACGTCCTCGCCCGACCCGGACCGACTGGCTGCGCTGCGCGAGCGGTGCGAGGTGGTGCAGGCCGAGGGCGACACGGTCGAGATCGGCTGGGTGATCGACCAGCTCGTCGCTCGAGGACTGTGGCGGATCGTCTGCGAGGGCGGACCGTCGCTGCTGCGCGACGTCGCTGCGGGCGGACATCTCGACGAGGCCGACCTGACCTTCTCCCCGATGCTCGTGGGCACCGCCGCCGTGCCGCCGACCGCCCTGCTCGACGATCCGCGGGCGTTCGCACTCGCGCACGTCGTCACGGCCGAGGACTTCCTGATGGCCCGCTACGTCCGGAGGGACGACCGATGATCAGCCTGCAGGCGCTGGCCGCCCTGGCCGCCGAGCACGGCGAGCACCTCGACCACACCGTCGCACCGTTCCTGGTCGGCGAGCGCTCGCTGGACACCGACGAGACCCCGGTCCTGATGGGCGTGGTGAACCTCTCGCGCGACTCCTGGTACCGCGAGAGCGTCTCCCACTCGTGTGCGGCGGCCGTGCGACGCGGCGCGGTGCTGAGCGCTCAGGGCGCCGACCTCGTCGACGTCGGCGCGGAGTCCAGCGACGCCTCGACCGACCGGGTCGCGGCGGACCAGCAGACGTCGGTCCTGGTGCCAGTCATCGAAGGGCTCGTGGCTGCCGACGTCGCGGTGTCCGTCGAGAGCTATCAGCCCTCGACCGTCGAGGCGTGCCTGCGCGCCGGCGCCCAGGTGCTCAACCTCAGCGGCTCGGTCGACGACGAGGAGATGTTCGGCCTCGCCGCGTCGCACGGCGCCTCGGTCGTGCTGTGCCACATCGTGGGCGCGCATGCCCGGGACCTGCACGACCCGGCCTCGCACCCGGTCGACCCCGACCCGATCCCCGCGATGCTGGAGCGGTTCGAGGCGCGCATCGCGCACGCGCTGGCCCTCGGCGTGCCCAGCGTCGCGGTCGACCCCGGCATCGGCTTCGGCTTCTCGTGGATCGACGACCCGGTCGAGCGAGCGCGCTACCAGACCGCCGTACTCCTGCAGAGCTTCCGGCTCCGCAGCCTCGGTGTCCCGGTCTGCCACGCGCTGCCCAGCGCGATCGACCTCTTCGCCGAGGAGGTCCGCACGGCCGAAGGCTTCTTCGCCGTGCTCGCCTCGCTCGGCCGGACCGGGATCTACCGCACGCACGAGGTGCCGCGCGTTGCTGCGGTGCTGGCCGCGATGCGCGGTCTGTCGGTCACGCCGCCGGCGCTGAGTGACGGATGACGCTGGGCCCGATATCGAGCCCCGTAGCCTGTGCGCACCGCGAGGTGCCCGGCGGCGGACTGGATCTGGAGAGAGAGCTTCGATGGCCACGATGCGCGAGGTGGCGGCCCAGGCCGGGGTGAGCCCGAAGACGGTCTCGCGGGTCTTCAACGACGATCCCCATGTGCTGCCCACCACGCGTCAGCACGTCGAGCAGGTCATGCGGGACCTCAACTACGTCCCGAACGGCCTGGCCACCACCTTCCGGTCCGGTCGGTCCTCGGTGATCGGCCTGGCCGTCCCCGACATCGCCGACCCGTTCTTCGCCGAGATCGCCGGAGCGGTGGACGCCTACGCCCGGCAACGCGACACCGCCACGATGATCACGAGCCTCGGGGATGACGTCGACCGAGAGCGCGACGTCCTGGAGTCGTTGCTCAGCAGGCGACTGTCCGGACTGATCGTCGCGCCCATCGGCACCGACTACGCGTGGCTGACGAGATGGAAGGCGCACACGCCGATCGTCTTCGTCGACCGAGCCCCGTCGGCGGGGTACGCCATCGACACCTTCCGCGACGACGACCACACCGGAGGCTGGCTGGCCACCCAGCACCTCCTCGGTCACGGCCACCGACGCATCGCGTACGTCGGCGACCTGGTCCACCTCTCGACGGAGGTCAACCGTCTCGCGGGGTACCGCCGCGCTCTCGAGGAGGCCGGGATCGAGCTCGACGAGCGCCTCGTCAAGACGTATGTCGGCAGCCTCGACCAGGTGGAGGCCGCTCTCGGCGAGCTGCGGGATCTCGATGACCCGCCCACGGCCGTGTTCTCGGCCAACGCCCGCGACACGATGATGCTGGTGCAGGTGCTGGGCGAGCGGCCGCTCGCGCTGGTCGGCTTCGGCGACTTCCCGATGGCCGAGGTCCTCGACCCGGCCGTCACCGTCGTCGACCAGGATCCAGGTCGCCTCGGCCAGCTCGCGGCAGAACGGCTGTTCGCCCGCCAGGAGCGACCCAGCGGCCGCTTCAAGCGCGTCAACGTGTGCGACGTGCACCTGATCGAGCGGCAGTCGTGCCGCCACCCCGTCCGCTGACACCGCGACGCAGGGCTGGCGCCCAGGAGCCTTGTTCTTAGCCCTATCCGAACCTCTCCTGCTTTGTGTCCTTCGGTCCGTTTCGGTGCGCTTCGGTGGTGTTGCACCGTCCTTGACACCGGTGTCATGCCGTCGTACGTTGGCGCGAATCGTGTGTGGCTCTGCTCACACGGCCACGCCGCTGCGGACCCCACCTGACCCGGAGAAGACCGTGACCCGAACGAACAAGAACTGGAAGACGAGCATCGTCGCGATGCCCCTCCTGGCCGCGCTGGCCCTGTCCGGCTGCGCCGGAGCGGGCGGTGGCGGTGGCGGGGGTGATGCCGAGGGCAAGACCCTGAACGTCCTGATGGTCGGCAACCCGCAGATGGTCGACATCCAGAAGCTGACCAAGGACAGCTTCACCAAGGACACCGGCATCAAGGTGAACTACACCGTGCTGCCCGAGAACGAGCTGCGCGACAAGGTGACCCAGGACATCGCCACGGGCGCCGGGCAGTACGACGTCGTCACCATCGGCGCCTACGAGGTGCCGATCTGGTCGAAGAACGGCTGGCTCACGGCCATGGACTCCTACACGGACGAGGACTCGTCGTTCGACAAGGACGACCTGCTGGAGCCCATCACCAAGGTGCTCTCCGGCGAGGACGGCAAGCTCTACGCCATCCCGTTCTACGGAGAGTCCTCCTTCCTGATGTACCGCAAGGACGTCTTCGAGAAGGAGGGCTTGGAGATGCCCGAGCGACCGACCTGGCAGGAGGTCGCCGACCTGGCCGCCAAGGTCGACGGTGCCGAGCCCGGCATGAAGGGCATCTGCCTGCGCGGGCTTCCGGGCTGGGGCGAGCAGGGCGGTCCGTTGACCACGGTCGTCAACACCTTCGGCGGGACCTGGTTCACCGAGGACTGGCAGGCGCAGGTGGACTCCCCGGAGTTCGCGAAGGCCGTCAACTTCTACGTCGACCTCGTCCGTGCCCACGGTCAGCCCGGCGCCGCCCAGGCCGGCTTCACCGAGTGCCTCAACTCCTTCAGCCAGTCGAAGACAGCCATGTGGTACGACGCCACGTCGGCGGCGGGGTCCGTCGAGGATCCCAATGTCAGCAAGGTCGCCGGCAAGGTCGGCTACGTGCCGGCGCCGGTCGAGGAGACCACGTCCTCGGGGTGGCTGTGGACGTGGGCCTGGGCGATGCCGAAGACGACCAAGAACGCCGACACCGCCGCCGAGTTCATGCTGTGGGCCTCGAGCAAGGACTACGAGAAGCTCGTGGGCGAGGAGCTCGGCTGGTCGCGTCTCCCCGCCGGCAAGCGCGAGAGCACCTACTCGCTGCCGGAGTACCAGAAGGCGGCCGAGGCGTTCGGACCGCAGACCTTGGAGGCGATCGAGCAGGCCGACCCGGAGAACCCGGGCGTGCAGCCCCGCCCGACCATCGGTGTCCAGTACGTCGCGATCCCGGAGTTCCAGGACCTCGGCACCAGGGTCACCCAGGACATCGCCGCGGCGATGGCGGGACGCGGCACGGTCGACGAGGCGCTGGCCAAGGGTCAGAAGGCGGCCGAGGAGGTTGCGGCGAAGCAGCGAAAGTAGCAACGTCTCGACTGCCGTGACACGGCACGCGGCGGGGTGGGCTCTTGCGCCCGCCCCGCCCGTTGCCCGTCTCGGGGCACACGCTCGCCGGGCACACGCCCGTGGCGCACCGCTTTCAGAGATTGAGGAAACCGCACATGTCCGACTTCAACGGCCGCCCGATCCTCGTCACAGGCGCGAACGGCGCGATCGGCGGCACCACGGTCCGCCGACTCCTGGACAGGGGAGCCGACGTCATCGCAGCCGGTCGCGATCCGCGCGACCTCGAGACCCTGTCCAGCGAGCTCGGCGTGCGCACCGCGGCTTTCGACCTGACCTCGGCCGAGGAGATCGAGGCCGCGCTCAGCGGCCTGGACGTGTGGGGCGTCGTCAACTGCGGGGGCTTCGGTGGCGAGATCGCCACCCCGATGGAGACCGACATCGCGGTGTTCGACCGGGTCATCAGCGTCAACACCCGTGGAGCACTCCTGGTCACCAAGCACGCCTCGCGCTCGATGATCCGCAACAAGCGCGGTGGCGCGATCGTGAACGTCTCCAGCCAGGCGGCGCTCGTCGCCCTGGAAGGGCACGTGTCCTACGCCGCCTCCAAGGCGGCTCTGGACAGCATCACCCGCGTGTCCGCACTCGAGCTCGGGCCCCACGGGATCCGCGTCAACAGCGTGAACCCCACCGTGGTCATGTCGGAGATGTCGGCGTTCTACTGGGGGCAGGAGCACATCGAGAAGCCGTTCCTCGAGGCGATGCCGCTCGGACGCTGGGCGACCGAGGACGACATCGCCGGCCCGATCGTCTTCCTGCTGAGCGACGACGCCTCGATGATCACCGGTGTCACCCTGCCCATCGACGGCGGCTACACCGCCCGCTGACGAGGCTGGGTCGCTCGATCAGCGCTTCTTCTTCACCAGCGAGAGCGCGTGGACGCAGGTCAACGCGGCCTTGGTGTCGACCATGCCCAGTCCGGAGTCGATGTCGAACCCGGGAGCCATCATGTCGACCGCGGTCGAGCGCAGGCACTGCTTCACCTGGGCCGGCGTCGCGCGCGGGTTCGCCTCCAGCATGAGGGCGGCGACGCCGGACACGTGCGGCGAGGCCATCGACGTACCGGAGATGCAGAAGTAGCCCGGCTGCTGGATCTCCGCACACTCGGTGAGGGGGGCGAGCACCGACGGTGAGAGGGCGGCCATGATCGTGTCGCCCGGCGCCACGACGTCGACCTGCGGACCGGTGCCGTCGGCCGCGCCGCGGCTGGAGAAGTCCACCATCTCCTGTCCCGGCGTGCATCGCGAGGAGTCCACGGACTTGCAGGCCGCGCCCACGAGGACGGCGCCGTTCGTCGGGTCGTGGTAGCCACCGATCGTGCCGGGCTCGGGGCCGTCGTTGCCGGCGGAGAACACGACGTGGACGCCGCTGCCCACCACCGACTTGATCATCTGCGACATCGCATCGAAGTCGGTGGGCTCACCGCAGTCCAGGCCGAGGCAGTTCGGCTCGGTCGGCAGCAGGCCCCAGGAGTTCTGGGTGATGTCGATGCCGTACTCCACCCGGTGGCGGATCGTCCAGTCGAACGCAGCCAGCGCGGCCTCCTCCCAGTCGAGGTCGTCGACGATGCCGAAGCCAGGCGTCGCCACCCGCATGGAGATCAAGGAGACTCCCGGAGCGACGCCGGCCAGGTCCGGGCCGTCCTGCGAGGCGGAGAGGCTGCCGTCGCCGCCCACGGTGCTTGCGACGTGGGTGCCGTGGCCGATCTCGTCCTGCAGCGCCAGAGCGCCGGTCGACTCGGCGTACGCATCCCACTGAGCCGCCGAGAAGCCGGCCTGCTGAGCCGCCTCGGCGTAGGAGAAGTTGAGCCCCTTGACCACCCGGTCACCGAAGTCCGGGTGACCGGCGAAGATGCCGGAGTCGAGCACCGCCACGGTCACGCCCTCACCCGTCACACCCGGACGGGTGGCGGTGACCCGCTTGCGCCCGACCGTGGTCTGGTAGGTCGCGGGCTGGTCCGCGCCGACCGCGTTGATCTGCTTCTTGGAGGCGTAGAGGTAGGACACCAGACGGCGCTGCGGCTCCACCGCGACGACGCCCGGGACGGTCCGGATCCGGTCGATGACCGAGAGGTCCGCGGTCACCGCCACGGCTCCGATCGTCGACAGCTCGATCGCGCGCTCGACGCCGAGGTCCCGCAGGGCACCGAGGGCGCCGGAGGGAATGGCACGGTCTGCGAAGGCGACGATGACCTTGCCGTTCCCGGCCTCGTCCGTCGGCACCGACGTCGTGGCCGCCGCGGGAAGCTCGGGGCCGGCGGCCGCGGAGCCTGGGACGGTCAGCGCGGCGGTGCTGGCGGTGAGCACCGCGACGAACGCGGCCAGGCGTCGAGAGATGGCAAGCATGATCGTCAGCCTCCGGATCGGGTCGTTAGGGGTCCAACGACGCGCGCCGTACGCGGTTATGCCGGGCGTCGAGTTCGTCGCCGCAGATCGGCGAGCGGGTGGCCCGGGACGCACGAAAGCCCAGGTCAATGGCGAGATCGACCTGGGCTTCCGAAAGTGCGCCTGAAGGGATTCGAACCCCTAACCTTCTGATCCGTAGTCAGATGCTCTATCCGTTGAGCTACAGGCGCAGGCCCGCGAACGGGCGTCGGAGAGTCTAGCGGGGCGGGTCCGTGGGACGAAATCAGGTGAGCAGCAGCCGCGCGCCGACGCCGTAGCCGAAGACGACGACCAGCACGCGGAAGACGGTGGGCGGCAGCCGGCGGCCGAGGTGGGCGCCGAGCCAGGCGCCGACGACGGAGCCGATCGCGATGAGGCCGACCGCGTGCCAGTCGAGCGGCGCGAAGAAGACGAAGACGACGCTGGCCGCGAGGTTGGCGGACAGCACCGCGATGTTCTTCAGGCCGTTGACGGCGGACAGGGGGACGTCGAGCCCGAGGGCGAGGAAGGCGACGAGCAGCACGCCCTGAGCGGCGCCGAAGTAGCCGCCGTACACCCCGACCAGCCCGGAGACGGCGGTGAGGCGCGGACCCATCGAGTCCCGGAACACCACGGGGCCGGTGGTCCGGCGGCGCACCCAGGCGGAGATGAGGGGGCCCAGCCCGACCAGGGTCGAGGCGACGATCACCAGCCAGGGCACGACCGCGTCGAAGGACGAGGAGGGCAGTGCCAGCAGGAGGACGGCGCCCAGCAGCGCGCCCGTGCCCGAGGTGAGCGCCACGCGCACGCACGAGGCCGCGGTGCCCGGCGAGCTCGCGGCGGAAGCCGACCGAGCCGGCCAGGCCGCCGGGGACCAGGCCGACGTTGTTGGAGACGTTCGCGACGAGCGGGGAGAGCCCGGCGGTGAGCAGCAGCGGGAAGCTGACCAGCGAGCCGGCGCCGATGGCGGTCATCACGAAGCCCGCGCCGAAGCCGGCCAGCAGCACCAGGAGGGTGAACTCCATCGGGTCAGTCGCGCAGCAGCGCGACGTCGCTGACCTTGCGCGATGTGATCGCTCATCGCCTCGGCGGCGGCGTGCGGGTCCTGGGCGCGGATCGCCTCGGCGATCCGCCGGTGGCCCTCCAGCGAGTCCAGCGGTCGGCCGGGCTGGGACAGCGACGCGATCCGGGTCTCCCGGATCAGGTCGCTGATCTCGCCCATGAGCTGCTGGAGCAGGGCGGAGCGGCCGGCCGCGGTCACGGCGGCGTGGAACAGCTCGTCGCCCTCGACGCCGCGGCCCCCGGCGGCGATGTCGCGATCCATCACCTCGAGCGCGGCGTCGATCGCGGCGAGGTCCGCGTCGGTGCGGCGTACGGCGGCCAGCGCGGCCAGCTTGGACTCCAGCGCGTCGCGGGCCTCGATGATCTCGGGGAGCTGCTGGGCGTGCTCGCGCAGCGCGTTGACGACGGCCGTGCCCGGCGGCTCGACGAGCACGACGCCGTCGCCGTGGCGCACGGAGACGATGCCGACGACCTCCATCGCGACGAGCGCCTGGCTGACCGTGGCGCGGCTGACGCCGAGCCGGGCGGCGAGCTCGCGCTCGGGCGGCAGGCGGTCGCCGACCTGGAGGCCGTTGTCGAGCACCCACTCCTGGATCTGCTGCGCCACCTGCTCGTAGAGCCGGGGTCGCGTCACCGGTCGGAGGTCTGCCAGGATGACGCAGTCTATTGACAATAGGCCCAGTGTGCTATTGGCTAGGCCACTGGTCCACGCACGTGAGCGTGGTCACTCCGTCTCGGAAGCAAGGACCGCGCCATGTCCCCAGAGTGGGTCTCCATCCTCGCCCTCGTCGTGCTGTTCGTCGTCGGCACCGTGCTGCCGATCAACATGGGCGCGCTGGCCTTCGTCGCCGCCTGGCTCGTCGGCATGTACTCGCTCGGCCTCACCGAGAAGGAGATCATCGGCGGGATCAGCGGCGACCTCGTCCTCACCCTGGTCGGGGTCACCTACCTGTTCGCGATCGCCCGCAACAACGGCACCGTCGACCTCATCGTGCGCGGCGCGGTCCGGTCGGTCGGCGGCCGCGTTGTGCTCATCCCGTGGGTCATGTTCGTCGTGACCGCGCTGCTCACCGCGATCGGCGCCGCCAGCCCCGCCGCCTGCGCGATCATCGGCCCGATCGCCCTCGGCTTCGCCGGCCGCTACCGGATCAGCCCGCTGCTGATGGGCATGTTCGTGGTGCACGGCGCGCAGGCCGGCGGCTTCTCGCCGATCAGCATCTACGGCACGATCACCAACTCCGTGATGCGCGAAGACGACCTGCCGGTCGACGAGATCACCCTGTTCCTGACCAGCCTGCTCGTCAACCTCGTCATCGCGATCGTGCTGTTCGTCGCGCTCGGCGGCCGCAAGCTCGCGGTCGCAGCGGATCGACCCCGACGACGACGAGGCCGGCCCGACCCACGCCGCCGAGGCGGGCCCGACCGGCACCAGCCCGACCATCGTGCGCACCGGAGGCGCCCCCGCGGCGCGGACGACGACCGCGACGGCGTCCACGACGGCCGCGCGACGACGCACTCACCAGACCGGCGCGCATGGCCGACCAGGTCATCACGCTCGTCGCGTTCGTCGCTCGTCGCGTTCGTCGCGCTGGTGTTCGAGCGCAACATCGGCTTCACCGCGATCACCGCGGCCGTCGTGCTCACCGCGATCTTCCCGAAGCAGCAGAAGGGCGCCGTCTACCAGGTCGCCTGGTCGACCGTGCTGCTCGTCGCCGGGGTCAGCACGTTCGCCACGATCCTGCGAGACCGCCGGTGCGCCGGAGTACGTCGGCATCTGGGCGGCGGGCCTGGGCGCGATCGTGCTCGGCGCGCTGATCCTCTGCTACGTCGGCGGTGTCATCTCGGCGTTCGCCTGCTCGACCGCCCTGCTGCCGATCATCATCCCGATCGCCGTACCCCTCATCGAGGCCGGCGGCATCTGCGCGGTCGCCCTGGTCGCCGCGCTCGCCGTCTCCTGCACGATCGTCGACGTCAGCCCGTTCAGCACCAACGGCGCGCTGATGGTCGCCAACCGGCCGGACACCATCTCCGAGGAGTCGTTCTACAAGCAGATCCTGACCTACAGCGGCATCGTCGTCGTGGTCGGACCGCTGCTGGTCTGGGCCGCCGTCGTGCTCCCGAGCCAGTTCTGAGCAGGCCCGGACGATGAGCAACGGACCGCTGGACGGCGTCCTCGTCGTCGACCTCACCCGGGCCCTCGCAGGCCCGCACGCCACCATGATGATGGGCGACCTCGGTGCCCGCGTCGTCAAGGTCGAGGCCCCGGGTGCCGGCGACGACACCCGCGGCTGGGGGCCGCCGTTCGTCGATCCGCCGGACGGCGCCGAGGGCGGCCGGGAGTCGACGTACTTCCTCGCCGCCAACCGCAACAAGGAGTCGATCACCCTCGACCTCAAGGCCGCGGAGGACCGCGAGGTGCTGCTCGCCCTGGTGAAGAAGGCCGACGTGCTCGTCGAGAACTTCCGCACCGGGGTCCTCGACCGGCTCGGTCTCGGCTTCGCTTCGCTGCAGGAGCTCAACCCCCGCCTGGTGATCCTCTCGATCACCGGCTTCGGCCACGACGGCCCCGAGGGCGGCCGCGCCGGCTACGACCAGATCGCCCAGGGCGAGGCCGGTCTGATGTCGCTGACCGGCTCCGGACCCGACGACCCGCAGAAGGTCGGCGTGCCGATCTCGGACCTGCTGGCCGGGATGTACGGCGCGTACGGTGTCGTCTCGGCGCTCTACGAGCGCGAGCGCACCGGCTGAGGGCACGGTCGTGCGCACGTCGCTGCTGGCCGCGACCGTCGGCGTGCACGCCTTCCAGGGCACCCGGTGGACGGTGGCGCACGAGGTCGGGCAGGCGCAGGGCAACCACCACGCGTCGATCGCTCCCTACGGCCTGTTCCACTGCGCCGACGGCACCGTGCAGATCGCGCTCGGCAGCGAGGGACTGTGGCGGCGCTTCTGCGCGGGATTCGATCTCGATCCCGAGACGCCGGGCCTCGCGACCAACTCCGAGCGGGTCGCCAACCGCGAGCAGTGCATCGCCTACGTCGAGCAGGCGTTCGCGTCGTACGACGCCGTCGGTCTGCTCGAGCGCCTCTCCGAGGTCGGCGTCCCGTCGGGCAAGGTGCGCGCCATGCGACGAGGTCTACGCCTGGGACCAGGTCGCCAGCCAGGGCCTCACGATCGACGTCGAGCACGACACCCTCGGGCGCGATCACGCTGCCCGGCCCGCCGCTGCGGTTCTTCGACCGCGCCGGCGACGAGATCACGCGCACCGACCACGCCGCGCCGCCGCCGCTGGACGCCCACGGCGACGCCCTGCGCGCCGAAGCCGGGGACGCATGAGGCGCACGGCACGCGAGCTGATCGCGGAGGTCCTGGACGACTTCGTCTCCTGGGACCAGCCGGTGGACCACGCCGGCTTCGACGCGGCGTACGTCGACCAGCTCGACGCCGCACGCGAACGGTCCGGCTCCGACGAGGCCGTGCTGACCGGTCGCGGGTCGATCCGCGGGCACGAGGTCGCGGTCATCGTCGGCGAGTTCGGCTTCCTGGGCGGCTCGATCGGTCGCGAGACCAGCCGTCGGATCGTCGACGCCGTGCACCGCGCGACCCGGGAGCGGCTGCCGCTGGTCGCCACGCCCTCGTCGGGCGGCACCCGGATGCAGGAGGGCACCCCGGCGTTCGTGGAGATGGTGACGATCTCGCGCGCCGTCGCCCGGCACAAGGCGGCGGGTCTGCCCTATCTCGTCTACCTCCGCACCCCACCACCGGCGGCGTCTTCGCGTCCTGGGGGTCGCTCGGTCACGTCACCGTGGCCGAACCAGGCGCGCTGGTCGGCTTCCTGGGCCCGCTGGTCTACGAGGCGCTGCACGGTGAGCCGTTCCCGCAGGGCGTGCAGGTCGCGGAGAACCTCGTCGACAAGGGGGTGATCGACGCGGTCGTCCCGGTCTCGGAGCTGGCCGACGTGACCGCCCGGGTGCTGGCGCTGCTCACGCCCCGCGACCCCGGTCGTCCCTCGGCGACGCCGCCCCCGGTCGTCGCCCAGGCCGGCACGGCCTGGGAGTCGGTGCAGCTCACCCGGCGCCCGGACCGCCCCGGCGTGCGCGAGCTGCTGCGCTTCGCGGCCGACGACGTGGTGCCGCTCAGCGGCACCGGGCACGGCGAGCACGAGGCGGGATTGATGCTCGCGCTGACCAGCTTCGACGGCGTGCCCTGCGTGCTGGTCGGCCAGGACCGCCGCTACCAGGTCGCTGGACAGTCCATGGGCCCGGCCGCGCTGCGCGAGGCGCGCCGCGGGATCCGGCTCGCCGACGAGCTCGGCCTCCCGCTGGTCGCCGTCATCGACACCCCGGCGCCGACCTGTCGCCGCGGGCCGAGGAAGGTGCGCTCGCCGGCGAGATCGCGCGCTGCCTGGTGGACCTGTCCGCGCTCCGGGTGCCGTCGGTGTCGGTGCTGCTCGGGCAGGGCTGCGGCGGCGGCGCGCTGGCGCTGCTGCCGGCCGACCGGGTCGTCGCGGCCCAGCACGCCTGGCTCTCGCCGCTGCCGCCCGAGGGCGCCAGCGCGATCATCCACCACGACGTGGACCACGCGGCCGAGATGACGGTCCGCCAGCGCGTGGGCTCGCACGACCTGTTCGCGTCGGGCATCGTGCACGTCGTCGTACCCGAGGAGCCGCAGGCGCACCTGGACCCGGAGGGGTTCTCCCGCAACGTCGCCGCGGCCGTGGCCGAGCAGGTGCGGGTGCTGCACCAGGAGCGACTGAGCCGGTTGACCGCCTGAGCGCTACTTCGTGGTGAGGCGGCGCTGGTCGGTGCGCAGCGCGAGCACGTTGAGCGTGGCCCAGCCGAGGGTGACGCCGAGCACCTTGGTGCGGGTCTGCTCGTCGGGCGCCTTGACCGCGAGCAGCACGCCGTCGGCGATGTCGAGCAGGATCCGGATGCGCATCGCGGTGGCGACGGTCTTGTTCGACCGGCCGAACACCCCGAAGGCGCTCACGGCGAGGTCACGGACGCCGTACGTCTGCGCGAGCAGGTCGTAGTCGGCGGCGTTCTTCGGGTCGACGGCGTTGCCGAGGTGGCGCGGGTCGGCCAGGGCGTAGACGCCGTACGAGGCGGTGGCGGTGGACATGAAGCGGCTCAGCGGAAAGCTCATAGGTGCGTCGTACCCGCGGTGGCCGTCTTCATCCGCGCGGTGGGTGATCTCACGTCCGGGAAGGATGCGTCGGGTGCGTGGCGTTGGGTAGAGGAGAGCAAGCATCCGCGAACCGCGAAGGAGCCGCATGGCCACCGTCCCGAACATCACGCTGAACAACGGCGTGGAGATCCCGCAGCTCGGCTTCGGCGTCTTCCAGATCGAACCCGACGAGACCAAGGACGCCACGCTCGCGGCGATCGAGGTCGGCTACCGGCACATCGACACCGCCGAGATGTACGGCAACGAGAAGCAGGTCGGCGAGGCCGTGCGCGCCTCCGGCATCGACCGTGGCGAGCTGTTCGTCACCAGCAAGCTCAACAACAACAAGCACGCCTACGACGACGCGCTGGCCGCCTTCGACCAGACGCTGGCCGACCTCGACATCGACTACGTCGACCTGTTCCTCGTGCACTGGCCGCTGCCCACCGTCGGTGACTACACCGAGACGTGGAAGGCGATGGAGAAGATGTACGAGTCGGGCAAGGTGCGCGCGATCGGCGTCTCCAACTTCCAGCCGACCCACCTCAACCGGCTCGCGAACGAGACCACGATCACCCCGGCGGTGAACCAGGTCGAGATCCACCCCTACCTCGGCAACGAGGAGATCCGGGCCTACGACCAGGAGCACGGCATCGCCACGGAGGCCTGGTCGCCGATCGCGCAGGGCAAGGTCCTCGACGACCCGACGATCGTCCGGATCGCCGAGGCGCACGGCAAGTCCCCGGCGCAGGTCACCCTGCGGTGGCACCTGCAGCGCGGCGACATCGTCTTCCCCAAGTCGGTGACCCGCGCGCGCGTGGAGGAGAACTTCGACGTCTTCGACTTCGAGCTCTCCGGCACCGACCTGACCGACATCACGATGCTGGACAAGGGCGAGCGGACCGGGCCCGACCCGGACACGTTCGACTACGTCCCCGCCTGACCTCCCCCTTCCCCGATTCGTCTGCGATCTGGCGGGTCCGCGCCGCGGAGTGATCGCAGACGAATCGGGGTCAGCGGGTGGTGACGACGACCTTCGTGCCGCGGCTCGTGAAGTTCCAGATCCGGTAGGACATCGCGCGACTCACCCGGATGCACCCGTGCGAGGCCTTGAAGTTCGTCCCGAGCAGCAGGTCGGCATGGATCTGGGCGCCGTTGGACCGGTACTGCGGGATGCGGTGGAAGCCGATGCCGCAGGGCGCGAAGCGGGTGAAGTTCTGCAGGCGCAGCCGACCGCTGGCGTCGGAGTTGTTGCGGATCTTCGCGGCCCGCCCGCACTTCGCGCCGGCGCTGTAGGTGCCGGCGCGCAGGTAGGCCGGGTTGTCGATGACCGGCCCCTGCGCCACGACGCTGCCGGTCGACGACACCAGCCACACGTAGTTCTGGCGCTGGCTGATCACGATCCGGCGTCCCGACCCGGCCGGCACCGGCCGGCGGTCGCACCGCACCTGCTGGTCCGCGCCGAGCCGCTGCCGGGTGTCGTCGTTGAGCGTGCCGGTCTGGCCCAGCCCGTTCGCGGCCTGGAAGCGGATCACCGCCGCTCGGGTCCACGTGCCCATCGACCCGTCGACCGGCCCGGCGTTGCAGCCGAGCTCGTTGAGCCGCCGCTGGGCCGTTCGGGTGTCCTCGTCGGCGTATGCCGGTGCGGCCACCAGCAGGGACAGGACCAGGCCGAGGACGAGCAGCATCGCGCGCATGGGATCACCGTAAGCCTGGTGTGCCAGGCGTGGCGACGGTTTGCCAGCGTCGTACGCCTGCTGGAGCGTCCATAACCCCGCGTTACAAGCGGCGGCGGGGGCGGCGGGCGGCGGGCGGGGCTCAGGACTCCCAGGCCACCAGGGTGGCGCGGGCGCCGTGGTCGCGCAGGGAGTCCAGGGCGGCGACGTAGGCCTGCGTGAACCGCTCGTCCTCGACGAGGTCGCCGAACAGGTCGGGGTCGCGCAGGAAGGCCAGCCGGTCGGTGCCCTGCGCGGCGGCACGGGCGGTCACGCCCGTCCTTGCGGCGGTCGACGACGTCGATCGGCTCGCCCTGCTCGTCGACGCCCTCGGCGTAGCGCGCCCAGCTCGCGACCACCAGCGCGGACCGCTTCACCGGCCCACCGAGCGCGAGCTCCTCGCGGATGACGGGCACCAGCCACTTGGGGATCCGGTCGGAGCTCTCGGCGCACAGCCGCGCCAGGGTGTCGCGGATCTCGGGGTTGGCGAAGCGCTCGATCAGCTTGTGCTGGTACGCCGTCAGGTCGACGCCCGGCACGGGGGCCAGCGTCGGCGTCGCCTCGTCCCGCATGTAGCCGAGCAGGAAGCCGGTGAACAGCTCGTCGCTGCACACCTCGTGGGCGTAGCGGTAGCCCGCCAGGTAGCCGAGGTAGCACAGCGCCTGGTGGCTCGCGTTGAGCAGCCGCAGCTTCATCAGCTCGTACGGCTCGACGTCGGGGACCAGCTGCACGCCGACGTCCTCGAACGGCGGCCGCCCGGTGGGGAAGCGGTCCTCGAGCGCCCACTGCGTGAACGGCTCGCACAGCACGGGCCAGCCGTCTCGGACGCCGAACCGCTCGGCCAGCGGTCGCGCGGTCGGCGTCGGTCGTCACCGGCGTGATCCGGTCGACCATCGAGTTCGGGAAGGTGACGTGCTCTTCGAGCCAGGAGGCCAGGTCGGCGTCCTTGAGCCGGGCGAAGGCGCCGATCATCTTGTGCGCCACCTCGCCGTTGCCCTGGATGTTGTCGCACGACATCACCGTGAACGGCTCGACGCCGGCCTCGCGTCGGCGCCGCAGCGCCTCCACGACGAAGCCGAACGCGGTCGCCGGCACGGCACCGTCGGCCAGGTCGGCCTGGATCGAGGGGTCGGCGGCGTCGAACTCGCCGGTGGCCTGGTTGACCAGGTAGCCGCCCTCGGTGATCGTCAGCGACACGATCCGGGTCGCCGGGTCCGACAGCACCCGCAGCACCGCCTCCGGGTCGTCGGGCGCGAACAGGTAGTTCACGATCGAGCCGATCACGCGCGGGTGCATGGTGCCGTCGGCGTCCTTGACGACCAGCGTGTAGAGGCAGTCCTGGGCGTGCAGCACGTCGTGCATCAGCTTGTCGCCGGGCATCAGCCCGACCCCGGTGATGCCCCAGTCGAGGGCCTGGCCGTCGTTCATCAGCGTGTCGAGGTACATCGCCTGGTGCGCGCGGTGGAAGCCGCCCACCCCGAAGTGCACGATGCCGGAGGTGACCTGGGAGCGGTCGTACGTCGGCAGGGCCACGCCCTCGCCCAGGGCGGTGAGCGTGGCCTGGTTGATCTGGGTCGGCTCAGTCATCTGCGTGCCTCTCGTTGGGGTGGTCAGTCGATGGGGACCAGCACGTCGGCGGCCGCGCGGGTGCGCGCGACGAGCTCGGCGTTGGCCTGGTCGGAGACGGTGGCCCAGCGGTGCGCCACCTCGGGTGCCTTGCCGTGGTCGACGTGGCGCTGCACCAGCCGCCGGAGCCGGGTGGCCTCGTCGCACTCGACGAACCACGCCTCGTCGAGCAGAGGCAGCACGTCACGCCACCCGGGTGCGTCGTGGAGCAGGTAGTTGCCCTCGGTGATCACCAGCCGGTGCTCGGGGCGTACGGCGATGGCGCCCGCCACGGACTCCTCGCGCTCGCGCACGAACTCGGGGGCGTAGACGACGCCGGTCTCGCCGCTGCCCGGACGGAGCCGTCGCAGCAGGGAGACGAACCCGGCGACGTCGAAGGTGTCGGGCGCCCCCTTGCGGTCGTGACGACCGAGCCGGGCCAGCTCGTCGTCGTGCAGGTGGAAGCCGTCCATGGGCACGACGACCGCTGTCTCCCCGACTGCCGTGGCGAGTGCCGCCGCGATCGTGGACTTGCCCGAGCCGGGCGCGCCGATGATGCCGATGACGGCCCGCGTGGTCTCGGTCAGGCGCTGGGCCCTCGCGACGAGGGTGGGGTCGAGGCCGCTCATGGACCGCTCACCTGACCGGGTCGCACGACCGGCTTCACGGTCGTCGGGTCGGCCCGGCCCACGGTGAGGGCGGTGCGCACGTCGTCGAGGCCGTAGTGACCCGTGACGAGGCGGTCGAGCTGCACCCGTCCCGACGCGGCCAGCGCGATGGCGGCCGGCCAGGTGTGGGCATAGCGGAAGGTGCCGGTCACGGTGAGCTCGCGCTCCTGGATGCGACTGAGGGGGAGCGGGAGCTCCTCGCCGCCCATGCCGACCAGCACCACGGTCCCCGCCGGAGCCACCGCCTGCACGGCGTCGGCCGTCGCCGCCGGATGGCCGGAGCACTCCAGCAGGACGTCCACGTCGAGGTCCGCTGTCGGCGACGCCCGAGGAGCTGGTGTCGAGCACGTCGGTGGCGCCGAGCTCCCGCGCCATCGCCAGCCGGTGCGGGTTGACGTCGGTGACGACCACCGACGCCGCGCCGAGGGCGAGTGCGGCCTGGGCCGCGACCAGGCCGACCGGACCCGCGCCGGTGACGAGCACCCGCGACCCGGCACCGACGCCGCCCTTGCGGCAGGCCCACAGGCCGACCGACAGGGGCTCGAGCAGCGCGGCCGCGTCGTCGCTCATCGCGTCCGGCACCGGATGCGCGAACTGCTCGTGCACGGTCACCTGCTCGGCGAACGCTCCGTCGATCGGCGGGGTCGCGTAGAAGCGCATCCGCTCGCAGAGGTTGTAGCGCCCGGCCAGGCACTGGGCGCAGGAGAAGTCCGGCACGCCAGGCTCGATCGACACGCGCTGCCCGACGACGAGCCGGGTGACCGATCCGCCCACGGCCTCGACCACCCCCGACGCCTCGTGCCCGAGGACGAGCGGCTGGTCGACGACGTAGCTGCCGATCCGGCCGTGCTCGAAGTAGTGCACGTCGGACCCGCACACCCCGACGGCCGCGACGCGCACCAGCACGTCGTACGGCCCGGGGACGGGGGTCGGGCGCTCCTCGACCGCGAGGTCGCCGGCGCCGCGCAGCACGCTCACGCGCATCCCGGGCTACTTGACCGCGCCGAGCGACAGCCCGCGCACCAGCTTGTCCTGGGCGGCGAACCCGGCGATCAGCACCGGAAGCGACACCAGGGTGGCGGCCGCGCACAGCTTGGCCAGGAACAGGCCCTGGCTGGAGATGAAGCTGACCAGGAAGATCGGTGCGGTCGCCGAGACGGTCGCGGTGAGGTTGACCGCGAACATGAACTCGTTCCAGCTGAAGATGAAGCAGATCAGGCTGGTGGCCGCGAGTCCGGGCGCCGTCATCGGCACCACGATGCTCATCAGGGTGCGGGTCAGGCTGGCGCCGTCGACCTGGGCGGCCTCGAGCACCTCCTTGGGCACCTCGGCCAGGAACGACTGCATCATCCAGACCGCGATCGGCAGGTTCATCGAGGTGTAGAGAATCACCAGCGTGTAGACGTTGTCGAGCATCCCGACCTGCTTGACGATCAGGTAGACCGGCAGCAGCGCGGCGATCGGCGGCAGGAACTTCGTGGAGAGGAAGAAGAACATCACGTCGGTCCACTTCTCGACCGGCTTGATGGCCAGGGCGTACGCCGCCGGCACCGCGAGGAACAGGACCAGCAGCGTCGAGACGATCGACGCCGTCGCGGAGTTGATCAGGAACGAGGAGACGCCGCGGTCGAAGACCATCGCGTAGTTGTCGAGCGTCAGCGGGGCGAAGATCGACGGCGGGTTGGTCGCCGCGTCGGACTCCTTGTGCAGCGAGGTCAGCACCATCCACGCCACCGGCGCGAAGAAGATCAGCGTGAGCAGCCAGGCCAGGAACGTCCACCAGGGGCTCGCCGGGGCGGACATGTCGTCGCTGACCTTCTTGGCCCGGCGGCGCTTCTGTGCGGGCGGAACGTTGGCGGTGCTGGTGGCCTCGGGGGCTTCGGTCGTCGTGCTCATCGTGCGTTCTCCTCGCTGAACAGGGACGAGATGGTGCGCAGGGCGAAGGTCGCGACGAGGATCGTCCCGATCACCACGACGACACCGGCCGCGGCGGCCTCGCCGTACTCGTACTTGCGGAACATGGTCAGGTAGATCTCGTAGGGCAGGTTGGTCGTGGCCGACCCGGGGCCGCCCTGGGTGATCGTGAAGATCGCGTCGAAGGTCTGCACGACGTAGATGGAGCCGAGCAGCGCGGAGAGCTCGATGTACTGCCTCAGGTGCGGCAGCGTGATGAAGCGGAAGGTCTGGAAGCCATCGGCCCGGTCGATCTTCGCGGCCTCCAGCACGTCACCCGGCTGGGCCTGCAGGCCGGCGAGCAGGATCAGCATCATGAACGGGGTCCACTGCCACACCAGCGCTGCGATCACCGCGGGCATCGGCGTGGACGACACGTAGTCGACCACCGGCCCCTCGGCCCCGAACAGGCCGTAGAGCCAGTTGAGGGCGCCGTTGAACAGGCCGTAGTCGGGGTTGTACAGGGCGTGCTTCCACAGCAGGGCGGAGGCGACCGGCATGACCAGGAACGGCGCGATCAGCAGTGTGCGCGCCACACCGCGGCCAGGGAACTTCTTGTCCAGCAGGACCGCGAGCGCCAGCCCGATCATCAGGCTGATGACCACCACCGACGCGGTGAGCACGATCGTGTTGACGACCGCGTGCCGGAGCCGGGTGTCGGTGAACACCGTGGCGTAGTTGCCGAGGCCGGCGAACGACTCGAACTTGCCGAAGCCGAGGAAGTTCCTTTCGCCGGGCTGCAGGACGTTCCAGTTCAGCGAGGAGATCGTCAGCGTCAGCACGAAGGGGATCTGCGTCACCACGATCGTGAAGATCAGGGCGGGCAGCAGGGGCCCGCGACGGCGCCAGCGCTCGGCGCGGGTCATCGTGGAGGGAGACTTCCTGCGTCCGCCACGACGCTTGTTGTCGGGACCGGACGGGCCGGTGGTCTCTGCCGGTGGTGCCTGGACACTCATGATTCCTCCGCTGTGCTGCCGGGTGTGCTGCTGCGAGTTGGGGTGCCGGTGCGGGGCGGGCGGACGAGCCCGCCCACCCCGCGCCGGACGGGTCGGGACCTACTGACCCTGGTACTCCTTGGCGATCTTCTCCGCCTGCGTCTGGCCCTTGGACAGCGCTTCCTCCACGGTGCCGCGCCCGGCGATCGCCGCGGCGATGTCCTGGCTGACCTTGGTGCCGAGGTCCTGGAACTCCGGGATGTCGACGAACTGGACGCCGATGGTCGGTCGCGGCTGCACGCCCGGGTTCTCCGGGTCGGCCTCCTCGATCGACTTCAGGGTCATCTCACCGAAGGCCTCGGAGGCCTTCTGGTACTCCGGCAGCGAGTAGGTGCTCTCGCGCTTGCCGGCAGGGACACGCGACCAGCCGAGCTCCTCGCCCACGAGCTTCTCGTAGTCCTTGCTCGAGGCCCACAGCATGAACTTCGCGGCCGAGTCGGCCTTCTTGGTCGTCTTGGGCATCGCCCAGGCCCACGTCCACAGCCAGCCCGACGCCTCGGTCTTCACGACCGGCGCGTGCACGTAGCCGACCTTGCCGGCGACGTTGCTGACGTTGGGGTCCTCGAGGGAGCCCGCCGCCGACGTGGCGTCGTACCACATGGCGACCTTGCTCTGGCTCATGGCGTTGAGGCACTCGGTGAAGCCGGCCTGCGAGGCGCCGGGCTCGCCGTGCGCCTTGACCAGGTCGACGTAGAAGTTGACGGCCTCGGTGAACTCGGGGGAGTCCACCTGCGCCTCCCAGTCCTCGGTGAACCAGGTGCCGCCGAACGTGTTGACCACCGTGGTGAGCGGCGCGAACATCTCGCCCCAGC
Organism: uncultured Actinomycetota bacterium; assembly: GCA_963845655.1. Classification (GTDB taxonomy): domain Bacteria; phylum Actinomycetota; class Actinomycetes; order Propionibacteriales; family Nocardioidaceae; genus Nocardioides_B. Next base: position 764,435 of record CAWJTB010000002.1, on the reverse strand, counting down.
CCGGAAGTCCACGCAGGCAGATGCCCTTCATGCCGGGCTCGGCGCCGTCGACCTTGGCCGCGATGTCCGCGACCTCCTGCCACGTCGGGCGCTCGGGCATCTCCAGGCCCTCCTTCTCGAAGACGTCCTTGCGGTACATCAGGAAGGAGGACTCGCCGTAGAACGGCACGGCATAGAGCTTGCCGTCCTCGCCCGACAGCGACTTGACCATCGGGTCGAGCAGGTCGCCCTTGTCGAAGGAGGAGTCGTCGTCGGCGTAGGTGTCCATCGGGTTGAGCCAGTCCTGCTTGGCCCAGATCGGCACCTCGTAGGCGCCGACGGTGGCGACGTCGTACTGGCCGGCGCCGGTCGCGACGTCCTGCGTCACCTTGTCGCGCAGCTCGTTCTCGGGCAGCACGGTGAAGTTCACCTTGATGCCGGTGTCCTTGGTGAAGCTGTCCTCGGTCAGCTTCTGGATGTCGACCATCTGCGGGTTGCCGACCATCAGGACGTTGATCGACTTCGCGTCCTCGCCCCCGCCTCCTCCGCCGCCGCCCGCGCCGGCGCAACCAGACAACGCCATGCCCGCCATGGCGGGCAGCGCCATCGCCATCGCGATCCTTCGTGTGGATCTGCTCACAACTGTTACCTCCGGTCGAACGCCGAGCTCGTCTGCTCGGACGCGGGTGCTGCTTCTTCTTCAGGCCCGGACCACATGGGGTCCGAGCACCGAGAACCGACGTGCGTCCCCGGGGCTGAGCCCGGAGTCGGTGATGAGGCTCTCGAAGTCAGAGATCGCGGCGAAGCGACAGAAGCTCGCCACGCCGAACTTGGTGTGCAGACCGACGAAGACGCGTCGTCGGGCCCGTTCGACGACCTTGCCCTTGACCGCGGCGACGGCCGGGTCGGGTGTGGTCAGTCCGTGCTCGCGGGAGACGCCGTTGGCCCCGATGAACGCGAGGTCGATGACCAGCTCGTCGAGCATCTTGAGCGCCCAGTGGTCGACGACGGCCAGGGTGCGCCCGCGCAGCCGGCCCCCGAGCATGATCACGGTGACGTCGGGCATGTCCGCCAGTGAGCTCGCCGCGAGCAACGACGAGGTGACGACGGTGATCTTGGACTCGGGTTGCAGCGCCTCGGCGACGAACTGCGGGGTGACCCCCTCGTCGATGTAGATCGTCTCGGCGCCGTGCAGCCGCTCGGCGGCGGCGTGCGCGATCCGACGCTTCTCAGCGACCAGTGACGTCGAGCGATGCTTGATGTTGCTCTCGAACCCAGCGCTCTCGACGGGGTAGGCGCCTCCGTGCACCCGCTGCAGCACGCCGCGGTCCACCAGCTCACGCAGGTCCCGGCGCACGGTCTCGGCAGCCACGTCCAGCTCGCTGGACAGATCGCCGACCTCGACGCGCCCGTTGGCCCGGGCTCGGGTCAGGATCTGGCGCTGACGCTCCTCAGCCCTCACGATCCCACCTCTTCGGCCGACGGTCGCCGGGGTGCTCCGGCTTGATGTGACGTGTGCCACGTGCTCAGTGTGCCTGCGGCTTCGGTCATCACCGAGTCCGAATGGGCATGCTTTTCCGACCGGTTTCTGTGAGCTTGCCTGCAGGGATTACCCATGTTCGTCTACCCTCTGAGCGGCGATGCGTGGCGGCCTCAGCGCGCGGCAGGGCCCGGTTCGGGTCGACTGTATGACCGATCGGGCATCGGGACGGTCGCGGACGGCGGCGCACCCATGCGCTCCCGAGACGAATCAGGCCGGTGGGGGCAGCAGCTGCCCGATCCTCCGCGTGAGCTCGGTCGGGGTGAAGGGCTTGATCAGGTAGTCGTCGGCACCGGCGGCATAGCCGGCCACCACGTCCTGCTCGCGTGCGTGGGCCGTCAGCATCATCACCCGGGTGCCGCGCAGCGCCTGGTCGGCACGGATCTGCCGGCAGACCTCCAGGCCGGTGACCTCTCCGGGCATGCTGACGTCCAGCAGGAGCAGCGCGGGGTGCTCGCGACGGCAGGCGGTCAACGCGTCCGGGCCGTCGACGGCGGCGACGCTGCGCCACCCCTGGTCGACGAGGATGAGCTCGATGAGCTCGCGGATGTCGCGGTCGTCCTCGGCGATCACCACCGTCGCCGCGCCGTTGGGTCCCTCGCTCTTCGACACCGCTTCCCCGTCCCCGTGTGCTGTGCGTCTGCTGCTAGGTCCCGTCGGTCTCGGTCCGTGTGCCCTCAGTGTGCGCCGACCCGGCCTCATGCGACAGAGCAGCACGCGCGGCGCGCTCGTCGTCCCCGCCGTCCCCGAGCGCCGCGCGGACGTCCGCGGCGAGACCGCCGGCGCGGTCGACCAGGTGCCGGCTGCGCCGCAGCTGCGCCAGCACCTGGTCGACGTCGGCTGAGTCGTCGAGCCGTCCCGCCCGCTCGGTAGCCAGGTGGAGAGCCATGTGCAGGGCGGTCAGCACGTTGTTGAGGTCGTGCACCGCCTGGGTCGCCAGCGACGAGCCGGGTCGTCGTACCGAGTCGATCTCGGAGCCGTCGGCCGGGGTCGGCGTGGCCGGCTCGGTCAGCCACCGGTAGCCGGCCCCGCTCTCGGTGCGCAGGTAGCGGGGGGTGGAGGCGTCGTCGCCGATCTTGGCCCGCAGCGAGCGGATGTGTGTGCGCAGCGCCTGTCGGCTCTCGTCGCCGTGACCCGCCCCCCACACGCGCGCCAGCAGCCAGCGGTGGGTGAGCAGCTTGCCGGGATGGGTGACCATCGCCTCCAACAGCTGCCACTCCGTCGGTGTCAGCCGCACCTGCTCGCCGTCGATGTCCAGCGACCCGCGGGTCAGGTCGACCACGAGGTCGCCGAACTGCAGGCGGCTGTGGGCCTCGTCGCGCACGGTGCGGCGGCGCAGCGCGCGGAGCCGGGCGATCAGCTCGGGAAAGCCGAACGGCTTCTGCAAGAAGTCGTCCGCGCCGGCATCGAGGGCCGCGACCTTGCGCTCCTCGTCGGTGTCGCCGGAGAGGATCAGGATGGGGACGTCGAGCCAACCCCGCAGCCGACGGACCACCTCGACGCCGTCCATGTCGGGCAGCCAGAGGTCGAGGACGACGAGGTCGGGGGCCTGGGTGGCGGCGAGGTCGACCGCCTCGGTGCCGCTGCTGGCAGGCACGACGCGCTCACCCTGCCCCTCCAGGGCGCGGCGCAGCGCATGCAGGACCTGGGGCTCGTCGTCCACCACCAGCACCGTTGCCATTGCTCGATGGTAGGCGTCCGGCTCATTGGCCTTCACAACTTCCTCATGCGACCGGGGGGTCTACCGCATGCCTTCCTCACGGCGCCCGGGTGACACTGGTCGCACAAGACAGCCGGGCAGCACGGTCCGCCTCCCCCGTCGGACTGCAGCACCCGGCTGTCTTCCCCTGGGAGGGGGTTCGGCGCTCGCGATGCCCCATCGTGGGCGCCGAACTAATGTGGCCGGCTGCCGGGGAAGATCTCTGCGTATCCTTTCGGCCGCCGCCGCGTTAGGTGGGCATGGGAGCGCCGTCCCCGGGAGCGCAGGCACCCGCACACATGGGGCTCACGCCTGCCATGACCCGCGCCCCCGCCGTCGTCCGCACGGCCGCTGGCGGGGCGGGTGCTGGGTCGGGTCGACGCCCTCACCGACCGGCTCGTCGCGGTCATCGGCACGCAGAATCCTGGCTACCGCACCGCCGAGGTCGTCTCGCACGACGACCTCTGGCGCTCGTGTCACGACAACCTCACCCGGGTGCTGCAGCTGGTCGTGCTCGCGGACCGGCCGGCGCCCGACGTCCACTACGACGCCGCACGGGGCACCGGGCGTCGCCGGGCCGAGCAGGGGCTGCCGCTCGACGACCTGCTGCGGTCGTTCCGGCTCGGCGGACGCCTGGTCTGGGAGGCGATCGTCGAGGAGGCCCGGTCCGCGCCGACGGTCGAGGACTCCGACCTGCTCGACGTCGGCACCCGGGTCTGGGAGGTGGTCGACCGGACATCGGCGGAGGTCGCCGGGGCCTACCACGACGCCGAGCGCGATCTGGTGCGCGCCGACGAGCAACGCCGTACGTCGATCTGGGAGGCGCTGCTCGCGGGCGCCGGCGACGAGGGCGGCTCGGTCTTCGAGGCGGCCCGCCTGCTCGGCGTCCCCGTCGACGCGTCGTACGTCGTCGTGGTCAGCGAGCCCGGCCCCCGCGACACCGGCGCCGCCCAGCGGCTGGAGGACCGGCTCGCCGCAGCCCACGTGACCTCGAGCTGGCAGTCGCAGGGGGCTGGCCTGGTCGGGCTCGTGGTCTCGTCCCTGGTGCCGGGGGAGGTCGACGCCACGATGGCGTTGCTGAGCCGGCACCTCGAGGTCCGGGCCGGCGTCTCACCGCCGTTCGGCGGACTGCTCGGCGTCGAGGCCGGCTTCCGGCAGGCCACGCTCGCGTTGCGCACGCTCCGGCCGTGGGACCGGGTCGCGACCCTCGACGAGCGGCTTCCCGAGGCGCTCCTGCTGAGCGCGCCGGAGCTGAGCGCGCGGCTGGTCGCCACCTGGCTCGGCCCGCTCCTGGCGCTGCCGTCGGTCGAGCAGCGACCGCTGATCGACACGCTGCACGCCTGGGTGGAGACGTCCGGGTCGGCGAGCCGGACGGCCGAGGCCGTGCACTGTCACCGCAACACGGTGCTCAACCGGCTGCGCCGGCTCAACCGGCTGCTGGAGCCGACCGGTCACGACCTGAGCACGAGCACACCGGTCGAGCTGGCCCTGGCGCTGCGCGCGCACCGGCTCACCTCGCGCTGACCCCTGACCCCCCTGGCCTGAGGCCGGCGGCTCAGCGGCGCCGACCGGTGTCGTAGTCGAGGTACGGCGAGAGCCGCGCCCCCGCCTCGGCCCACTCGCGGGGGAGCGTCACGCCCCACACCTCGGACGTCGCGATCGTGCGCAGCACCTCGGTGGAGAGCGGGGGTGCCTTCCGGACCGCGGCGTCGGTCTTCTCGAACTCCGCGGCGTTGGTGCTGGCGATCACGACCCGCAGCTGTGACTGCGGGTGGAAGACGTCGACGTGCCGGTCGACGGCGTCACCGTGGTGGACCTCGTAGGACACGATCTTCATCCCGCCCTCCCGGTCGACGCGACAGCGGACGCGGTCGTCACGACACGAGAAGAACAGCCGACCCTGCTGGTCCGGCTCGTCGGGGCCGAACCCGTTCTGCACGTTGATCCGCACCGGCGTCCCCGCACCCCCAGAGGCGGGCGTCCAGGTGAAGGTTGCGTAGGTCGCGGGGGCCACCTCCACCCGGCCGTCAGCCGGTGGCTGTCCCTGGCCGCCGAAGGCGGAGGCCTCGCCGACGGCGAGCTGGTTGACCAGGTCCACCAGACCCACGGTCGTGGAGCGGCCGGTGATCGGCGACCGGGCCCCGGTCGGCACGACCAGGACGCCGTCGCCACGCGTCGGGGTCGCATCGGTGCTCGCGGTGGCCTCGCCGGTCGCCGGTCCCGCTGGTCCCGCCGGCCCGGTCCGGCCTGGCGCCAGCGCCAGCCCCCCGCCGAGGACGGCGGCGACCGCGACGGCGCTGGTGGCGGTGAGCAGGCGCCGCCGCCGCCGGATCCGGGATCCGTGGAGGCGGGCGTCGGTCGTCAGCCGGTCCAGGTCGAGCGCGAGGTCGCCGACCACCGCGCCGAAGCGGGCCTGCAGGTCGTCGTGGTCGGTGCCGGGGGTGCTCATCGGTGTCTCCTCAGGCTCGCTGGTCGGCGACCAGGTCGGGGAAGTCGGCGTCGAGGACCTCGCGCAGCCGCTGGGCCGCCCGGGTCGTCCGGGTGCGCACGGCGCCCTGCGAGATGCCGAGGTCGGCCGCGGTCTGCGCCACACTCCGGTCCTCCCAGTAGCGCAGCACGAGCACCGCCCGATCGGTGCGCGAGAGCTCCCGGAGGCCGGCCAGCAGTGCCAGCCGGGTGCTGGGGTCGTGCTCGGTGACGGCGCGCTCGGGCAGGGCGTCGACCGGTGTCTCACCGCTGCGGCGCAGGCGCCGGTGGGACAGGTAGGTGTTGACCAGGACCGTGCGGAGGTAGGCGTGCGGGCTGTCGGCGCGGCGTACCTTGCCCCAGCTGGCGAACGCCTTGGCGTACGTCGTCTGGGTCAGGTCCTCGGCCAGGTGCCAGTCGCCGCACAGCAGCAGGGCCGTGCGAAACGTCTGGTTGCCCGTGGAGGCGACCAGCTGCTCGAACTCCATGTGGCTCCCCCGGTCGTTGTCGCTCCTGCTGCCGTCCCCCTCTTGACGCGCGAGGGGCGTGCGGGCGTTACCTCATCACACCGGCAGGCCCGACCCGGTCGGACCCAGACGGACCCGGGCGGCTCGCCACGCCGTCCCTCTCACCCACCGGTCGGCGGGACACAGGCACGAAACGACGCCGTGAAACAGTGTCGGGGTGCGCGTCCTCCGAACCGGTCTGACCCCGCTCAAGGGGAGCCGACACCTCGACCTCCCGTGCGTCGACCTGACCCTCGACGGCCCCGTGGGAGACCGCGACTTCTGCCTCGTCGACCGCGAGCGCGCCCAGGTGCTGCGGACCGTGGAGAACGCCTCGCTCCTGCAGGCACGGGTCGTCCACGAGGGCGACCGGCTGAGCGCCGAGCTGCCCTCGGGCACCGTCGCCGGGACTCCGGTCCCGACCGGCGAGAGCATCAAGGCCGACTACTGGGGGCGGACCGCGGCGCTCGAGGTGCAGGACGGACCCTGGGCCGACGCGTTCGCGGCACACCTCGGTCGCGCGCCGGGCAGCCTGGCCCTGGGACGGGCGCCGTCGCCGGGCGAGGTCGTCTACGGCGCCTCCGTGTCGCTGGTGGCCACTGCGTCGCTGGCCGACCTGTCCCGGCGCGCCCGCGCCGACGTACCCGACGTGCAGCTGCGGGCGACGTTCACGATCGAGACGGACACGCCCTACGTCGAGGACGGCTGGGCCGGGCGGCGGATCGCGCTGGGCGACGCGGAGGTCGAGGTCCGCGGGACGATCCCGCGGTGCGTCGTGATCGACCTCGACGCACAGACCGGGATCCGGCGCACCCACGCGTTGAGCGCGCTCGCCGACTATCGTCGCAGCGAGGGCGAGGTGTACTTCGGGGTCGATGCCGTCGTCACCCGCCCGGGGCGCGTCACGGTCGGCGATCCGGTCGTCGCACGCGAGAGGGAGCGGAGCTGAGATGCCCTACCTGCTGCGCGTGGAGCTCCCCGACGTCCCCGGATCGCTGGGCCGGGTCGCCACCGCCATCGGCGAGGCCGGCGGTGACATCGAGGCGATCGAGATCGTCGAGCACCGACAGGACGGCACCGCGGTCGACGACGTGCTGCTGGAGACCGCCCCGGGGGTCATGCCCGACTCGCTGGTCTCGGCCTGCAACCAGCTCGACGGCGTGCAGGTGCTGTGGATCTCGCGGTACGGCGCCGGCGGCAACCTGTTCCTCGACCTCGAGGCCGTCGAGGCGCTGACCGCCAACCCAGCGACGGCGCTCGACGAGCTCGTCGACCTGCTGCCGATCACCTTCCGCTCGGACTGGGCCATGCGGATCCGGCGCGACGGCGACGCCATGACCGTCCTGCACCGGACGTCGGCGGCCCCCGAGCGCACCGACGGCGCGCCCGGCTGGTTCCCGGCCGAGCACGCCCGGCGCCTGGACCTGCCACCCGACTGGGAGCAGCGCAACGACGGCACCCTGTTGGCCGGAGCCCCGATCGGGGACTCCGACCACCTGGTCGTCTTCGGTCGCCGTGGTGGCCCCGACGTGCTCGACAGCGAGCTCGCTCGCCTGGGCCACCTCGCGGCGCTGGCCGTGTCGATCGCGTCGGCGGGTCGCTGAGATGACCGGGCCGACCGGGCCGATCGGGGTCACCGGCTCGACGGGTCGGCTCGGTGGCCGCATCGCCCGGCTGCTGGCCGACGCGGGCGTCGAGCAGCGCCTGCTGTGCCGCACCCCCGCGAACGCGCCGGACCTTCCCCGCACGCAGGTCGTGCAGGCGTCGTACGACGACCCGGACGGCGTACGACGCGCGCTCGAGGGGATCGAGGTCGCGCTGATGGTCTCCGGCTCGGAGAGCGCGACCCGGCTGGCCGAGCACCGGAGCTTCGTGGACGCGGCGGCCGCGGCGGGGGTCGCCCACCTGGTCTACGTCTCGTTCTACGGGGCCGCGGCCGACTCGACGTTCACGCTGGCCCGCGACCACCACGCGACCGAGCAGCACATCGCGGAGGTCGGGCTGACCTGGACGCACCTGCGCGACAACCTCTATCTCGACTTCTTCCCGATGCTCGCCGACGACTCGGGCGTGATCCGCGGGCCCGCCGGCGACGGCCGGGTGGCCGCCGTCGCGCAGGACGACATCGCCGACGCCGCGACGGCGGTGCTGCGAGACCCGGCCGCCCACGCGGGGCAGACCTACTCGCTGACCGGCCCCGAGGCGATCTCCCTGAGCGAGGCCGCCGCCACGATGACCCGGCACCTCGGACGCGACATCGCCTTCCACGACGAGACGCTCGAGGAGGCCTACGCGTCGCGGGCGCCGTACGGTGCGCCGGACTGGCAGCTCGAGGCCTGGGTGAGCACCTACACGGCGATCGCCGCGGGTGAGCTGGCCGGCGTCACCGACGATGTGGAGCGGCTCACCGGCCGCCTGCCGATGTCGCTCGCGGACCTGCTCGCCCGATGACGCGCAGCCGCACCCGCGCGGTGCTCGCCACGCGCTGGGACCCGCTCACCGTCGGCATCGACATCGGCGGCACGAAGGTGCTGGGCGGGGTCGTGGACTCCGGCGGGCACGTGCTGGCGCGGCTGCGCGCGGCCACCCCCGGGCACAGCCCGCGCGAGGTCGAGGACACCATCGTCGCCGTGGTGCGCGAGCTCGCGCAGGACCACGACGTCGCCGCGGTCGGCATCGGCGCGGCCGGCTTCGTCGACGCCGCGCGCTCGCGCGTCACCTTCTCCCCGCACCTGGCCTGGCGCGACGAGCCGCTGCGCGACGCGCTGCTCGAGCGGATCGGGCTCCCCGTGGTCGTCGACAACGATGCCAACACGGCGGCGTTGGCCGAGTGCCGCTTCGGCGCCGGTGTCGGGCACCGGCAGGTGCTCTGCCTGACGCTCGGCACCGGCATCGGCGGCGCGCTGGTGTTCGACAACCGGGTCTTCCGCGGCGCCAACGGGATGGCCGGGGAGTTCGGGCACATGCAGCTCGTACCGGACGGTCACCGCTGCGAGTGCGGCAACCGCGGCTGCTGGGAGCAGTACGCCTCCGGCAATGCGCTGGTCCGCGACGCGCGCGAGCTGCTGGTCGCCGGCTCTCCCGTGGCGCACCGGCTCCGCGACCTCGTCGAGGACGACCCGGCCCGGCTGACCGGGCCGCTGGTGACCCAGGCCGCGCAGGAGGGGGACGCCCTCGCGGTCGAGCTGTTCCACGAGATCGGCACCTGGCTCGGCGTCGGCCTGGCCGGCCTCGCCGCCGCCTTCGACCCGTCCTGCCTGATCGTGGGGGGCGGGGTGTCCGAGGCGGGCGACCTGCTGCTCGACCCCGCCCGGGCATCGTTCGCACGCACGCTGGTCGGTCGCGGCTACCGGCCCGAGCCGCCGATCGTGCGCGCGGCACTCGGCCCCGACGCCGGTTTCGTCGGGGCCGCCGACATGGCCCGCTCCGCGGCGCGGCGGTCCCGCCGACGGGTGCGGCGGCACCGCCGAGCGTCGCGATGACAGCGGCCGCCGAGGCAGTCGCTCGGCTGACCGGCGTCGCTCGGCACGACGCGGTGGTCGTGCTCGGCTCCGGTTGGGCGCCCGCGGCCGAGGCCTTCGGCGTCCCCGTCGCCGCCCTGCCGATGACGTCCGTCCCGGGCTTCCTCGCGCCCACCGCCGACGGTCACCTCGGCGAGATCCGGTCCTACGACGTCCGCGGCGTGCGCACGCTGGTCCTCCTCGGCCGGACGCATCTCTACGAGGGCCACGGCCTCGACCCGGTGGTGCACGGCATCCGCACGGCCGCGGCGGCCGGCGCGCGGATCGCCGTACTCACCAACGCCAACGGCTCGCTGCGTGACGACTGGTCGCTGGGGCAGCCGGTCCTCGTGGCCGACCACCTCAACCTGACCGGCACCTCGCCCTTGCAGGGTCCCCGCTTCGTCGACCTCACCGACGCCTGGTCGGCGCGGCTGCGAGCCCTGGCCCGTGAGCTCGACCCGGCGCTGGCCGAGGGCGTCTACGCGTGGCTGCGGGGGCCGCACTACGAGACGCTCGCGGAGGCCACGTGGCTGCGGCGCGTGGGCGCGGACCTGGTCGGCATGTCGACGGTCCCGGAGGCCATCGCGGCGCGAGAGTGCAGGATGGAGGTCGTCGGGCTGTCGACCGTCACCGCGATCGAGGGCACCCCGTCGGGCATCGACCCGGCCGAGGTCGTCGCGATCGCCGAGCGTACGGCGGCCGCCCGGGGTCCGCTGCTGGCAGAGCTGGTCGAGAGAGGGACACCACGATGACCACGAGCACCGAGCCCACCGTCGCAGCGCCCTCGTCGCGCATCGAGGCCAACGGCATCAACGTCATCGACGAGTCCGAGCGCAAGGGCCGACCCCGCGACCTGTTCTGGCCGTGGAGCGCGTCCAACATCTCGGTGCTCGCGGTGTCCTACGGCGCGTTCGTGCTCGGCTTCGGGCTCAGCCTCACCCAGGCGCTGCTCGCCGCCCTCATCGGCGCGGTGTCGTCGTTCCTGCTGGTCGGTCTGGTGTCCATCGCCGGCAAGCGTGGCTCGGCGCCGACCCTGGTGCTCTCGCGCGCGGCGTTCGGACGTCACGGAAACGTCGTGCCCGGCACCGTGTCCTACCTCCTGCTCGTCGGCTGGGAGACCGTGCTCGTCTCGCTGGCGACCTTCGCCACCGCGACCGTGTTCGGCCGGCTCGGCTGGGGCGACGGCGACCTGACCAAGGTGGTGGCGTTCCTCGCCGTCGCCGGGGTGATCGTCGCGGCGGGCGTCCTGGGCTTCGACGCCATCATGGCGCTGCAGAAGTGGCTGACGATCGCGATGATCGTGGTCACCCTCGTCTACATCGCCCTCACCGTCGACGACATCTCGCTCGACGCGGCGACCTCCCTGCCGGGCGGTGGGTTCAGTGCGTTCCTGGGTGCGACCGTCCTGGTGATGACGGGCTTCGGGGTGGGGTGGGTGAACTCCGCAGCCGACTACTCCCGCTACCTGCCCCGGACGGCCTCCACCCCCGGAGTCGTGGGGTGGCCGACGCTCGGCGGGTCCCTGCCGGTCGTGGTGCTGGTGAGCTACGGCATCCTGCTCTGCGCGTCGGACGAGGACCTCGCGGCAGCCGTGAGCCTCGACCCGATCGGCGCCCTGACCACGATCCTGCCGACCTGGTTCCTGGTGCCGTTCGCGCTGGTCGCGATCGGCGGCCTGGTCAGCGGCGCGGTGCTCGACATCTACTCCTCCGGCCTCACCCTGCTCACCCTCGGCCTGCGCGCGCCCCGCTGGGTCGCGGCCGCGATCGACGGGGTGCTGATGATCCTCGGCACGATCTACATCGTGTGGGTCGCCGACGACTTCCTCGGGCTGTTCATGGCGTTCCTGATCATCCTGGGCGTCCCGATGGCCGCCTGGTGCGGCATCTTCCTCGCCGACCTGCTGCTGCGTCGCCGCGACTACGACGAGCGCGCCCTGTTCGCGCGCAGCGGCCTCAACCCGGTCGCGGTCGGGCTGATGCTGGTCGCCACCCTGGTCGGCTGGGGCCTCGTCATCGACACCACCGGTGCCGGCAAGGGCCTGTCCTGGCTGGGCTTCCTGCTCGGACCGCTGGGCCTCGGCGGTCGCGACGGCGGCTGGGCCTATGCCAACCTCGGCGTGCCGGTGGCCCTCGCGATCGGCTTTCTCGGGTACGTCGTGACGCAGGCGGGCGCCGTACGCGCGTCGGAGGCGCCGCGGCGCTGAGGGGGGTGAACTGATTACCAGGGGATGCAGCGAATCTTTCGCTTCCCATGGAAATATCACCAGGGGCAGCGAAAGATTCGCTGCATCCCCTGGTAATCCTGTGGCGACCGCGCTCAGGCCGGCTCGGCCACGAAAACCGGGATCTCGCGGTCCGTGCGGCCCTGGTAGTCCGCGTAGTCCGGCCACACCGCCACCGACCGCTCCCACCACAGGGCCCGCTCGTCGCCCTCGGCGATCCGGACGGTGAAGTCACGCCGGTCCGGGCCGTCCTGCAGCTCGATCGTCGGGTGGGCGACGAGGTTGTGGAACCAGGTCGGATGCGACGGCGCCCCGCCCTTCGACGCCACCAGCGCGTAGACCCCGTCGTGCTCCACGCGCATCAGCGGGGTCTTGCGCAGCTTGCGGCTCTTGGCCCCTATCGACGTCACGACCACGCACGGCACGCCCCGCAGGGTGGTGCCCTCGGTGCCGCCGGAGCGCTCGTAGGTGTCGACCTGGTCCCGCACCCACTGCTCCGGGCTGGGCTCGTACTCTCCCTCGAGTGTCATGCCGCCGATCCTCCCCGCGGCGGGGGACTTCCAACCGGCTAGCCTCCGCAGATGAGCGAGTACGACGTCAGCGAGCTGTTCGACGCCGAGGCGTGGCGGGAGGTCGCCGGGTTCGAGGACCTGACCGACCTGACGTACCACCGCGCCGTGGCGCACGGCACCGTGCGGATCGCCTTCAACCGGCCGGAGGTCCGCAACGCCTTCCGTCCGCACACCGTCGACGAGCTGCTGCAGGTGCTCGAGCACGCCCGCAGCTCCAGCGACGTCGGCTGCGTGCTCCTCACCGGCAACGGCCCGAGCCCCAAGGACGGCGGCTGGGCGTTCTGCTCGGGCGGTGACCAGCGGATCCGGGGGCGTCAGGGCTATCAGTACGCCGGGGGCGAGACCGCCGAGACCGTCGACCGGGCCAAGCTCGGCCGGCTGCACATCTTGGAGTGCCAGCGGCTGATCCGGTTCATGCCGAAGATCGTGATCAGTGTCGTGCCCGGTTGGGCCGCGGGCGGCGGGCACAGCCTGCACGTCGTGTCCGACCTGACGCTGGCCTCGCGCGAGCACGCGCGCTTCAAGCAGACGGACGCCGACGTCGGGTCGTTCGACGGCGGCTTCGGGTCGGCGTACCTCGCACGCCAGGTCGGGCAGAAGTTCGCCCGCGAGATCTTCTTCCTCGGCGAGGAGTACACCGCGGAGGACGCGCACCGGATGGGCATGGTCAACCGCGTGGTCGCCCACGCCGACCTCGAGCGCGAGGCACTCGAGTGGGGCCGCAAGATCAACGGCAAGTCGCCGACGGCCCAGCGGATGCTGAAGTACTCCTTCAACGCCATCGACGACGGCCTCGTCGGGCAGCAGCTCTTCGCCGGCGAGACGACCCGGCTGGCCTACATGACCGACGAGGCGGTGGAGGGGCGCGACTCGTTCCTGGAGAAGCGGGACCCGGACTGGTCGCCCTTCCCCTGGTACTACTAGCCATGTGCCCCACGACCCGACGCGTACGACGGCCCGGGACGACCTGCCTCACACCGCCTAGCATCGGCGTATGAGCCCGGCCCTGCCCGACCGTCCGCGCGCCCCGCGCATGTCGGACGTCGCTGCCCGCGCGGGCGTCTCGCACCAGACGGTGTCGCGGGTGCTCAACGGCATGCCGGGGGTGCGACCCGACACCCGCGAGCGGGTGCTGGAGGCGGTCGGCGCGCTGGGCTATCGCCGCAACCTGGCCGCGCGCCTGCTGGCCTCGACGCGCTCGCGCACCGTCGGCGTGGTGACGTGGGGAACGAGCCAGTTCGGGCCCGCCAACGTGCTGCTGGCGCTGGAGGCCGCGGCCCGCCGCACGGAGTACCGCCTCGCGACGGTCAACGTCGTCGAGATGTCGACGGAGGCGTTCCGCGAGGCCGTCAACCAGCTGCTGGAGCAGGCCGTCGAGGCGATGGTCGTGATCGTCCCGCACGAGACGATCCTGCGGGAGGCGCACGGCCTCGACCTCGACATTCCCATGCTGGTCGTCGAGGGCGACCTCTCGCGCACCCCGCTGACCCTGGGCGTCGACAACTCGCAGGGTGGCCGGATCGCCACCGAGCACCTCCTCTCGCTCGGCCACGAGACCGTCGTGCACCTGTCCGGACCGATGGGCTGGGCGGAGGCGCACGCGCGCCGGGACGGTTGGCGCCACGCGCTCGTGGCCCAGGGCCGACGGGTGCCGCCGCTGCGCTGGGGCGGCGACTGGAGCGCGCGCAGCGGCTACGAGACCGGGCGCTCGCTGGCTCGGGAGCCGGACATCACGGCGGTGTTCGTGGCCAACGACCAGATGGCGCTCGGGTTCGTGCGGGCGCTGCACGAGGCCGGCCGCCGGGTGCCGCAGGACGTCAGCGTCGTCGGCTTCGACGACCTGCCCGAGGTGGAGTTCTTCCAGCCCGCGCTCACCACGGTCCGGCAGGACTTCGCGGCGCTGGGCACCCAGGTGATGCAGGTGCTGGAACGGGTCCTCGGTGGCGATGTCGCCCCGGTGGTCGACCTGGTGCCGACGACGCTCGTCGTACGGGACTCCACCGCGCCACCTCCCGCCCCCGTCTCCGTTGAGTAGGCACTCGCGTCCCGTTGAGTAGGCACTCGCGTCCTGTTGAGTAGGCACTCGCGTCCCGTTGAGTAGGCACTCGCGCCCCGGTCAGAGGGCGCTTGCGTCCTGTCGGAAAGCCAGTTCTGTCCCGAACCCGAGCTCTCGTCCGCACGCCGCACCAGCCCGCTCGCCCGCGCGGACCAAGACACAAGTGACCACTCGACGGGGCACGACTGACCACTCAACGAGTCCGAGGCGCACCCAGATCCGGACAAGCCGGACAGGCTGCGGGCGGTGTGGGCCATCCTCGCCTAGTCCTTTCGGGCCGTTCGGGGCATTTCCCCGGCCCAGGTCCTTGACGCCCCGTGTGTCGGCAGCCACACTTCCGGATGTGAACGCTCACATGAGCGCTCACACAGCCGCCGCACAGGAGGATCCGTTGCCCGTGTCATCGAGCCACCCCGACGCCGTGGTCATCGGCGTCGACTACGGCACGCTGTCCGGCCGGGCCCTGGTCGTGCGGGTCTCCGACGGCGCCGAGCTGGGATCGGCCGTCCACGAGTACCCGCACGCCGTCCTCGCGGACGCGCTGCCCGACGGCACCCCGCTGCCCCCCGAATGGGCGCTGCAGGTCGCCTCCGACTACGTCGACGTGCTGCGCACGGCCGTCCCCGCCGCCGTCGCCGCGGCGGGCGTGGACCCGGCCGACGTGATCGGCATCGCCACCGACTTCACCGCCTGCACGATGGTCCCCACGACCGAGGACGGCACCCCGCTCTCCGACCTGCCGCACCTCAGCGGCGAGCCGCACGCCTACGTCAAGCTGTGGCGCCACCACGCCGCGCAGGGCCAGGCCGACCGCCTCAACGCGCTCGCCGCCGAGCGGGGCGAGGTCTGGATGGGGCGCTACGGCGGGCTGGTCTCCTCGGAGTGGGAGTTCGCCAAGGGCCTGCAGCTGCTCGAGGAGGCCCCCGAGGTGTACGCCGAGATGGCGCACTTCGTCGAGGCCGCCGACTGGATCATCTGGCAGCTGTGCGGCGAGCTACACCCGCAACGCCTGCACCGCCGGCTACAAGGGCATCTACCAGGACGGCACCTACCCGAGCCGGGACTTCCTGGCCGCACTGAACCCCCGGTTCGCCGACTTCGTCGCCGACAAGATCGACCGTCCGATGGCCCGGCTGGGTGACCGGGTGGGCGGCCTGACCAAGGCGGCCGCCGAGCTGACCGGCCTGCCCGAGGGCATCGCGGTCGCCACCGGCAACGTCGACGCCCACGTCACGGCGCCTGCGGCGCAGGCCGTCGAGGCGGGCCAGATGGTCGCGATCATGGGCACCTCCACCTGCCACGTCATGAACGGCGACGTGCTGCGCGAGGTCCCCGGCATGTGCGGCGTCGTCGAGGGCGGCATCACCTCCGGCCTGTGGGGCTACGAGGCGGGCCAGAGCGGCGTCGGCGACATCTTCAACTGGTTCGTCACCCAACAGGTCCCGGCCGCCTACCAGGCCGCCGCCGACGCGCAGGGCATCGGCATCCACGAGCACCTCACCGCCCTCGCCGCGGAGCAGGCGGTCGGCGAGCACGGGCTCGTCGCGCTGGACTGGCACAGCGGCAACCGCTCGGTGCTCGTCGACCACGACCTCTCCGGCGTCGTCGTCGGCCTGACCCTGGCCACCAAGCCCGAGGAGGTCTACCGCGCGCTGCTCGAGGCGACCGCGTTCGGCACCCGCACGATCGTCGAGGCGTTCGAGGCCTCGGGCGTCCCGGTCAAGGAGCTCGTGGTCGCGGGCGGACTGCTCAAGAACGCCCTCCTCATGCAGATCTACGCCGACGTCACCAACCTGCCGCTGTCCACGATCGGCTCCGACGCAGGGCCCCGCGCTCGGCTCGGCGATCCACGCCGCCGTCGCCGCCGGCGCCTACGAGGACGTGCACGCCGCCGCCGAGGTGATGGGCCGTCTCGACCGGGGCCGGTTCGTGCCGATCCCCGCGAACGTCGAGGCCTACAACGACCTGTACGACGAGTACCGCACGCTGCACGACTACTTCGGCCGAGGCGCCAACGAGGTCATGCACCGGCTCAAGGCGCGCCGTCGCGAACGCCAAGCTGGGGACCGCATGAGCCTGACCCACGAGGTGGACGTCGTGGTGCGCGGTCTGCGCGAGCAGGTCGCGGCGCTGCACGCCGAGCTGACCCGCTACGGGCTGGTCGCCTGGACCGCGGGCAACGTCTCCGCGCGCGTCCCGGGACGCGACCTGATGGTGATCAAGCCGTCGGGGGTGTCCTACGACGAGCTCGACGCCGACGCGATGGTCGTGACCGACCTGCGACGGCGTGCTGGTGGAGGGCGAGCGGGCGCCGAGCTCCGACACCGCCGCCCACGCCTACGTCTACCGGCACCTGCCCGAGGTGGGCGGCGTCGTGCACACGCACTCGACCTACGCGACTGCCTGGGCGGCGCGCGGCGAGGCGATCCCCTGCGTGCTGACGATGGTGGCCGACGAGTTCGGCGGCGACATCCCGGTCGGCCCGTTCGCGCTGATCGGCGACGACTCGATCGGCCAGGGCATCGTCGAGACGCTCCGTGGCAGCCGCTCGCGCGCCGTACTCATGCAGAACCACGGCCCGTTCACGATCGGCCGCGACGCCCGCGACGCGGTCAAGGCCGCCGTGCTGCTCGAGGACGTGGCCCGCACCGTGCACGTCGCCCGGCAGGGCGGCCCGCTGATCCCGATCGCGTCCGAGCACGTCGACGCGCTCTTCGACCGCTACCAGAACGTCTACGGCCAGAACGGGAGCACGGCGTGAGCACCACGAAGGAGGTCTGGTTCCTCACCGGGAGCCAGGGCCTGTACGGCGACGACGTGCTGCGCCAGGTGGCGGACCAGTCGGCCCGCGTCTCGGGCGCCCTCGACGCGAGCTCGGAGATCCCGGTGCGCGTCGTCGCGAAGCCGGTGCTGACCGACGCCGTCGCGATCCGCCGGGTGATGATCGAGGCCAGCGCGGACGACGCGTGCGTCGGCGTGATCGCCTGGATGCACACGTTCAGCCCCGCGAAGATGTGGATCTCCGGTCTCGACGCGCTGCGCAAGCCGATGCTGCACCTGCACACGCAGGTCAACCAGGCGCTTCCGTGGTCCGAGATCGACATGGACTTCATGAACCTGAACCAGGCCGCCCACGGCGACCGGGAGTTCGGCTTCATCTCGACCCGGCTCGGCCTCGACCGGCTGACGGTCGCCGGCCACGTCGACGACCCGCGCGTCCCGGTCCGTGTCGGGGCCTGGGCGCGCGCCGCCCTCGGACGGTCTGCGCTGGCGTCGATGCGGCTGGCCCGCTTCGGCGACAACATGCGCGACGTCGCCGTCACCGAGGGTGACAAGGTCGAGGCCGAGCTGCGGTGCGGGGTGTCGGTCAACACCTACGGCGTCAACGACCTGGTCGCCGTGGTCGACGCCGTCGGCGACGCGGAGATCGACGCGCTGGTCGAGGAGTACGCCGACAGCTACACCGTCATGCCCGAGCTGCTCGCCGGCGGTGAGCGTCACGAGTCGTTGCGCTACGGCGCCCGGATCGAGCTGGGGATGCGCGCGTTCCTCACCGACGGCGGCTTCAGCGCCTTCACCACGAACTTCGAGGACCTCGGCGGCCTGCGGCAGCTGCCCGGCCTGGCCGTGCAGCGTCTGATGGCCGACGGCTACGGCTTCGGCGGCGAGGGTGACTGGAAGACCTCGGTCATGCTGCGCACGCTGAAGGTGGTCGCCGACGGACTGCCCGGAGGCACGTCCTTCATGGAGGACTACACCTACCACCTGGTCCCCGGCGAGGAGCTGATCCTCGGCGCCCACATGCTCGAGGTGTGCCCGTCGATCGCCGCGGCGACGCCCACCCTGGAGATCCACCCGCTCGGCATCGGCGGTCGCGAGGACCCGGTCCGGCTGGTGTTCGACGCCGCCCCCGGCGACGCGGTCATCCTCGGCACCTGCGACCTGGGCGACCGCTTCCGGTTCGTGGCCAACGAGGCCGAGGTGGTGGCGCCGCTGGACGGACGCTGCCGAACCTTCCCGTCGCCCGTGCCGTCTGGCGCCCGGCACCCGACCTGCACACGTCGACCGAGGCCTGGCTGACCGCCGGCGGACCGCACCACACGGTGCTGTCGACGGCGCTCGCCAGCGAGCACCTCTCCGACCTCGCCGACATGGTCGGCACCGAGCTGGTGCTGATCGACCAGGCCACGAGCGTTCGCCGGCTCCGCCAGGAGCTGCGCTGGGGCGCGGCCTACCACCGACTCGCGCAGGGGTTCTAGACCCTGCGGGGATGCAGACGTACGACAGCATGACCCGAACGACAGCAGGCAGACCAGTCAGGGAAACGCCCTGGCGGTCCCAGCAACGAAGTGGAGAAGCAAAGTGCGGAAGTTGATCGCATCGGTTGCCGGTGCCGCCCTGGCCCTGAGCCTCGCGGCATGTGGTGGCGAGGACTCTGGCAGCGGCAGTGGCGACAAGGGGACCATCGGCGTCGCGATGCCGACGAAGTCCTCGGAGCGCTGGATCGCCGACGGCAACAACATCAAGAAGCAGCTCGAGGCGGCCGGCTACAAGGTCGACCTCCAGTACGCCGAGGACGACATCCCGACCCAGGTCAGCCAGGTCGAGAACATGGTCACCAAGGGCGAGAAGCTCCTGGTCATCGCGGCCATCGACGGCACCGCCCTGGGCGACGTGCTCTCGACCGCCAAGGACAGCGACATCCCGATCATCTCCTACGACCGCCTCATCCGTGACACGGACGCCGTGGACTACTACGCGACGTTCGACAACGAGAAGGTCGGCGAGATCCAGGCGCAGTCCCTGGTCGACGGTCTGAAGGCGCAGGGTGAGGCTCCCTACAACGTGGAGCTGTTCGCGGGCTCGCCCGACGACAACAACGCCACGTTCTTCTGGAACGGCGCGATGAAGGTCCTGCAGCCGATGATCGACTCCGGCGACCTCAAGGTGGTGTCCGGCCAGACCAAGTTCGAGCAGGCCGCCATCCTGCGCTGGGACCCGGCCACGGCCCAGAAGCGCATGGAGGACATCCTCACCAAGAGCTACACCCAGGAGACCGTCAACGGCGTCCTCTCGCCCTACGACGGCCTCTCGCTCGGCATCATCGCGGCCCTGAAGTCCAACGGCTACGACGGTGGCGGCAAGCCGCTCCCGGTCGTCACCGGTCAGGACGCCGAGGTGCAGTCGGTCAAGTCGATCCTCGCGGACGAGCAGTACTCCACCGTCTTCAAGGACACCCGCGACCTGGCCGAGGTCACCGTCGACATGGTCAAGGCCATCGGCGAGGACAAGAAGCCCGAGGTCAACGACACCGAGACCTACGACAACGGCACCAAGGTCGTCCCGTCGTTCCTGCTCGACCCGGTCTCCGTCACCAAGGAGAACGTGCAGAAGGCGCTCGTCGACACCGGCTACTACACCGACGCCGAGCTCAAGTGAGACGTGCCGCGGGCGTCCCGACGATCCGGGGCGCCCGCGGCGCTACCACTCCCGCACCAAGCCAGGCACACTCAGCACTGCACGGCACCAGCACTCGTACGAGAAGGGACGCAGCATGAGCAGTCCGATCCTGGAGATGCGCTCCATCACCAAGGAGTTCCCGGGGGTCAAGGCGCTCAGCGACGTCAGCCTGACCGTGAACCGGGGCGACATCCACGCCATCTGCGGGGAGAACGGCGCAGGCAAGTCCACGCTGATGAAGGTGCTGTCCGGGGTCTACCCGCACGGCAGCTACGACGGCGACATCGTCTTCGACGGCCAGGTCGTCGAGTTCAAGAACATTCGGCAGAGCGAGGCCGCCGGGATCGTCATCATCCACCAGGAGCTGGCGCTGATCCCCGAGCTGTCGATCGCCGAGAACATCTTCCTCGGCAACGAGACGGCGGCCGGCGGCGTGATCAGCTGGGACCGGGCCAACCGGCAGGCGATCGAGCTGCTCGCCCGGGTCGGCCTCGCCGAGAACCCGCTGACCCAGGTCAAGCACCTCGGCGTCGGCAAGCAGCAGCTGGTCGAGATCGCCAAGGCGCTGTCCAAGGAGGTGCGGCTCCTGATCCTCGACGAGCCCACCGCGGCGCTCAACGACGACGACTCCCAACACCTGCTGGACCTGTTGAAGGGCCTGCAGGGCAAGGGCATCACCTCCATCATGATCAGCCACAAGCTCAACGAGATCGAGCAGATCGCCGACGAGATCACGATCATCCGGGACGGCAAGAGCATCGAGACGCTGGCCGTCGCGGCGGACGCGGTCGACGAGGACCGGATCATTCGCGGCATGGTCGGTCGCGACCTCGAGAACCGCTTCCCCGAGCACGAGCCCGAGATCGGGGAGGTCCTGTTCGAGCTCGAGGACTGGTCGGTGATGCACCCGCTGGACGCCTCCCGCGCCGTCATCAGGGACGCCAACATCACGGTTCGCGCCGGCGAGATCGTCGGCATTGCCGGCCTGATGGGTGCCGGGCGCACCGAGCTCGCGCGCAGCGTCTTCGGCCGCTCCTACGGCAGCAAGGTCGAGGGCCGGCTGACGTTGAACGGCAAGGAGCTGCACCTGCGCTCGGTGCACGCCGCGATCGACGCCGGCATCGCCTACCTCACCGAGGACCGCAAGGCGCTCGGGCTGAACCTCCTGGACGACATCAAGCGCTCGATCAGCGCGGCCGGCCTGGAGAAGATCCGCAAGGGGATGACGGTCGACCAGCACGAAGAGGTCGTCGTCGCGGAGAAGTACCGCACCAGCATGAACATCAAGACCCCGACCGTGAACGAGGGGGTCGCCAAGCTGTCCGGCGGCAACCAGCAGAAGGTCGTGCTGTCCAAGTGGATGTTCACCGACCCCCAGCTGCTCATCCTCGACGAGCCCACCCGCGGCATCGACGTGGGTGCGAAGTACGAGATCTACGGAGTCATCCAGCGGCTCGCCAAGCAGGGCCGTGGCGTCATCGTGATCTCCTCTGAACTGCCCGAGCTGCTCGGGCTCTGCGACCGGATCTACACCCTCGCCGAGGGCCGCATCACCCATGAGTTCAGTCGCGCAGAGGCGAACCAGGAGTCGCTGATGCGCTACATGACCAAGTCGACCCAGGAGCAAGAGGTAGCCCGATGAACTCAATGAAGAACATGCTGCGCGGAAACGTGCGGCAGTACGGCATGGTCATCGCGCTCGTGGCCATCGTGGTGCTCTTCCAGATCACCACGGACGGCATCCTGCTGCGTCCGCTGAACCTCACCAACCTGTTCACCCAGAACGCCTCGATCCTGATCCTGGCGATCGGCATGGTGATCGTCATCATCGCGCGGCACATCGACCTCTCGGTCGGCTCCGTGGCGGCGTTCACCGGCGCGGTCGCGGCGATCATGATGACCAAGTGGGACATCCCCTGGCCGATCGCCGTGGTCCTCTGCCTGGTGCTCGGCGCCCTGATCGGAGCCTGGCACGGCTTCTGGGTGGCGTACGTCGGGATCCCGGCGTTCATCGTCACGCTGGCCAGCATGCTGATCTTCCGGGGCCTGACCCTGGTCGTGCTCAAGGGCGCGACCGTCGGCGGCCTGCCCGACGGCTTCGAGGCGATGGGCAACGGCTTCCTGCCCGACATCGGACCGGACACCGGACTGTCGAACCTGACCCTGATCCTGGCCGCACTCCTTGCGGTGTTCCTCGTCGTCCTGGAGTTCCGCAAGCGCGCGTCGGCGATCCGCTACAACTTCGACGTCGTCCCGACCGGGCTCTTCTACGCCAAGCTCGTCGCGATGGTCGGCGTGATCATGGTCTTCGCGTGGCTGCTGGCGCAGTACCGCGGCGTCCCGATCGTCGGCCTGATCCTCTTCGTGCTGATCGGTGTCTACGGCTTCATCACCCAGCGCACCGTGGTCGGCCGCCATGTCTACGCGATCGGCGGCAACGTCGACGCCGCGACCATGTCCGGGGTCAAGACCAGGAAGATCGACTTCCTGGTGATGACCAACATGGGCATGCTCGCCGCCCTCGCCGGCATGGTCACCGCCGCCCGCCTGACCGCGGCCAACCCCAAGGCCGGCACCAACTTCGAGCTCGATGCGATCGCCGCGGCCTTCATCGGCGGCGCGGCCGTGACCGGTGGTGTCGGCACCGTGGTCGGCGCGATCATCGGTGGCTTCGTCATGGGTGTGCTCAACAACGGCATGTCGCTGATGGGCATCTCGATCGACTGGCAGCAGACGGTCAAGGGCCTGGTGCTCCTCGCCGCGGTCGCCTTCGACGTCTGGAACAAGAAGCGCACCTCGGTCGGCGGTGGTGCAGGGGCCGAGGACACCGCCAGCACGGCCCCGCCGCCGGACGAGCTGGTCGCTGAGATCGAGCATGCCGAGGCACCGGGCACCGAGTCGGGACCGGCGCCCGCCCGCACGTAGCACGGCCCGGAGCGGGCGGAACGACTCCGCCCGCTCCGGGACCGATCACTTGCGCGCGAAGAACTCCACCTCGGTGATCGCCACGCGACTGCGCTCGGTCTCGCCGAGATGGGACTGCAGCACCGTCAGTCGCACCTTCGCGACGTCGGACGTCGCCAGGCGCTTCCTCTGGTCACCGGCCTTGTCCTCGAGCCGGAACTCCTTGGTGCCCACCACCGTGTCGTCGGCGTCGAACATCGTGGCCCGCAGACGGGTCGGTCGACCCTCGCGCAGGAACGCCTTGTCCTTGGTCCCGGCGCCCGGTGTGATCAGCACGTAGACCAGGCGGTGCGGCGCCTCGAAGCTCATCTGCAGGAACTCACCGCGACCGCGGCCCCGCTCGGCGGGTGCCCAGTAGGTGTTGGACCCGCCGTCGCGGACCCGCCGCGCCGCGTGGCCGGGGGCGGCGGAGGACGCGTCGAAGGCGCTGGGCGTCACCGCCTCCACGCCCTTCACCCGGTCCATCCCGGCCTCGTAGGCCGGTGACCACAGCGGCTTGGTCAGGTAGGCCACGCCCGCGAGCACCAGGAACATGGCGAGGTAGCGGGCGACGGGCGGCATCCGCAGCCGTCGCTTCTGCTTCGGCCGCGCTCCGGCGGACCTGGTGGACGTGGGTGGACGCGGCGGACGTGGTGGACGTCGACCTGTGGGGCAGCAGGCGTCGGTACCACGCGATCTTGGCGACCTCGGACTCGGCGAGGTCCTTGCCGCACCGGCGGCAGAACTTGCGGCTCGGCTTGTTGCCGGCGCCGCAGTGGGCGCACACCAGGTCGCCGGGCTGGAGCGGCTGGTCGAGGGGTGCGGCGGTCCGCTTGCGGGCCTTGGGGGCGGCCGCCCCGGGGCGGACCGCGGTCGCGGTCGGCTTGGCGGGAGCCGGCGCCGCTGGCTTGGGCTGTGGCTTGGCCAGCAGGGCCGCGGCCTTGGTGTCGGGCTTGGTGGGCTTGGCTGGCTTGGCGGGCGTGGACTGCTGCACAGCCGGCGCGGCACCGGCCGGCGGGGCGGAGGGCTCGGCACCGCCGGGGCCGCCGTGGCTGCCGGCCGCTCGGCGTCGGTCGTGGGCTCCGGCGGGGGCGCCGGCTCGTCCTCCCGGTCCAGGCCGACGGCAGCCTTCACCCGCTCGACGACCCCCTTGGGTGCCTCGGCCACCGGCTCCGGCTCCGGCTCCGGCTCGGGTGCGGCGGCGGTCGTCGCGCGCGCGTCCCACTCCAGGTAGGTGCCGCACTCGCCGCAGAAGTCCTCACCCGGCTCGTTGGCGGCGCCGCACTCCCCACAGACCATGTCGGTGACCATGTCGCTCACTCCTGACCCTCCCCGTCCGGTTCCTCAGGTTGCTGCGCCGGCTCGTCCTGCGCGGTGTCGGCCGCCCGGGTGGCCTCGCTCGGCGCCAGATCGGTGATCGGGGCGGACGGCGCCGCCTCGTCCGGCGCGATCAGCACCGGCTCCTGCTCGGCCTCCGGCTCCGGTAGGTCGACGCTGGGCGGCGGGTCTGCCTGCGTCGTGGCGACCTCCCGTGCCACGACCTCGATGGAGTGCGCGACGTGGGCCGGCTTCACCGACCGCACCAGCGACTCCACCCGTCGTACGTCGACCGCGGCCGGGTCCGGGCAGAGCACCCGCACCGTCACGTGGGGGGGCGCGGTGCCCGGCGGGTCCGCCCCCGGGGCCTCGGACCAGCTCGTCGCGCCGGAGTCCTCGACCACCACCTCGCACTCGCCGGCGACGGAGAGCCGGACCGCCTCGGCGATGCCCTCCCGGGTGCCACGGCGCCGGTGCACGAGCGCCGCCCCCGACACCACGGCCCGACGCTGCGGCAGCGACCACGTGTCGTCCACCTCGACGCCGACCCAGCCCGCGAGCCAGTCCACGAAGTCGTCGGGGGCCAGCCACGGGTCGACGTACCCGGGGAGCCCGTCGAGGGTGGCGATCACCGGGGCGAGCGCGTCGTCGAAGCTGCTGACGAAGCGCTGGGTGAACTCCTCCTCCTGGTAGACGCCGGGGAGGCGGTGCGCCAGCGGGACACCGCTGGGCAGGTCGGGAACGATGCCGCGCACGTCAGCCTCCTACGACCCGTGCGCCACGCGGATCTGGTGCTCGTAGGAGAACGCGAGCGCGTTGCGGTCCAGCTCGATGCGTTGCACGGGCTCGCCGCGCTTGCCGGTGATCGGGTCGGCGGCGAAGAGCCGCACGTCGTCGACGTACTCCGTGCCGTGGAGGTTCTGCAGCACGGCGTACACCTCGCCGGCCTGCACCGGACGGCCGAACGGCCACCCCTCGCCGTCCGGGCCTCCGGTGATCGGGTCGAAGTAGCGGTTGAGCGCGATGATCGCCTGCGCCCGCAGCTCGTCGGTCGAGGCCCGGCCGCGGGCGATCAGCTTCGCGACGACCGTGATCCCCTGGTAGAAGGGCGGCTCGACGATCACCCGCGTGCCGACCGTACGGCGAGGCTCGATGTAGTCCGAGACGGCCGCGAGCATCTCGGCCGAGGGCACCAGGTCCTCGAAGCGCAGCCGGGCCTTCTCGTCCACGGCGGCCGACGGGACGACCAGCACCCGCACGCTGCCGGCGTCGGTGTCCTCACCGGCCGGCACGCAGCGCACCCGGGCGATGCCGGGAGCGGCCCGCCGTGACAGCTGCTCGTAGTCCTCGACGGTGACGGCCCGGTCGCGGGTCCGGAGCGCGAGGGGTCCGCGCACCTTGGCCTGGTCGATCGTCTCGGCAGCGACTCCACCCGTGGCCGCGCGGCGGTTCTCGACCCGGTCGACGAGCGGGATCGTCGAGCGCAGCACCGAGACCGCCTTGGCGGCGACGTTGCCGCGGGGGCCGCCGCCGGTGCGGTACTTCGGCACCCGGATCGGTGTGCCCTTCGGTGGCACCGCGCCGTACACCGTGAACGCGCCGTCACGCTCGCGCACCGCGGGACCGAAGTGCACGTCTCCGCTGGATCGGTCGACCCGGAACACCAGGTCCTGCGCGTCGCAGCCCGCGAACGTGTCGACCTCGCTCCAGGTCTCCCATCCCGCGCCGCCGGCGACCTCGACCTCGAAGGCCGGGCCACCGGCCACCACCGGGCCGCGGTCGAGCGGGAACACCTGGCCGGCGACCCCCTCCGACAGTCCGAGGATCTCCTCGCGCACCGTCTCGGCGTGTACGGCCTGGACCGTCCCGCCGACCGTGAACGCCGACGCGCTCTTGATCGTGGGGGAGGCGCTGTAGAAAGGGTAGCCCTCGACGGCCTCGACGACGCGTGCCCGCAGCCAGCCGGCGCGGAGCCGGCTGACCACCGATGCCTGGTGCGTCGACGGCACGTGGACGACGACGTCGCCGGCACGGTTGAGGCCACCGGTCCCGTCGTGCTCCACCTCGCAGCCGACCCAGTCGGCGCCGTCCCAGGCCTCCCACACCAACGGCGGCATGCTCGGGTCCACACCGACGCCCTGCACGTCGCACTCGAACCGCAGCGCCACCGCGCACGACGGCGCGGGCTCGTCGAGGCCGACCAGCATCGTGTCCCCGAGCCGCGGCGGAGCCCCGAAGCAGGGGAACTCCGCGCCCGAGAGCAGCTCCTCGCTGCGCAGCAGCGGGTCGTTGCCGTCGTCCTGCTGGGTCATCAGGTGCAGCAGGCTGCGCGGAGGCACGACCAGCGTGCGCGTCGTCGCGAACACGACCGACTCGTCGCTCTCCGTGCGCAGCGTCGAGGCCTCGGTGTCCTCGGGGACGACGACGTCCTCCTGCTGGGGCCCGGACAGCCACATGGTCAGCTCGGTGACGGCCGGGGTCGCGGGGTGCAGCGTCACGCCCAGCAGGTCGAGGTAGGTGACGTAGAGCTTGTCGGGCACCCGGTTGAGCCGGTACAGCAGCTCGTCGACCATGAACGCGAAGGTCTCGATCAGCGTCACGCCGGGATCGGACACGTTGTGGTCGGTCCACTCCGGGCAGCGCTGCTGCACCATCCGCTTCGCGTCGTCGACGAGGTCCTGGAACCGACGGTCGTCGAGATTGGGGGCCGGAAGGGTCATCACGCACCTGCCTCGTCGTGCGGGGGGATCAGGTAGAACGGGAACACCAGGTTCCGCGGGTCGTTGGTGCCGAGCACGGCGTAGTGGACGTCGACGTAGAGCGTCCCGCGGTCGACGGCGTCGAAGCGCACCTCGACGTCCTCCAGCTCGATGCGGGGCTCCCACCGGTCCAGGGCGACGCGTACGGCGTAGGCGATGTCTCCGGCCGTGGAGGCGTCGGCGGGGGCGAACACGTAGTCGTGCACGGCGCAGCCGAAGTCCGGTCGCATCGGCCGTTCTCCCGGGGCGGTGGCGAGGATCAGGCGGATGCTCTCCTCGATCTCGCGCACGCCGTGGACCAGCGCGAGCCGCCCGGTCGTGTCGGTGCGCATCGGGAAGGCCCACCCGGCGCCGACGAACTCCTGTCCCATGGCTCAGGGTCCGATCATCACGGTCGGGCAGCCGGGCGGGAGCACCGGTGCGCCGCAGCCGCTCATGTCGCCCACCCGCATCGCCGGCCGTCCCCCGATCAGCACCGTCGGCGAGCCCGGCCCCACCATCGGCGTGGGGGGGTGCACCGCGGGGGGCGGGAACGAGCAGGTGTGGAGGTCGCCCATGACGGACGCGGGCATGCCGCCGAGCAGGACGGTGGCCACGCCGGGGCCCGTGATGACGCCCGGGTGCGCCGTGAGGTCGGTGACCCGTGCTGCGGGAGGCATCCGATGCTCCTTCCTGCCCTCGTGGGGCTAGTTGATCTTGACGATCGAGCCGGTGATGTTCGTGATCGCGCTGGACTTGACCTCGGTGCTGGCCTGGCCGGCGAGGCTGGCCGTCGCGCCCTTCAGGTCGAGCTTGGCGGTCGCCTCGATCGTCACGTTGAGACCTTTGAGGGTCACGTTGCCGCCGGACGTCTCCACGTTGATCGCGCCGCTGCTCGACGTCACCGACACGTCCTGCATGGCGGAGACCTCGACCTTCTGCTGGCCGGTGACCTTGACGTCCTTCTTGGCCGTGACGGTCAGCGGGCCCTCGGAGAGGATCTCGATGCCCTTGTCCGCGTTCTGCACCAGCGTGATCCGCTGGGTGCCGGCGTTGGTGCTGACCGTCAGCTTCTCGTCCTGCGGCGTCTCGATGAACTCCAGCAGCATCTTCTTGCGCGAGACGAAGGCGCGGCGCCGTACCTCCCCCTGCTCCTGCACCGTGGTCCACGCTGTGTCGGGCTTGTCCCGGCCGTTGTAGAGACCGCCGATGACGAACGGCTGCTGTGCGTCGTCCTGGCCGAACGCCACCAGCACCTCGTCGCCGATCTCGGGCAGCCACACCGTGCCGCGGGACGCACCGGCACCCAGCTGCACCACGCGGGCCCACCAGGACTCCTTGTCCTCGGAGAGCAGGGGGAACTTCACCCGGACCCGACCGAGCGCGTCGGGGTCGTTGAGGTTGGTGACCAGTCCGACGCCGACGCCGCTCAGGGCGGCGGTGGGATGCGACGTGGTCGCGCCCGTGGCGATCCCGAGGAGCGAGCGCTCCGAGCGGTCGCTCGCAGTGAACGAGGTCTGGTAGCCGGAGTCGGCCCCGAACTCGTGCCGGGTGCTGGTCAGGACGTACTTGCCGTTGAACTTGTCGCCCACGCGCTGCACGTTGACCGGGGCCCCCGCCCGCAGCGCGGCGTTGCCGTGCACGGCTCCCTCGAGCTCGGCGAAGCCGCCGGAGAGATGGCCCGCGAGGGAGTCGGCCGTCGCCTGCAGGGCGGTCTGAGTCTGCAGCCCTGCTTCGTGGGCGACGTAGGTCGAGGAGCCGAAGTCCGAGAGCAGCGCGCTCGGAGCACCCGCCCCGATCTTTGCGGTGTCCCCGCGCGGTGTCGCCGTTGCGACGAGGGCGCGCTTGGCCTTCGGGTCCCAGCTGCGCACCTGGACGCCCGAGGCCTGGTCGGAGGCGGTCAGCGTGGTGCGCAGATGCACGACGTTCACACCGACCTCGATGACCTGCGGGTTGTCGCGCGATGCGGTCGAGGACGGCGCTGCGGAGGCCTCGACAGGCGCCTTGAAGAGCAGTTGGCTCTTGACCACCGACAGGGAGCGGTTCGCCTGCCGGGCCAGCCGCCGGAGGAAGTCCCAGTCCGAGACGCCGTCCTGGAGCACGTACTCGAACACCGCCTGCGACGCGTCGACGTCGGTCCTCAGGCCGGCACGCCGTCCGACGTCGCCGACGATGTCGCTGAGCTTCATCTGCTGGTAGACCTCGACCCGATGGCCGTGGAAGAGCCGGTGCGACTTGTCGAAGCCCCGCACGACGGTCTGGGTGCCGTGGTGCGTGTGCACGGTCTCGAGGGAGGTGATCTCGCCCTCGAGCAGCGGCTCCGCGCCGGGCGACTCGCTGCGGCGTACAGACAGGGACACGGCCTTGCCGATGTCGAAGCCCCCCTTCTGCAGCACCGTCGTGTCGGGGTCGGTGAAGCGCAGCACGAACATGTCGGGCAGCTGGGTGCTGTCGTCCACGAGTGCGTGCACCATCAGGGCGGACACGTCCGGGGGCAGGTCTCGGCCCTCGACCTGGACAGTCAGCGTGTTGGCGACGGACTCGCTACCGGCCACGGACCGCCTCCAGGTGGGAGGGGAGAGCGGCGGCGTCGACCGGCACCCCCACCGGGGTCGCCCGTCCTGGGCGCACGGGCAGCGTCTCGACGCTCGGCAGCATCACGGTGCCCCCTGGGCGCAGCCGCATCGGGTCGTCGATCCCGTTCAGCTCGGCGACCGCGCGCCACATGCCGGCGTTGCCGTACTCCTTGTAGGCGATGCCGGCGAGGGTGTCACCGGCGACCAGCTCGTGGATCCGGTGCGGCACCAGTCCGCCCGACGTCGGGTTCTGCTTCGGTGACTCGCCGGCGAGCTCCTCGAGCGTCACGGTCACGACCGCGCGGATCGGCAGGCCGCTGCTGGTGAACAGCGTGTACTTCGCCGACACCGAGCCGATGTAGGCCAGGAAGCCGGTCAGCCCACCCCACCGGAACATCACCCAGGGCGGCGACTCCTTCTTCTGCTGGTACGACGTGGTCGTGGGAACGCAGCAGGCGAAGAGCTTCTCGACGGCCTTCACCACGCTGTCGGACTGCGTGTCCGAGGCGTCGAAGAACATCTCGAGGCTGAGCTTGGAGGGCTGCGGCCCGTTGTACTGCGGCGGGCTGCTGCGCTTGTTGCCCTTGGCGTTCTGCCGGGCCCAGCTCGCCGACTTCGCGAGGGTGAGCTCCTTGGGGTTGAACTGGAACTCGACACGGTCCAACGGGGCACCGGGCTTGGAGAGCGAGCCGTCCGCGGAGGGCTCGTACATCTGGAGGTAGGCCTTCTCCAGCTTGGGACGCGACGAGGGGGCGGTGGCACCTCCACCGCCCGGGGCGGCGAAACCGACGGGACCGGACATGGTCGCTCCTCACCCCGCCCCGCCGGGCGCGAGGAACCCGTGGTGCGCGATCTCGATGGTCTCGGTGACGACCTTGGGCGAGTCCGGGTTGAGCGCGGGCCCGGTCCACCGAACGGGTACGACGTCCAGCAGCCCCCACTGCGCGATGACCTCGCCGTCGGCGCGCATCGCGACGATGGTGCCGGTCTTGCGCTGGTAGCCGGTCGCCATCGTGGCGAGCCACTTGGCGATCTTCTCGGTGTCCTTGCCGAGCGGTCGCGTGAGCTTGATGTTGGGGTACTTCAGCCGGCGTGGGCAGCTGCCACACGGACATGTTGTTGCCGCCCTCCTCGCGCATCTCCATCACCACCTCGGCGCCCAGGCCCTCGCACTGGCTGAACTCGCCGAGCTCTTGGTCGTCGAGCTTCACGACGTACCGGACACTGACGGCGGTGTCGACATCGGCCAGCATCAGTTCCTCACCTCACTCGTCATCTCGTGCTCCACGTGTCGGTCCGGTGGCCGCGTCGTTCGCGGTCGATGAGCATCTCGGCGCGGAACCTGCGCAGCATCGGCGGGAAGAGCTTCTCCGCCAGCGCCTCGACCTCCTGTGGCGACGTGGCGCCGCCCGCCGCCCCGCCGACGGCCGCGGGCGCACCGTCCGTCGCGCCGCTGGGCGCCTGGCCGCCACCGCCGCCGATCGGGACCTCGGTCGCGCCCGAGGAGCGCGGGTCCACCACCGGCTGGGGCGGGGTGAAGGTCGCCTCCCGCGACGGGGATGACGTCGCGGGGTCGGGTGCCTGCACCTCGGGGCCGTCCGGGGCCAGCGGCAGCGCGGGCGAGGCCGGCGTCGCCGGTGACGGACGGCTCGGCGGGGTCGGCAGCGGGCGGCCGTAGTTGGGTGAGGACCGGATCGTGAGCTCGTCGATCTGGACCGCTCGCTGCAGCGCAGGGGCCATGGGCCAGGTCGGGGTGAGGGGGGACGAGCTCGGGGACAGGGCCGGGGGCGGTGAGGGCGAGGGGGTCAGGGTGGGCGCCGACGTGCCGGCGACCGACCGTGCGACGAGGGGTGTGTAGCCGACCGCACCAACGGGGGTTGGTGCGGTCGGAGCGGGGGAGGCCGGCTCATCGAGCACGGTGACGCCGCGCTGCACGCCGAGCAGAGACCGGCCGGACGGTGAGCCCCAGCCGTTCGGCGCCGCGAGGGCGGCCGGCGCGGCACCCGTCGCGGCTGCGCGGCTCAGGATCGGGACGCTGCGGTGCGGTGCGGCTCCGCGGGTGATCGGGCCACCCTCGGTCGATCGCTGCACCGCCATCGCCAGCGCGGCAGGGGGAGGCGTGGCCGCTGGCGCGGACGTGTCGTGCGAGGACGAGCCAGGCTCCGCGGGGGAGGTGGCGGTCGTCACCGGGTCGGCACGGTCCAGGGTGGGCGCGTCCGCCGTAGATGACTCCGCGGTCGATGCCTCCGGGGTGGGTGCCTCCTGGGCGCCGCTGGCCGGGTCGTCCGCGACCATCTCGGGCAGGCCGGGCTCGGGGGCGTGGGGCGCATCGGACGAGGGCGGTGATGGAGGAAGCGCGGCAACGGGCAGGTCCGCGTGCGGCAGGTCCCGGGGTGGCTCGGGCAGCACGGACCGCTGGACGACCTGGTCGACCTGGTCGCTGCCTGCATCGACGCGTGCGTCGGGGATCTCGACGGGTAGGCGTTCGGTGCCGGCATCGGGGCTCGGCTCGACGCGGTGCTCCTGCCCAGGCCGGCCCGGGAGGGAGGGCGGGTCCGGCAGGTGGGGCGTCGGGGGTGGACCGCCGAGCGGTGCGGCAGCCGTGCCCCTGTCGGCGGAACGAGCCACCGGCATCGCGGCAGCTCCGGTGGCGCGCTGCACCGGAACGGGCGGGACGTCGGTGCTGCCGTGCGCCGGCGACGACGGCAACGGCGCCCCCAGCCCGACGCGACGAGGGGTCGACCGCACCGGTGCGGCAGCTGCGTCATCGACCGAGCGCTGCACGGCCGCGCCGGTGCCCAGCGTGGGCCGGGTGGGTTCGCTGCGCGCCCCCTCGGACGTCGCGTCGCCGGGCTCCGGACCTGACACGGACCCTGGCTCGGAGCCGGACACGGGCGCCGACTCGGGCGCCGACTCGGGCGCCGACTGCGGTGCCGGCGTGGGGTCCGGCTCCGGCGCCGTCGCGGCGTCGGAGGAGGTGGGCGCGTCCGGCGTCCCGGTCGGGACAGGGATCGGCTCGGCGATGGCCGCCAGCTGCAACACCGGGAGCGCGTCGGTCGAAGTGCGGGTGTAGCCGCGCGTCGGCACAGCGGCGGGCAGCGCCATCGGCAGGGACGTCACGGTCGCGGTGGGTCGCAGCCCGGCCGGGACGACGGAGGCGCTCGCCGCGCGCTCCTCGATCCCCGTGCTCGCGCTGGCGGTGACGGGCGGCGCCGAGTGCTGCACCGAGCGTTGGACGGGGGCCGGGCGCGAGGGCAGCTCCGGCGTCGGGAGCGACGGTGCGGACGTCGTACCCGTGACGACGTGATCGTCGCTAGGCGCGTCCGGCGCAGCGGCGACCTCCGGGACGGCGTCGGTCTGGACCGACGGGGCAGGTCCGACGGGGTGAGGAGCCTTCGGCGGCGCGGGAAGCAGCAGCGTCAGGTCGGTGGCGGCGGAGCGCTGGACCGGCGCGCCGGTCCCGTCGCCGTCGATCACCCCGCTCGGCGCCGCCGGAGACACCAGGTGGCTGAGCTCGGGGGAGGAGAAGCTGGGGTTGCGCCAGGCCGGCAACGACGAGG
Organism: uncultured Actinomycetota bacterium; assembly: GCA_963845655.1. Lineage (GTDB taxonomy): Bacteria > Actinomycetota > Actinomycetes > Propionibacteriales > Nocardioidaceae > Nocardioides_B. Next base: position 731,296 of record CAWJTB010000002.1, on the reverse strand, counting down.
GGAACTCGTGCGGACGGCTGACGAGTGCGGCCGGTGCGATGGTGCGTTGGAGCGGCGGCAGGAACGCCCAGCCCATCGGCGAAGGCGCCGGCTCGCGCGACGCTCCGGGTTCATGAGCGGTCGTGGCGACGTCGTTGCCCGACGTCGGAGGGGCGGGACGCTCCCGCTGCCAGGGCCAGCGCATGGCTCACCGGTCCCTGTCCTGCGTGAGGCGGGTGTTGATGGACGCGATCTCGCCGACGAACCGGAGCCGCTGCTGGTGCTCCATGTCGAGGATGTCGTCGAGGGGCCAGTGGAAGTGGTAGGCGACGTACGCGACCTCCTCGTAGATCCGGTCGGCTGCGTACGTCACGATTCCCCCAGGCGCCCGCCGGAGACGTCGACGGTGAACCGGTGCGAGCAGTCCGGGCAGGTCACCGCGACCCGGGTGTGGCCCTCGGCGTTGATCCGGCGGTAGAAGTCCTGGAGGAACGCCACGTCGGAGGCGAACATGTTCTCCACGACCTGCGACGAGATCGCCGGGAGCGTGCCCAGGTTCGTGATCACCCGGCCGAGCAGGACGACGGTGGTGAAGGCGGCGTTCTCCTGCACCCGCGCGTCGTACAGCGGCAGCAGCTCGTCGCGCGCCGTGGCCAGCCGCATGGTGCCCCGCCGGTGCACCACGCCGTCGCCGTCGACGTACCCGCGCGGGAGCTCGAAGTCGAACTCCGTGCGCAGCCGCGGCTCGGCGGCCGCACGGCCGTCCGTCGCGACCGGCGAGCCCGTCGTGACGTCGGGGGTGTCGGTGTCGAGCAGCGCGCCGCTCCGGGTCCGCTGCATCAGCTGATGGTGGACTCGTCGTAGCAGACCGTGAACTTCTCCGTGGCCTGCTCCGCGGCGCCGGCCTTGAGCGCGTTGACCTCGACCTTCTGCACCCAGCAGTTGGTGAAGCTGTAGGTCTTGATGGTCTGCCCGGCGTAGTCGAGCAGCTCGACGGCCGCGGTCTTGCGGGATCCGGCGACGTCGCCCTCCATGACCGTCTTCAGCCAGTCGCTGATCGTCTTGGAGTCGGTCAGGCCCCGCGTGACCGTCGAACTGTCCGGCCTTCGGGCGGCCGATCAGCTGCCGGACGACGTACTTGCCGTCCTTGGTCTGCTGCTTCAGCTCGATCTTGTCGACCTCGGACGTCAGACCGCTGACCTCGGAGATCTTGGGGATCTCGATCCCGTCGATCGTCACCCGGAAGGCGTTGGCGGACGATGAGTCGAGTGCATCGGCTAGTCCCATGGTTGTGCTCGCTACTCGTTGACGAGGCTGGTGCCGCCGGAGAACTGCGACAGCTGGAAGATGACGAACTCGGCCGGCTTCACCGGAGCGACGCCGATCTGGCAGACCACCTGGCCGGCGTCGATGCCCTCGGCGGGGTTGGTCTCGCCGGTCGCACTTGACGAAGAAGGCCTCGTCGGCCGTGGTCCCGAAGAGCGCTCCCTTGCGCCACTCGTTGATGAGGAAGGCGCTGATGGTGCGGCGGATCCGCGCCCACAGGGCGTCGGATCGTTCGGCTCGAAGACCACCCACTGGGTGCCCATGCAGGATGGACTCCTCCAGGTAGTTGAAGAGCCGCCGGACGTTCAGGTAGCGCCACTCCGCGTCGCTCGACAGCGTGCGTCGCGCCCCAGACCCGCACGCCCCGACCGGGGAAGGTGCGGATGCAGTTGAGCCCGACCGGGTTGAGCAGGTCCTGCTCGGCCTTGGTGAGCTGGGTCTGCAGGCTGATCGCGCCGCGGACGACCTCGTTGGCCGGCGCCTTGTGCACACCGCGGGTGTCGTCGCTGCGCGCCCAGACGCCGGCCATGTGGCCCGACGGCGGCACGTGCTTGTTGGTCCCGGTCGCCGGGTCGAACACCTTCACCCACGGGTAGTAGAGCGGCGGCGAAGCTGGGAGTCGTAGCCCGCGTCGTTCATCCGCCAGTCCTTGACCTGCTGGGCGTTCAGGTTCGGGCGGCGTGTCCAGGATCGCGACCCGGTCGCCCATCAGCTCGCAGTGTGCGATCACCGCCGAGCTGGACGGCCTTGAAGGTCTCCAGGTCGATGGCGCCCTGCTCGTAGGCCGCGGCCAGGTCGGGTACGGCGACCATGGTGACCTCGTCGACGGCCTCGAGACCGCTGAAGCCGGTGCGGTCGGCGGCATCGCCGACGTAGTCGTCGGCGTTGAGATTCTCCGTCGACGGCGGCTCCGGCTCCGGCTCGGGCGCCAGCAGGTCGGTGTCGCCGAGGTCGGGCTTGGCCAGGGCGCTGCCCGAGGTGAGCTCCTCGATGTTGATCAGCTTGGAGGCGGCGTTGACCTTCGTCGCGACGTTGTTGTCCTGCTTCTTGGTGGTCACGTGGTCGTAGGTCTCGACTGGCCTTGCCGTCGGTCTTGACCACGAGCTTGAACTCGTCCTCCGGCGGCGACTCGCCACCCGGCTGCTGGATCTCGATGCTCACCGTCTTGGCGGCGTTGGCTCCGCGGCCGATCGCGGTGACGCGGTAGCCACCGAGGATCGCCTCGGGCGCCGGGCCGAGCTCCTTCTTCTTGGTCCCGTTGGACCCGCTGCCGTTGCTGTTCCCGTCCCCGGCGCCGATCCGGACGACGAAGCAGTTGCCCCCGCCGTTCAGGAAGTAGCCGTAGACGGCGTGGGCCAGGTAGGACCCGTCCACGAAGTCACCGAACGTCTCACTGAACTTCGTCCAGTTCGAGACGAGCGTGGGGGTCGTTGGCCGGTCCCTTCTCGGCCAGCCCGACGAAAGCTGCGACAGCGGTGCCCACGCCCTCGATCGGTCGAGACCCAGCCTCGACCTCCTCGACGTAGACACCCGGCGAAAGATAGGTCGGCATGCTGCCTCCTCGAAGACCCTGAAGTTGGGTCTCAGCCTCGTTTGTGGCGGAGTCCGCCGGTACGTCCGGCGGGACGCCTAGTGAGGAAGGCGTTCATGCCCGATCAGGCATCGCCGGGACGCCCGACCTCGTCGGCATCGAACTGATCTGGACGGCAGCGGCGATCAAGCAAGCGGTGAGCGCAGGCCTGCCCGTCGGGACCGGTGAACCGAGGGATCTCTGCGTCCTTGCTGTAACGGTCACGGGCGGTGCCCTCCTCGTCCAGGAGCCCTTCTTGCTGTTGCAGGTCCTGCAGAGGACTTCGAGGTTTCCGGATCCGCGTAGAACGTGGCGCGGTCGCTGCGTGGCACCTTCCGTCCCGTCCTGTTCCAGGCGCCGCCACGGACCCGTTGTGGTCGAGAGCGGAGTTTGAAGCGCCGTCGACGCGCAAGGTGGCCATGTGGGGCTGGATGCCCAGTTCGTCTTGACGCCAGCGCAGCGGAAGGTCGCCCCGTCGGGTCGGCGAACCTGGTCGAGCTTCGCCTCCTTCGCACGGAGTACTTGTCGGATCCGCCGTAGAACAACCGACGAACCGCGTGATAGGCCGGGCGGAGCGCAACGCCGTCGAGGGTGTACTGAGTCTGGCCGGCTCCGCCTCCCTCCTTCGCCAGGTCCGGTCCGCCATCGGGCACGTTCGCCAGGAAGCGCCCGACCGGCATGCTGGGCCGCCCCTCACCGCTCTTGCTGCCTTGACGGTGCGCGCGGCCGGGCAGCGCCCGTTCGAGGTCGTAGGTCGAGGACGAACCCGGACTCCGCATGGACCGAAGCGACCGTTGCCACCGTGGCCGAGGCTCGCACCAGGAACTTCCGACCGACGAACGCGCGTGCCTGCTCGATCTGTTCAGCCGTGCCGCCGCGAGCTTCGTGGTCGGTCTCGTCACCTGGGGGTTCACCTCACCGTGCACCGCCCATCGATCGCCCTGGTGCTCCGGGCGAAGCACACGCAGTCCGTAACGGATCCGAATGGCAGCGAGGACAGGACGGATCGCCTTCTCAGCGAGTTTGCTCCCAGGAACCGATCGACGGCGGCGGTGGCCACCTCGACGCCCTTGTCGAGGCGCTTCTGCTTGCCCTCCGGCGAGTCGTCGCCGCCGCGCAGCTTGGCGAGCACCTTGTCCTTGCCCGCCTTGATCTTGCCCTTCACCTTGCCGCCGATGCCCTTCAGCCCACGGATGATCGGACCGGCGAGCTTGAGGCCCTTGTCGATCACGAAGTCGAGCGCCTTGCTGACCGGCTTCTGCAGCTTCTGGACGATCTCGCGGATCTTCGCGCCGATCCCGCCGAGGCCGATCACGCTGGCGAGGAAGCCGATCAGGATCGGCACCATCTGGCCGAGGACGTTGTTGATCTTGTCGACGACCCCGCCCACGTTGCCCTTCACGACGTCGGCGACGGAGTCGATGACGGTGTTGACGAACTTCATGATCCGCGAGGCGTTGTTGACGAAGAACATCACGACGTCGTAGATCAGCTTGCAGGCCTTGATGAAGGCGGCGGCCGGGTTCAGCAGACCGATGAGCCAGGTGATGCCGGCGGTGATGATCTTGGTGATCACGAAGTCCTTGACCTGCTCGAGGATCATCTCCTTGATGTCGCCGAGCTTCTCGACCAGCATCTCCCAGATCCCGCCGATGCCCTTCTCGGCGAGGGTCGAGAAGATCGAGACGCCACGCTCGGCGGCGGCCGTCGCCTTGTCGCCGATCTTCTTCACGATGCGGGTGCGGATGTTGTTCCAGGTCATCCCGAAGATCGACCCGACCAGCTTGAGGATGCCCTTGATGTCGAAGGTCTCCGGCAGCTCGATGCCGCCCTCGGCCAGCGCCCCGAACAGCCACCCCATCAGGCCCTTGCGCAGGTGGTCGACGATGTTGTCCTTGAACTTCATGATGCCGCCCTTGATGCCGGCGATCAGGTTGCCGAGGAACGCGACGGGGTTCTTGATGATGTCGCCCACGACAGCGGCCGCCCGGGCGAGCACGCTGGTGAGCATCGAGACCAGCCCGCGGATGGTGTTGACGACGTCCTTGATCGCACCGATCGCCTTGTCGACCAACCCCTTGTTCTCGGCCTGCAGTGCCTCGATGCGCTCGTCGAGGCCCTTGCGCGCCTCGACGTACTTCGTCGCCAACGCGTCCACGACGGCGTCCTGCTTGGAGTTCACGTCGTCCTCGAGGGCCTCGAACTTGTCCCCGATCTCCTTGGTCGCCTCGGCCCCGACCTTCTGCAGGTCCTGGGGGAGTTGCTTGACGTAGGTCGCGATCTCCGACTTGCCGCTGGCGATCCGGGCCTTGGCGGCCGCCAGGTCGGTGCCGACGATGTCGGCGACCCGGGAGATCACCTGCTCCATCCTGGTCAGGTAGATCTCGCGGCCGGCCTCGTAGAACTCGTTGACCTTGTCGGGCATCCCGGCGAGCTTGTCCTTGGCCCACCGCAGCCCGCCGAGCCACCCGCTGTAGCGATCGGCCTTGTAGGCCGACATCTTGGCGGTGACATAGGACTCGAAGGCGCCCTTGGCCTGGGCCTCGCCCGCGGTGAAGGCGGCATCGACCTTCGGGTCGATGCCTTCCAGGATCTTCTTCACGTCGGTCTCGGTAGCGGCGAAGATGCCCTGGACCCGCGTCGTGACCTCGGCCCGCCGCTTCTCGTCCTTGCCCTTGGTCGCGGCCTTCTGTGCCACGAGCTGGGCGATCGCCGCGCCCTTGGCGCCCTGCATCCCGGCGACGCCGCCGGCGGTCTGCGCCGTCGCCCCCGCCTTCGCCTGCTCGATGCTGGTGCGCTCCTGCTGGCGGAACTCGGCCGGCGCCTGGTCGGCATGCTGGGCCGCCGCCGACTTGTCGGTGAGCGCCTGCTGGAACTGCGGCTCGTTGGAGGCCGCGAGCTGCTGGTCGGTGACCCCGCCCTCCGCCATCTCCTGCGTGGCCTGGTGCTTGCCGGCCGCGAGGTTGGTCTGTTCGGGCGGCGCCGGCTTGGGCACGGCACCGGTGGCCGGGATGTTCGGCGCTGGCCCCGGCGCCTCGGCGGTCATCGGGGAGACCGGCTTGGCGACCGCGCTCGCCTGGTCGGGCGGCGCCTCGGTGGCGGTCTCGATGTCCTGCTTCTGACCGTCCTTGCCCTGCGCGACGAGGCCCGCGATCTCGCCCTTGACCTGCCCGGCCTTGCCCGAGGCCTGGTACTCGTCGGCCTCCTTCAGCGTCTTGGGCGACTTGGACTCGATCGCGGTCTTCACCGCGGTGATGAAGGCCTTCTTGTCGAAGGTGCCCGCAGGCTGGGCGTCCATCGCGATGACCTTGGCCGCCTTGGCCTGGCCGGTGAGGTCGTCAGCGGGGGCGAGGGCGGCGTCCTGCGCCTCCTTCGCCTTGGCCGACGCGGGTGGGTGCGCCTTCTTGCTCCCCGCGAAGGCCGTGACGTTGCGCTTCACCGCGGCGAACGCCGGGTCCTCCTCGGGACGCGTGCCGGTCGGTACGACGGGTGGCTGCAGCAGCTGGTCAGCCGGCAGCTGAGCCGGGCCGGAGGAGGTGGGGGCCGGCTGCGTCAACGAGAACCCCGCGCCGCCGGGTCCGCCGGCGCCCGAGGTCTTTCCACCCGCCGTCGCCTTGGCCGCGGAGGCCTTGCCCAACGGGTTCACAGCGGGGAGCGGCTTCTTCGGCGGCGACCGGCTTCTTGCTCGGCACGGCCGCGGGCCCGAATCCGGTCTTCGTGACCGCGAGCGCCGATGCGGGCGGCTTCGGTCCCTCGAGCTCGACGGGCACCCCGGCGGCCTTGGCCTCCTTGAGGCCCTTCTCGACCGTGTCGATCACCGGGTCGTCGGTGCGCACCTCCCGCAGGGCCGCATCGATCTCGGTGACCCCGGGTGCCCTGACCTTGGCGGCCAGCAGGGCGCTGACGGCCGCGTTCCCGGCCTGGCGCTGCAGTGCGAGCACGGCGCCCGGGCCGGTGGGAGTGCGCTGGTGACCGGCGACGCGACGCCGACCGTCGGCGAGCGCCTGCCCGACGGGTTCCCGAGAACGCTCGACATGGTCGGGCGGCATGGTCGCCAGCGGCCTCCCTCAGGAGGTGCCCTCCTCCTTCTCTCCCTCTTCCTCGTCGCGCTGCACCGCCGGCAGGCTCGCATCGTGCGAGGCCTGCACCTCCTCCTCTTCCTCCGCGGCTTCCGCACGCTGCACGGTCGCCAGCGAGGGGTCGTGGGAGGCCTGCACCGTCGGGGCGCCCGCGGCGGAGGCGGTGCCCTCGCGCTGCACCGGTGCCGGCGACGACATCACCCGGTCGGCGTTCGCGGCCGCCTCACGCTCGAAGCGGTCCGACGGGTCGCTGACCTTCACCCCGTCGCCGGTCGCCGTACCGTCCACCGGGCCGCTGCGCTGCTGCACGACGTGCGTCAGCTCGTGAGCCAGCAGGGTCTGTCCCGCCGGTGGAGCCGGGGTCGTAGCGGTCACGCTGGAAGACGATGTTGGAGCCCACCGTGTAGGCGTGGGCGCTGACCGAGCGGGCCGACCCGTCGGCGGCGTCGTCGGTGTGCACGCGCACGTCGCTGAAGTCGGCGCCCAGCCGCGCCTCCATGTCCGCGCGCACCGGCTCGTCGAGCGCCTGGCCGCCGCCCGAGTTGACGACGTCGAGTGACCGGAGAGCGCCTCCTCGCCCACCTCGTGGCGCCGCGTCGTTGCCGACCGCGCGCTGCAGCCGCAGCATCCCGGCCGGCCCGAGCACGTCGGTCCGGCCTGCTGCGGCCGCCTTGTAGCAGGAGGCCGTCGTCGTGCGGCGCGGCCCGGCCGGCCTGACGGGTGGTGTCGTCCTCGACTGCTCTCGTGGTCGTGTCGGTGCATGGCGGCACCCCTCTCCGCTGGTCTGCCGGATGTCTGCCGACCTCCACTCTCGCCCCGCACCCGGACCCCGCGCAGGGGCGGCGGATCGGGTCGCTCCGGGCAGCCCGGGCTGCCCGTCGGGGCACCGTCAGGCGAGCAGCGGCCAGTAGCGGCCGAACTCGCTCTCCAGGCAGAGCCGGCCGAGCTTGCGGTACTCGCGCTGCACCGCGGTGACCAGGTGTCGCATCGTCACCGTCCCGCCGTCCTCGGCCGCGAGGTAGGCGGCGGTCACGGCGGCGGAGCGGATCGCCCCGCCGGCCAGCTCGAAGGCCTCGGCGCAGAAGTCGAGGTCGACGTCGTCGTCGCGCGGCCACGCGGTGCCCCAGGCAGCGGTCCCACAGGGCCCGCCGGTGCTCGGCGTCGGGGAGCGGGAAGTCGACGACGCACGTCGAGCCGGCGGGTGAACGCCTCGTCGATGTTGGCGCGCAGGTTGGTGGCCAGGATGGCCAGGCCGTCGAAGGTCTCCATGCGCTGCAGCAGGTAGGCGCTCTCGATGTTGGCGTAGCGGTCGTGCGCGTCGCGGACCTCGGAGCGCTTGCCGAAGACCGCGTCGGCCTCGTCGAAGAGCAGCACCGCGTTGACGCCGGCGCGGCCGCGTGAAGATCCGCTCGAGGTTCTTCTCGGTCTCGCCGACGTACTTGTCGACGACGGTCGCGAGGTCGACGACGTAGAGGTCGAGCCCCAGCGTCGCGCGGCGATGACCTCGGCCGACATCGTCTTGCCGGTGCCCGAGTCGCCGGCGAAGAGCGCCGCGACCCCGTGGCCGCGGCCGCCGCCGGGGCGCATCCGCCAGTCGCCCAGCACCTGCTCGCGGTGTCGCGCGCGCAGGGCCACCTCCCGCAGCGCGGCGAGCACGTCGGCGGCGGCAGCACCAGGTCGTCCCAGCCGACCGCGGGCTCGACCCGACGGGCCAGCCGCTCGAGGGCCGAGCCGTTCTCGGCGCGGGCGCCGGCTCGCAGGTGCCGCCGCGGTGATGACGGCCGTCCAGCGGCGAGGGCGACCTGGACCTGCGCCGAGCGCGGCGGCCCGGGCGACTCTGCTCCGGACGCAGCCGGAACTGGCCGTGGCCAGCCGCGTCGATCCCGGTCGGCGCTCGTGCCGGCCAGCGCGTCGCGCCACAGCGACGCCGCTCCGCGTGCGTGCTGGCGGGCACGTCCACCAGCAGGGGCGGAGCGGCTGTCCAGGTCGGGTCCCAGGTCTCGTCGCCGACGACGAGCAGCGGCCGCGGGTCGGCCAGCAGCAGGGCCGCCAGCAGCCGGGCGCTCGAGCACGGCGCTCGACCGGGCCGGCGACCAGGCCCGCGCCCGGTGAGGCGGGCCTCGCGCACCAGCGAGCGCCGGCCACCTGTTCCGGCGTCCGGCCGGGCGGCCAGCCGTGGCGAGGTCGACCGGCACGGCGTGCCCAGCCCGACGCGCGCGCAGGGCCTCCGCGGCGAGCACCCGACCGGAGCCGGTGGCCGGTTCGCGCAGGTAGGCGAGCGGTGACTCCGGCCGCCAGGGCCCGGGCCAGCGGGCCGGGTCGCCCCAGCGGCACGTCCGGCAGGTCGGCGAGCACGCCGGCCAGCGGCGGGGTCGGGCTCGTCGTCGCCGAGCAGGTGGCCGACCACCCGGTCGGGCACGCGCAGCGCCCGTCCGGGGAAGGGACGGTCCGACGTCCTCCACGGTCGACCAGGCCGCCGGTCGACCAGGGGGCCGTGCAGCAGCCGGGCCTGGCCCGCTGGACGCGGAGAGCGGTACGCCGCACAGCGCCAGCGCGACGGCGACCGACGGGCCGGCGCCGGGTGACGTCGTCGTTGAGGTAGCCGAAGAACTGCTCGAACCGGCGGTCCACGTCGGCACGCCAGTGCGACCAGCGAGCAGGTCGACGTCGAGCGGCGTCGAGCCCGAACGTCTCCGCCAGCTCGCGCAGCCGCAGCCGGCACCCGGCGTCCTCGGCCTCGTCCGCGGCCCGCTCGCACGTCGCGAGGCGTGCGCCGTCCCGCCGACCAGGTCGACGGCGGGTGCCGGCTGGTCGAGCAGCCGGGTCGACGCCGTCCTCGTCGAGGTACAGCCCGCGGAAGGGGTCGTCGGGCTGCGGGTCGTCGGCTCGTCGTACGGCGACCAGCCGGCGGATCCGCTCCTCGACCACGCCGACCCGGCCCAGGAGGTGGGCCAGGCTCTGGTTGCCGATCACGCAACGGCTCCGCTTGCGAGCGCCGGGTCGGCGGCTGCCCGGTCTCGTTGACCGGGCGGCAGGCGTGCTGCCGGTGGCGCCGCTCGTCGCGACCGCCGTCGACGAGGTCGGACAGGTCGACGTACGCACCGTCGGAGACCGGCGGGCCGGCGGGGTAGATCGACGCCGGTGTCGACGGGGGCGACGACGACGATGTCGAGCGACGGCTTCAGCTCGCCGCCGAGGGCCGACCACACGTCCGCGAACGCCCGGTCCTCGGGAGGCGGCAGCCCGACGGTCATCGGCACCGACGAGCCCGGGCTCGGCCAGCGGGCCGGTGACCAGGTCCGGCGGCAGCGCGTCGTGCCGCAGGAAGCCGCGCAGCAGCGAGTCGAGCAGCCGGTGCTCGTCCTCGGGGCGCTGCGTCCAGGCGGTGACGAGGTAGGACAGCTTGAAGTACCGCGGCGGTGGGCGTGCGCGACACGATCGTGCCGTCGGGGGTGCGGGTCTCGGACCAGCCGCGCTCCCGGCGGCGCAGGTCCTCGCGGATGTCGTAGAGGTAGAGGTTGACCGTCGGCGCGTTGCGCCGCGCCGCCCAGTCCTTGGTCGGGGCGTCGAAGACGACGTCCACGTCGGAGCCCTCGAGCGCCCCGCTGCGGACGATCTCGCGAAGCGCGTCGTCGACGACGGAGATCACCGGTCCACCCCCCTAGCCCCGGGCCAGGAAGTCGGGGGCCTGCGCCGTCCGCTCGACGACCAGCATCGGGCCCTGCACCGCCGAGAACAGCGGTGGCACCGCCGGCAGCTCGGGGTCCCCGCTGGCGACCTCCAGCGTCCGCTCGCCGAGCAGGTCGTGGCGCACGATGAGCAGGGGCTGGCGCATGGTGCCGTCGTCGTCGATGTCGAACGGGCCCTGGTGGACGTTGATGCCAGGGGCCCACCCGAGCGTCACCTCGCTGCCGGGCGGCATCTTCTCGCCGTAGGCGATCGTCACCCGCCCGGGGCGCGCCACGGCGGGCAGCAGCCGGATCGTGGGCTGCAGCACCTCGAGCGTGGCGGTCGCGGTGTTGTTGGTGACGACCGGGTCCAGCGTGGTCGACGTGACCTTGGCGCTCACGTCTCCCTCGCCCTCCTTGCGGATCAGCAACGGGATCTCGAAGGTCCGGGTGTCGCCGGGCGCGATGGAACCGAGCAGGCAGGTGCCGACCCCGGTGAGGCAGGGCTGCGGCGAGTCCGAGGCGTAGACCGGCCGGGCCGGGTCGGGGGGCGGGGACGGGGTCGTCGGCGGGAAGGTGAGGGCCAGCGTCACGCTCGCGGCCGTGGTCGTCTCGCTCCGGTTGGTCACGTCCACCAGCACCACGTGCGTCGTGTTGCCGACGTAGCTGGTCTCCGGGTCCAGTCCCAAGGCGTCCAGCGCCGGGTTGGCGAACTCGACTGACACTGCCACGTCCGCCTCCGGGATGGGGACGATCGTGGCCACCGGGGTCCAGGTCGGTTCGGTGTCGGGCCCGCGGTCGTCCGTCACCAGTCGTAGCCCGGAGCCGTCCGGCTTGATCGCGTAGATGCCCCGGTTGTCGGGCTGGCCGGCGGGCTGCCCGGCGAAGGCGATCTCCGAACCGTCCGGCGACCAGGCCGGGTCCTCGGCCGCGGAGATCGTCGGTCGGCTCGGCATCGCGGTCCCGCTCGCGTCGAACCCCGTGATGGCTGCCGGGACCGTGCTGCCCAGACCGCCGGCGATGTCGATGCCGAGCAGGTTCACGCTGCGCAGTGCGTCGAACTCGGTGTAGGCGATGTGCTTGCCGTCCGGCCCCCAGGCCGGCTGGCGTCCGTGGATGCGGTCGTCGCTGCAGTCACCGCAGATGTTCTCGTTGGCCACGACCGGTCGGGGGTGCTCCGCCGGCGGCCGGCACGACGTACAGGAAGGAGCTGTACCCGATGCTGTTCGGGGTGCCGGGGCGGCGGTTGGAGTCGCCGTAGTCACGCCAGCCGTTCTCGGCCCTCGCGAACACGATCCGGTCCCCGATCTGGCGACCAGTCCGGATCGAGGTCGGCGGTACGCCGTCCGCCCTCGACCTCGCGGAAGGCGCCGGTGGTGAGGTCGACGATCACGATGACGGGCGCTTGGAAGGACTCAGAGGCATAGCGGTAACGGGTGAGGGCGAGCTCGTTGCGGGTCGGGGAGAACACCGGGTCGACGTCGACGTCGTAGATGGCGCGCCCGGCCACGACCGGCACGGGGTCGGTCCCGTCGGTGTTCGCCACCATGACCCGACGGCCGTCGTCCTCACCGTCGACGGAGTGCACCTCGCTGCTGTAGGCGAGCTTGCTGCCGTCTGCGTTGTAGTCCGGCCAGGCCTCGTCCTCCGGTACGAGCCGGTCGGTGTTGGTGTTGAGGAACCCATTGGCGATCCGGACCTGACGGTCGCTGCCGTCCGCCGCGACCACGTCGGAGATGTCCGCCTCGGCGCGCCGGGCGGTGAAGATCACCGTGGCCGACTCCTCGCTGCGGTCGAAGGGTTCCTCGAAGGACGGGTGCGTCTCGGCGATGCCGGGCTGGTTGGAGACCCGGATCGTCTGCCGAACCGCCGGGTCGCCCGGGGGCACGCTCGGTGGGTCGCCGAAGGTCGGCGGGTCGAACAGCGCGACGAAGACGTCGCCGTAGGGGTCGGCGTCCCCATTGGCGTCGGTCTTCGTGAACGCGAGTGCATTGATGCCGTCGCTGGCCGACCAGCTCGGCTCGCTGGTTCCCGCGCTGCTGCCCACACGCGAGAACGGGTCGATCGGATCGTCCGGCTCGGGGTCGGCCGGGTCGCAGATGCACAGCAGGCCCAGGCCGCCCATCGGTTGGAAGCGGGTCGTCGTGAAGGCGACCCACCACTCCGCCTGCTGGTTGCCCCGGTACATGATCTCGACGGACGGCTGGGTGTCGGCCCGCTCCTTGTCGCCGGACCCGTCGAAGGTCAGCTGGGTGACGGTCGGCGCCCCGTCCTCGTCGAACATGTGCAGGTAGAGGTCCCCGAGCGGTTCGTCGGGACTGGTCCGGCTGTAGACGAGGCCGCGTCCGCTCGGCAGGTACGCCGGCCAGAGCTGGTCGATCTCCCCACCGGGAGGATCGTCGTCTGTGACGAGCGTGTAGTCCCACGCGCCGCACGCACCCGACAGCAGGGCAGCCGGGCCCGGGTCGGTCCCGCTGGAGGAGTCGGGGAGGTAGTCCACCGATTGCGTCGCGACCCAGATGTTCCAGTCCCTCTCGGCGTCCGCTCCGCCGGTCAGAGCATCCGAGGCGTAGGCGACGAAGAACGTGTAGGTGCCGCCGTAGGTCTCCGTCGGCTCGTCGACGAACAGGACCGGGTGGGTCTCCTGGTCGCCGTTGTCGCAGGTCACCGCGGTGGCGTCGAACCCCGTCGGGAGGCCCTGCCGCGGGCGGAGGAAGACCTCGCCGTCCGGGTCGGCGGCCGCCCCGGCCACGTCGGACTGGGTCGTGACGAAGGGGGTGGCGTAGAAGCCGGCCGTGGCCTCGCCCTCGTGCTCACCCTCGGCGGTGGTCACCGGCTCGGGGAACGTAGCGGTGTAGTCCCCGTCACCGACCGGGGGGTTGATCGTGACGCGCTGCAACCGGTCCTCGTCGTCGGTGAAGGCGATCCGCTGCGGCCCGGTGTACGGCGCCGCCTGCGCCGAGCCGGAGCCGCCGGCGACCAGCGCGGGCACGACCAGCAGCCCGGCGAGCACGGCCCCTGCCGCACCCACCGTCGAGACCTTGCGTCTCCAGGACTTCTTCACCGCACCTCCGTGGACCAGCCCGCCGGCCGTTGCCCCCACGCTGCCGGGGTCGCCGGATGAACTCACCGGACGACGGACAGCCCAAAGGGCACCGACCGCCGTGCGAAAGGGCACCAGCACGCCCGTGGGGGCACCGGGTGAACAGCGCTCAGATCAGACCCTGGCGCAGGGCGTAGGCCACGGCGTGCGACCGGTTGCGCAGCTGGAGGCGGGTCGTCACGTCGTGCAGCACGTTCTTCACCGTCCGCTCCGAGTAGGCCAGCCGATGCGCGATCTCCGCGGTGTCGCACCCGTCGGCGACCAGGCGCAGCACCTCGACCTCGCGTGCCGCCAGGCCGTTGAACTTCAGGCCCCGCGGCCCGAGGAACCCACGCTGCAGGGCCCCGACCTGGTCGAGCAGCCGCCCGAGCAGGTCGGAGGGAACCGCTCCCTCACCCGACGCGGCCCCGGTGATCACCTTGACCAGGCGCTCCGGGGTGGCCTCGCTGCGGCGTACCAGCCCCACCACGCCGGCCTCGACGGCCGTGACGAGGTCACTGTCGTCGAGCCGACCGGCCACCAGGACCGTGCGGCTCTCGCCGCGACGCTGGACGACGTGCAGCAGCTGGATCGCGTCGTCGTCGACGCCGTCCACCACGACCACCGTCACCTCCGCCGAACCAGCCTCGTCCTCACCCACGACCCGGATCTCCGGGCGCGGACGCAGCTGGGAGGCCACCCCTGCCTTCGAGATCGGGTCCCACGCCTGGACGTGGACTGTCGTGCGTTCCATCGCTCTCACCCCTTGACCACCCCGGGTACGCCCCCTGCGTCCCGGCGGTTCCCGGAAGTCTCCACCTGCCGACTGTTCGTACACTCAACGTGGACTCAACGGGCAAGGCGCGCTGCCCGCAAGGACGGCCACAAGGCATCCAGGCGGGTCCGCGTCCCTCCCTACGTTGAGGCGCATGACCACTTCCGCGAGCCTGGACTCCGCCAGCGTGCAGCTGCAGGCCGGCGAGCAGGTCGTCATCCCGCTGCAGATCCGCAACAACGGGGAGATCGTCGAGGGCTACAACATCGAGGTCGTGGGGCCCACGGCAGCCTGGTCGACCGTCGAGCCGTCGACGGTGTCGCTCTATCCGGGCAGCTCGACCACCGCGACGGTGAAGTTCCACCCGCCGCGCAGCTCGGGGGTGCCGGCCGGCGAGCTGCAGTTCGGGGTCGTGGTCACCCCGACCGAGCACCCGGACGAGGCCGTCGTCCCCGAGGGCGTCATCGAGGTCCTGCCGTTCGTGGAGACCACGGCCGAGCTGCTGCCGCACACGTCCCAGGGACGTCGTCAGGGCCGGCACCAGATCGCGGTCGACAACCGTGGCAACGTGCCGGTCACCGCGCTGCTGACGGCGACCGACCCCACCGGCAAGCTCCGGTTCGCCCTGACGCCCCAGGCGCTGAGCGTCAATCCGGGCGAGGCAGTCTTCGCCGCTGTCCGTGCTCGGCCAGTGAAGCGGATCTGGAAGGGCGCGCCTCTCACGCACCCGTTCGCTGTGGAGGTGGCGCCGCAGGAGAGCCCGAGTGTCGTGCTCGAGGGCTCCTACGTGCAGCAGCCCGTGTTCCCGCCCTGGATCCTCAAGGCCCTGCTGGCACTGATCGCGCTCCTGCTGCTGCTCGCCGCGATCTGGTTCCTGCTGCTGAAGCCGACGATCGAGTCCACGGCGGAGGACGCGGTCAGCCCCCAGGTCGAGGAGGCGGCCAAGCAGGCGGATGCGGCCAAGGAGGACGCGGCAGCCGCCGAGGGCGCGGCCGGCGAGGCCAAGGAGGCAGCCGGCACCGCGGCGGGCGGCGGTGAGCCGGGCGGCGAGAAGAGCCCCGGAACGGGCGACCCGAAGACGAAGGCCGTCAAGACGACGACGGCGCCCTTCTCGAGTCGGCTCCAGGTCGCTCCGCCCCAGGGTGCCTCCCGCACCGGCACGTTCACCGTGCCGGCGAAGTCGACGCTCAACCTGCGCGACTTCGTGATGAGCAACCCCCAGGGCGACTTCGGCCGACTCCGGGTGCGCCTCAACTCCGACGTCATCTTCGACATGGCGCTGGAGAACTTCCGGGACATCGACTACCACTTCGTCGTCCCGGTGGTGGCGAAGGCGGGCGACGAGCTGACCCTGACCAGCCGGTGCAACAGGAAGGGTGCGCCTCCGTCGGGAGGCACCCCGGCCACGTGCGACCAGGGCATGCTCTTCGGCGGTGAGCTGGTGAAGAAGACCGGTTAGCGGGGCCCTAGTTGTCGCGGGACCGGGGGCGCACCGCGGCCGCCGAGGTGCTCGCCACGCCCAGCGAGGTGAGCACCTCGGCGTACGACCGGCGCGCCTGCTCGGCGGCCGCGAGGTCGCCCGCCGCGGTGTACGCCGACAGCAGCAGCCGCCACGACGCGTCGCGACAGGGATCGACGTCGAGGCTGCGCAGAGCCGCGGTCGCGGCGCTCGGAGGGTCGTGCCGGGACAGGTGCAGCTCGGCGAGGTTCGCGGCGGCCTCGGCGACCCGCACGCGGTAGTGCTCGCGGACGCCGATCACCCACTCCGCGGGCCCGTCTTCGGGCAGCACGTCGCCGGTGCTGTGCGAGAGCGCCCGGTCGAGCGCGCGGACCGCCGCGCCGCTGTCGCCCGCGATCCGGGCGGTCTCGGCCTCGGCGATGGCCTGGTCGAACTCCAGCAGGTCCGAGAACGAGCCCGGGGGCATCGCGAGCTGGTAGCGCTCGCCGTCGCGGACCAGGATCCGGCTCGCGCCGCGCGGCACCCCTGGTTCCAGCACGGCCCGCAGGCTGGAGACCGACACGTGCAGGTTGTGGGTGCCGGCCACCGGGTCGAGGTCGCGCCACAGCGCGTCGACCAGCAGTTCGCGGTGCACCGGCCGCCCCGCCTCGAGGGCGAGCAGCCGCAGGACGGCGCGGGCCCGCGGCCGCACCCGCGCGAGGTTGGGCTCCTGGCCGTGGACCCTCAGCTGGAAGCGGCCGAAGCAGCGGATCGTGATCGGTGCCGGCTCGCCGGTCACCGCGACGGTGGCGCGGGGCGTCCGCCCCGCGCACCGGCTGGGCGGGGATCGGGCCCCGACCCGCCGTGCCCGGATCGGCCCAGCTCTCCTCCGGGTGCGCGTTCGGCGGCGGTGACAGCCAGCGCCACGGGGTGAGGTCGAGACCGACGTCCTCGGCGGTCGACGCCGCCAGCGCGTGCAGCTCCTCGCCGCCGTCCGGGACGACAGCAGCGAGCGCGGCGTAGGACACCGCGAGCGCACCGGGCACGGAGGCCGCGCGGGCGAACGCCTCGGAGCTCTGAGCCTCCCGGACCGCTTCGGGCATCGCGGTGGTGGCCGCCGCCAGCGCCAGGAACGAGCGCGCCCAGGCCTCCAGGGTCACCGCCCCGAGCGAGCGGCACCGGGTGACCAGGTCCTCGAGCGCCGACTCGTCCGGCCGGCCGGCACGCAGCAGGGTCAGCGCCCGGACGGCCGTCAGGGACACGGCTCCCCAGGCGTCGCCGTCGACGTCACACTCCTCGATCTCGTCGAGCAGCATGCGGGGATCGAGCGAGGTGGGCTGCTCGATCGCGTGATGCCCGGTCGCCAGAGCCTGGGCCAACCGGGACAGCCAGGGATGGTCGAGCAGCCGCTCGTCGGTGAGCAGCGCCTCGACCGCCGGGTAGCCCTCGTCCGAGACGACGGCCAGCGCGAGGCGGGCCACGGTGAGAAGCCGGGCGTCATCGAGCCCGATGCTGCTGCGCCGCAACACCCGGCGCGCGGTGCGGAGGTCCCCTCGCAGCGCCGCCACGATGCCCCGGCCGACCTCGTCCTCGAGGGAGGCGGTGGACGACAGCCGGCGCAGGCGCCCCCCGGGTGCGCCGACCACAGCGGCGTGCACCCGCGCGGACCACGTGTCCTCGAGCGGGCCGGTCGGTCCTCCCCGCCACCGGTCGGCCGTGGACCGGGTCCGCTCCGCGAGTCGGCGCAGGTCCTCGTGACCGGTCGACGCCGCCGCCCGGCCGGCCTCGCGCGACGCCCGCTCCAGGTCACCGTGGTCGAGCCGGGCCCGCGCGCGAGCCAGCAGCAGCCAGGGCTCCCCGGCCACCACCCACTCCGGGACGCTCTCCACCCACGAGGTCGGCGTGGAGACGATCTCCTCGCCGTGACGCCCCAGCAGCTCGCTGGTGGCCTCCCAGTCGCCGACCCGGACCAGGACGCGTACGGCGGCGGCGTGGTCGTGCTCGAGCCGCAGCAGCGTCGCCGCTCGGCGGTAGTGGCTCAACGCCGCGGGACCGGGGAGGTCGTCCAGCAGCTCGGTCTCGAGGTGGCGACGCAGGACGCCGTGCACCCGGTAGCTCAGTCCGCCGTCGTCGGAGCGGACCATCCCGGAGCGCTGGGCGGCCTCGGCGAGCGTGCGGCGGCTGCTGCTGGTGTCGAGCAGGTCGTCGCAACGCTCGGCCGTCAGCCGCTCGAAGCAGGCGGTGCGGCGCAGGAAGTCGACCAGGTGGTCGGACAGGCCGCCGAGCACCTGGCTGTCGAGGTAGCGACGGGCGTAGCGCGCCTCCGAACCGCCCAGCGGCGTGCGCCGGTCCTGGGTCGTGCTCGGGGGCAGTGACAGGTGCAGCAGGTGCAGCCCCGCGGCCCAGCCCTCGGTCTGCCGGGTCAGCTGGTCGGTCGTCGCCATCGGCAGCGGCCGGTGGTAGACGTCGCGGAAGAGCGTCGCCGTCTCCGAGGCCCGGAACCTCAGCTCCTCCTCTCCCACCACCACGGTCGGCACCTCGGTGCGGGCCAGGTTGAACGTCGGTGTGCGCCGCGACCCGACCAATACCCGCAGGTGCGGCGGCCCGGTCATCAGCAGTCGCTGGAGCAGGTGACCGACATGCGTGTGCTCCACGAGGTGCAGGTCGTCGACGACGAGCACGAGCGGCGACTCGTGCCGGGCGATCGCGTCGACGAGCGTCTGCAGGTCGCGGGCCGGCGGATGGCCGGGCGAGACCATCGCGAGCGCCGTACCCAGCTGGGCGAGGACGGCGGCCGCGGTGTTGTCCGACGGGTCGGCGCGGTACCACGCGACGTCGGCCGGGGACCGCTTCGCCCACTGGGCCAGGAGGGTGGTCTTGCCGGCCCCTGCGGGCGCGACGACCATCCCGAGGCGCGCCTGCTGGATGCGGTCGAGGGCGGTGAGGAGCCGGGGCCGCTGCACGCCGTCGACGTCGGGGACGCTGAGCCGGGCGGCCGGGCGCAGTCCTCGGTCACCCTCGCCCGTGGTGCGCGGGGCCGCATGCGGCCGCTCGTCCTCGCACCTCACGCGGTCCACCCCCTGACGGACGGTGCCGGTCCACGCCGACACCTGCTGCGAGCCTCACCCATGCGCGTGACGCGCGCAGTGGGTTTTCGTCAAAACCCAGGGGCTGGCTAGCCCGATCGGGTCATCTCCCCAGCAGCAGATGGGTCGATATCGACACCCAAGGGGCAATCGTAGTCCGTGGACACGGTGAGACGCGAGCCTCAATTGCTGGCCCACCTCTGCCCGGTGGCCTAGGTTTGCGCAGCGTGAGGATCGCCGTGGCAGAGGAGACCCGTCCGGGCGAGACACGGGTCGCGTTGGTGCCCGAGCTGGTCGGCAAGCTGACGTCCCAGGGGTACGACGTGGCCGTCGCCCCCGGCGCCGGCGCCGGTGCGCTGCACACCGACCAGGACTACGAGGACGCCGGAGCCCGCGTGGTCGACGAGCCGTGGATGGACGCGGACGTCGTCGTGTCCGTGAACCCGCTCGACCCCGCCGTCGTACGACGGCTGCCGACCGGCACCAGCACGGTGTCGTTCCTGCCGACCGGTGCCGTGCCCGAGCTCGTGACGGACCTGCGCGACTGCGGCATCACCTCGTTCGCCATGGAGCTGGTGCCACGCATCTCGCGCGCGCAGTCGATGGATGCGCTGTCCTCGCAGAGCCTGGTGTCCGGCTACCGCTGCGCCATCGTCGCGGCCGGTCTGCTGCGCCGCTTCTTCCCGCTGAACATGACCGCCGCCGGCACCGTCCCGCCCGCCGAGGTGGTCGTCCTCGGCGCCGGGGTGGCGGGCCTGCAGGCGATCGCCACCTCCAAGCGCCTCGGCGCCGTCGTCAAGGCGTACGACGTCCGCGCCGCCGCCGCCGAGGAGATCCGCTCGATGGGCGCGCGTCGCGATCGAGCTCGAGCTCGAGACGCTGGAGGGCTCCGGCGGCTACGCCCGCGAGATGAGCGACGACCGCGCCGCCCGCCAGCGCGACCTGCTCGCGCCGTACATCGCGGCGGCCGACGCCCTGATCACGACCGCCGCCGTGCCCGGCCGCGCGGCTCCCCTGCTGGTCACCGCCGAGATGGTCGAGCAGATGAGGCCCGGCTCGGTCGTGGTCGACCTCGCCGCGGAGTCCGGCGGCAACGTCGAGGGCTCGCAGCCCGGCCAGGTCGTCCGGATCGGCGACGCCCAGGTGTGGGGCGGCGCCAACGTCCCGGGGCAGATGCCCGGCCCGGCCTCGCGGCTCTACGCCCAGAACGTCGTCAACCTGGTCACCCTGATGACCCGCGACGGCGCCTTCGCGCCCGACTTCGACGACGAGATCGTCGCGGGCTCCTGCGTCACCCATGACGGTGCGATCCGGCACGAGCCGACGCGCGCCGCCCTGGAAGGAGAGTCATGAGTGAGCAGGTCGTCTGGCTGACCATCTTCGTGCTCAGCGTCTTCGTCGGCGTCGAGGTGATCTCCAAGGTGTCCTCGACGCTGCACACGCCGCTGATGTCGGGCGCGAACGCCATCCACGGCATCATCCTGCTCGGCGCCATCCTGGTCACCGGCTACGCCCACGACACGCTCCAGCTCGTGATCGGCCTGATCGCGGTGGTCCTGGCCACCGTCAACATGGTCGGCGGCTTCGTCGTCACCGACCGGATGCTCGCAGATGTTCACCCGCAAGAAGCCGACCGCGGGAGCGACACGCGGTGACCGCCACCCCGGTCTGGGCACAGCTGGCCTACCTGGTCGCGGCCGTCTGCTTCATCCTCGCCCTCAAGGGCCTCTCCTCCCCGAAGTACGCCCGGCACGGCAACCTGCTCGGCGCCGTCGGCGCGGTCCTCGCCTGCGTGATCGTGTTCTTCTACGCCGAGCTCGACCACGTGGTCCCGATCCTGGTCGCGATCGCGGTGGGCTCCGCCATCGGCTTCGTGGGCGCGCGGCGGGTGCAGATGACGCAGATGCCGCAGCTGGTCGCGCTCTTCAACGGGGTCGGCGGCGGCGCCGCCGCGCTGGTGGCGCTGCTCGAGCTCACCGACATCGTCGACGCCGGCGGGGAGGCCGGGGGGTTCGCCCTGGCCGCGACCGCGTTCACGATCTTCGTCGGCGCGGTCTCGTTCGCCGGCTCGCTGGTCACCTTCGCCAAGCTCCAGGAGCTGATGACGTCGCGGCCGGTGGTCTTCCCCGGCCTGCCGATCGCCTTCGCGCTGTCCTTCGTCGCGGCTCTGACGCTCTCGGTGCTGACCGTGACGTCACCGGCCGTGCTGACCGGCGTGGGGCTGGCGCTGCTCGGGCCTGCTGATCGGGGTGCTGCTCGTGCTGCCGGTCGGCGGTGCCGACGTCCCGATCGTGATCTCGCTGCTCAACGCCTTCACCGGACTGACCGTCGCGGCCGGCGGCTACGTCCTGGACAACACCGTGCTGCTCGTCGCCGGCACCCTGGTCGGCGCCAGCGGCACCTTCCTGACCAAGCTGATGGCCTCGGCGATGGGCCGCTCGGTGGCCAACATCCTCTTCGGTGCCCTCAAGGGCGGCTCGACGCTGGGCGCCGGTGACGGCCTCCGACCGTCCGGTCCGGTCGGCCGGTCCGGAGGACGTCGCGATCCTGCTGGCCTACGCCACCAAGGTGATCATCGTCCCCGGCTACGGCCTGGCGGTCGCCCAGGCCCAGCACACGCTGCGCGAGCTGGTCGACGTGCTGGGGGAGCGCGGCGTCACCGTCGACTACGCGATCCACCCGGTCGCGGGCCGGATGCCGGGCCACATGAACGTCCTGCTCGCCGAGGCCCAGGTGCCCTACGAGCAGCTCAAGGAGATGGACGACATCAACGGCGAGTTCCGGCAGACCGACGTCGTCCTCGTCGTCGGCGCGAACGACGTCGTCAACCCGGCGGCCAAGACCACGCCGGGGGCGCCGATCTACGGCATGCCGATCCTCAACGCCGACGAGGCGCAGCAGGTGATCTTCATGAAGCGCTCGATGCGCCCCGGCTTCGCCGGCATCGAGAACGAGCTGCTCTTCGACCCGCGCACCACGCTGCTCTTCGGCGACGCCAAGGACTCCCTGGGCAAGCTGCTCAGCGCGGTCAAGTCGCTCTGAGGTCTTTACCGAGATCTGGGTAACACAGAGTTACCCAACCACTCGCGACCTCCTACACTCGGTTGCGGGAGGGCCGACCGCGACCCGCGCCTTGGGTGCGGTGAAGGAGGCAGCACGATGACCAAGGACGACGACCGTCTGGGGCGACCCGACGGATACCGCTACGACGCCCCGGAGAGCGACGAGGAGCGCAGCTCCAAGAGCTGGGACTACCTCGTCCTGGGCCTGCTCGTGGTCGGGATCATGGTCCTCATCGCGACCGGCACCGTCCCGATCTTCGACTTCTGAGCCGCTCAGCCCACCACGCCGTACAACCGGTCGCCCGCGTCGCCGAGCCCGGGGACGATGTACCCCTTCTCGTTGAGCCGCTCGTCCATGCCGGCGGTCACCACGGTGACCGGGATGTCGAGGCCCTCGAGGTCCTTCTCGAGGCGCTCGCAGCCCTCGGGCGCGGACAGCAGGCAGATCGCGGTGATGTGGTCGGCGCCGCGATCCACCAGGAACCGGATGGCGGCTGCGAGCGTGCCGCCGGTCGCGAGCATCGGGTCGAGCACGTAGCACTGCCGGCCGGAGAGGTCGTCGGGCAGCCGCTCGGCGTACGTCGAGGCCTCCAGCGTCTCCTCGTTGCGCACCATGCCGAGGAAGCCGACCTCGGCCGTCGGCAGCAGGCGCTGCATGCCGTCGAGCATCCCGAGCCCGGCTCGCAGGATCGGCACGACCAGCGGCTTGGGATTGGCCAGCTTGACGCCCTCCGCCTCGGCGACGGGGGTGCTGACGGTGACGGTCTCGACCCGCACGTCGCGGGTGGCCTCGTAGGCCAGCAGCGTCACGAGCTCGTCGGCCAGCCGCCGGAACGTCGGCGAATCGGTGTCGCGGTCACGCAGCGTGGTCAGCTTGTGAGCGATCAGGGGATGGTTCGCGACGTGGATGCGCATGGGCCCCAACCTAGCGTCAGCGCCGGCCCCTCCGGCTGGTGGTGGCCTGCCTGGTGCAGGGTCGGGCACTCTGCGACCATCGGGTGGGCGAGCAGCGTCCCGGAGGAGAGGCCACACCATGTCGGAGTTCGAAGCCAACGCCGAGGGCGTGGACTTCGCGCTCGTGGCCTATCGCGAGGAGGGCGTCTGGCAGGTCCTCGAGCTCGAGCACGACCGGGCCGCCGACCTCGACGGCTTCGCCGCAGAGCTGCGCCGCTACCCCGGGGACGGCGGTGCCATCGGGCTGGTCTCGATCGACGAGGACTTCTTCCTGCTGCTGCGGGTGATGGGCGCCGAGGTCCGGATCCTGCTCTCCGACGTGACCGCCGCGACCGACTGGCCGATCGCCCGCTCGGTGGTCGAGCACCTCGAGCTGCCGCTGCCTGACGACGACGAGGAGCCGGAGCCCGCCGGCGACCTGGGGATCGTCGCCGACCTGGGCCTCGGGCCGATGGACATGGGGGCGCTGCTCGACGACGACGAGCTCTACCCCGACGAGATGCTCGGCGACATCGCCGCGAGGCTCGGCTTCGGCAGCGAGTACGACGACCTCGTCGGCGCCTCCACGTCGTGAGCCTCCTGGCTCACTGGGAGCCCGCGATGCACGAGGCCCTCGAGGAGGCGCGCGCCGCGCTGGCCACCGACGACGTGCCGATCGGCGCCGTGGTGCTCGATGCCTCGGGAGCCGTGGTCGGCCGTGGCCGCAACCGCCGTGAGGCCGACGCCGACCCCACCGCACACGCCGAGGTGGTCGCCCTGCGCGAGGCCGCGGCCGCGCACGGCGCGTGGCGGCTCGCCGGGCACACGCTGGTGGTCACCCTCGAGCCCTGCACGATGTGCGCCGGCGCGGTCGTGCTGTCGCGGGTCTCGCGGTTGGTGTTCGCGTCGTTCGACCCGAAGGCCGGCGCCGTGGGCTCGCTGTGGGACGTCGTACGCGACCGGCGGCTCAACCACCGTCCCGAGGTGCTGACCGGGGTGCTCGCCGAGGAGTCGTCCGCGCTGCTGGTGGACTTCTTCGCCGCGCACCGGCGCCCGGACGCCTGACGCCCCCGCCCCCCCTTGTAACGCGGGGTTATGGACGCAGAAGCAGGCGTACGACGCTGGCAGACCGTCCACGTGCCTAGCAAAGTCGCCCGGGGTTGACCGATGTCAACGCCGCCTGACCTCTCCGGTACCCTCGTCGGCGGTGGCGTGTCCGAGCGGCCTAAGGAGAACGCCTCGAAAGCGTTTGTTGGCGCAAGTCAACCGAGGGTTCAAATCCCTCCGCCACCGCCGTGCGAGAGCCCCGTCCGGGTCACCCCGGGCGGGGTTTCGCCTGCCGGCCCGCGCGAGTTCACATGCTCGTGACGTGCAGGGTCTTGCCCTGCGTCGGACGTCGGGAGCAGGATGACGGCTAGGTCGTGTACGACGAGTGGCTGACGACGCCCGCCGTGCGCGTGAGCGTCCCACGGAGCTGATCACATGACCCACCACTCTCCTGACCTGATGCCCCTCCTCTCGCGGGGCAAGCACCGCAACCCGAAGAAGGGCGCGTGCTTCATGGAGCTCGCGTCGTTCCTCGCCGGGGAGCCGTGGTCGGACCACCCCTCCTGCACGCACCCGTTGCTGGCCTCCTTGGCGCGGGACGTGAACGACCACGTCGAGGACTACGCCCGCAGCCGGCTCGCCCCCTGATCCCCGAGGTGATCGGGCTGAACGGCGACGATCCGCGGGTCGAGGCCTGGATCGCGCGGGAGGCCGCCATCTCCGCGCTGCCCGTCGTCGCCGCGGAGCGCCAGGGCGTCGCGGCGGTCGGCCTGCTTCGCTGCGAGCGGATGCTCAACGCGCTCGAGTGCCGACCCAAGGAGTACGTCGATCCGCGGACCCAGGAAGCGCTGGACGCCGCGCCGCACGCCCGCGACTGGGCGCGGGGGTTCACCAGCCTCGGGTGGGGCAACACGGGGAGCTTCGCCCGACGCAGCGCACCGGCGATCGTGCACTCGGCCGTCTCCGGCATCGCGGCCACCGCCGCGTCGACCAGCGAGGACGTCTTGGTGGACCTGCTGGAGCGGACGATCGTGCTGTGCCGCGTCTGGTTCGCCCACGACACGGTGCCGCTGGCCGAGGACCGCTGGGCCGCGGCCACGTCGTTCACCCGTCCGTAGGCAGCCACTCCGCGAGGCGGTCGAGGGCCTGCGACATCTCGCTCGGGGCGCCGGCGAACGACAGCCGCACGAACCGGTTGCCGATCGCCGTGTCGAAGTCGATGCCCGGTGCGGTCGCGATGCCGGTGTCCGCGAGCAGCCGATGGCACCAGCTCATCGTGTCGTCGGTCAGGTGCCCCACGTCGGCGTACACGTAGAAGGCGCCGTCCGCGGGCGCCAGCCGGTCGATCCCCAACCGAGGCAGGCCATCGAGGAGCAGGGCGCGGTTCTCCGCGTAGCGCGCGACGTGCCGGTCGCACTCGTCGTACGACGCGTCGGTGAACGCGGCGACGGCCGCGTGCTGGGCCAGCACCGGGGGGCAGATCGTGAAGTTCCCGGTGAGCACGTCGACCGGTCGGCGCAGCCGCTCGGGCACCAGCATCCAGCCGATCCGCCAGCCGGTCATGGAGAAGTACTTCGAGAACGAGTTGAACACCACCGCCTCGCGCGAGGTCTCCCAGGCCGACGCGTGGCAGTGCCGGCGTGGCGTACTCGATGCCGTGGTAGATCTCGTCGCTGATCAGCTGCACGCCGTGCGTCTCGCACCAGGTCGCCAACGCCGCCAGCTCCTCGGGCCTCAGCATGGTCCCGGTCGGGTTGGCCGGGCTCGCGATCACGAGGCCCCGCACCGGCACGTCGAGGCTCTCGAGCATCTCGACCGTCGGCTGGAAGCGTGACTCGGGCCCGGCCGGCAGCTCGACGACCTCGCAGCCCAGGGCCGTCAGCACGTTGCGGTAGCACGGGTATCCGGGGCGGGCGATCGCCACCCGGTCTCCGACCTCGAAGGCCGCGAGGAACGCCAGCAGGAAGCCGCCCGACGAGCCGGTCGTCACGACGACGTCGTCGACGGACACGTCGAGGCCGTGCATCCGCCGGTGGTGGCCGGCGATCGCCTCCCGAAGCTCGGGGATGCCGAGCGCGACGGTGTAGCCGAGCACGTGCTCGTCGAGGGCGCGCTTCGCGGCCTCCCGTACGGCGACCGGTGCCGGCGTGGACGGCTGACCGGCGACGAGGTTCACCAGGTCGCCGTGCGTGCGAGCGCGCTCGGCCGCAGCGGCCAGGAGGTCCATCACGTGGAAGGGGGGCACCGCGGCGCGCCTCGCCACCCCGAGGACCTGGTGTGTCGGATCAACCACGCGCGCCACCCTAGGCCCGCCGCGGGCGCCGACTCCTCGCCGGTGGGTCTCCGCGCCGCCGGGAGTCCCCCCAACGGACTATGGCGTGGTCGCCCGGGGTCGTAGCACCGTTGTCTCCGCGGGCTGCGCCCGTCCCGATCGCGGCCGTCCTCATCCATCCCCCGGTGAGGGCGGTCGCTCGCTCACCCACGGTGATGTGGTCGGGGCGTCGGTCGGACCACCACTAGAATCGTCGCTCACACCGCCGACTGAACGCCGAGGTGCCCGTGAGCTTCGACGCCCACGAGATGGACCAGATCCTGCTGGTGGGTGCGAGCGTCATGCTGGTCGCGATCCTGGCGGTCCGGCTGTCGGTGCGCGCCGGGCTTCCCAGCCTGTTGGTCTACCTGCTGATGGGCGTGCTGCTCGGCGAGGCCGGTCTCGGCATCCGTTTCGAGGATGCCAACGTCGCGCACGCGCTCGGCTTCGCGGCGCTGGTGTTGATCCTGGCCGAGGGCGGTCTGACCACCCAGTGGTCGGAGATCCGGCCGTCGATGAGGTTCAGTGTGTCGCTCGCGACCCTCGGTGTCGGCGTGAGCGTCACCGTGATGGCCCTCGGTGCGCACTACCTGTTCGGCCTCGACTGGCAGACAGCGGTTCTCCTCGGTGCCGTCACGTCGCCGACGGATGCCGCCGCGGTGTTCTCGGTCCTGCGCCGGGTGCCGCTGCCGCGCCAGCTGACCGGCGCCCTCGAGGCGGAGTCCGGTCTCAACGACGCGCCGACCGTGCTGCTGGTCTCGCTGGTGAGCACGGGGGCCGCCCTCGACCACGGCGTCCTCGGCTTCGCCGGCATCGTGGTCTACGAGCTCGTCGGGGGAGTGCTCGGCGGCCTCCTCGTCGGCTTCGGCGGCGCCTGGGTGATGCGTCGCGTCGCCCTGCCCTCGTCGGGCCTCTACCCGATCGCCGTGCTTGCGTTGACCGTCTTCGCGTACGCCGGTATGTCGGCCCTGCACGCCTCGGGCTTCGCCGCCGTCTACACGGCCGCACTGATCCTGGGCAACAGCGAGCTGCCGCACCGCGCCGCGACCCGGTCCTTCTCCGAGGGCGTCGCGTGGCTCGCGCAGATCGGTCTCTTCGTGATGCTCGGCCTGCTCGTCTCGCCGAGCCGCATCGAGGTGCGGCACGTCGTGATCGCGATCCTCGCCGGGCTGCTGCTGACCTTCGTGGCTCGACCTCTCTCGGTCCTGGCCTGCACGTGGAGCACCCGGATGAGCGCGCGGGCCCAGGTGTTCGTGTCGTGGGCCGGCCTGCGCGGCGCCGTACCCATCGTGCTGTCGACGATCCCGCTAGCCGAGCGGGTGCCCCGCGCCGAGGAGCTGTTCGACATCGTCTTCGTGATGGTCGTCGTCTACACGCTCCTCACCGGACCGACGCTGCCGTGGGTGGCGTCCCGACTCGGTGTGATGCAGCGCGGCGAGCCACGGGGCCTCGACGTCGAGGCGGCGCCGCTGGAGGGGATGGCGGCCGACCTGCTGCAGGCCAAGATCACGCGGCACTCCCACCTGCACGGTGTCGAGGTCGGAGAGCTGCGGCTGCCCGTGGGGGTGTCGGTCGCCCTGGTCGTGCGCGGTGGCCAGAGCCTGGTGCCCGACCAGCGGACCGTGCTGCGGCACGGCGACGACCTGCTGGTGGTCACGCCGCGCAAGCTGCGTGAGCAGGCCGAGGACCGGTTGCGCGCCGTCTCGCTGCGAGGTCGGCTGGCGGACTGGCTCGACGGCCCGGTCGACTAGCGGCCGCGCCGCCTCAGGAGACCGGCGAGGGGACGGCGACCGGGACGCAGACCGACGACGGCTTGCGCACGGTGAGCGCGCGGGGCGCCTTCGCCAGCCTGCGGAAGTCGTTGCCCACGATGACGTCGACCCCGGGGCCGAGGTCCTGGTCGACCACGCGGACCTTCGTGGCGACGCCGAACTGCCGGGCGACCAGGCGGGCGGAGGAGTCGTTCTTCTCGGTCGTCCAGACCTGCACCTTCGCGACCTTGGTGCCCGCCGGGGCGTTGCCGGCATCCCCGGGCTTGAAGCCGCGCCGCCCGAGGACGTTGAGGGTCTCGTCGGCCAAGCCGGAGCGGGAGCCGCCGTTGAAGACGCTGACCTGCACCTGGCTGCTCCGGATCCGCTGCCCCTTCTTCACCGTCTGCGTGGTGCACGTCGGCTCCGGGTCCGCGACCGGCTCCTCGCTGCCCGGGACGGGTGCGAACAGCTTGTCGACGCCGATGATGACGCCGAACACGAGGATGCCGATCAGCACCAGCATCGTGATCGCGGTGGTGAGGTGCCGACGTCCCAGCGGTCCCACTCCGTCAGCCCTCCATCGCATGGACGCGGGCGTGCAGCACCATCCGCTGCTGCAGGGCGGCACGCAGGGCGCGGTGCAACCCGTCCTCGAGGTAGAGGTCGCCGCGCCACTCCACGACGTGGGCGAAGAGGTCGCCGAAGAAGGTGGAGTCCTCGTCGAGCAGGGCGGCGAGCTGCAGGGTGTCCTTGGTGGTCACCAGCTCGTCCAGGCGCACCTGACGCGGGGGCAGCGCCGACCAGTCCCGCGGAGCGAGTCCGTGCTCGGGGTACGGGCGGCCCTCACCCACGCGCTTGAAGATCACGCCCGCCAGCATAGGTGGCGCCCGACTAGGGTTCGACGCATGACCGAGCAGCCCGCGGGCGCGAGCCCCGACACCCACCCGATCGCCACCGCCGTCGCGGCCGGCTACGACTTCTCGGGGCCGGCCCTGGAGCTCGGTGGCCTGATGCTCGACGCGACGACCCTGAGCGACGTGCGCATCAAGATCCCGCTCGGGATGATCAACCGTCACGGCCTCGTGGCGGGGGCGACCGGCACCGGCAAGACCAAGACCCTGCAGCTGCTGGCCGAGCAGCTCTCGAGCAACGGCGTCGCGGTGTTCGCTGCCGACATCAAGGGTGACCTGTCCGGCCTCTCCGCGCCCGGAGTGACGGGCCCCAAGATCACCGAGCGCGCCACGTCGGTCGGCCAGCAGTGGACCGCACGCGGCTTCCCGGTGGAGTACTTCGCACTCGGTGGTGAGGGCACCGGCATCCCGCTGCGTGCCACGATGACGTCGTTCGGCCCGACCCTGCTGGCCAAGGTCCTGGGCCTCAACGACACCCAGGAGTCCTCGCTCGGCCTGGTCTTCCACTACGCCGACAAGGCCGGTCTGCCGCTGCTCGACCTGGCCGACCTGCGCGCCGTCGTACAGCACCTGACGTCCGCCGAGGGCAAGGGGGACCTCAAGGACCTCGGTGGGCTGTCGACGGCGACCGCCGGGGTGATCCTGCGAGAGCTGATCGGCTTCAGCGACCAGGGCGCCGACGCGTTCTTCGGCGAACCCGAGTTCGACACCGGTGACCTGATGCGCACGACTGCGGACGGGCAGGGGATCATCTCGCTGATCGAGCTGCCCCGTCTGCAGGACCGGCCGGCCGTGTTCTCCACCTTCCTCATGTGGCTGCTGGCCGACCTGTTCCACGACCTGCCGGAGCTCGGCGACCCCGAGAAGCCCAGCCTGGTGTTCTTCTTCGACGAGGCGCACCTGTTGTTCGCCGACGCCTCGAAGGACTTCCTGCAGGCGATCACGCAGACCGTGCGGCTGATCCGCTCCAAGGGCGTCGGCGTCTTCTTCGTGACCCAGAGCCCGACCGACGTACCCGACGATGTGCTGGGGCAGCTCGGTTCGCGGATCCAGCACCAGCTGCGCGCCCACACCCCCAACGACGCCAAGTCCCTGAAGGCGACCGTGAACACCTACCCCACGTCGGCGTACGACGATCTCGGGCAGGTCATCACCGGGCTCGGCATCGGCGAGGCCGTGGTGACGGTGATGAACGAGCGAGGCGCGCCGACCCCCGTCGCCTGGACCCGGCTGCGGGCGCCCGAGTCGTTGATGGGTCCGGCCGCACCGGAGGCGATGACCGCGACCGTGGACGCCTCGCCCTTGAAGCAGAAGTACTCCGAGGCGATCGACCGCGAGTCGGCTCGCGAGATCCTCGCCGCGAAGCTGGAGGCGGGCGCGGAGGCCGCCCGCGCCGAGGAGGCCGCGGCAAAAGCGCCCCCGACCGGTGCAGGGAAGGACCACATCGACTACCCGACGGCCCCGAGGAAGCGGGCTCCGAAGCCCGAGAGCGGCGTCGGTGACCTGATGAACTCCCCGATGGCGCGCGACCTGGCCCGGACCGCCGCGCGGGAGATCTTCCGCGGGGTCTTCGGGGTCGGGCGGCGCCGGCGGTAGCCGTCGTCGGGAAGGCGCCCCACGGTCGTTTTGGTGGGGCGTCTCCAGCTGCCCGGATGGCGAGATTCCCCTTGTGGACAACGGCATTCTCCCTACCGGTTGTCCGCGCCCTAGGGTAGAATCGAACACATGTTCGACACCGGTTGGATCGCTGACCTGGACGCCGAGTCGGCGTGCGAGGCGATGACCGCGACCCAAGCCGGGCTGCGGGAGCAGGAGTGGCGCGAGCTCGCGCTGGCCGCGCACTGGGCCGACCTGCACCCGGCCCCACCCACCTACGACCCCCACGACCCCCACGCATGACGGGGTGGGGTCGGTGTGGGTGGGGGTGGAGCGGGCGGTCCGGGTCGGGGGTGCGGGCACCCCGCTGGTCATGGAGTTCGCCTGCGCGGAGCTGGGCCTGGTGATGGGCGTCGGCCCACTCACGGCGCAAGCGCTGGTGCGGGACGCGGTCGACCTGCGCCACCGCCACCCCGTGCTGTGGGCGGCACTCGGCGCGGGGCGGGGGCGGGTGTGGAAGGCCCGCCAGGTCGCCAAGCTCACCCATGCGGCGGGGCTGTCACGCGACCAGGCCCGGTTCGTGGACGCGGTCACCACCCCCTACCTGGAGACGTTGACCTGGTCGGCGTTCACCCGCCTGGTCGAGGCCAAGATCATCGAGGCCGACCCGACCGCGGCCGAAGCCCGCCGGCTCGCGCACGAGCTGGCCCGGTTCGTGCGCACCGGCGCGACCAGCGAGCACGGCATCATCACCCTGATCGCCCGAGCCAACGCCGGTGAGGTCGTCTACTTCGTGGCCATGTGCGACCGCATCGCCGCGATCCTGTCCCTGCAGGGCGATCGCGACCCGGTCGAGGTCCGCCGCTCCAAAGCACTCGCGATCCTCGCCAACCCCGTCCGCGCCCTCCAACTCCTCACCCGCCACACCACCACCGAACCCCACCCCGAAGACCCCGACCGCACGCCCCCGGCCCGATGCACGCCCTGCGCCCGACCCTGCCGGCTGGCGGTGGGGGATGTGGCAGATGTGGTGGACGTGGCTGGGTTGGATCCGGAGCGGTTCCGGCCCAAGGCGGTGCTGCACGTGCGGATCAGCCAGCACGCCCTGGACGGGCGCAGCGGTGTCGCCTACGTCGAGGGCCTCGGGTCCCTCAGCGTCCCAGGGCTGCGGAACCTGCTGGGCCACCACCACGTCACCGTCCGCCCCGTCCTGGATCTGAGGGGCCAGGTCCCGGTCGAGGCCTACGAAGTGCCCGCCGCGATGCGCGAAGCACTCCTCCTCGCACGCCCCACCAGCGTGTTCCCCTGGACCCGCACCACCCACCCCGACCTCGACCACACCCAACCGTTCGTCCCCGGTCGCAAGGCGAAGCAGACGCGGGTCGCGAACCTCGGACCCCTGGACCGACGCGGACACCGCATCAAGACCCACGGCCACGGCTGGATCCACCGACAACCCACCCCCGGCACCTACCTCTGGCGCACCCCGCACGGCTACTGGTACCGCGTCGACAACGACGGCACCCACCCCCTGGGACGCGACCCCGACCTCACCGCCTACGAACCAGCCCCGATCGTGATCGACGTCCCCCGCCAACGACACCTCGTCGAGCTCACCACCTCACCCTGACCGCACGTCCGCGCCCGTCTTCACGCACGCGTGCTTTGAGTCCGCATGCCCGCGCCCGCACGCTGATGCGACTCGACGTCGCTGAGCGCAGCACTGACATGCTCGCGAGCAACACCTGCGCTGAAACAGGTCCATCCCCCGGGTCAACTGGGGACGAGACCCGGGTCAACCGGAGACGAGACCCGGGTCGACGGGGGACGGGACCCGGGTCGACGCGCGACAGTTTCCACCAAAGACGCGGTACCGAGGAGGCGCGCCCTCCTCAGAGCTCGACGCGACGCGCAGGCATGCTGATCAGGTAGGCGAAGACGAGCAGCAGGGCGGCCGGGATCGCACCCGGGTCAGTCCCGGTGAGCAGCATGAACGTGCCGGCGAAGAGCGCGAACTCCACCAGCGCGCGCTGCGGGTCGGGCAGCCGGAGGGATGCGCGCGGTGCCACCCATCGGGCCCAGACTGCGATGCCGAGCGCCGGGAGCAGCACCGCGAGCACGAGTCCCGCGACCACTCCGACCTGCTGACCGAGCCGGTACCCGCCCCACGCCAGCCCGGCGACCAGTCCCAGCTCGGCCAGGAATCGGACGAGCAGCAACACGGACATGCCGCCGCCGGGTCGGCTCCGCGGCGCGGAGGAGTCGTTCCTCGGTTCGGTCGGCGGCTCGGACACGTGCCTACTGTGCCTCAGCCCGGTGCCCCAGCCCCGGTGCCTGGCGGCTCGAACCGTCAGGCGCACCAGCGGACGGACTCGATGGCGAAGTCCGCAGGGGCGTGCACCCCGGCCAGGTCCGGCCGATTGCGCAACAGGGCAGCGAGGTCGCGGGCCCGTGCGGCGGCGCGACGCTGCTGCGCGGCGGCCAGGCGCACGGAGCGCGCCTTGTCCTGCGCGTCGGCCGCGATGAAGGCGGAGTTCACGGCTGAGGCGGTCTGGGCCTGAGCCTGAGTGGTGTGGTCGATGCTGAGAGCGGTCATCGGAGAGAGTCCCCCTGGTCAGGTCGTCACCGGGGTGCCTCCGGTGGGTGCGGTGCGGTGGCCGGTTCGACCACTGGCACCAGGGTGCCTGTGCGATGCGTCAGCCTCGTTACGCCGTGTGACAGGCAGTTGAATTTCTTACCGGCGTGACAGACACATCGATTGCCGTGCGCGCTGGTTTGCTGTGGCGCACCGACGCGCGCCGCGGGATACTCGGCCCATGAACAAGCGAGTTATCCGCGCCGGCGAAGGTGAGATTCTCGGCCCGCCTCGGGGATGTCGTGACCGGTTCCTGGTCGAGTCCAAGGACTGGAGTGGAGACGTGGCGGTGGTCGAGCACCTGCTGGCGCCGCGCTCCATCGCGGCTCCCCTGCACCGGCATACCAAGGAGGACGAGTTCAGCCTCATCCTCGAGGGCAGGGTCTGGTTCATCGCCAATGACGAGGAGCACGTCGCGGAGGTCGGTGACCTGGTCTTCAAGCCGCGCGGAGAGTGGCACACCTTCTTCAACGCCGCCGACGAACCCGCCCGACTGCTGGAGCTGATCTCGCCAGGCGGGCTGGAGGAGGCGTTCCGCATCATCGACACCGCCGAGGAGGACGTCGACCTCGGCTCGGTCATCGCTGCGTACGGCTGCGAGGGCGACTTCGAAGCCACCATGCCCATCATCGAGAAGTACGGCCTGACCTTCGGGTAGAGCAACGACCGAGACCGGGCGGCCTCAGGGCAACCCGTGAGCGCCTGATCACAGCATCGTCATCTGCCGGCTGGCGAGGGCGTCGGCGAGGACAGGCGGAAGGACAGGCCCCTTGAGCATCGCCGAACAGACCCGCACCCTCGTCGACCTCGGCGTGCACGCCCTCGCTGACATCACGGCAGCCGACCTCCGAGCTCACGCCCGGAAGCTTTCTGAGGCACCCGGCGCGGTACTCGCGGTGCATCCCGCACTGGCGCCGCCAAGCCGTCTGGCGAGACTCCTGACCCGCCACGACAAACCGGGCTTCGTCGTCGGTGACCTGACTGATCTCGACCAGTTCGGACCGATCCCGGGCGTCGAGATTCCGGCCTCGCCGCTGTATCTCATCCACGACGTCGATCGCGGAGACGAGATGCGCAACTGGAGCCCCCACGAAGCGCTGCCGGCCATCGTCTCGTCGGGTCGCAGTCCACTGACCATCAACGAGGGGATCAGCTGGCTGCTCCAGGAGCCGGAGCGCCTCGAACCCAACCACTGCTTCATGACCATCGCCTCACGCCTGGCCCGAGGCTCGCGACTGGACGCACGTACGCCGGCGATCTGGATCAGCGGAGGCACCGGGCGCGACGGCGCGGCCAACAAGGACGCCCCGAAGGTCGGCTGGTGCTGGGCCGGCAACCGCCATACCTGGCTGGGCTTTGCCACGACCAGTCAGCGCGACACCTGAACGGGCGCCGGTGCGTCGATCGGGAAGCCGCGGTGCGGTAACAGCACCGACCCCGGCCTCCGAGGCCAGCAGTGTCGTCGCCCCACGCACGCAACGGGGACGAGGTGGGCCTGAGAGCACGAGCGCCGACCAGGTCCGGAGCGGACCCTGGTCGGCGTAATCACGGGCAGCGACCTGCAGTTGGCGGAGGATAGGGGATTCGAACCCCTGAGAGCTTTCACTCAACCCGCTTTCCAAGCGAGCGCCATAGGCCACTAGGCGAATCCTCCGCCGGAGAGGTTACCGGTCGGACGAGCCCGGGAAGAAATCGCCCGCCGCGGAGTCCGTCGGGAGGGCGACACGGACGGAGTTGGGCGGGCGGGCGACCCTCGCCTAGACTTCCGACCAACCCCCCGTGCGGCGGCATCTGACCCAACTCCCCCAGGGCCGGAAGGCAGCAAGGGCAAGTGAGCTCTGTCGGGTGCGCGGGGGGCCTTTTGCTGCCCGCTGGCTGCCCGGTGCCACCCCTCCGTGGGCGGCCTCGTGCCTGTCGGCACCGCTGGCTAGGGTGCAGACGTGGAAGCCCCCCTCGCCCTGTACCGCCGCTACCGGCCGGAGTCGTTCGCCGAGGTCATCGGTCAGGACCACGTCACCGCTCCGCTGCGCGCGGCGTTGACGAACAACCGGGTCAACCACGCCTACCTGTTCTCCGGGCCCCGCGGCTGCGGCAAGACGACCAGTGCCCGGATCCTCGCCCGCTGCCTGAACTGCGAGCAGGGCCCCACCGACACGCCCTGCGGGGTCTGCCGGTCCTGCACCGATCTGGCCCGGGGCGGCCCCGGGTCCATCGACGTGATCGAGATCGACGCGGCCAGCCACGGCGGCGTCGACGACGCCCGCGACCTGCGTGAGCGGGCGTTCTTCGCCCCGGTCAGCAGCCGCTACAAGGTCTACATCATCGACGAGGCGCACATGGTGACCACGCAGGGCTTCAACGCCCTGCTCAAGCTGGTCGAGGAGCCGCCCGAGCACCTCAAGTTCGTCTTCGCGACGACCGAGCCGGAGAAGGTCATCGGCACCATCCGGTCGCGCACCCACCACTACCCGTTCCGGCTGATCCCGCCGCGCACGCTCTCGGACTATCTGCGCCAGCTGTGCGAGCAGGAGGGCGTCACCGTCGACACCGCGGCCCTGCCCCTGGTCGTGCGGGCCGGTGGCGGATCCGCACGCGACACCCTCTCGGTCCTCGACCAGCTGATGGGCGGCGCCGGCCCGGAGGGCGTCACCTACGAGCTGGCCACGGGGCTGCTCGGCTTCACCCCCGACACCCTGCTCGACGAGGTCGTCGACGCGTTCGCGGCCGATGACGGCGCCACCGTCTTCGGCGTGGTCGACAAGATCATCGAGACCGGCCAGGACCCGCGCCGTTTCACCGAGGACCTGCTGCGCCGCCTCCGCGACCTGGTGATCATCTCGGCCGTCCCGGATGCCTCGGCCACCGGTCTGATCGACGTGCCTCAGGACCAGGGGGAGCGGCTCACCGCCCAGGCCGCCCGCTTCGGTCGCGCCGACCTGGGCCGAGCCGCCGAGCTGGTCGCCGAGGGCCTCACCGAGCTCAAGGGCGCCACCGCTCCGCGGCTGCTCCTCGAGCTGATCTGCGCCCGGGTGCTGCTGCCCGGGGCGGACCACGACACCGGCGGGATCATGGCCCGGCTCGACCGGATCGAGAAGCGGATGTCGATCGAGGGCATGCCCTCCGCAGCGGCCGCCCGCCCCGAGATCCCCCCTGCTGAGTCCACGCGAGCCGCGCCGGCACCGCGAGCCGGCACCGGTCGAGACGGCACCGGAGGTCTCGCCGGTCGAGCAGCCTGCGGGCGAGTCCGATCGAGCAGCCGCGCCCTCCGCGCCCCCCGCAGCCGAGCCCCCTGACCAGCCGGCCGAGCCCGACCGGCCGGCGCCCGGGGGCCTCACCCTCGTCGACGTACGACGGCTGTGGCCCGACATCGTCGAGGCCGCGAAGTACAAGCGCCGGCTCACCTGGATCCTGCTCAGCCAGAACGCCCAGGTCGTCGCGGTCGACGAGACGTCGCTGACCGTCGCGTTCAACAACGCCGGGGCGCGGGAGTCGTTCGTGGGCGGGGGCAACCACGAGATCCTGCGGCAGGTGGCGATCGACGTGATCGGCCACGCCTGGCGGATCGACGCGATCGTCGACCCCGGCGCGCAGCCGGGGCTCGAGCCGCCGATGACGGTGACCAAGCCGGCCGTCCCGCCGCCTGCGCCGGTCGACCCCCCACCCGCCGTGCCTGCCACCCAGACCGCCCCGGCAGCCAGCCCCGAACGGGCACCGGTCGACCCGGCGTCGATCGCCCATGCCCGAGGGGCCATCCAGGAGACCCGGGCCGCCGGCGAGGCCCGCCGGCAGCAGGAGCCGTCGGTGTCGGACGCGGACGTCGACCGCGACGACCCGGACGCCGACGACCACGGACTCGGGGGCGCCCAGCTGCTCGAGCGCGAGCTGGGGGCGAGCATCATCGAGGAGATCAAGCACGACTGACCACGGTCCCAGCCGATCGGCTCCGGTCCGGCCCGCAGCACCCATCCAGCGACGCGAGGAACCCAGATGAGCGACCACCACCCCGAGCAGGACAGCGTGAACCCCTTCGGCGAGGGCGGCTTCGACCTCAACGCCCTGATGCAGCAGGCCCAGCAGGTGCAGGAGCAGATGGTCGCCGCCCAGGCGGCGCTGGCCGAGGCGACCGTCGACGGCACCGTCGCCGACGGGCTGGTGACCGTGACGGTCAACGGCACCGGCGCCCTCATCGGGGTGAAGATCCGCAAGGACTCCTTCGACCCGGCAGAGCCGGAGGACCTCGAGGACCTGATCGTGGCGGCCTACCGCGACGCGCAGAGCGCGGCTGAGGCGCTCGCCGCGGAGAAGCTCGGCCCGCTCACCGCCGGCCTGGGTGGTCTCGGCGGCCCCGAGAGCCCCGGCGGTCTCACCGGCCCCGGCGGCCTGCCGGCCGGGTTCTAGGACGGGACGCGCGCACCGACCATGTACGAAGGTGTCGTCCAGGACCTGATCGACGAGCTCGGCCGGCTTCCGGGCGTCGGGCCCAAGAGCGCGCAACGCATCGCCTTCCACCTGCTCGCGGCCGACCCGGTCGACGTCCAGCGCCTGGCTCAGGTGCTGGTGGAGGTCAAGCAGCGGGTGAAGTTCTGCTCGATCTGCGGCAACGTCGCCGAGGAGGAGACCTGCCGGATCTGTCGCGACCCGCGGCGCGACCTCACGGTGATCTGCGTGGTCGAGGAGCCCAAGGACGTGGTGGCGATCGAGCGCACCCGGGAGTTCCGGGGCCGCTATCACGTGCTGGGCGGCGCGATCTCGCCGATCGACGGCATCGGTCCGGACGACCTGCGGATCCGCGAGCTGATGCCTCGGCTCGCCGACGGCACGGTGACCGAGACCATCCTGGCGACCGATCCGAACCTCGAGGGCGAGGCGACCGCGACCTATCTCACGAGGTTGCTGAGGCCGATGGGCTTGCGCGTGACGCGCCTTGCTAGTGGACTACCCGTAGGCGGGGATCTGGAGTATGCGGACGAGGTGACCCTCGGACGCGCGTTCGAAGGGAGGAGATCGGTCGATGACTGAGACACCTGTGGTGTCCCACCACCACGACAGCGAGCTCGAAGACTTCGCACAGCAGATCGCCGACCAGGTCAAGAGCTTCCTCTTGGCCCTGCGGGCGATCTCGCGCGGAGAGGCCGCCGGCGGCGAGGCGGTCTCGCTGCTGCTGCTCGAGGTGAGCCAGATCCTGCTGGCCGGTGGGCGGCTCGGCGTGCACGCCGACTTCACGCCGACCGACGAGTACGAACCCGACTCCGGTCCCGACCCCGACCTCGACGCGATGCGGCTGCGCCTGGCGCTGCTGCTGGAGAGCGTCGACGTCTACACCGAGGTGTTCGACCCCTACGTCGACCCGCCGGAGATCCTGACCTCCCTGCTCTCCGACGACCTCACCAGCATCGCCTCCGCCCTGGCCCACGGGTTGCGCCACCACCTGCGCGGCCGGATCAGCGAGGCCCTGTGGTGGTGGCAGTTCTCCTACGTCTCCTCCTGGGGCACCGAGGCCAGCGGTGTGCTGCGGGCGCTGCAGTCGATCGTCTCCCACGACCGTCTCGACGCCGAGTTCGAGAGCGAGCAGGACCAGGTGGCGGCCGCCGACGAGCTGCTGACGCCGTAGCCGGTCTTGGCATTCGTCACGCGTCGTCGGTCGTGGAGCCGGCCTCGGTAGAATCACCCTGGCCCGGACTCCGCCGGGCCCCGACCTGATCGCGAGGAGCCTGGCCGTGGGCATAGTCGTGCAGAAGTACGGCGGCTCGTCCGTCGCCGACGCCGACGGCATCAAGCGCGTGGCTCAGCGGATCCTCGAGGCCAAGCGGGCGGGGAACGACGTCGTCGTGGTCGTCTCCGCGATGGGCGACACCACCGACGAGCTCATCGACCTCGCCGAGCAGGTCTCGCCGCTGCCCGCCGGGCGCGAGCTCGACATGCTGCTCACGGCGGGTGAGCGGATCTCGATGGCGCTGCTCGCGATGGCGATCGGCAACCTCGGTCAAGAGGCACGCTCCTTCACCGGCAGCCAGGCCGGCGTGATCACCGACAGCGCGCACGGCAAGGCCAAGATCATCGACGTCACGCCCGGCCGCATCGAGCGGGCCCTGGAGCAGGGGGCCGTCGCGATCGTGGCCGGCTTCCAGGGCGTCAGCCAGGACACCCTGGACATCACCACGCTGGGACGGGGCGGCTCCGACACCACGGCCGTCGCCCTCGCCGCAGCCCTCCAGGCCGACGTCTGCGAGATCTACAGCGACGTCGACGGCGTCTTCACCGCCGACCCACGGATCGTCCCCACGGCCCAGCAAGCGCGACCGGATCTCCTACGAGGAGATGCTCGAGATGGCCGCGTGCGGAGCGAAGATCCTGCATCTGCGGTGCGTGGAGTACGCACGCCGCTACGACATGCCCATCCACGTCCGGTCGTCGTTCAGCCACAACACCGGCACCTGGATCACCCAGCGAGGAGAGATCGACATGGAGCAGGCCATCATCGCCGGCGTCGCGCACGATCGCAGCGAGGCCAAGATCACCGTCGTCGGGGTGCCGGACAAGGTCGGTGAGGCCGCGCGCATCTTCGAGGCCCTGGCCGAGGCCCAGGTCAACCTCGACATGGTCGTGCAGAACGTCTCCGCCGCCTCGACCAACCTGACCGACATCTCCTTCACGTTGCCGCGCGACGACGGCCAGAGCGCGATGTCCGCGCTGGCTCGGATCAAGGACGAGGTCGGCTACGACTCGCTGCTCTACGACGACCAGATCGGCAAGGTCTCGCTGATCGGTGCCGGCATGCGCTCGCACCCGGGAGTCACGGCGCGCTTCTTCTCCGCACTGGCCGCCGCCGGGGTCAACATCGAGATGATCTCCACCTCGGAGATCCGGATCTCCGTGATCGTCGACGAGGCCCAGGTCGACGACGCGGTGGTCGCCACGCACACTGCCTTCGACCTCGACTCCGGCGACGTCGAGGCGGTCGTGTACGGCGGGACCGGCCGATGAGCCGCCGCCCGGTCACCATCGGCATCGTGGGCGCCACCGGACAGGTCGGCGCCGTGATGCGCCGGATCCTGCTCGATCGCGACTTCCCCGTCGCCGACGTCCGGTTCTTCGCCTCGGCCCGCTCGGCCGGCTCCACGATCGAGTGGGGCGGACGCCAGATCCTCGTCGAGGACGCCGAGACCGCCGACCCCTCCGGGCTCGACATCGCGCTGTTCTCCGCCGGCGGTGGCACCTCGCGCACGCTGGCCCCGCGGTACGCCGAGGCCGGTGCCGTCGTGGTCGACAACTCCTCCGCCTGGCGGATGGACCCCGACGTCCCGCTGGTCGTGAGCGAGGTCAACCCGGACGCCGTACGCCAGGCCCGCAAGGGGATCATCGCCAATCCCAACTGCACCACCATGGCCGCGATGCCGGTGCTCAAGCCCCTCCACGACGAGGCCGGTCTCGTGCGGCTGGTCGCCAGCACCTACCAGGCCGTCTCGGGCAGCGGTCTGGCCGGCGTCGAGGAGCTCGGGTCCCAGGTCGCCGCCGTCGGCGCCGACGCGCCGCAGCTCACCCACGACGGCGCGGCCGTGCCGATGCCCGACCCGGTGAAGTACGTCCGCCCGATCGCCTTCAACGTCATCCCGCTGGCCGGCTCGGTCGTCGACGACGGCTCCGAGGAGACCGACGAGGAGCAGAAGCTGCGCAACGAGAGCCGCAAGATCCTCGGCATCCCGGATCTCCGGGTCTCGGGCACCTGCGTGCGGGTGCCGGTCTTCACCGGGCACTCGCTGTCGATCAACGCCGAGTTCGCCTCCGCACTGTCGGCCAAGCGAGCCGCGGAGATCCTCGCCGATGCCCCGGGGGTGCGGCTCACCGATGTGCCGACGCCGCTGCAGGCCGCCGGTCAGGACCCGAGCTTCGTGGGCCGGATCCGCCAGGACCCGGGGGTCGACGGCGAGCGAGGGCTGGCGCTGTTCATCTCCGGTGACAACCTGCGCAAGGGGGCCGCGCTCAACACCGTCCAGATCGCGGAGCTCGTCGCCGCGACGCTCTGAGGCGACGTCCGTGGTCAGCGGACGTCGTGCTGGGGCCCCTTCTCGGGCACCTTCTCCACGAAGGCGGTGGTGACCCAGTGCCCCAGCAGGAAGCCGAGCGCGGTGACGACTGGGACGACCAGGAACATCCAGGGTGAGAGCAGCTGGTCCTGCAGCACCAGCAGCATCAGCACGAACAGCACACCGACGCCCAGGACGCTCGTCGCCCGAGGCTCGGGCAGTCGCCAGAGCGTGAGCACGAGCGCTCCAGCGACGACCATCACGGCCAGGATCGCGAGGATCGCGAAGAAGCCGGGGCCGCCGCCGCACGTCCGGGTGCCGCGGATCGCGTCACAGCCGAGCAGCGCCAGGTAGGTGAGCGCCCCGCCGAGCAGACCGATCAGCGCACCGGTGATCGCCGCGGCGATGCGGCCGTCGATGTTCGGCAGCGTGAAGGGCTTCTTCGATGGGGGGGCCTGCTCGTCCGCGCCGGCGGGCCCAGCGACGGCAGGCTCAGCGACGGCGGGCTCAGCGACAGCGGGCTCAGCGACGGCGGTCTCGACCACGGCAGGCGCGACCACGGCAGGCTCGAGGACAGCGTCCACCTGGCTCGTGCGATCGCCGGTCATCACCGGTTCGGTGTAGTCCTGCGAACGGGTCTCCTGGCGGGGCGGCTCCGCTGCGGTCTCGGTGCGCTTGCCGCGGCGCTTGCGTCCGAAGCCGGGGAACGACGGCAGCTCGAGCTTCGCGGTCTCGGCGTCTCGGTCCGGCGCCACTTCTGGGTCCGGCCCGTCCGGGTCGCGCGTGTCAGCCATGCGGGCAGTGTGTCAGATGCGGGAGCACTCTTAGTGGGTCTTGAGGCTGACGCGGTGGCTGGCCGGACTGGTGGCGAGGCCGAGCATGCTCAGCGAGCTGTCGTAGGCGGACACGGCGGCGGCGATCTGGCCGTGGGCCCGCAGGCCGTCGCCGAGCTCGCGCCACAGCCGGGCGACGCTGCGCGAGGCTCGCATGTCGCGCAGGACCAGCTCCATCTCCCGGTAGGCCTCACCGGCCAGGTCGTCGTCCATCTGTGCGGCGCCGACGTCGCCGAGGAGCAGCAGCGCACCGGCACGGTCCACGTGGTCGGAGGGGCCGAGCAGCGACAGCGCGATGGCACCCTGCTCCGCGGCCAGCTCGAGGTCGCCCAGCAGGAGGTAGGCCCGCCCGCGCGTCACGGCGAAGGCCCCGTTGTCCAGGCGGGCTCCGGCGAGCGAGGGATCGGCGTCGGCCAGGTCGAGCTGACGCAGCGCCTCCTCGGGGTCGGGCTGATCGGCGCGCAGCAGCAGCCAGGCGTAGTAGTGCCGCAGCCGCGGCAGGTCCCGGCTCTCCTCCTGCTCGCCGATCAGCGCGACGGCGCGGTCGGTCAGGCGGATGGCGTCGGTGTAGCGGCCGCGCTCGGACGCGACGGCGCCGGCGTTCCAGTAGATGGAGCCGCGGGCCCGGCTGGAGCCGACCCGGTCGGCGGTCTTGATCAGGGAGTCGACCTGGTGGGTGGCGTAGAGGAGGTCGCCCCGCTCGAAGGCGGCAGCGACGTGCATGGCGCCGAGACGGATGTGCTCGTCGGTGCCGACCAGGTCGGAGCGCTCGATCTGCGCGAGGGCATCGCCGGCGACCTCGAGGGCGCGGTTGACGTCGCCGAACTCGAGGTACATCACGGTCAGCGTCGTGGCGGCGACGGCGTAGCTCATCCACGTCTCGTCCGCGCGGCACCGCTGGAGCAGCGCCTCGAGGGTGGCGACGGCGCGGTCGAGCTGCCCGGTCTGCTGGAGCGCCTCGGCCATCAGCAGGTTGGCGTCGGCCCAGACCAGGCTGTTCAGGGTCTCCCAGGGCAGCTGGTCGAGCGTCCGGATCGCCTCGGTCGGGTTGCCGTTGGCCAGTGCCAGCCGAGCGAAGTTGAGCTCGACGCGACCAGCCTCGGGACCGGCCGGGGCCGCCCGGGGGGTCGGGTCGTCAGCGAGGCGGCTCAACGGCACCCCGAGCTGGTCCGCGAAGCGCGCCAGCATCTGGCTCGACGGGGTCCGCTTGCCGGACTCCACGAGGGACACGTAGCCGGCGCTGATCCCGTCGCACGCGAGCGCGCTCTGGGTCATGCCTTGGGCGATCCGCACCTCGCGGATACGACGGCCGATGGAACTCATACATCCATCGTACGAGGATCCTTACTCAGTAAGAACCCTTTAGGACGAATGTCTGTTTTGAGCGTCCGAAGGGACGAGGTCAGCGGCAGCACCAGGAGATCGCCTTGGCCGCACCGTCGGGGGCGGCGGAGGCGCCCTGAGCAGGGGCGATGCCGAGGACGAGGACGGAGACGAGGCCGGCGAAGACGAGGCGAGTGGAGTTGCGCATGGTGTGCTCCCAGGGTCGAAATACTTACAAAGTAGTAAGATTGAGTGTAAGGATTCTGACCGTTCAGAGGATGTATTCGTAGGTAAAAGGTTGGTTCGTTCCGCGATCGGCCCGGACGAGGTGGTCCGTTCGGAGGGTCCGCGAGGGGGCCGCTGAGCAGCACGTTCACCCGCCACGGAGGGACCGGTTCGGGCGGCCTGGTGCCGGTGTCGGAGACGGTCCCTTCGACGTCCGTCGCGCGGGCTCTCAGACCGATCCGGACGCACAGAACCCCCGGGCCGCAGGGCGGTCCGGGGGTTCTGGGGTTTCCCTCGCTGGTCGGGCTGACAGGATTTGAACCTGCGGCCTCCTCGTCCCGAACGAGGCGCGCTACCAAGCTGCGCCACAGCCCGAGGGCGGAGTCACTGTATCCGACCCGTCGCCGGCTCACGAAACCGGGAGCGCCGTCCGAGATGAGCCGCCGCCGGCGCGCGGTTCAGGTCGTCGAGGTGAGCGTGAGCAGGGTCGCCTCGGGGCGACAGCAGAAGCGCGCGGCGGCGTACGGCGACGTCCCGAGCCCCGCGGAGACGTGCAGCCACGAGCTGCCGGGGGTGCCCGCGGGGGCGTCCGCCGGGTGCCGGTGCAGGCCCCTGGCTCGCGCGCGATCGAGGTCGCAGTTGGTGACGAGGGCCCCGGCGAGCGGCAGGCGCAGCTGGCCGCCGTGGGTGTGACCGGCCAGGACGGTCGTCGTAGCCGTCGGCGGCGAACTGGTCGAGCACCCGGAGGTACGGCGCGTGCGTGCACGCCGAGGCGGACGTCGGCCTCGGCGTCCGCGGGGCCCGCCACCGAGGCGAGATCGTCGTAGCCGAGATGCGGGTCGTCGACGCCCGCGAACGCGATCGACGTCCGGTCGACCACGAGCTGGTCTCGGCGGTTGGTCAGGTCGATCCACCCGGACCGCTCGAAGCCGGCGCGGAGGTCGCCGTACGGCAGGCGGGGGGTGTGCACGTTGCGCTGGCCGTCGTCGGGCAGCAGGTAGCGCACCGGGTTGCGCAGCGACGGCGCGAAGTAGTCGTTGGAGCCGAACACGAAGACGCCCGGCACGTCGAGCAGGGGGCC
The DNA here is from genome assembly GCA_963845655.1 of uncultured Actinomycetota bacterium. Lineage (GTDB taxonomy): Bacteria > Actinomycetota > Actinomycetes > Propionibacteriales > Nocardioidaceae > Nocardioides_B. The sequence continues at coordinate 686,561 of CAWJTB010000002.1, read as the reverse complement.
GAGCGCGTCGAGCAGCACCGGCACGGACTCCTGGTGCGCGAGGTTGTCGCCGGTGTTGACGACCAGGTCCGGCTGGAGGGCGGCGAGCCCGGCGATCCAGTCCCGCTTGCGACCTTGGGAGGGCGTCAGGTGCAGATCGGAGACGTGCAGCACCCGGAGCGGGTCGTGGCCGGCCGGCAGCACCGGCAGGGTGACCCGGCGCAGCACGAACCAGCGCACCTCGACCAGGGTGGCGTAGCCGAGCGCGGACGCTCCGGCGAGGGCGCCCAGGCCGGCGGTGCGGGCCGCGGCGCGCAGCAGCGGTCGAGCAGGGGACGCCATGGCTCCAGGCTTTCACACGGGGTCGGCCTGTTCGCGTCGCGGGCCGCTCGCAGCGCCGCTGCGCGCTGCCGTAGCCGGCCGACTGAGAGACTGGCCGGCGTGAGTGCCCTCAAAGACCGTCTCCGGACCGACCTGACCGCCTCGATCAAGGCCCGTGACGAGCTGCGGTCCTCGACGCTGCGCATGGTGCTGACCGCCGTCACCAACGCGGAGGTGGCCGGCAAGGAGCATCGCGAGCTCAGCGACGAGGACGTCGTCACCGTGATCGGTGCCGAGGCCAAGAAGCGGCGTGAGGCGGCCACCGCCTTCGAGGACGCCGGCCGGGCGGAGAGCGCCGCCAAGGAGCGCGCGGAGGCCGCGGTGCTGGCCGACTACCTGCCCGAGCAGCTCTCCGAGGCGGAGGTCGCCGACCTGGTCACGCGCACGATCGACGACCTCGACGTCCGGGACCAGGGCATGCGGGCCATCGGTCAGGTGATGGGCCGGCTGCAGCCGCAGGTGCGTGGCCGCGCCGACGGTGGGACGGTCGCGGCGGAGGTCCGTCGCCAGCTCGGCTGAGGGGCCTCAGCGCCGACCGCGGCCCCGGCCGTTCCCGTTCCCGTTGCCGTTGCCGTTGCCGCCGGCACTGTTCCCGTCGCCGCTGCTCGTCCGGCTGCTGCGGGGCGACGTACGGCGAGCCGTCGGAGACGTAGATGGTCACGGTCGTCCCGGACGGCGCCGAGGTGCCGGAGCCGGGGCTGAGGTAGGCCACCGTCCCGGCGGAGTTGGAGCTGTCGACGCTCGGCCCGACGACCGGGTTGAAGCCGGCCTCGCGGAGCCGGCGAGCCGCCTCGCTGGGGTTCTGGCCGTAGAGCGACGGGATCGTCGTGGTCGCGCCGGAGACGGCCTGCGCGCCCGGCGGGGTGAACGACTCGTCCGGCAGCCACTGCTGGATGACCTTCATCGCGTCGCCCCAGATCGGGCCGGCGAGCGAGGAGCCCGCGGCGCCGTACACGGTGCGGCCGGCGACCGTCTGCCCGTTGAGCGGCTGCGGCTGGCCCTTGGAGTTGGCGCCCGCGATCATCGCGGCAGCGGCCAGGTTGGGGGTGAACCCGACGAACCACACCGACTTGTTGGACTGCGTGGTGCCCGTCTTGCCCGCGGAGGGCTGGGCTGAGGCCGAGGCCGGCGTTGAAGCCGAAGCCCCCGGGCTCCTGGACGCCCTTGAGGATGTCGGCGACCGCGTCCGCGGAGTCCGAGCGCAGCACCTGCGTGCAGCGCTTGGGGTAGGTCTCGATGGTCTTGCCGACGCTGTTCACGATCGAGGAGACGGGCTGCGGCTCGCAGTACTTCCCGTGCGCCGCGAACGTCGCGTAGGCCCCGGCCATGGTCAGCGGGTTGGTGTCGGTGACGCCCAGGGTGAACGGCGGCACGACGTCGCGCTCGGGCACGATCACGCCCATCGCGCGGGCCAGCTTGACCGGCTCGCACAGACCGGTGCGCAGCTCGAGCTGGGCGAAGAAGGTGTTCACCGACTTCTGGGTGCCGGTGTAGAGGTCGAACGTGCCGCTGCCGGTGGAGTTCGACGGGTCCCAGGTGTCGGTGCTGCCGAGGTAGCCGTCGCAGACCCGGAACCGGTTGTTCGCGATGCGCGATCCGGTCCGGTGAGGCGATCTGGGTCCGCAGCGGGATCCGCTGCTGGATCGCGGCCGACAGCACGAACGCCTTGAACGTCGAGCCCGCCTGGAACCCGCGCGAGTCGCCGAACTCGCTGGGCACGACGTAGTTGAGGTAGGTCTCGCCCCGCTTCTTCTTCGCCCCCATCGGACGGGACTGCGACAGGGCGCGCACCGCCCCGGTGCCCGGCTCGACCATCGCCAGCCCGCCGATCGCGCCGTCCTTGGGGTAGACGTGATTGGCGACGGAGGCGTCGGCCGCCTTCTGGAAGCGCGGGTCCAGGGTGGTCTTGATCGTCAGCCCGCCGCCGTACAGCAGGTTGCGGCGGTCCTCGACGGTCCGGCCGAGCTTGGCGTCGGCCAGGAGGTACTGGATCGCGAAGTCGCAGAAGAACGGCGGCGTCGGACGAGACGCAGCCGTTGTTGGCCGGCGTCACCTTCAGCCCGATCCGGGCGGCCTGCGCGTCGCTGGCCTCGGTGGCGGAGATGACGTTGAGCTGTGCCATCCGGCCCAGCACCGTGTTGCGGCGCTGGGTCGCCTCGCCCACGTAGTTGGTCGGGTCGTAGCGGGTCGGGTTCTTGACCAGACCGGCCAGCAGCGCCGACTCGCGCAGGTCGAGCTTGGCGGCCGGCTTGGAGAAGTAGTGCCGGGCGGCCGCCTCGACGCCGTAGGCGCCGTCCCCGAAGTAGGCGATGTTCAGGTAGCGCTCGAGGATCCAGTCCTTGGAGTACTTCTCCTCGAAGGCGATCGCGTAGCGGAGCTCCTGGATCTTGCGCTGGTAGGTGTCGGCGGTCGCGGCCGCGCGCTCCTCGGCCGACTCGGCCTGGGTGATCAGCGTCATCTTGACCATCTGCTGGGTGATCGACGACCCGCCCTGCGTGGTCTCCCCGTTGTTGGCCTGGTTGGTGACGAAGGCGCGCATCGTGCCGCGCAGGTCCAGCGCGCCGTGCTGGTAGAAGCGGTAGTCCTCGATCGCGATGATCGCCTTGCGCATGATCGGTGAGACCTTGGCCAGCGGCACGTTGACCCGGTTCTCGTCGTACAGGGTGGCCAGCGTGGAGCCGTCCTTGTTGAGGATCCGGGTGCGCTGGGAGAGGGGCGAGGCGACCAGGTCCGAGGGGATCTTGTCCATGCTGTCGGCGACGTTGCGGGTGCCGAGTCCGGCGATGGCCGCGAACGGGATCGCGAGTCCGGCGACGAGCACTCCCAGGACGGCTGCGACGGCCACCATCACGCCGAGGTGCGAGGCCACGCTGGCCGGCCGCAGCCGGTCGGTTCTCCGAGAGGACATGGGCTCCAGAGTACGGGACCGGTCTGTGCCGTCCGGGCCCGCGCGCCTACCCCCAGAACCGCTCCGTGTCACGCACCGTCCACCCCTCGGCGTGGTGGACGAACTACGCCCGCCTAGTCCGTTCGGGCTACTCCGGGGCGGTGTGCGTCCGGGGCACCCGCCGTTTCCCGGTGATTTCACGCTCAATCGCAGCGTTCGGCGGGTCCTGAAGGGCTATTCGGTTGAAGCGTCTAGTTCCATCGGACTATCACAAGTTGCTCCCTCTGTGTCTGTTTCGTGAGGTTCGATGTCTTTACCTTCATACATGGGGATTGACTCGCTAGGCCCGCTGGGAGGTGGGCCCTTCTCGGAGGGACGAAGGCCGATGATGCAGATGTTGTGGAACGAGGACTGGGCCGGAGCCGCGCTGTGCAACCAGACGCGACCGGACGAGCTGTTCGTGCGCGGTGCCGCGCAGAACCGCGCCAAGCAGATGTGCGCCGGTTGCCCGGTGCGCACCGAGTGCCTTGCCGAGGCGCTCGACAACGAGATCGAGTGGGGTGTCTGGGGCGGCATGACCGAGCGCGAGCGCCGTGCGCTGCTGCGCCGCCGGCCGAACGTGACGTCCTGGCGCCGACTGCTCGAGACGGCGATGGAGGACCACGCCGCGAGCGTGACCCTCAGCACCGACTCCGAGCTCGTCACCGCCTGAGCGTCGACCCGGGTCCCTACCGGGACAGCAGGTCGCCGACCAGCCGGAGCCCGGCCAGGTCGTGCACGTCCGTGGACAGTGCCGGCACGACGGCCGTCGGTACGTCGGGATGCATCGTCGCGAACCAGCTGCGCAGGCGAGCCTCACGCGCCAGCGCGCGCGCCCGGTCGGCGTGCAGCCGCAACAGGCCTGCGGTCAGGCCCGCGTCGCCGGGGCCTTCGGCCTCGGACGCCTCCTCCTCCAGCCGCTCGGCGGCGGCCAGAGCCCGCTCCGCGCTCAGCCGCCCCTGCTGGACGCGGCTCGCCCGGTTGACCACCAGTCCCGCGAGAGGCATCCGCTCGGCGTTGAGGCGCTCCACGAAGTAGGCCGCCTCGCGCAGGGCGTCCGGCTCGGGCGCCGCGACGACCAGGAACGCCGTACCCCGGGCCTGGAGGAGCGCATAGGTCTTGTTAGCCCGCTGGCGGAACCCCCCGAAGAGGGTGTCGAACGCCGCCACGAAGGTCTGCATGTCGCGCAGCACCTGGGCGCCGAGGATCTTGGTGAGCGCGTTGGTGATCACCCCGAGTCCGGCGGTCATCAGCTTGGCCGGGCCACGCGCGGGAGCCAGCAGCAGCCGGATGAACCGTCCGTCGAGGAAGCTCGAGAGCCGTTCGGGGGCGTCGAGGAAGTCCAGCGCCGAGCGTGAGGGGGGCGTGTCCACCACGATCAGGTCCCAGCGGCCGTCCACGCGAGCGTCGGCGTGCAGCTGGCCGAGCTTCTCCATCGCCATGTACTCCTGCGTGCCCGCGAAGGAGCTGGACAGCGCGACGTAGAACGGGTTGGCCAGGATCTGCGCCGCCTTCTCCGGGGTGGCCTGGCTCTCCACCACCTCGTCGAAGGTGCGCTTCATGTCGAGCATCATCGCGTCGAGCGACCCGCCGTGGGCCGCGTCGACTCCGGGGACCGGGCGCGGAATGTTGTCGAGCCGCTCGATGCCCATCGACTGCGCGAGGCGGCGAGCCGGGTCGATGGTGAGCACGACAACGCGGCGACCCTGCTCGGCGGCCCGCAGCGCGAGCGCCGCGGAGGTGGTCGTCTTGCCGACGCCGCCGGAGCCGCAGCACACGATGATGCTCGTCGACGTGTCGGCCAGCAGGGCATCGACGTCGAGGTGCGGGGTGCCCTCGCTGTGGGCGACGAGCGGCCCGACGCGGCTGCGTGCGGTCGTCATGCCATCCCCTGTCGGCACAGCTCGGCGGCCAGCTCGTAGAGCCCCCCGAGATCGACGCCCTCGGCGAGACGGGTCAGCTCGTAGGTCGGCACGTCCAGCTCGTTGATCCGCTTGCGCTGCTCGTCCTCGAGGTCACGGCGCTCGGCGTGCTCGCGGGCCTCGTCGAGCAGCCCGTCGAGGAGGGGGCCGGTCGCCGTGATGCCCATCCGTGCGAGGTCGGCCTCGACCGCCGCGCGCGACAGCTCGCCGGCGAGCGCCCGGTCCCGCTCCTCCTCGTCGAGGTCGTTGCGACGGCTCAGGTTGACCACGACCCCGCCCACGGGCAGCCCGTCCCGGCGCAGCTCGTCGATGCCGTCGGCGGTCTCCTGGACCGGCATGTCCTCCAGGATCGTGACGAGGTGGACGCGCGTGCGCTTCGAGCGCAGCAGCGTCATCACGGTGTCTGCCTGCGCCCGGATCGGCCCGACCTTGGCCAGGCCCGCCAGCTCGCCGTTGACGTTGAGGAACTGCGAGATGCGACCCGTCGGGGGTGCGTCGAGCACGACGGCGTCGTACTGGCGCGCGTGCTTGCTGCGGCGGTTGCGCTGGACCGCCTCGTAGACCTTGCCGGTGAGCAGCACGTCGCGCACGCCCGGGGCGATCGTGGTCGCGAAGTCGATGACGCCGAAGCGGTCGAGCGCCTTGCCGGCGCGGCCGAGGCGGTAGTACATCGCGAGATACTCCAGCAGCGCCGACTCCGGGTCGATGGCCAGGGCGTAGAGGTCGCCGCCGTCGGAGGGGCCCTGCGCGATCCGGCGCTCCTCGTAGGGCAGCGGAGGCACGTCGAAGAGCTGCGCGATGCCCTGGCGACCCTCGACCTCACACAGCAGCACCGTCTTGCCGCGCGAGGCCAGCGCCAGCGCGAGGGCGGCGGCGACGGTGGACTTGCCGGTGCCGCCCTTGCCGGTGACGATGTGGAGCTCGACCCCGGCCCAGTGCTGCTCGGCCCAGTCCTGCTCAGCGGAGGGCTCGGTCACGCCGCGACACTAGCCGCTGCGCTCGTCCCACCCACGCGGATGTGAGGCGGCTCATGTGCGCCGGGCGCACTGTGCGGGGCGAGGTGTGGGTCAACCGCCCGTGACCACCGGCACACCGCGCTGGCTAGGGTGGCCGAGGCTGGTGCTGACCAGTCCGGAGCAGGAGGTGCTTGGCGTGGACAAGGTGGTCGGGTCGGCTGCGGAGGCGGTCGCCGACATCGCGAGTGGGTCGACCATCGCGGTGGGCGGATTCGGGTTGTGCGGCATCCCCACGGTGCTGATCCAGGCGCTGTTGGACCAGGGTGCCGACGAGCTCCAGGCGGTCTCGAACAACTGCGGCGTCGACGAGGCGGGCCTCGGGCGGCTGCTGCTCAGCCATCGGATCCGGCGGATGATCTCCTCCTACGTCGGTGAGAACAAGGAGTTCGCGCGCCAGTACCTCTCCGGCGAGCTCGAGGTCGAGCTCACCCCCCAGGGGACGCTGGCCGAGCGGATGCGGGCCGGCGGGTCGGGCATCCCGGCGTTCTTCACCGCGACCGGTGTCGGCACCCAGGTGGCCGAGGGTGGGCTGCCCTGGAAGTACGACGACGCCGGCAACGTGCTCGTCGCCTCGCCCGAGAAGGAGGTGCGCACCTTCGAGACCCACGACGGCCCGCAGGACTACGTGCTGGAGGAGGCCATCGTCGCCGACTTCGGCCTCGTGCGCGCCTGGAAGGGCGACCGCCACGGCAACCTGGTCTTCCGCCAGTCCGCCCGCAACTTCAACCCGCTCGCCGCCATGTGCGGGCGCGTCACCATCGCCGAGGTCGAGCACCTCGTCGACCCCGGCGACATCGCGGCCGACGACGTACACACCCCCGGCGTCTACGTGCAGCGCGTCGTGGAGCTGTCGGCCGAGCAGGCCGAGGACAAGCTGATCGAGAAGCGGACCGTGCGTCCCCGAGCCGGCGAGGAGAGCTGAGATGGCATGGAGTCGTGAGGAGATGGCCGCGCGGGCGGCCTCCGAGCTCGAGGACGGGTCCTACGTCAACCTCGGCATCGGTCTGCCGACGCTGGTCCCCAACTACGTCGACGACGACGTCGAGCTGGTGCTGCAGTCCGAGAACGGCATCCTCGGCGTCGGCGCCTACCCCCTCGAGGGCGAGGAGGACCCCGACCTGATCAACGCGGGCAAGGAGACGGTGACGCTGCGCAAGGGCGCGTCGTTCTTCGACTCCGCCATGTCCTTCGGGATGATCCGCGGCGGCAAGATCGACGCCGCGATCCTCGGCGCCATGCAGGTCTCGGCCGCCGGTGACATCGCCAACTGGATGATCCCCGGCAAGATGGTCAAGGGCATGGGCGGCGCGATGGACCTCGTGCACGGCGCCAAGCGCGTGATCGTGCTGATGGAGCACGTCGCCAAGGACGGGTCCTACAAGATCGTCGAGGAGTGCTCGCTGCCCTACACCGGCAAGGGCGTCGTGCAGCGCATCATCACCGACCTGTGCGTCATCGACATCGACCCGAGGGACCCCGTGACCGGTGAGGGCGGCGGGTTGCGGCTCGTCGAGCTGGCGCCGGGTGTGAGCGAGGACGAGGTGCGGGAGAAGACCGAGCCGGAGCTGGCGTCCTGACCGTTTACCAGGGGATGCAGCGAATCTTTCGCTGCCCACGGTGATCTTTCCGTGGGCAGCGACAGATTTCCGTGGGGAGTACGGCGCCCGCGAACGCCGTACGGCCGATCCGCTGGAGGTCCGCGCGAGCGCGGGACGACTCAGGCGGCGGCCTTCAGGTGCCGGCGAACCCGGGCGGCCGTGGCAACGGGCGAGTAGAGGTCGGTCCAGGTCAACCGGACCATGGGCCACGTCGTGGTGGCACGCAAGAGGTCCTCGCGTCGCTTCTCCCGCGTGACCGCGTCGCCGGGCGTCTCACCGGGGCGCAGGAGCCGGAGGTACTTCGCCATCCCGTCGAACTCGCCGAGGAGACCGTAGTCCGGCCAGGCGTAGTCGCAGATCCCGATCAGCCGGCCGTGCTCGTCGTACACGTGGTACTGCAGCACCGGTGCCGGCAAGCCCTGCAGGTAGAACAGCCACCGGCCACGTGACTCGCCCACGGACTGACCGCCCGGATCGGCCATGCGCACCGCGAGCTGGGCGCGCAGCATCCCCGGCCAGTGGCGCATCACGTCGAACGTGGCGTCGAGCTCGGCGCGCGTGCACAGCTCGAGATGCAGAGCGGAGTCGAGCACGACCAGGCCGGCCTCCGGGGACAGGAGGGAGGCGGTCTCGATGGCGACGCGGGCCGGTGTCAGCACCTGGCGGCCCCCGAGGGTGACGACGTCGCTCGGTAGCGTCAGTCCCTCGTGGTGCTGGACACCGGACTCCGTGCGCCCGGCCCCGCCGTCGAGCCGGGTGACGTGCGTGAGGGACAGGTCGGCGTCCCACAGGCGCATGCCGTGCTCGAGAGCGCCGCTGACGTGGCTCAGGGCGACCGCCGGCCCGAGCTTGGCGGCGGCTGCGTGGGCGGTGATCCGGTGCACGCCCTCGCCGGTGGGCGGCCACAGGTCGGGGAACGTATAGGCGCCGACGCGGACGCGGCGCCACACCCGGGCCTTCACGCTGCGTCGGATCGACAGGTCGTCATGACCGGCCTGCAAGGCGTCCTGGCGGGTGAAGTAGCCCTGGGTCTCGGCGAGCACGCGAAGTCGGTCCATGACCGTGGATCCTGCTGGCGTCCGGCGCTCCGACGTAGATCCGTGACGTGGACTGTGGACATCGCGCGGGCCGGCCGGCCTGTGGGCGACAACTGGCGTCGCCGGTCGTCGCGCGCCCGTCGTACGCCGGCTGCGGCGCCCGTCGTACGGCGCAGCGATCGCCGTACTTCCCATGGAGAACTGTTGCTTCCCACGGGAAGATCACCGTGGTCAGCGAAAGATTCGCTGCATCCCCTGGTAAACGGGTCAGAGGTCCGGGTGGCGGGTGGCGAGCCGGTAGAAGCCCGAGTGGAACACGAGCGGCTCGCCGCCGGGGGCGTCGTAGGTCTCCACCTCGCCGAGGAACAGCACGTGGTCGCCGGCGTCGATGCGCCCGCGGGCGCCGGGGAGCCTGCGGCACGTGAAGGACGCGACGGTGCCGGCGAGCAGCGGCAGGTCGGCGTCGAGCAGCCGGACGCCCTCGAACTTGTCGCCGCCGGAGGTGGAGAACTGCCGCGAGAGGTGGTGCTGGTCGGAGGCGAGCACGTTGACGGCGAACCGGTCGGACTGCTCGAAGGCGACCAGCGACGGGGACGACTTCGCGGCGGCCCACAGCACCAGGGGAGGCGCGAGCGAGACCGACGTGAAGGAGTTCGCGGTCATCCCGAACGGCCGGCCGGACCCGTCGAGGGTGGTGACGACGGTGACGCCGGTGGCGTACTGCCCGAGCGCGCGGCGCAGGTCGCGCGGGTCGAACGGGCCGGCCTCGGCGGCGCGGGCGGAGGCCAGGAACGCCGACGCCTCGGCCGGGTCGAACCACCACGGGCTGAACAGCCGGGCGTCGTCGAAGCCCGCCGCGATCCGCTCCGCGACGACCGGGTGCTCGCCGGCGGCGTCGACGACGAGGCGCTGGTGCGGCAGCGAGGGCCGCAGCCACGAGTTGGTCCACTCCGTCGCCCACTGCGCCCACCCGCGCCAGAAGTTGTCGAAGGTGCGCTGCATCCAGCCCGCGTCGAACGCACCGTGGTGCGCGCCGATCGCCTCGAGGTAGAAGGAGGCCGACTTGGTCGCGTTGTTGGCGCCCTGGCTGGTGAGCGGGTCGTTGAGCACCACCACGTCGGCCATGCCCAGCACCGGTGCGCCGCTGGGCAGCACGCCGACGGGGCGTCGTACGACGGGGGTGAAGCGGCCACGCAGGACCGACCGGTCGTCGACCAGCGTCGCACCGTCGAGACGGGCGCCCTCCTCGGGGAAGTGCTCGGCCAGCAGGTCGCGCAGCCGCGCGAGGTGCTCGTCAGGCGTGGTGACGTCGTCCCAGGCGTCGAGCGGGCCGCCGGGCACCCCTTCGACGACGACGATGTCGCAGGGACCGTCCACGGTCTGTGCCGGGCAGCTGAAGCACTCGCCGACGCCCTCGACCGACCGGTAGCGCAGCGCGTCGCCGTGCTCCGGCCGCCGCAGGTAGGTCAGCGCGGCGACCCGCTGCGCCGAGGAGTACGGCGACCGGTCGGCGTCCACCTCGAACAGCGACGACAGCCCGCCGCGACCGGTGGAGACGACGACGAGCTCGTGGTCGCGGGCGAGGTCCTCGAGGTCGTCGACGGTCGCCGAGCGCACCACGACCTTGCCGCCGTGGCGTTCGATCTCCTCCATCAGCAAGGGCACGCGCACCCGCTGGTCGAGGGAGCGAGCGGCGGTCGGCAGACGCGTCTCGAACGTCGCGGTCGACCCGTCGAGGCGACGGATGGCGTAGCTCATGGTGGTGATCGGCGGCGCCTCGGGGAGCAGCCCGGAGATGCCCAGCGCGAGCTCGGTCTCCAACGCGGACTCGAAGGTGATCTGGCTCGACATCACCGACCCGGCGCGGATCTCCTCGGCCGTCCGGTCCGAGACCAGCGTGACGTCGCACCCGTGGCGCGCGAGGCCGAGCGCGAGCGCGGTGCCGGCGGGGCCGGCTCCGACGACGGCGATCCGGCGGGGCGTCATGCCTCCAGCGTGCCACTTCGTACGGCGTCCCGGACCGTGGGCCAGGCAGCGGACAGCGGGTCGATCACGTCGAGGTGGTCGTGGCCGGCCAGCACGCGGAGGTCGAGCCAGGGGAACCGGTCGGCGAGTCCTCGGCTGCTGAGGATCGGGACCGTGTCGTCGTGGTCGCCGTGCACGACGACCACCTCGGCCCGCGGACGGGTGTGCATGCGGGTGGCCGGGTCGGCAGCGTCGTAGGCAGCGGGCACCTCGGTGACGGACCCACCCAGGAAGTCGCGCGCAGCGTGGTCGCCCATGCCCGTCTCGTCGGCGTGCCGCAGGTCGCCGACCGGGGCGAGCGCCACCACCCGGGCCACGTCGTAGGCCTCGTTGGCCAGCCACAGCACCAGGTGCCCACCCGCGGAGTGGCCCACGAGCGTGGTCGTCGTGGTGCGGCAGGTCGAGGCGGCCGAGCAGCTCGGGGAGCCCGGTCATGACGGCACCGAGGTCGGCCAGGGTCTCGCGCCAGGCGCCCGCCCCGCGGCGGTACTCCGGCACCACGACGACGTACCCCTGCGCGGCGAGGGCGTTCGCCAGCGGTCGCGCGTGTCGTCGGTCGTAGGCCTGCCGCCAGAAGCCGCCGTGCACGTAGACCACCAGCGGTCGCGGACCAGGGGAGAAGGACTGCGCCGGCGGGAGGTGCACGTCGACCACGCCGTCGGCGTGGGCCGCGTAGCGCAGCACCGCGTCGGGCGGCTCGCTGGGACGCGTCGTCACGTCCCCGGGGTCGGCAGGCTGCACGGCGACCACCGTAGTCGCCAGCGCTAGAGTCCGAGGCATGACGAAATGGGAATACCTGACCGCCCCGGTGCTCGTGCACGCCACCAAGCAGATCCTCGACAACTTCGGTCAGGACGGCTGGGAGCTCGTGCAGGTCGTCCCGGGCCCGGGTGGCGGCGAGAACGTCGTCGCCTACTTCAAGCGGCCCCTCGCGTGAGCACCCCCGAGGAGCGCCTCGGCGAGCTCGGGCTGAGCGTGCCCGAGGTCGCCAAGCCGGTCGCGGCCTACGTGCCCGCCGTGCGCAGCGGCAACCACGTCTTCACCAGCGGCCAGCTGCCGATGCGCGACGGCCAGCTGATCGCGACCGGCAAGGTCGGCGGTGAGGTCACCACCGAGGAGGCCGTCGAGTGCGCGCGCCAGTGCGCGCTCAACGCGCTCGCCGCGGTGCGGGCCGAGCTCGGGGACCTGTCGGCGATCAAGCGGATCGTCAAGGTGACGGCGTTCGTGGCGTCGACGCCCGACTTCACCGGCCAGCCCGGGGTGGCCAACGGGGCGTCGGAGCTGTTCGGCGCGGTCTTCGGCGACATCGGCCAGCACGCCCGCAGCGCGGTAGGCGTCCCCGTGCTCCCTCTCGACGCGCCCGTCGAGGTCGAGCTGGTCGTCGAGGTCTGAGGCCGGATGGACCCGACGCGGCGGCTGCCCGACCACCTCGTCGCGCACGCGTCGGCCTATGCCGACGGCGGTCGCGAGGCCGTGGACCCCAAGCATGCCTCCACCGTGGTGCTGCTGCGCCAGGGTGACGGCGGGCCCGGTGGCCTCGAGGTCTACCTGCTGCGCAGGCACGTGGACATGGCCTTCGCCGCGGGCATGTGCGTCTTCCCCGGCGGCGGAGTCGACAAGCGCGACTTCGACCACGAGATCGGATGGGTCGGCCCGTCCGCGGCGGAGTGGGCGTCGCTGCTCGACACCGACGAGGCCTTCGCGCGCGCCCTCGTCTGCGCCGCCGTACGCGAGACCTTCGAGGAGTCCGGCGTGCTCCTGGCCGGGCCGACCGAGGACTCCGTCGTCGAGGACACCACCGGCGCGGACTGGGAGGACGACCGGCGCGCGCTCGAGGCCCGCGAGGTCTCGTTCACCTCGTTCCTGGACCGTCGCGGGCTCAAGCTGCGGACCGACCTGCTCGCGCTGTGGGGGTCGTGGGTGACCCCGGACTTCGAGCCGCGACGGTTCAACGCACGGTTCTTCGTCGCCGAGATGCCCCCGGGCCAGGTGACGCGCGACGTCTCGACCGAGTCCGACCACGTGGTGTGGCTGCCCGTGCGAGAGGCGATCTCGGCGGTCGACGACCGCGAGATGCTGATGCTGCCGCCGACGTACTGCACCTGCCTGGAGCTCTTCGACTTCGCCTCCCCGGCCGAGGCGATCGCGTCGGCCCCGGGGCGGGACCTCGCCGCCGTGGAGCCGCAGGCCGTGCTCACCGACGACGGCGCCTACCTGTCCATCCCCGACCGGCTGGTCCGGCTCGGGGAGGACGTTGCAGCGCGGCTGTCGTCGTGACGGGCTGGGGCGGCGGCGACTTCGGCCGGCGGGCACGCTGCCTGCTCGCGCCGAACCCGGACATCATGACGCTCGACGGCACGAACACCTGGGTGCTGCGCGAGCCGGGCGCCTCCCGGTCGGTGGTGATCGACCCCGGGCCGGAGATCGCCGAGCACCTCGACGCGGTCGCCTCGTACGCCGGCGACGTCGCGGTCGTCCTGCTCACGCACGGGCACCTGGACCACTCCGAGGCGGCGAAGTCGTTCGCGCAGCGGGTCGGCTGCGGCGTCCGCGCGCTCGACCCGCAGCACCGGCTCGGGTCCGAGGGCCTCGGCGACGGCGACGTGGTCGAGGTGGACGGGCTCGAGGTGCGGGTCGTCGGAACCCCGGGGCACACCTCGGACTCCCTGTCCTTCGTCGTGCCGGCCGAGCACGCGGTGCTGACCGGCGACACGGTGCTCGGACGGGGCACGACCGTGGTGGCGCACCCCGACGGCCGGCTCGGGGCCTACCTCGACTCCCTGCGACGGCTGCACGCGCTCGCCGAGCAGCAGGAGCTGAGCGCGGTGTGGCCCGGCCACGGACCGGTCATCGACGACGCCCTCGGGGCCCTCGACCACTATCTGGCCCACCGGCAGCAGCGGCTCGAGCAGGTGCGCGAGACGCTCCGGGCGCTCGAGAGCGACGGCCCGGTCGACGAGGAGACGCTGCCGCGCCAGGTCGTCGAGGCGGTGTACGCCGACGTCGACCCGGTCCTGTGGGGCGCCGCGGAGCTGAGCGTGCGAGCCCAGCTGGCCTACCTGCGGGGCTGAGCGTGGACGGGTGGTGTCAGCGCGCCCGGCGGGAGAGCCGCTCGATGTCCATGATCACGACCGAGCGCGGCTCCAGCCGCAGCCACCCGCGGGACGCGAAGTCGGCGAGCGCCTTGTTGACGGTCTCGCGGGAGGCGCCGACCAGCTGGGCGAGCTCCTCCTGCGTGAGGTCGTGGTGCACGTGGACGCCGTCGTCCGCGGTGCGGCCGAAGCGGTCGGCCAGGTCGAGCAGCGCCTTGGCGACGCGGCCGGGGACGTCGGAGAAGACCAGGTCGGCCACGACGTCGTTGGCGCGGCGCAGACGGCCGGCGAGCTGGGTGAGCAGACCGCGGGCGACGCCGGAGCGGCCCTCGAGCCAGCGCAGCATGTCCTCGTGCGACAGCGAGGAGAAGACGGTGTCGGTCACGGCGGTGACGGTGGCGGAGCGGGGACCCGGGTCGAACAGCGAGAGCTCGCCGAACATCTGGCCGGGGCCGAGGATCGCCAGGAGGTTCTCGCGGCCGTCGGAGGAGGTGCGACCGACCTTCACCTTGCCCTCGGTGACGATGTAGAGCTTGTCGCCCTCGTCGCCCTCGTGGAACAGCACCTCGCCACGCCGCAGGCGGGTCTCGGCCATCGACGCGCGCAGCGCCGTCGCCGCCTCGTCGTCGAGGGCGCTGAACAGCGGAGCCTGGCGCAGCACGTCGTTGTCCACGAGATGTTCCTCCCAGTCGCGAGACGGTGGTCCACCGTCCGGTGAGCTTCGGTGGGTCGGGTCACAGTCTGTCGTATCAGGCCGCGTTTGCACCAAAGGACCGGCCGAACCAGGGCTCTCGACCTGCGCCTAGGCTGGATCCATGCCCGACACCAGCCTCGTGCGCCGCGCCCGCAAGGTCAACCGGGTGCTCGCCGAGACCTACCCCGAGGCACGCTGCGAGCTCGACTTCGACAACGCCTTCGAGCTGCTCGTGGTCACCGTGCTGTCGGCGCAGACCACCGACCGCCGGGTCAACGCCGTGCGGCCCGCGCTCTTCGCGGCCTTCCCCGACGCGACCGCCCTGGCCGCCGGCGAACGCGAGAGGATCGAGGCGATCATCGTGTCGACCGGCTTCTTCCGGGCCAAGACCGAGTCCCTGCTGAAGCTCTCGCAGGCCCTCGTGGAGCGGCACGACGGGCAGGTGCCGGGCCGCCTCGAGGACCTCGTGAAGCTGCCGGGCGTCGGCCGCAAGACCGCCAACGTGGTGCTCGGCAACGCCTTCGGGGTCCCGGGGATCACGGTCGACACGCACTTCGGCCGGCTCGCGCGTCGCTTCGGCTGGACCGAGGAGACCGACCCGGTCAAGGTCGAGCACGCGGTCGGAGCGCTCTTCCCCAAGCGGGACTGGACGATGCTGTCCCACCACCTGATCTGGCACGGCCGCCGCGTCTGCCACGCCCGCAACCCCGCCTGCGGCGCCTGCCCGGTCGCGACCTGGTGCCCGGCGTACGGCGAGGGGCCGACCGACCCGGAGCGGGCCGCGACCCTCGTCCGGCTCGAAGGTCGCGCGTGAGACGACTGCTGCTCACGCTCGTCACCTGCCTGCTGCTCGCCTCGTGCTCGGACACGGGCGATGCCCCTCCTGCGGCGGGTCCCGCGGGGGACCGTGCCGTCCCCCAGAGCAAGGTCGAGGTCGCCACCCCGCAGCTGCGTGCGCTGAAGCGCAAGGCCGGCGTCGAGGGCTGCCGCCCGGGCGCCGGACGCAGCGAGCTGCCCGAGGTCACGCTGCCCTGCCTCGGTGGCGGACCCGACGTCGATGTCTCGGCGCTCGAGGGTCCGCTGGTCATCAACCTCTTCGCTCAGTGGTGCGGGCCGTGCCGCGACGAGCTGCCCTACTACCAGCAGCTGCACGAGCGAGCCGGGGACGAGCTGACCGTGCTCGGCGTCGACTACCTCGACACCCGGCCCGACCTCGCGCTCGAGCTCGTGCGTCAGACCGGTGTGACCTACCCCCTGCTGGCGGACCCGTCGGGCTCCCTGCGCGAGCCGTTCGGGATCCGGGGACTGCCGGGTCTGGTGCTCGTGCGGGCCGACGGCAGCGTCGACGTGCAGTTCCGAGTGGTGCGCTCCTACGCCGAGCTCCGCGACCTCGTCGCGGAGGGTCTCGACGTGCCGCTGTCTTGACCGGGTCGCGTGGCACCCGCCGGTAGGCTCCTCCCGTGCCCGACGACCTCGCGCTGCCCGAGTGGCTGGAGCCGGTACGACGCGGGGCGCTCGAGATCACCGTCGACGAGCTGACCCGCTTCGTGCCGCCCGAGGGCGCGCGCACGCGCGAGGGCGCCGTGCTGATGCTCTTCGGCGAAGGCCCCGAGGGCCCCGACCTGCTGCTCACCGAACGCGCGCACGACATGCGGTCCCATCCCGGGCAGGTGTCGTTCCCCGGTGGCTCGGTCGACCCGAGCGACGCCTCGCCGGCGCACGCGGCGCTGCGCGAGGCGCAGGAGGAGACCGGGCTCGACCCGTCGGGGGTCCAGGTCTTCGCCACGCTCCCGCAGCTGTGGCTGCCGCCGAGCAACTTCGCGGTCACCCCGGTGCTCGGCTGGTGGCACGAGCCCTCGCCGGTGAGCGTCGTCGACCCGCGCGAGGTGCACGCGGTCCTCCGGGTGCCGGTGGAGGAGCTGTTGGACCCCGAGCACCGGATGTCGGTGCGGCACCCCTCCGGGTGGACCGGCCCGGGCTTCCTGATCGGCGACGACAAGGACCTCATCCTGTGGGGCTTCACCGCCGGCATCATCGCGCGGCTCTTCGACTTCCTCGGCTGGACCCGCCCGTGGGACACCGCGGTGACCCGGGGACTGCCCGACCACATGCTGACCGCGGACGCCGAGATCCTCGCGCAGCCGCCGGTCCCGCACTCCAGCGGCTCGGAGCGGTGAGCGCTGCGTGAACCTCCTCGACTGGTTCCTGGTGCTCCTGGTGCTGGCCTACGCCGTCTCCGGCTACTGGCAGGGCTTCATCGCCGGCGCCTTCGCCACGGCGGGCCTGCTCCTCGGTGGCCTCGTGGGCATCTGGCTGGCCCCGGTGCTGCTCGGCAACGCCGAGCCGTCGCTGTGGGTGTCGCTGGGAGCGCTCTTCGTGGTGCTGATCTGCGCGTCCTTCGGTCAGGCCGTGCTGCAGTTCGCCGGCGCGAAGATCCGGTCGCGGATCACCTGGCAGCCGGCGCGCGCCCTCGACGCGATCGGAGGGGCGGCGCTGAGCATGGCCGCCGTCCTCGTGGTCGCCTGGGCCCTCGGTGTCGCGGTCTCCGGGTCGAAGCTGCCGTGGGCCAGCAACGAGGTGCGCGAGAGCGCCGTGCTCCAGCAGGTGGACGGCGTGATGCCGTCGGACGCCGTGCAGGCGCTCAACTCGTTCAACGACGTCGTGGGCTCGAGCTTCTTCCCCCGCTACCTCGAGCCGTTCGCGCAGGAGCGGATCGTCGAGGTCGGCCCGCCGCCGGCGCGGATCGCGCGCGATCCCGACGTGGAGCGGGCCCGGCAGAGCGTCTTCAAGATCCGCGGCGAGAACGACTGCAACCGCGGGGTCGAGGGCACCGGCTTCCTCTACGGGCCGGGCCGGGTGATGACCAACGCCCACGTCGTGGCCGGCGTCGACGAGCCGGTCGTGATCGTCGGCGACGAGGAGCGTCGCGCCGACGTCGTCTACTACAACTCCGACATCGACGTCGCGGTGCTCGCGCTGAGCGGCACCCGCGGCCCGGTGCTGCGCTTCGACCGGACCGCCGAGCCGCGCCAGCCCGCGGCGGTGCTGGGCTACCCGCAGGACGGGCCGTACGACGTGCAGGGGGCCCGGGTCCGCGGCGAGCAGCGGTTGCGCAGCCCCGACATCTACGGGCGGGGGACGGTCGTGCGCGAGGTCTACTCGCTGCGCGCCCTGGTCCGCCCCGGCAACTCCGGCGGCCCGCTGGTGTCGTCGGCCGGCGAGGTGCTGGGCGTGATCTTCGCGGCCTCGGTGACCGACAACCAGACCGGCTACGCGCTCACCGCCGACCAGGTCGCGGAGGCGGCGGCCGCGGGCCTGACCCGCGACACCCGGGTCGGCACCGGCGACTGCGCCTGACGGGACCGGACACGGCGAAGGCACACCGGGCGGTGCCCGGTGTGCCTTCAGGTGCCTTCTCGAGAGGGACGGCACTTCTTGCTTCCTCACCCGAGGGTGAGGCAGGACGTCAACGGATCACTTGGTGTTGACGGTGATCGTCGCGATGCCGACGAGCAGACCGGGCTTGACCGCGTCGGTCTTGAAGGTGTCGTTCAGCAGCGGGGCGGCGACGTCGGAGATCTCGACCTTCGTGCCCTGCAGGATCGCCGTGCTGCCCTGCGTCTTCAGCGGCTTGAGGGTGCGGCCGTCGAGCTTGAAGAGGTAGGCGCTGCTCGCAGCCAGCTTGCCGTTGACGCTCACGTCGCCGTACACCCGCGAGACGCCCGGGTCGACGTTGAGGTTGGTCAGCTCGACCAGCGTGTCGCCGGCCTCGAGCGAGAGACCGGAGCCCTCGTGCTGCACCTGGCCGATGACGTACGGCGAGGCGGTGCCGGGCTTGAAGTAGGTCACGTTGCCGCCGGTGATCGGGAAGGACAGCGAGCCGTCGGCGAGCTTGGCGTCGCCGACCACGCCGGGGGTGAGCTTGAGCGAGGTGAGCGCGTCGGTGAAGCCCTTGTCCAGGGCGATCGCGGTGTCCTTGCCGGTGAGGGCGTCGATCGAGGCGACCGGCTTGGCCACCTTGGAGGCGGAGCTGGACGACGAGCCCGAGGACTCCTGGCTGGTGCTGGTGCCGCAGGCCGCCAGCGAGACGGACAGGGCGGCCGCGACGGCGAGGCCGGTGGCGAGGCGCTTGGTGGTGGTGCGGGGAGTGCCGAACATGTGGTGCCTCCGTGAGGGTGGGGAAGTGCTGGTGTCACAGGAGGTTCGGGTCGGGGAGCACGCGGGATCGGTTGAAAAGACCAAACATCTCCTGAGGACGGACCTCAGGTCACCTGAGCGAGCCAGGGCAGCAGCACGGCGTCGAACGCCTCCGGCTGCTCCTCGTGCGGGAAGTGGCCGGCTCCCGGCAGCCGGTGCTCGGTCAGCTCGCCGACGACGTGGGTGCGGGTCCGCTCCAGCGCGGACGCAGGGAGCGCCGGGTCGTCGGCGCCGACGATGCAGCAGACCGGCTGCGCGACCGCCGGTCGCATCTGCGCCGTGAAGCGCCGGCCGTCAGCGCGCAGCCGGGACCGGAACAGCCAGCGGTGGTACTCCAGGGCGCAGTGCGACGACGGCCACCGGCCGATGGCGCGCTGGTACGTCGCCACGTCGGCGTCCGTGGGAAAGGCCGAGCCCGGTCCGCTCCACGCCCGGAGATGGTCGGCCAGGAAGCCGGACGAGGCGTCGGCGAGCCGGCGCTCGGGGCGCATCGG
Source organism: uncultured Actinomycetota bacterium (assembly GCA_963845655.1). Taxonomy (GTDB): domain Bacteria; phylum Actinomycetota; class Actinomycetes; order Propionibacteriales; family Nocardioidaceae; genus Nocardioides_B. The sequence continues at coordinate 667,200 of CAWJTB010000002.1, read as the reverse complement.
CACCTGCATCGCCAGCGACATGCCGCAGGGCGCCGATCTGGTGCGCGGCGCCCCCGGGGCGCAGGGAGCCCAGCATGCTCAGCGGATGGGGCGCGGCCACGGTGCAGAGCGCGGTGACCTCCCGGGCGTGCAGCACGGCGGTCGCCCAGGCGACGTACCCGCCCCAGCCGTGCCCGACCAGCACCGCGCTGCGGGCGCCGAGCGCCTTCACGACCCCGGACACGTCCTGGGCGAGCGTGACCGGGTCGTAGCCCCGCGGCGTCTTGTCCGAGCCGCCGTAGCCGCGCAGGTCCATCGCGGCGACCCGGTGCCCGGCCTCGGCGATCACCGGCAGCTGGGAGCGCCAGGTCCACCAGAACTCCGGGAAGCCGTGCAGCAGCAGCACCAGGGGAGCCCCCTGGTCGATCGGACCGGGCATCTGCGCCACATGGAACCGGGCCCCGTTGGCAGCCACGTAGCGGTGCTGCCAGGGGCCCGGTATCTCGACGGGGTCGCGCTGGTGTCGGTAGTGCGGGGGAGGTGCCTCACCCACGCTTGAGGATGTTCTTGGTCTCCTGTGCCTGGTGGATCGCCCGCTTGGGCGGCCCGACCTGCCGGACCTTCTTGTAGCCCACGAAGCCCAGCAGGCCGGCGAGCAGGAGGTAGAGCACGAAGACGATCAGGAAGCACCACGCGAGGTCGAGCCCGGTGAACGCGATGAAGTAGGCGATCGCCACCGAGAGCATGATGACGGCCAGCACCACCAGGAACCCGGCGGCCGCGAACAGCGCGATGCCGAGGCCACCGGCCTTGACGCTGATCTTGAGCTCGGACTTGGCGAGCGCGATCTCCTGGCGCACCAGGCCGGAGACGTCCCGGCTGGCATCGGCGACGAGCTTGCCGAGGGTGGGGTCGTCCTTGCTGGGCACGTCGGACCGGCGACGCTCCGCGGCCGGGCTGGTGGCGGGGCCGGTGGCAGGGGTCGTGGTCGTGGGGGGTGTCTGGCTCATGGTGCCTCCTTCGTTCCCCGACCTTACCGGGGCTACACCTCCGTCCCGGACACCCGCCGCAGCGGACCGCTCGCACGACTCGAGCCGTGCGAGCGGCCGCTCGGGGCTACTCGTCCTCGCCGCCCTTGTCGTCCTTGAGGTTGTCGGAGATCAGGTCCATCACCGTCGAGTCGGCCAGGGTCGTGACATCGCCGACCTCGCGGTTCTCCGCCACGTCGCGCAAGCAGCCGCCGCATGATCTTGCCGGACCGCGTCTTGGGCAGCTCGGCGACGACCATCACCTGACGGGGACGGGCGATCTTGCCGATCTCGGTGGCCACGTGGTTGCGCAGCTCCTCCACGATGTCCTCGCCGCCGTCGCCGGCCGAGTCGCGCAGGATGACGAAGGCGCAGACCGCCTGACCGGTGTCCTCGTCGGTCGCGCCGACCACGGCCGCCTCGGCGACCTTGGGGTGCGAGACGAGCGCCGACTCGATCTCGGTCGTCGACATCCGGTGGCCGGACACGTTCATCACGTCGTCGACGCGGCCGAGCAGCCAGATGTCGCCGTCCTCGTCGAGCTTGGCGCCGTCACCGGCGAAGTACATGCCCTTGAAGCGCGACCAGTAGGTGTCCTTGAAGCGCTCGTCGTCGCCGTAGATCGTGCGCAGCATCGCCGGCCACGGCTCGGTCAGCACGAGGTAGCCGCCCTCGCCCTTCGCCACCGGCTTGCCCTCGTCGTCGACCACGACAGCCGAGATCCCCGGCAGCGCCTTCATCGCGGAGCCGGGCTTGCCGGAGGTGACGCCGGGCAGCGGGCTGATCATCAGCTGACCGGTCTCGGTCTGCCACCAGGTGTCGACGATCGGGCACCGCTCGCCGCCGATGACCTCGCGGTACCACATGTAGGCCTCGGGGTTGATCGACTCACCGACCGAGCCGAGCAGCCGCAGCGAGGACAGGTCGGCCTTGTCGGGGATGTCGCGGCCCCACTTCATGAAGGTGCGGATCGCGGTCGGGGCGCAGTAGAGGATCGTCACGCCGTACTTCTCGACGATGTCCCACCAGCGGCCCTTGTGGGGGGTGTCCGGGGTGCCTTCGTACATCACCGACGTGGCGCCGTTGGCGAGCGGTCCGTAGACGATGTAGGAGTGACCGGTGACCCAGCCGATGTCGGCCGCGGTCCAGTACACGTCGTCGTCCTTGAGGTCGAAGACCGACCAGTGGGTGTACGACGTCCCGACGAGGTAGCCGCCGGTGGTGTGCAGGATGCCCTTGGGCTTGCCGGTCGTGCCGGAGGTGTACATCACGTAGAGCGGGTGCTCGGAGTCGAAGGCCTCGGGCTCGTGCTCGGTGCTCTGCCGGCCGACGACGTCGTCCCACCACAGGTCGCGGTCGTCGTTCCACTCGACGTCCTGCCCGGTGCGCTTGACGACGATCACGTTGCGCACGTCGGGGCACTTCTGCCATCGCCTCGTCCACGGCCGGCTTGAGCCCTGCCGGCGAGCCGCGCCGGTAGCCGCCGTCGGCGGTGATGACGACGCGGGCGTCGCAGTCCTGGACCCGGTCGGCCAGCGCGGAGGAGGAGAAGCCGCCGAAGACCACGGTGTGCGGTGCGCCGATCCGGGCGCAGGCGAGCATCGCGACGACGGTCTCGGGGATCATCGGCATGTAGATCGCGATCCGGTCCCCGGCCTCCACGCCCGAGCTCCTGCAGGGCGTTCGCGGCCTGGCAGACCTCGTCCTTGAGCTGGCTGTAGGTGATGTCGCGGGTCTCGTCGTCGGGCTCGCCGACCCAGTGGAACGCGACCGTGTCGCCCTTGCCGTTCTCCACGTGGCGGTCGACGCAGTTGTAGGCCGCGTTGAGCTTGCCGCCGACGTACCACTTGGCGAACGGCGGGTTGCTCCAGTCCAGCACCTCGTCGAACGGCTCGGCCCAGTCGATGCGCTCGGCCTGCTTGCCCCAGAACGCGATCCGGTCCTCGTCGGCCTCGGCGTAGGTGTCGGCCGTGACGTTGGCGTGGGCCGCGAGCTCCTCCGGCGGGTCGAAGTGCCGCTCCTCGTGCATCAGGTTGGACAGGGTTGCCGGACTTGTCGTCGTCGCTCACTTCTCGCTCCTTCGTGCAGGTGTGCGGATGTGGCTCTCCCGCCACCCTAGACACGATGTCAGAGCAGCGGGAGAGCCGAGAACTGTCCGAGAGGCGGGGGTCGGCCCCGTCCCGGGTGAGACCCTCAGTGCGAGGTGGCCCCCTCGGCGCCGGCGCCGGTCAGGGACCGGACCTCGAGCTCGTCGTAGGCCGCCTCGGCCTCCGGCTCGCGCGAGGAGATGGAGCCCAGGAAGCCGAACAGGAAGCCCAGCGGGATCGAGATGATGCCCGGGTTGCTGAGCGGGAACCACGACCAGTCCTGGTCCGGGAACAGCGGCTGTCCCGGTGTCCGGTCCGGAGACGACCGGGGAGAAGAACACCAGCACCAGGCACGAGATCAGCCCGCCGTAGATGCTCCACGTCGCGCCGCGGGTGTTGAAGCGCCGCCAGAACAGGTTGTAGATGATCGAGGGCAGGTTCGCCGAGGCGGCGACCGCGAAGGCCAGCGCGACGAGGAACGCGATGTTGAGCTTCTGCGCCGGGATCGCGAGGGCGATGGAGATGCCGCCGATCACGAAGGCCGCGATCCGGGCGACCCGGATCTCGGTGCTTCTCCGAGGCCGTGCCCTTCTTGATCACGCTGGCGTAGAGGTCGTGCGCCACCGACGACGCCGACGTCAGCGTCAGGCCGGCGACCACCGCGAGGATCGTCGCGAACGCCACCGCCGAGATCACGGCCAGCAGGACGGCGCCTCCGGTCGAGCCTGCGCCGCCACCGACGGCCTCGGCGAGGAGCGGCGAGGCCAGGTTGCCGCTGCTGGTCGGCGACGGCGCTGTCCGGGCCGGTGTCGATCAGTGCCGCGGCACCGAAGCCGAGCACCAGCGTCATCAGGTAGAACGAGCCGATCAGGCCGATCGCCCACTGCACCGAGGTGCGTGCGTCCCGCGCGGTCGGCACGGTGTAGAAGCGGATCAGGATGTGCGGCAGCCCGGCCGTGCCGAGCACCAGCGCGATGCCGAGGCTGATGAAGTCGATCTTGCTGGTCAGCGAGACGCCGTACTTCAGGCCGGGGTTGAGGAACGCGTCGCCCTTGCCGGTGTTGGAGGCGGCGGCACCGAGCAGCTCGGAGAGGTTGAACCCGAACTTCGCGAGCACCAGCACGGTGATCAGCACCGTGCCCGCCATCAGCAGCACCGCCTTGACGATCTGCACCCAGGTGGTGCCCTTCATGCCGCCGACGGTGACGTAGAAGATCATCAGCAGGCCGACGCCGACGATGGTGAGGTTCTTGAGTCGACTGGCTCTCGACGCCGAGGAGCAGGGCGACGAGCGAGCCGGCGCCGACCATCTGCGCCAGCAGGTAGAAGATCGACACCACGACCGTGGACGTCGCGGCCGCCGTACGCACCGGACGCTGCTTCATCCGGTAGGCCAGCTGGTCGGCCAGCGTGTAGCGGCCCGAGTTGCGCAGCAGCTCGGCCACCAGCAGCAGCGCGACCAGCCACGCCACCAGGAAGCCGATCGAGTAGAGGAAGCCGTCGTAGCCGGACAGTGCGATCGCGCCGGAGATGCCGAGGAACGAGGCCGCCGACATGTAGTCGCCGGAGATCGCCATGCCGTTCTGGAAGCCGCTGAACGACCGGCCGCCGGAGTAGTAGTCGGTGGTGCCGGACGTCTGCCGGCTGGCCCAGAAGGTGATGCCGACCGTCAGGGCGACGACGGCCAGGAACAGGATCGTGGTCAGGGTCTGGGAGCTCACTTGCCCACCGCCTCGTTGTAGCGCTTCTCGAGTCCGCGGGCGAGCGGGTCCAGCTCGCGGTTGGCGTGCCGGGAGTAGAGGATCGCGATGGCGAACGTGGACACGAACTGCAGCAGCCCGAAGACCAGGGCGACGTTGATGTTGCCGAAGAGCTCGGTAGTCCATGAAGCCGCCCGCCCAGTTCGACATGATGACGTAGAGCAGGTACCAGAGCCAGGAAGGCGATCGTCCACGGGATCGCGAAGGCGCGGTACTTCTTGCGCAGCGTCTGGAACTCCTCGGCCTGGCTCAGCTCGCGGTAGATGTCGTGGCCGGACGTCTGGTGCGTCCCCTGCCGTGGCGGTTCGTCGGGGGTGGATGCGGGGTCATGCTCGCTGGTGTTCATGGCTCACCTCGCTGGCTCGGCCCGGCGCGCTCAGGCGGCGCCGGGCTGTGATGACGGTCACCCTAGAGCCTGGGATGTCTGCGCAACCACCGTCGTCGACATGGCGCGACCAGCGGGCGACCGGCGTCGACGTACGGCGCGAAACGCACGACGAACGGTCGCGGACCGCGGTGGCCTCAGCCGGTGCCGGACGGGGTGGGACCGCGGTCGAGGTCGACCGCCTCGGGGGTGTGCAGGCGCACCATCGTGCGGGAGACGTGCACCGGCAGGCGCGACGGGGTGAGCAGCGAGACGACCACCATGGTCGCGAAGGCGACCGGCACGGTCCACGCGGCGGGCTGGCTCACCAGGGCGCCGGCCCACCCGTCGTCGCCGCGGTCGACCAGGGTCAGCACGACCGCCCCTCCGGACAGGGCGCCGCCGACGAGCATCCCGCTGATCGCGCCGGCGTCCGTCAGCCGCCGCCACCAGATGCCCAGCACCAGCAGCGGGCAGAACGTCGAGGCCGCGACCGCGAACGCCAGCCCGACGGCGCGGGCGACGCCCACGCCCTCGGCGGAGACCGCGAGCAGGAGGGGCACGACGACCGCGAGGACCGCGGCGACCTGGAAGGACCGCACGCCCCGGATGCGGCGACCGATCACGTCCTGGCTCAGCACGCCGGCGACCGCGATGGTCAGTCCGGACGAGGTGGACAGGAACGCTGCGAACGCGCCGGCCGCGGTCAGCGCCGAGAGCAGCTCACCCGCCGAGTCCGGCGACCATCCGCGCCGGCAGCTCGAGCACGACGGTGTCGGTCGCGCCGCTCGCGAGCAGGTCCGGGGCGTAGAGCCGGCCGAGGGCGCCGTACACCGGCGGCAGGAGGTAGAACAGCCCCAGCAGCGCCAGCACCACGAGCGTCGTGCGACGGGCGGTGCGGCCGTCGGGGTTGGTGTAGAAGCGCACCACCACGTGCGGCAGGCCCATCGTGCCGAGGAACGTCGCGACGATGATCGAGTAGGTCGTGTAGAGCGGATGGCTGCTCTCGGACGACAGGGGGGAGGCCCACACGTCGCCGGAGACGCCGCCGGCCACGACCGACGCGTCGCCGGGAGAGGTGCCGCCGTCCCCGAGCCAGACCAGCAGGATGAAGAAGACCGGGCACCAGCAGGGCGGTGAGCTTGAGCCAGTACTGGAAGGCCTGCACGAACGTGATGCTGCGCATGCCGCCGAAGAAGACGTTGACCAGCACGACCGACGCGACCAGCAGTCCGCCCGACCCACGGACGGGTGCCGGCGACGGTGCCGAGCGAGAGGCCGGCGCCCTGGAACTGGGGCATCAGGTAGAGCCAGCCGACGCCGACGACCAGCACCGAGGAGATGCCGCGCACCGAGCGAGACTCCAGGCGGGCCTCGGCGAAGTCGGGCAGCGTGTAGGCGCCCGAGCGGCGCAGCGGCGCCGCCACCAGCACGAGCAGCACCAGGTAGCCGGCGGTCCAGCCGACGGGGTACCAGAGCATGTCGGAGCCGAAGGCCAGCACCAGCCCGGCGACGCCGAGGAAGGAGGCGGCGGAGAGGTACTCCCCGCCGATCGCGGACGCGTTCAGCGCCGGTCGCACGGACCGCGACGCCACGAAGAAGTCGCTGGTCGTGCGCGAGAAGCGCCAGCCGTAGGCGCCGACCGACAGCGTCGCGAGGACGACCAGCACGACGGCGGTGACGCCCAGCGGGGGGCTCACTGCCGCTCGACCACGTCGGCGAAGTCCTGCTCGTTGCGCTCGGCGGCGCGCACGTAGACCCAGCCGAGCAGCAGCAGGAACGGGTAGACAGCGAAGGCCAGCAGCACCCACGGCAGCGGCATCCCCAGCACGTGCACGTCGACGAGTCCGGGGAACCAGGTGAAGACCAGGGGCAGCCCGGCCACCAGCACGCCGAGGGCGGCCAGCACGCGCAGCGCGAGCCGCAGCTGCGCGCGGAGCAGCGAGGACATGTAGATCTCGCCGATCCCCGTCTGCGCGTCGATCTCGGACGCGCCGGTGACGCGCCGCTGCCGGGTGGCCGCGGTGCGGGGGCTGGTCACCCGGACCCGTCGCGGTGGCTCGCTCGGGTCCGGGTCGCTCACGAGCGGGTCGACCCGCTGGTGGACCCGTGCCCGACCCGCCCGGACGGGCCCGGCGCACCAGCACGTCGCGCAGCTCGCGGGTGTGTCGGCGGCTGACGGTGAGCTCCTCGGCGCCGACGCCGGACCGTGCACCGGCCGGAGTCGACGCGGACCTCGGCGACGTGCGCGAGCGCGACGAGCAGGGAGCGGTGGATCCGGACGAAGCCGGCGTCGCGCCAGTCGACCTCCAGCGTGGTCAGCGGCGTCCGGATCAGGTGGCTGCCCGTCGGCGGTGTGCAGCCGGGCGTAGTCGCCCTGCGCCTCCACGTAGAGCACGTCGGTGCGCGCGACGAAGCGGGTGACCCCGCCGAGCTCGACGGCGATGCTGTCGTCGTCGACCGCGCCGCCCCCGACCGCGCGCGCCTCGCACGACCCGCCGGACCGCCTCCGCCAGCGCGGTCGTCGCGCACCGGCTTGAGCACGTAGTCCACCGCGTCGAGCTCGAAGGCCGTCGACGGCGTGGTCGTCGTGCGCGGTGACGAACACGACCGGCGGCTGGCTCCGGAAGCGCGACAGCACCCGGGCCAGGTCGAGCCCGCTGAGCCCCGGCATGGCGATGTCGGTGAACACGGCGTCGACCGCCTGCTCCTGCAGCACCCGCAGCGCCTCGGTCGCCGACGTCGCGGTCACCACCCCGCCGACGCGCGGGTCGCGGGCGAGCAGGAACGCCAGCTCGTCGAGGGCCGGCAGCTCGTCGTCGACGACGAGGACCTGGAGACTCATGGGTGCACTCCTGGGGCGTACTTGGGCACGCGGACGGTCACCTTGGTGCCGGCGCCAGGAGCAGTCTCCACGACCAGGCCGTAGTCGTCACCGAACGTGGAGCGCAGCCGCTCGTCGACGTTGCCCAGTCCGACCGAGTCCATCGACGTGTCACCCGCCAGCGCCCGCCGTACGACCTCGGGATCCTCGCCGACGCCGTCGTCCTCGACGGAGATGACGGCCTCGCGGTCCTGGTCCTCGGCGGTGATGGTCACCTTCCCGACGCCCTCCTTGCGCCTCGAGGCCGTGCCGGACGGCGTTCTCGACCAGGGGCTGCAGGCACAGGAACGGTACGACGACCGGCAGCACCTCGGGCGCGATCCGCAGGGTCACCGCGAGCCGGTCACCGAACCGCGCCTTCTCCAGCACCAGGTAGCGCTCGATCGAGTTGAGCTCCTCGGCCAGCGTCGTGAACTCGCCGTGCCGGCGGAACGAGTAGCGGGTGAAGTCGGCGAACTCCAGCAGCAGCTCGCGGGCCCGCTCGGGGTCGGTGCGCACGAACGACGCGATCGCGGTCAGCGAGTTGTAGACGAAGTGCGGGCTGATCTGCGCCCGCAGCGCCTGCACCTCGGCCTCCATCAGCCGGGTGCGCGAGGCGTCGAGCTCGGCGAGCTCGAGCTGGCCCGACACCCAGCGCGCCACCTCGTCGGTCGCGCGCACCAGCCCGGCCGACGCGGAGGAGGTGAAGACCTGCAGCGTGCCGACCACCCGCTCCTCGACGGTCAGCGGCGTGACCACGACCTGGCGCAGGCCGCAGCCCGGGGTCGTCGCAGGGGATGTCGCGCGCGGCTCGCGCACGGTCGTCGCGCCGTCCGCAGACCACCTGGCGCGCGAGGTCGCCGGTCTGCTCCGCGTGGTGGTGGAACCGGCCGTCCCAGGCGAGCAGGTCGCCTCGGTGTCGGTGAGCGCGACCGCCGGCGCGCCGAGCAGGCTGCGCAGGTGGCGCACGGACTCTCTCGGCGACTCGCGTGGTCAGCCCGGCACGCAGGGCGGGCGTCGCGAGCGACGCCGTGTGCAGGGTGCGGAACGTGGTGCGGTCGGCCTCGGTGCCGAGGTGGCGGCGTCGGGGGGACCAGTCGCGCAGCCAGGACATCCGCTGTCCTACTGGAAGTCGATCAGCAGCGCGTCGGTGTCGCCACCGTCGTCGTCGGTCCCGGCGCGGGCTCCGCGCGGCCGGTCGCGGCTGTCCGGCTCGTCGTCGTCGTCGAGCGCACGCGGTCGGACCACCGCCTTGTAGCAGTGCGTGAGATAGGGCAGCAGCATCCCGTCGGGGCCCCGGCCGTAGTCGTCGTACAGCTCGTCGACCTTGCGCAGCACCCGGTCCCGTTCGGCGTCGTTCAACGTCGCGACGGTGGAGCGGGACCGGACCAGGTCGCGCAGTCCCTCGCGGTGCAGCGGCTGCCAGTGCCGGTAGGTCGCGGTCTCGACGTAGCCGAACAGGTGGGAGGACAGCAGCGCGTGGGTGGGGTCGGTGCCGGTGTCCTGGGTCCCGATCAGGGTGCCGAGCCGCTTGACCCACGGGATCCGCTCGTCGCGGAGGTTCCAGACCAGGCCGAGGTGGCCGCCGGGCCGCAGCACCCGGGCGATCTCGGGGAGTGCGCGGTCGAGGTCGAACCAGTGGAAGGCCTGCGCGGCGACCACCGCGTCCACCGAGCGCGACCGGACGGGGATGCGCTCGGCGTCGGCGCGGACCGTCGGTACGTCGGGCAGTCGGGCGACGAGGTGCCGCAGCATCGACTCGAGGGGGTCGGTCGCCAGCACCCGGTGTCCGAGAGCCGCGAGTCCCTCGGTGAGCTTGCCGGTGCCCGCGCCGAGCTCGAGCACTCGGCGGCACCGTCGATGTGCTCGCCGGCCCCGAGCCACCGGGCCGCGTCGCGGGGGTAGCCGGGCCGGGCCCGGTCGTAGGCAGCGGCGACCGGTCCGAACGAGAGCGCGGGAGGCGGGCTCTCGGCACCGGCACCGGCACCGGATCGCGGGGGCGCTCCTGACTGGCTCATCGCGGTGAGGCTACCAACGCTGCGCCGGTCTGTTGGTGCGGTGACGTAATGTTGATTACATGATTACAAACGAGGCTCAGGAGAAGGTGCGTGGCTGGTTCACCGGGCGCGTGCCGCAGGAGTGGCAGACGGCGCCGGTGCAGGTCGTCGTCGACCGGGAGGAGATCACGGTCGGGCTGTCCCTCGCCGACGTCGCGCTCCCCGACGGTGCCAGCGCCGCCGAGCGCGCCGAGGCCCGCGCGGGTCGCACCAAGGCGTTCCGCGAGGACACCCGGGCCACCCGGATGGCGATCGCCGGGGAGGCTGAGCGCCGCTTCGAGCGCAAGGTCTCCTGGCAGGTCACGCTGGGCGACCGGTCCGAGCTGTTCACCCACGTCGCCGCGCCGGTGATGACCCGGTTGCGACAGCCGCAGCGTCAGGTGCTCGACACCCTGGTCGACGCGGGCGTGGCCCGGTCCCGCTCGGAGGCGCTGGCCTGGTGCGTGCGTCTCGTCGGACAGCACGAGGACGACTGGCTCGCCGAGCTGCGGGACGCGATGACCCGGGTGGCCGACGTGCGCGCCACGGGCCCGTCGGCCTGACGCTAGCCTTCGGCGCGTGGACGACCCCCTCGCGACCCTGACCGCCCTCGAGGGCGTCGCGTCCGGCATGACCGCCACCCGGGACGGCATCGACGCCCTGCTGCGCGACCGCGGCCTGCGTCGTACGACGCCCGACCTGACCGGGGAGTCGCTGCTGCGCGGCGCGCACGCCAGCGGCGTGCTCGCGGGGTCGGAATCCTCGTGGGAGCTGGTGCACGACGACGGCGGCGACCCGATGGCGCGCGCCGCGGTCCGCGTGAGCGCCGAGCTGCTCGGTCTCGTGCCCACCCTGCAGCAGTCGCCCCTGCAGGCACTCGCCCGCCTGCACACGCTGGCCGCCAAGGGGGCGGTCGCCGACGACGACCTCGGCCGGCCGCGCGACCCGGAGAGCGCACGCCGGCTGCACGCCCTGGCCCGGCTGCTCACAGCGACCCGACGACCGCGCCGGCCCTCGTCGTCGCGGCCGTGGTGCACGCCGACCTCGCCGGCGTCGCGCCGTTCGTGTCGCACAACGGTCTCGTGGCGCGTGCCGCGGAGCGTCTGGTCCTCGTGGCCCGCGGGGTGGACGCGAAGTCGCTCGATCGTCCCCGAGGCCGGGCACCTGGCGCTGCGCGCGGAGTACGAGTCCAACCTGCGCGCCTACCGGGACGGCGGCCGGGCCGGCGTGCACGCCTGGCTGCTGTACGCGACCGAGGCCTACGCCCGCGGCGCCGAGGCCAGCCCGCTCAACGCCTGACGCGCTGCAGCATGCGAGCGGCACCCCGCATCGAGACGTGGGGTGCCGCCGCTGACACACGAGCTGTTGGCTACCAAGCGTGCAATCACTAACTGTCGCCCCGGGTAAACCCGAGGTCGACGCCCAATAGGAAGGGTGGCTCGCCGCGTGGGTACCTGGCTCACGTGCTGGTCTGTGTAGTTGTGTCCTGCTTCCCTTTGTACGCCCCGGACGTGGCCGGGACAAGGGGTTGCGCGGATGTGTCTGACCGCTCGCCGACGCGTCGCGGCCGGCCGGGGATCTCACCCGGGTCGGCGACCGATCCGGCGCCGGCGAGGCGTAGACCGCGCCGCCCACCGCGGCCGCCGAGCCGACCGCCAGCACGGCCAGCGACGGCGTGCCCAGGGCAAGCCGCATCCGGCTGCGCAGCGCCACCGGCCGGGAGAACGACCAGCACCGGCCAGCCGCGCGCGACGGCCTGCCGGCGCAGGTCGCGGTCGGGGTTGACGGCGTGCGGGTGGCCGACCGCCTCGAGCATGTGCACGTCGGTGATCGAGTCGCTGTAGGCGTAGCTGCGGGCCAGGTCGTAGTGATGCTCCTCGGCGAGCTGGCGCAGTGCGGCGGCCTTGTTCTCGCCGTAGGCGTAGTAGTCGATCTCGCCGGTGTAGCGACCCTCGACGATCTGCAGCCGGGTCGCGACCACGCCGTCCGCGCCGAGCAGCTCGCCGATCGGCTCGACCACCTCGGTGCCGCTGGCCGACACGATGATCACGTCGCGACCGGCCAGGTGGTGCTCCTCGATCAGCGAGACCGCCTCGTCGTAGACCAGCGGGTCGACGACGTTGTGCAGCGTGTCGGCCACGATCTCGCGCACGGTCTGGACGTCCCAGCCCGCGCAGAGATCGGACAGGAACTCGCGCATCTTCTCCATCTGGTCGTGGTCGGCACCGCCCACGAGATAGACGAACTGGGCGTAGGCGCTGCGGAGCACCGCCCGCGGGAGATCAGCCCCCCGGCCTGGAACGGCTTGCTGAACGCCAACGTGCTCGACTTGGCGATGATCGTCTTGTCCAGGTCGAAGAACGCCGCAGGTCGTCCGGCCCGATCGCGGCAGGTCCCGCCAGGGTCGGCGACCCTCGCCTCCGGCCTCGGTGCTGCCGGTCATGCGCGGGTCCTCTCGTCCGGGCGAGCACGGACGGCTGCAGTCTCGAGCCGGTCCGAGACCCTGCCCCGTCCGGCGCAGGCGGGGCGTTCGTCCGCGCGGCTGACGGGCATAGTGGAGGGCGAGGTAACGACGGTGCCACCCAGACTGCGGCAGCGTCCGGTCCAACCTCGCGGCTCCGTCGGTTCCCCGGCCGTCGGCAGGTCCGGCTCCGCCCCCCGACGCCGAACCGTGGCGGCCCCTGGTCATCCCCCGCCAGGGGTCGCCCCCCTTCCTGCCGGGCGAGCCCCGGACCGTGCCCGAGGCCGCTTGCGTCCCCAGCCTCGCCGGCGGCCGACTTCTCCACAGCCGGTGCGTGCGGGCGTCGTGGCCGCCGGGTCCGCCGCACAGGCTCGGCCCCATGACGACCGCCCCGCTCCTGCGTCACGCGCGACGACGCCTCCTCGACGAGCTGCTGCGACTGGCGGCGGCCGCCGGCACGACGCTCGAGGTCGCGCACGACCCGGGCAGCGCGCTGCGCGGCTGGTCGTCCGCCTCGCTCCTGCTGGTCGGGGCCGACCTGGCCGCGCGCGGTCGCCGACCAGCGACCGACCGCGACGCGAGCACGTGCACCTCGTTGCGGTCGGCACGGTCGGGGACTCCTTGTTCCGATGCGCGCTGTGCTCTCGGGGCCGCTCGACGTCGTCGAGCTCCCGGCCGCGGAGACCTGGGTCGTGGAGCTGCTCACCGACGCCACTGACGGCGCCAGCCGGGGCGCCCTCACCGTGGGTGTGGTGGGCGGTTGCGGAGGCGCGGGTGCGACCACCTTCGCCGGCGCGCTCGCCCTCACCGCGGCCGCGCGCCGGACCTCGCTGCTCCTGGACCTCGACCCGCTCGGTCCCGGGGTGGACCGATGTGGTGGGTCGTGACGGCGACCGCGACGAGCCAGGGGTCCGGTGGGACGACCTGGTCGGGTCGCACGGCCGGCTCGGGTCCCGCTCGCTGCGCGCGGCACTGCCGGCGGTCGACGGGCTGGCCGTGCTGACCTGGCCGCCCGGACCCGTCGTCATGCCCGACGCGGGCACCGTCCGCGAGGTGCTCTCCGCGGCGCAGCGTGGCCACGACGTCGTGGTCGTGGACCTGCCCCGGGCCCTCGACGACGTCACGGCCGAGGTGGTGACCCGCTGCGACCTGGTCACCCTGGTGGCGGGATCGAGCATCCCGGCGGTCGCGGCCGCGGCTCGGGTGGCAGCCGCGCCTGGCCCTGCTCAACGACCGGATAGGACTCGTGGTGCGGCGGCGTCGGCGCGCCGGCGAAGGACGTGGCCCGAGCCCTCGGGCTCGACCTGCTCGTCGAGGTCCCCGAGCAGCGACGCCTGGCTGAGCACCTGGACCTGGGTCTCGGACCGGTGCACGGTCGCCGGTCGGGCCTGGCCCGCGCCGCGCGGTCCGTGTTGGCCGCGGGCGCCCCGGCTGTTGCCGCGGCCCACGACGGGGACCGTCCGATGACCTCGCCTCCCCGGCTGTCCCCGGACACCCTCGACCGGGTCCGCGAGCAGCTGGCACGCAGCGGGTCGACGCTGACTCCCGAGGTGGTCGCGCTCGCGCTGCGCGACCAGGGCCGTCCGGTCGGCGACGCGATGGTCCTCGCCGTGCACGACCGCCTGCGGCAGGACGTGCTCGGCGCGGGCCCGCTGGAGCCGCTCCTGCGACTGCCGGAGTGACCGACGTGCTCGTCAACGGCGCCGAGGCGGTCTACGTCGACCAGGGCGACGGGCTGCGCCTCACGGAGGTGCGCTTCGATGACGACGACGCCGTGCGCCGGCTGGCGCAGCGGCTGGCGGGCTCGGCCGGTCGGCGGCTGGACGACGCGACGCCGTACGTCGACCTGCGCCTGGCCGACGGCACCCGCTTCCACGCCGTGCTGGCCCCGTTGGCGCGCCCCGGGACCGTCATCTCGCTGCGGGTGCCGCGTGCGCGGGTGTTCACCCTCGAGGAGCTGCGCGAGCACGGCACGGTCAATGCCGACGGGCTGTCGCTGTTGCGGCGGATCGTCGCGTCCCGGCTGGCCTTCCTGGTCAGCGGCGGCACGGGGTCGGGCAAGACCACCCTGCTGTCGGCGCTGCTGTCGTTGGTCGACATCGGCCAGCGGCTGGTGGTCGTGGAGGACTCCAGCGAGCTGCGTCCGGACCATCCGCACGTCATCGGCTCTCGAGGCTCGGCCGGCCAACGTCGAGGGGGCGGGCGAGGTGCCGATGCGCGACCTGGTGCGCCAGGCACTGCGCATGCGTCCCGACCGGCTGGTGGTCGGCGAGGTGCGCGGAGCGGAGGTGGCCGACCTGCTGGCCGCGATGAACACCGGGCACGAGGGTGGCTGCGGCACGGTCCACGCCAACTCCGCCGCCGACGTTCCGGCCCGCATCGAGGCGCTCGCGATGGCCGCCGGCCTGCCGCAGCCCGCGGTGCACAGCCAGCTGGCGTCGGCCCTGGACGCGGTCGTGCACGTGGCCCGCGGTAGCGACGGGCGGCGGCGGGTCGCCGAGATCGCGGTGCTGTGCCGCGGCGACGACGGGCTCGTCCGGGCCGTGCCGGCGGTCGCGTTCGGCGGCGACGGACAGACCCGTGAGTGCGACGGCGCCGCGGCGGCTCGCCCGGCTGCTGGAGGAGAGGCAGGCCTCGTGAGGCTGGTGGCCGCCCTGTCCGCAGCGACGGCCGTGTGGCTGCTGCTGGCGCCCCCGGGGCGCGGGCACCGGCCCCTCGGTTCCGGCTTCT
The DNA here is from genome assembly GCA_963845655.1 of uncultured Actinomycetota bacterium. Classification (GTDB taxonomy): domain Bacteria; phylum Actinomycetota; class Actinomycetes; order Propionibacteriales; family Nocardioidaceae; genus Nocardioides_B. Next base: position 651,892 of record CAWJTB010000002.1, on the reverse strand, counting down.
GGCCGGTTGCGCCGGGTCGGTCCGTCCGGCTCGTGGCGCCGATGGTGACGGTCGGTGTGACTGCGGCGGTCCTGGGCGCCACCCTGGACGGCACCCGGCTCGCGCTGGCGTCGGTGGTGACAGGAGCGGTGGGGGCCACCGCCCTGCTGATCCGCCGCTCCCGGTCCGCACGCGCGGCCGCCGAGCGTCGACGACGCGTCGTCGAGGTCTGTGAGGCGCTGGTCGGCGAGCTCCGGGCCGGCCAGCCGTTGCTGACCAGCCTCGCCCACTGCCAGGAGGTGTGGCCCGACCTCGCGCCGGTCGTGGCGGCCGCCCGGCTCGACGCGGACGTGTCGGCAGCGCTGAGACGTCTCGCCCAGCGACCGGGTGCCGAGGGCCTGGCGGAGATCGCCTCGACCTGGCAGGTGTCGCGCCGGTCCGGCTCCGGGCTGGCGGGTGCCCTGGGGCAGGTCGCGGTCACCGCTCGGGCCCGGCAGGGCATGCAGGCACTCGTCGCGGGGGAGCTGGCGTCTGCGCAGGCCACCGCGCGCCTCGTCGCCCTGCTCCCGCTCGCCACCTTGTCGATGGCGGCCGGCATCGGCGGCGACCCGTGGCACTTCCTGCTCGGCACGCCCCCTGGCCTGGCCTGTCTGGCGCTCGGCGTCGGGTGCGCCTTCGGTGGACTGCTCTGGATCGACCGGATCGCCGCCTCCGTGCTCCGGGAGACGCGGTGAGCACGGCGGCGCCGCTCCTGGTCCTGGTGGCGGTGCTCGCCGCCGCTGTGGCGGCGGCGCTGGCGGTGCCGGCTCCGCGCCCGGGCCTGCCGCACGGGGAGGCCGGGCCGGCGGACGACGACGATCCGGTCAACCGGCCGTCGGTCCCGTGGATGCGCGTGCTGCCGACGGCGGCCGTGGGGCTGGGCGCGGCCCTGATGCTCACGGGTCCACCGGGATGGGTGGCTGCTCCGGTGGCTGCGGCCTTCTGCTGGCGCGTGACCGGCCGGCTCGAGCCGCCGGCCGTGCGGCGACGACGAGAGCGGCTGGTCGCGGGGGTGCCGCACGTGGTCGACCTGATGTCGGCCTGCCTGGCCGCCGGTCTGTCGCCGGGTGCGGCGCTCGAGCAGGTGGCCACGGCCGTCGAGGACCCGATGGCCGAGGAGCTCACGGCGGTGTCGTCGCGGCTGCGTCTCGGCGTCGACCCGTCCACGGCCTGGCGCGACCTCGCGCGGCATCCCCAGCTCGGCGGCATCGGCCGGGCGGTCTCCCGGGCCGTGGACAGCGGCGCGTCGGTCGCCGAGGCGATGCTGCGGCTCTCCGAGGACCTGCGGCGCGAGGCCCGCACCGGCATCGAGACGCGTGCTCGGGCGGTGGGGGTGCGCGCCGCGATCCCGCTCGGCCTCTGCCTGCTTCCGGCCTTCGTGCTCATCGGTGTGGTGCCGCTCGTGGCCGGCTCGGTCGGCGTGCTGGTCGGTCCGTGACCGAGCCGGTTCTCCTCCACAACGGTCGTGTCCGCGGACCCTGTCCCCAGCTTCGCGATCACCCCTCGTGGCGGGCCGGGTCGCGGACGAGAGTCACGCCATCGATGCCCGTCACCGACGGCGGGCGCACACATCTGGAGGACACCATGACCAAGTCACCCGTTGCGCGCCTGCGCACCGAGCGCGGCGTCACCACCGCGGAGTACGCCGTCGTCACGGCCGCCGGCGCCGGATTCGCGACCGTGCTCATCAAGCTGCTGACCAGCGACTGGGGCCAGCAGCTGCTGAAGTCGCTGTTCGAGCTGGTCATGAAGGTCATCGGGATCTGATCGTGCGCCGCAGGACGGGCCGGCCGTGGCCCAGGAGCCGGGTCGAGGGTGTCTCGCTCACGATCGGCGGTGCCGTCGTGGCGCCGGCGGGCTGCTTCGTGCGGCGGTGGATGCGTCGTGCTGAGCGGGGCAGCGTGACCGCCGAGACCGCGATGGTGCTGCCGCTCCTGGTCGGGTTGACGCTCGTGCTGGTCTGGCTCGTCGCCCTCGCCGCCGCCCAGGTCCGGGTCGTCGACTCGGCCCGGGAGGTGGCGCGGGCGGTGGCGCGCGACGAGCCGCGCGGTGCCGCGGTCGCCCTCGGGCGTCGGGTCGCACCCGACGGTGCGCGGATCCGGGTCCGGGTCGGCGGGGACACCGTGGTGGTCCGGGTCGAGGCGCCGGTGCGGGGACCGGGAGGACTGGTGCGGTTCCTGCCGTCGGTGGTCGTGGACGCCGAGGCGGTGGCTGCCGTGGAGCCATCCGCGAGGGCGGGCCCGTGACCGCCCCCGGCCTCGGCGCCCGGTCGAGCGTGGCAGCGCGACTCCGCCCGCCCCGGGGATCACGGGGGCGTCGTGCGCCGCGTGGTCAGCGGGGAGCCGTGACCGCCCTGAGCGTGGTGCTCGTCGGCGTGCTCGCGATGGCCGGGCTCCTGATGGCGACGGTCGGCGGCGCCGTGGTCGACCAGCGTCGTGCGGCGGCGGCGGCCGACCTCGCGGCCCTGGCCGGTGCGGCCGCGGTCCAGCACGGTCAGGACGGCTGTGCTGCGGCGCGCTCCACCGCCCGCCGCAACGGGGCCCGGGTGAAGGACTGCCGGGTCGCCGGGCGGACGGTCCTCGTCGCCGTCGACCGGCCCACCTCCTCGGCTTTGCGCCGGGTGCTGGGTCGCGACGTGCGGGTGTCGAGCCGCGCGCGGGCCGGTCCGGTGAGCGGCCCGGGCTAGCGGCCGGCCGGTCGGCTGGGTCAGCGGCTGGGTCAGCGGCTGGGGGGCGGCGGGGCCTGGTACGGCCCGTCGGTGCGGGTGTCCGGGCCGGGCTCGGTCGTCGAGGCGGGGTCCGATGCGGAGTCGTCGCGGCGGGCGAGGTGGCGGTCGCCTCGCCCGAGCCGGTGCCGAGCCGGTGCCTGAGCCGGTGCCTGAGCCGGTGCCTGAGCCGGTGCCTGGGCCGGTGCCCGCGGACCCGGTCGCGCCGTCGCCCTTCGACTCGTGACGCAGCTCCTCGCGCTTCTCGAGCTTGCGCAGCTTCTTGTTGTTCTTGCGGTTCTTGTTGGCCCGTCGCAGGCCGGAGCGGAGCAGCTCCAGCCCGAAGATGAACACCAGCAGAGTCGCCGCGCCGGCCAGGAAGATCACCAGCGTCGGCAGCTCGACGTTGCCGCTGTAGAGCGCCGCCTGCTCGTCGGTCCCACCGGCCAGGACCGCGATGAGCGCCCCCGCCGAGAGCAGGATGAGGATCACACCGAGGACGAGCATGAGGTTCCTTCCGGTCGGGCCCGGGACGGGCTCGTTCCACAGTGACGCACCGAGGGGGTGTCGAGCCGGAGGTCGCGCGTGCGTGTCCCGGTCACCGGACCGGCCCGCCGCGCGTCACCAGGGCCGAGGGGTCTCCTTCCCGAGCCCGGAGCGGGCAAACACCCAGGTCTCTCCGACGGGGTCCACGGAGAGGGCGGTGGTCAGGAGCCGGCGAGCAGCACGTCGAGCAGGGCGACCGCCTGCGCCTTGTCGAGCGGGGCGTTGTTGTTGCCGCACTTCGGCGACTGCACGCAGGAGGGGCAGCCCTCCTCGCAGCCGCACGAGGCGATGGTCTCGCGGGTCGCGGCGAGCCAGTCCCGGGCGGCGTGGAACCCGCGCTCGGCGAAGCCGGCTCCGCCGGGGTGTCCGTCGTAGACGAAGACCGTGAGCTGGCCGGTGTCCGGGTGCAGGGCCGTCGAGACGCCGCCGATGTCCCACCGGTCACAGGTCGCGAACAGCGGCAGCAACCCGATCGAGCAGTGCTCGGCCGCGTGCGCCGCCCCTGGCAGATCGGCGCTCGCCAGCCCGGCGTCCTCGAGGGCGGCCGCGGGCAGCGTCCACCACACCGCGGTGGTGTCCAGCACCCGCTCGGGCAGGTCGAGCGGCTCCTCGCCGAGGACCTCGCCCGAGGGCACCCGTCTGCGCATGAACGACACGACCTGGTGCGCCACGCGCACGGTCCCCAGGCTCAGCCGGCCCCGGTCCCACACCTCGTGCTCGAGCTCGCCGGTGATCTCGATGTCGGTGACGTCGCGGGCCGACGTGCTGTAGTCCGGATCGGACCGCTCGACCACGGCCACGTGCTCAGCGAGGTCGAGCGAGCGCACCAGGTAGGTCTCGCCCTGGTGCAGGTAGACCGCCCCCTCGTGCACGGTGCCGTGCGCGGAGCCCTGGTCGATGGTGCCGAGCAGCCGTCCGGTCACGGACTCGACCAGCCGCACCGGAGGGCCGCCCGTGGAGCGGAGGTCGGCGAGGTCGCTGGCCCGGCCGCGATCGGTCCAGTGCCAGCCGTGGGCGCGTCGGCGCAGCAGCCCGGCCGCCGCGAGCGCGTCGACGCCCTCCCGCGCCCGGGGACCGAACAGGGGCAGGTCGGCCTCGCTCAGCGGTCGCTCCGCGGCGGCCGCGCACAGGTGCGGGCCGAGCACATAGGGGTTGTCCGGGTCGAAGACGGTCGCCTCGACCGGGGCGCCGACCAGCGCGTCGGGGTGATGCACGAGGTAGGTGTCGAGCGGGTTGTCCGTGGCGACCAGCACCCCGAGCGCGTCCTGCCCGCCGCGGCCGGCCCGGCCGACCTGCTGCCACATCGCCGCCCGGGTGCCGGGGAAACCCGCCATCAGCACGGCATCCAGCCCCGCGATGTCGATGCCGAGCTCGAGCGCGTTGGTGGCCGCGAGCCCGACCAGCGTGCCGTCGCGCAGCGCCTGCTCGATCTCGCGCCGGTCCTCGGGGAGGTAGCCGCCGCGGTAGGCCGCCACCCGGTCGACCAGCTCCGGCGCGACCTCGGCGAGCAGCCGCCGGGTGGTGAGCGACACCGACTCGGCGCCTCGACGGGAGCGGATGAACGCGAGGGTCCGCACCTCGTCGACGACCAGGTCGGTGAGGAGGTCGGCGATCTCGGAGAGCGCAGAGCGCCGGACCGGGGCACCGTGCTCGCCGACCAGACCGGTGAAGGGCGGCTCCCACAACGCCAGCGAGACCTCGCCCCGGGCCGAGGTGTCCTCGGTGACCGCGCGGACGTCGAGCCCGGTCAGCCGGCTCGCCGAGGTCTCCGGCTGCGCCACGGTGGCCGAGGCGAGCACGAACGTCGGGTGCGCGCCGTACGACGCCGCGACGCGTCGCAGCCGCCGCACGATCTGCGCGACGTGCGCGCCGAAGACGCCGCGGTAGTAGTGACACTCGTCGATCACGACGTAGCGCAGCAGCGAGAAGAACCGCGACCACCGCTGGTGTCCTGGCAGCAGGGAGTGGTGGAGCATGTCGGGGTTGGTCAGGACGTACTCGGCGTGGTCGCGGGCCCAGTCACGCTGCTCGCGCGAGGAGTCGCCGTCGTGGGTGGTGGCGCACAGGCCCGGAAGTCCCAGTGCCAGCAGCGACCCCAGCTGGTCCTGAGCCAGCGCCTTCGTGGGCGAGAGGTACAGCGTGGTCGCCCCGCGGCGACTGCGCGCCCCGCGGGCCTGCGCGGTGGCAGTGAGCGCGGGCAGCAGGTAGGCCAGGGACTTGCCCGACGCGGTGCCGGTCGCCACGACGACGTGCTCGCCCCGGTGCGCCGCCTCGGCCGCCGTCACCTGGTGCCGCCAGGGCAGGTCGATGCCGCGGTCGCGCAGGGCGTGGACGAGGTCGGGGTCGGCCCACGACGGCCAGTCGGCGCGTCGGCCGGCTCGTCGCGGCAGCACCTCGAGGTGGGTCAGCCGCTCCGCACGACCGGGCGGGGCCGTGAGACGACGGACCAGCTCGGAGGCGAGTGGTGCGTGCACGGCCGTCATCGGGCCAGTCTGACAAGGGGCACCCCCACCGCGGCTCAGCGCCGCCTGCACGTCGTCGGCGCCCCGCGAAAACGGGCGAAGTCGCGCGTCCGACCTGGGTGCATGGTTGAATGCTCGTGCACGAAAACTGGGTGTGGGGGCCGAGACGATTCCGTCGTCCTCGTTCTGCGCACATGTCGGTGAGGAGACACAGGTGGATCTGTCACTCGAGACCCGTCACGAGGATGGTCACACGATCATCGAGGTGGGCGGCGAGATCGATGTGTACACAGCGCCCAAGCTGCGGGACAAGATCACCGAGCTGGTCGGCAGCGGGAACTACAACCTCGTGATCGACATGGAGAAGGTCGACTTCCTCGACTCCACAGGCCTGGGCGTGCTGGTGGGCGGACTCAAGAAGGTCCGTGCCCACGACGGGTCGATGCGCCTGATCTGCAACCAGGAGCGCCTGCTCAAGATCTTCCGGATCACCGGCCTGGCCAAGGTCTTCGCCATCCACGGGTCGCAGGCCGACGCCCTCGCCGAGCGCTAGGCCGTGCCGTCCGGTACGGCGCGCAGAGCCACCGGGATCACCGTCGCGATCGCGCGCGACCCGGCCCTGGTCCGGACGGTGCGCCTCGTCGCCGCTGCCGTCGCCCGACGCGCCTCGCAGGACGAGGACTTCGTCGAGGAGGTCCGGCTCGCCGTCGGCGAGGCCTGTGCGCTGCTCGTCGGTCGCCGCAGCGACGCCGAGGACCGACGAAGCCGGCGACCGCGGTCCCGTCCGGGTGAGCATGCTGCTCGAGGACCGGTTGCGCGTCGAGGTGGTCGCCACCGGCACGGTCGCCGCTCACGACCCGCCCACCAGCGACATCGACGGCATCGAGCCGTGGGCCCTGCTGCGCGGGCTGATCGAGGACTTCGAGATCGTCCTCGACGAGTCGCGCACCACCCTGGCCATGTCCTGGCCCCTGGCCTCCTAGCGCCTCGGAGCGCCTCCGAGCGCGGCGATCCGCGCGATGTGGTCCATCCCACATACCCGGGGGTAGCAGCGGGCCTTCGCGTCAGTAGACTCCCGCACACAGACGCGTGAGTCGGGTCACAGCCCGCTCGTCCCTGTCGTGCAGCGGCCTCCGGTCGTGCGCGCCCGCGTGTGCAACAACTGACAACTTGTGTGACGGGCCGCGCGCCCATCAGAGGAGGACGTATGCCCGGGACCATCCTTGCCGCGCACGGGTGGTGGCGACACCGCTGTCGAGCTGACAGGCGGCAACCTGGCCCTCGTCGTCGTGGTCGCGGTCATCGCGCTCGTGGCGCTGGTGATGGCGGTCGTGTTCCGCCGTGAGGTTCTCGGCGCCGGCGAAGGCACCGAAGGCATGCAGCGGATCGCGCTGGCCGTGCAGGAGGGCGCCAACGCCTACCTGACACGTCAGTTCCGCACGCTCGCGATCTTCGCCGCCATCGCGTTCTTCGCGCTGCTGGCGCTGCCGGCAGACGACGTCACCGTCCGCATCTTCCGGTCGGTCTTCTTCCTGGTCGGGGCCGGCTTCTCGGCGACGGTCGGCTACCTCGGCATGAACCTCGCCGTACGCGCCAACCTGCGGGTCGCCGCCGCCGCGAACACCGTCGGTCGTGAGCCCGCGATGCGGATCGGTCTCCGCACCGGTGCCATGGTCGGCATGCTCACCGTCGGTCTGGGCCTGCTCGGCGCCAGCCTCGTGGTGCTGTTCTTCCAGGACGAGGCTCCCGACGTGCTCGAGGGCTTCGGCTTCGGTGCCGCGCTGCTCGCGATGTTCATGCGCGTCGGCGGCGGCATCTTCACCAAGGCGGCCGACGTCGGCGCCGACCTGGTGGGCAAGGTGGAGCAGAACATCCCCGAGGACGACCCGCGCAACGCCGCCACGATCGCCGACAACGTGGGCGACAACGTGGGCGACTGCGCCGGCATGGCCGCGGACCTGTTCGAGTCGTACGCCGTCACGCTGGTCGCCGCGCTGATCCTCGGCTCGCAGGTGTTCGGCGACAAGGGCCTGGTCTACCCCCTGCTGATCCCCGCCATCGGTGCGCTGACGGCGGTGGCCGGCGTCTACATGACCAGGCCGAAGGTCGGCGAGAACGGCCTGACCACGATCAACAAGTCCTTCTACCTGTCCTCGGGCATCGCCGCGCTGGCCAGCATCGTGCTGTCCTACCTCTACCTCCCGGGCAGCTTCGCCGACTTCGGCCAGGAGTTCGCCTCGCTCGACGGCGACCCGCGCCTCATCGCCGCCTCGGCGGTCGTGATCGGCATCGTGATGTCGGCCGGCATCCTGGCCCTCACCGGCTACTACACCGGCACGGAGTACCGCCCCGTCAAGGACGTCGGCACCACCTCCCTCACCGGCGCGGCCACGGTGATCCTGTCCGGCCTCTCGGTCGGCTTCGAGTCGGCGGTCTACACGACGCTGGTCATCGGTGCGGCCGTGTTCGGCGCCTACCTGCTGGGAGGCGCGGCGCTGACCGTGTCGCTGTTCGCGGTGGCCCTGGCCGGCACCGGCCTGCTCACCACGGTCGGCGTGATCGTGGCGATGGACACCTTCGGTCCGGTCTCCGACAACGCCCAGGGCATCGCGGAGATGTCCGGCGACGTGAGCGAGGAGGGCGCGCAGATCCTCACCGAGCTCGACGCCGTCGGCAACACCACCAAGGCGATCACCAAGGGCATCGCGATCGCGACGGCCGTGCTCGCCGCGACCGCGCTCTTCGGCTCCTACGCCACCTCGATCGGCGAGGCGCTCGGCCAAGGCCAACCCCAGCGACTCCGAGGTCAACCTGCTGGACTTCAGCGTCTTCAACCCGGCCGTCCTCGTGGGTGCGCTGCTCGGCTCGGCCGTGGTCTTCCTCTTCTCCGGACTGGCCATCAACGCCGTCGCCCGTGCGGCCGGCGCGGTCGTCTACGAGGTGCGCCGCCAGTTCCGCGAGATCCCCGGGATCATGGAGGGCACCGGTACGTCCGGAGTACGGCAAGGTCGTCGACATCGTCACCAAGGACTCCCTGCGTGAGCTCGTGACGCCCGGTGTGCTCGCGGTGCTGGCCCCGGTGGCCGTCGGCTTCGGTCTCGGCGCCACGGCGCTCGCCGGCTTCCTGGCCGGCGCCATCGCGACCGGCACCCTGATGGCGGTCTTCCTGGCCAACTCCGGTGGGGCCTGGGACAACGCCAAGAAGCTCGTCGAGGACGGCAACCACGGCGGCAAGGGCTCTCCCGCGCACGAGGCGACCATCATCGGCGACACGGTCGGCGACCCGTTCAAGGACACGGCCGGTCCGGCCATCAACCCCTTGATCAAGGTGATGAACCTGGTCTCGCTGCTGATCGCCACCGCGGTCGTCAGCCTGTCCGTAGGGGACGAGGCCAACGACCCGGTGCGGATCCTGATCGCGCTCGTGGCGGTGGCCCTGATCGCGACGGCCATCGTCATCTCCAAGCGCCGCGGGGTCACGATCGGCGAGCCCGTCGACAACCCGGTGCACAACGCCTGACCATCCGCGATTCGTCTGCGGTCCCGAGGGTCACTCCCGCGGGGCAACCGCAGACGAATCGCGTTTAAGGTGACGCGCGTGGACCTCTCCGTCGCTCACGACCCCGACCTCGTGCCCCGGCTGCGGGCCGCGCTGCTCGCCGCCGGCTACCGGTACGACGCGGTCGCGGCCCTGCTCGGGCCGACCGCGCAGGCGGCGCTCGCGCGCAACGAGACCGTGCCCGGCCTCCGGGCGACCACCGGCGGCTCGTCGTTGGAGACGCTGGTCCGGCTCTGGCCGCTGCAGGCCACCGTCACCCGCCCGCAGGCCGACCGCGCGCTGCCCGGACTGGTCGAGCCGCTCGTCCGGGCCGGCCTGCTCGCCGTCGACGGGCCCGAGGTGCGGGCCCTGGTCGAGGTGCGACCGCATGCTGACGAGGACGCCGTGTGGTGGCTGGCCAGCGACCTCACACCGGGCCTCGACGGTGCCCGCATCGACGTCCGCGGCGACCACGTCCTCGGCAGCAGCGCGGCCTCCACGTCGCTGGCGCAGCTGACCGTGCGCGACCCCGTCGCCACCGCGCTCGACCTCGGCACCGGGTGCGGCGTGCAGGCCCTGCACCTGACGCGGCACGCCGCCGGCGTCGTCGCGACCGACGTCAACGAGCGCGCGCTGGCCATGGCGTCGCTCAACGCGGCGCTCAACGAGGTGACGGTCGACGTACGCGCGGGCAGCCTGTTCGAGCCGGTCGCCGGCGAGCGCTTCGACCTCGTGGTCACCAACCCGCCGTTCGTCGTGTCTCCGGCGACCGAGGCCCGGCTCGTCTACCGCGACTCCGGGCTGCCCGGCGACGAGATGGTCCGCCGGGTGGTCGCCTCGGTGCCCGCCCACCTCAATCCCGGAGGCCGCGCGCAGGTGCTGGCCAACTGGGTGCACCGGCGCGGCCAGCCGTGGCAGGAGCGCGTCGGTGGGTGGCTCGACGGCTCCGGCTGCGACGCCTGGGTGGTGCAGCGCGAGGTCGTCGACCCGGCGCAGTACGTCGAGCTGTGGCTCAAGGACTCCGGCGTGCACGGCGGTCCCGACTACGTACGGCGCTACGACGCGTGGCTGCGCTGGTTCGCCGAGCAGGACGTGGAGGGCATCGGCTTCGGGTGGCTGCACCTGCGCCGGGCCGGTCGCCAGACTCCCGACGTGCAGCTCGAGGAGTGGCGGTACGACGTGGAGCAGCCACTCGGACGCGAGGTGGCCGACCGGGCGCGACGGGTCGACGCCCTGACCGCCCACGACGACGACGCGCTGCTCGCGGCGCGCGCCGTGACCCGGGTCGACGTACGCCAGGAGACCCAGGGGGAGCCGGGTGCCGCCGACCCGGAGACGATCGTGCTGCGGCAGCAGCGCGGGATGCGCCGCGCCCGCCAGGTCGACACCGTCGAGGCCGCCCTGGTCGGGACCTGTGACGGCGACCTGACGGTGGGGCAGATCCTCGACGCCCTGGCCTCCCTGCTGGGCGAGGATCCGGCCGCGTTGCGCGCCTCGCGGGTGGCGGCCGTGCGCGAGCTGGTGCGCGACGGGTTCCTCACGTTGGACCGGTCCGTCGGGTGAGCCGGAGGGCGTCCGGGACCGACCCAGTGGGTCGGGGCGGTTGACCACTAGCGTTACCGTGTGGCAGCGAACAGGCTTTCGAGGGAGCACGACTGACTTGGCGAAGAACGCAGAAGCGCAGACCGGCGCGGGGCACAAGCTGGTGATCGTCGAGTCGCCGGCCAAGGCGAAGACGATCGCCGGGTACCTCGGCCGTGGGTACGTCGTGGAGTCGTCCATCGGGCACATCCGCGACCTTCCCGCAGAGCGCCGCGGACGTGCCGGCGAAGATCAAGGGCGAGCCCTGGGCGCGCCTCGGGGTCGACGTCGACCACGACTTCACGCCCTACTACGTGGTCTCGCGCGACAAGAAGGCGCACATGGCCAAGCTCAAGGCGCTCCTCAAGGACGCCTCCGAGCTCTACCTCGCCACGGATGAGGACCGCGAGGGCGAGGCGATCGCCTGGCACCTCTTCGACGAGCTCAAGCCGAAGGTCCCGGTCCGCCGGATGGTCTTCCACGAGATCACCCCGCAGGCCATCAACGCCGCGGTCGAGTCCCCGCGCGACATCGACATGGACCTCGTCGAGGCGCAGGAGGCCCGGCGGATCCTCGACCGGCTCTACGGCTACGAGGTCTCCCCGGTCCTGTGGAAGAAGGTGATGTCCGGGCTCTCCGCAGGTCGCGTGCAGTCGGTCGCCACCCGGCTCGTCGTCGACCGTGAGCGCGAGCGCATGGCGTTCCGCACCGCGTCGTACTGGGACCTCGAGGGGACCTTCGACGCCGGCGAGAAGCACGACGAGCGGATGTTCCCCGCCAAGCTGCACAGCATCGACGCCAAGCGCGTCGCCCGCGGCTCGGACTTCACCCAGCAGGGCGAGCTCAAGCCCGGTGTCGACGTGGTGCACCTGGACCGTTCGCGGGCCGAGGCGCTCGCCGCGAGTCTCAGTGAGACCACGTTCGAGGTCCGCTCCGTCGAGGCCAAGCCCTACCGTCGCCAGCCCTACGCGCCGTTCCGCACCACGACGCTGCAGCAGGAGGCCTCCCGCAAGCTCGGCTACGGCGCCTCGCGCACCATGTCGATCGCGCAGCGGCTCTACGAGAACGGCTTCATCACCTACATGCGCACCGACTCGGTGACGCTCTCCGAGACCGCGGTGACGGCGGCCCGCGCCCAGGCCCGCGAGCTGTACGGCGCGGAGTACGTCCCCGACCAGCCGCGCACCTACACCTCCAAGGTCAAGAACGCCCAGGAGGCGCACGAGGCCGTGCGTCCCGCGGGCGAGAACTTCCGCACGCCTGCGCAGACGGGGCTCAAGGGCGACGAGTTCCGGCTCTACGAGCTGATCTGGATGCGCACCGTCGCGTCCCAGATGAAGGATGCCGAGGGACGCAGCGTCACGGTCCGGCTCGGCGGCGGCGCCGCGTCCGGCGAGGACGTCGTGTTCTCCGCCTCCGGTCGGGTGATCACCTTCCACGGCTTCCTCAAGGCGTACGTCGAGGGCTCCGACGATCCCGACAAGGAGTCCGACGACCGCGAGACGCGGCTGCCGAACGTCGCCGAGGGCGACCCCGTCTCGGCCGCGAGCATCGACGCGTCGGGTCACCAGACCAAGCCGCCGTCCCGCTACACCGAGGCGACGCTGATCCGGGAGCTCGAGGAGCGCGAGATCGGTCGCCCGTCGACGTACGCCTCGATCATCGGCACCATCCTCAACCGTGGCTACGTCTACAAGAAGGGCACCGCGCTGGTGCCGGCGTGGCTGGCGTTCTCGGTGGTACGGCTGCTGGAGGAGCACTTCTCCCGGCTGGTGTCCTACGAGTTCACCGCGAGCATGGAGGGCGTCCTCGACGAGGTCGCCAAGGGACAGCGGGACCGCAACACCGAGCTGGCGGCGTTCTACTTCGGCAGCCAGGACGTGGACGGCCTGCAGAAGCTGGTCAGCGAGCTGGGCGACATCGACGCCCGCGAGCTGGCCACCTTCCCGATCGTCGACGGCATCGACCTGCGCGTCGGACGCTACGGGCCCTACATCGAGAGCGCGTCGGCATCGGGCGAGTCCGTGCGGGCGAACGTGCCCGAGGATCTGCCGCCCGACGAGCTGACGGCCGAGAAGGCCAGGGAGCTGCTCGCCAACCCCGCCGGCGAGGAGACCCCGCTGGGCAAGGACCCGGAGTCCGGGTTGATGATCGTGGCCAAGAACGGCCGCTACGGCCCCTACGTCACCGAGCAGCTCCCCGACGACGCACCCAAGTCGCGGCGGCCGCGCACCGGCTCGCTGTTCAAGTCGATGAACCTCGACACGATCACCCTCGACGAGGCCCTCCTGCTGCTCACGCTGCCGCGGGTGGTCGGCGCGGACCCGGAGTCCGGGGACGAGATCACCGCGCAGAACGGTCGCTACGGGCCCTACCTGAAGAAGGGCACCGACTCCCGCTCGATCGATGTCGAGGAGAAGCTGCTGACGATCACGCTGGAGGAGGCGCTGGCGATCTACGCCCAGCCCAAGCAGCGAGGTCGCGCGGCGGCCGACCCGGGCCGCGAGCTCGGCACGGACCCGGTGAGCGGCGAGATCGTCCGGATGAAGAGCGGTCGCTTCGGCACCTACGTCACCGATGGCGAGTACAACGCCACCCTGCGCCAGGACGACGACGAGGCGACCATCACGCTCGCGCGCGCCGCCGAGCTGCTCGAGGAGCGGCGCGCCAAGGGCCCGGCCAAGAAGGCGGCCAAGAAGGGCGCGAAGAAGACCGCGAAGAAGTCGGCTGCGAAGAAGACCACCGCCAAGAAGTCAGCGGCGAAGAAGACCACCGCGAAGAAGTCGGCAGCGAAGAAGACCGCGGCGAAGAAGACGGCGGCGACGTAGAACCAGCCTCGACCCGGCGCGTTGGCTGGCCGGGAAGGCCTCGACCCGGCGCGTTGGCTGGCCGGGAAGGCCTCGACCCGGCGCGTTGGCTGGCCACAGCACCAGCAGACGCGCCGACTCGGCGGAGTTGGGACCAGCAGACGCGCCGACTGGGCGGGGTTGGGACCAGCAGACGCGCCGACTGGGCGGACCGTAGGGTGGGGACGTGAGCGAGGACGTGCCGGGGCAGTCGGGCGAACCGGACCCACAGCCCGTTCCCGGACGCCCGCAGGCGGCTCCGAGCCGCGCACATCCAGCCGCGGTGGTCGCCGACCTCGAGCGCGAGCCGGGACACTCACTGACCGCGGTGCTGCGGATCCGCGACTTCCGCAACCTGTGGATCGGGCTCGGGCTCTCCAGCCTGGGTGACTGGATGGGGCTGCTGGCCCTGACCGCGATGGCGAACGCCAGCGCCGACTCCTACGCCGGCAAGAACTACGCGATCGCGACCGTGCTGTTCCTGCGGGTGCTCCCGGCGCTCGTGATGGGGCCGATCGCGGGCTATGTCGCGGACCGGCTCGACCGGCGGCGCACGCTGATCTGGGGCGACTACATCCGCGGCGCGCTGTTCTTGACGATCCCGATCGTCGGCGAGCTGTGGTGGATCTTCGTCGTCACCGTGCTGGTCGAGGCCGTCAGCCTGGTGTGGGGGCCCGCCAAGGACGCCACGGTGCCGAACCTCGTGCCACGCCACCGGCTGGAGGCGGCCAACCAGATCAGCCTCGCGACGACGTACGGCTCGGCGCTGCCGGCGGCCGCGATCTTCGCCGGACTGACCCTCCTCGACAAGTTCTACCGGCACGTCTTCGACTGGTTCGGCGGCGGCCCGGTCGACCTGGCGCTCTACTTCAACGCGATCTCCTTCGTGGTGTCCGGCCTGGTCATCGCCCGGCTCACCGACATCCCCCGCGGCCCGGCGGACGTCGCGACCGAGGGCAACGCCTTCCGCGTGATCGTGGACGGCTGGGCCTACGTCGGGCGTACGCCGCTGGTGCGCGGACTGGTGGTCGGGATCGTCGGCGCCTTCGCGGCCGGTGGGGTGGTGATCGGCCTGGCCCGGACGTTCGTCGCCGACCTCGGAGGTGGCGACCCCGGCTACGGCGTGCTGTTCGGCGCCGTCTTCCTGGGTCTCGGGCTCGGCATGTGGCGTGGCCCGCGGCTGCTGTCGGGTCTGTCGCGTCGACGCCTGTTCGGCGTCTCCTTGACGTTGACGGGTCTGCTGCTGTTCCCGCTGGCGCTGGTGCAGCAGCTCGAGATCGTCACGGCGCTGACGCTGGTGCTCGGCTTCTTCGCGGGAGTCGGCTGGATCAACGGCCAGACCCTGCTGGGCCTCGAGGTGCCCGACGAGGTCCGCGGTCGCACGTTCGCGTTCGTCGGCTCGCTGATCCGGCTCGCGCTGTCCCTCGTGCTGGCGCTCGCGCCGCTGGCGGCCGGTCTCATCGGCACCCACTCGTTCGGTCCGTTGGACGAGAACGGCGACCCGTTCCTGGTCTACAACGGAGCCGCCTTCACCTTCCTGATCGCCGCCTGCCTGATGACGGCTGTCGGTGTCGCGTCCTATCGTCAGATGGACGACCGAGGAGGGACATCGCTGGTGACCGACCTGCGGCACGCCTTCTCCGGTTCCCAGGGGGTCTACGCCGGCACCGGGGTGTTCGTCGCGCTCGAGGGTGGCGAGGGGGCCGGCAAGTCCACCCAGGCGGCGCGGCTGCGCAGCTGGCTCGAGGCCGACGGGTACGACGTGGTGCTGACCCGCGAGCCGGGCGACACCGAGGTCGGTCGCAAGCTGCGCGCGATCGTGCTCGACCCGGCGACCGGCGACATCTCGCACCGCACCGAGACGCTGCTCTACGCAGCAGACAAGGCGGAGCACGTCGACACCGTGGTGGCGCCGGCACTGGCCCGCGGAGCGGTGGTCGTCACCGACCGCTACGTCGACTCCACGCTGGCCTATCAGGGGGCCGGCCGCGCCCTGCTCGACCGTGAGGTGGAGCGCGTCGCGCGGTGGGCCACCGGCGACCTGCGCCCGCACCTGACGGTCGTGCTCGACCTGGCCCCGCAGCAGGGGCTGGACCGCTTCGAGGAGCGGGACCGGATCGAGGGCGAGTCGGTGGAGTTCCACGAGCGGGTCCGCGAGATGTTCCTGCGCCTGGCCGGCGGGTCGCCCGAGCACTACCTGGTGGTCGACGCGCGGCGGCCCGTCGAGGACATCGCCGGCGAGATCCGGGCCCGGCTCCAGCCGCTGCTCGTGCAGGCGCTCCGCACCGAGCGCAGCGCCGGCGGCGGATCCGACCCCGACGCTCGTCGACCAGGAGCCCGCCCGCGGCACCCCGTCGGGCAGGGTGGAGCGATGAGCACGAGCGCAGCCCCTCCGGACGCCGGCGTCTGGAGCGGCCTCGTCGGCCAGCAGCAGGCGATCGACGTGCTCCGGCGCGCCGCGTCGGGCCAGGGCATGACGCACGCGTGGCTCTTCACGGGACCGCCCGGCTCCGGTCGCTCGAACGCCGCGATGGCCTTCGCCGCTGCGCTGCAGTGCGAGCGCGGTGAGGGGTGCGGCGCCTGCCACGCCTGTCGTACGGCGATCGCGGGGTCGCACCCGGACGTCAGCGTGACGCGCTCGGAGACCTCGGTGCTCTACATCGACGACATGCGGGCGCTCGTGCACCGCTCGGCGCTCTCGCCGGTCGAGCGGCGCTGGCAGGTGATGGTGATCGAGGACGCCGACCGGCTCGGCGAGCGCACCGGCAACACCCTGCTCAAGGCGATCGAGGAGCCGACGCCGAAGACGGTGTGGTTGCTGTGCGCGCCCACGCTCGAGGACGTCCTGCCCACGATCCGGTCCCGCTGCCGCACGGTCGCCCTGGCGACGCCGACCACCAAGCAGGTGGCGCGGTTCCTGGTCGAGCACGAGGGGGTGGGGGAGAGCCTCGCGGCGTTCGCGGCGCGCGCCAGCCAGGGCCACATCGGCCGCGCGCGTGCGCTGGCCCGGGACGAGCTGACGCGCAACCGGCGCCGCGAGGTGGTCACGCTCCCGGGCGGTCTGACCAACGTCGGGGCCTGCCTCAACGCGGCCGCCAACCTCGTCGACATCGCCAAGGACGAGACGGCGTCGCTGACCGAGGCGAGCAACGCGCGCGGCCTGGGCGACCTCGCGTCGATGTACGGCGACGACCGCAAGGCCAAGGCGTCGCGGACCTACCGTGCCGCTCTGCGCGAGCTCGAGCACAGCAACAAGCAGCGCGAGAAGCGCCGCGTGATGGACGTGATCGACCGGGGGCTGATGGACATCATGTCGGTCTACCGGGATGCGATCGCGTTGCAGACCGGGGCCCGCGGCGACCTCGTCAACGAGGAGATGCGCGATCGGGTGGTCGACCTGGCGCGCCGGTCGACGCCGGAGCAGAACCTCCGCCGCATCGACGCGATCTTCGCGGCGCGCGAGCAGATGATGGAGTTCAACACGCCGCCGCTGCTCGCCCTCGAGTCGATGATGGTCTCGCTGCGGATCCGTTGAGACGCCGGACTCGTAGAGTGACGCCCGTGTCGTCCCTGCCCGCCCGGCCCCGCCCCCGTGCGCGCTTCGTCGCGCTCGTCGTGCTGATCGCGCTGCTCACGTCGTCGTGCGGGCTGTTCTCGTCCGGCGACGCGAAGGACACGACCCTCCCCGAGCCGAGCCTCACGCCGAGCCCGCTCGGGAGCACCGGCCCGACGCCCGCCGCGCCGAGCGCGGCACCGGACCTGTCGGAGTACTCCGGCCAGAGGCTCGCCTGGAAGGCCTGCCGCGGCAACGCCGAGTGCGCCCGGCTCCGGGTGCCGTTGGACTACACCAAGCCGGAGGGCCGGGTCATCACGCTGTCGCTGTTGAAGCGGCCGGCGCAGGAACGCAAGCAGCGGGTCGGCTCGCTGGTCGTCAATCCCGGCGGACCCGGGGTTCCCGGCGTCGACATGGCGGCGGCGGCCGAGGCGTACGTCGGTCCCGAGCTGCTCGCGGCCTTCGACATCGTCGGCTTCGACCCGCGCGGGGTCGGGGACAGCACCCCCCTCGACTGCCTCACGGACCGGCAGCTCGACGACTTCCTCGGCGCGGACCCGGATCCGGACACCCCGGCAGAGGAGGAGGCCTACCTGGGCGCCGTCGAGCGTCTCGGCGAGGGCTGCCTGCGCCGCAGCGGCAACCTCGTGCGGCACATGTCCACTGCCGACGTGGCCCGGGACCTCGACGTGCTGCGCTCGGCGCTCGGTGAGGAGAAGCTGGCGTTCCTCGGGTTCTCCTACGGCACGTTCATGGGGGCGACCTACGCCCAGCAGTTCCCGGACCGGGTCGGCCGGATGGTGCTGGACGGCGCGATCGACCCCTCGCTGACGACCGAGCAGTTCGCGCTCGTGCAGGCCAAGGGCTTCGAGACCGCTCTCCGGGCCTATGTCGAGGACTGTGTCGCGCAGGAGGACTGCTTCCTCGGCGGCACCGTCGATGCCGGTGCGGCCCGGGTCCGCGAGTTCCTCGACCGGGTCGAGGTGAAGGCGCTTCCCGGCACCCAGGACCGTCAGCTCACCGCCGGCACCGCGATGCTGGGGGTGTGGGCACCGCTCTACAGCCGGAGCCTCTGGCCCACGCTGAGCGCGGCTCTGAAGGCCGGCTTCGCCGACAACGGAGCGCCGCTGCTGGCGCTGGCCGACGGCTACGCGCAGCGAGGGCCCAACGGCTACCTCAACAACCTCAACGAGGCGCTGAACGCCGTGAACTGCCTGGACCACGACGACCCGGTGCCGATGTCCGACGTGGCAGGTCTGCTACCGCGCTTCGAGGAGGTATCGCCGACGTTCGGCCGCAACTTCGCCTACGCGACGGCCGCCTGCCAGGGCTTCCCGGTGCGCTCGGGCCGGGTGCCCGCACCCATCGCCGCGCAGGGGGCGGCTCCGATCCTGGTCGTCGGCACCACCCGTGACCCGGCCACTCCGGTCGAGTGGGCCGAGGCGCTGGCGAGCCAGCTCGCCGAGGGTGTGCTGATCCGCCGCGACGGCGATGGCCACACCGGATACCACGCCGGCAACGGCTGCGTGGACCGGGCCGTGGAGTCCTACCTGGTCTCCGGGACGGTGCCCCGCAACGACGTCGACTGCCCCGCGGAGGACCAGTGAGCGAGAGATACGGCGCGCAGTACGGCCCCGACGTCACCTTCCTGGGCGTCGAGCGCTGCACGATCGAGGACCCCAGCACCTATGAGGGCGCCGACGTCGTCGTCGTGGGCGCCCCGTTCGACGGTGGCACGTCGCACCGGCCCGGCACCCGCTTCGGGCCGCAGGCGATCCGGTCCACCGACTATCTCCCGCACGACGGCTCCCGTCCGCACCTCGCGCTCCGCGTGGATGCGCTGCGCGACCTGCGGGTGCTCGACGGCGGGGACGTGGAGATGTACTCCGGCGACACCGAGCGCTCGATCGCCGCGCTCGAGGAGGCCGTGCACACCGTGGCGAGCACGGGTGCCGTACCTCTCGTCCTCGGGGGCGACCACACCATCGCCCTGCCGGACGCGACCGGCGTCGCGCGGCACCACGGGTTCGGCAAGGTCTCGATGCTGCACTTCGACGCGCACGCCGACACCGGGGACATCGAGTTCGGGTCGCTCTACGGCCACGGCCAGCCGATGCGTCGGCTGATCGAGTCGGGCGCGCTGCGCGGCGACCGGTTCCTGCAGATCGGGCTGCGCGGCTACTGGCCGCCGCCCGAGACACTGGACTGGATGGCGGGCCAGCAGATGCGCTCCTATGAGATGACCGAGATCGGCGCGCGCGGGCTCGACGCCTGCCTGACCGAGTCGTTCGCCATCGCCCTGGATGAGTGCGAGGGCGTCTTCCTCTCCGTCGACGTCGACGTCTGCGACCCCGGGCACGCCCCCGGCACCGGCACCCCGGAGCCCGGCGGCCTCTCGGCACGACAGCTGCTGGACGCCGTACGCCGGATCTGCCTGGAGCTGCCGGTCGTCGGGATGGACATCGTCGAGGTCTCGCCTCCCTACGACCACGCCGAGATCACCGCGATGCTCGCGAACCGGGTCGCGCTGGAGGCGTTGTCGGCGATGGCCGCCCGCAAGCACGGGATCGCCCACGACCCGGCCGGCCCGCTGCTCGACGGCCGCTGACCGCTTGACCGTTTACCAGGGGATGCAGAGAATCTTTCGCTGCCCACGGTGAACTTCCCAGGGGAAGCGAAAGCTTTCCAGGGGAAGCCGGGCGTACGACGCTCAGGCGATCGCCGCGCCGTAGCCCGCGATCAACGCGTCGGCCACCAACGCCACGACCGAGTCGTCGGGCAGGAACGTCGCGTCGTGCAGCCGACCGGTCTGCGTGCCGGTCCCGACGAACGCCATCAGCACCCGGGCGTGGCCGCCGAAGTTCGCGAAGTCGTCGGAGCCGAACGACCGGAAGTCCGCGGTCGCCTGGTGGCCCATCTCCTCGAGGAGCACGTGGGCGCGCGTGGCGAGGTGCTGGTCGTTGACCAGGGGCGGCTCGCCGCGGAGGATCTCGACCTCGGCGGTGCACCCGTGCGCGGCGGCGATGCCGGTGGAGATCTCGTGCAGCGCCTCGTGGGCGCGGCGCCGGTCCTCCTCCCGCATCGTGCGCACGGTGCCCGAGCCGATCGCGAACGCGGGCACCACGTTGTTGGCGGTGCCGGCGTGCAGCTGGTTGACCATGCAGGCGACGCCGACGACGGGGTCGACCCGGCGGGCGCCGAGCTGCTGCAGGCCGACGACGATGGTGGACAGCGCGAGCACGGAGTCGTCGACCGTGTGCGGGTAGCCGGAGTGGCCGCCCTGGCCGCGCACCGTGACCGAGAACTCGTCGATGCTGGCGTTGACCGGGCCGGGCGTGACCGCGACGAGCCCGGGCGGCAGCGCCGGCTGCACGTGCGCGGCGACCACCGCGTCGACGCCGTCGAGACCACCCTCGGCGACCACGTCGCGGGCGCCCGACTCGACGCCCTCCTCGCGGGGCTGCAGCAGCGCGACGAGGGGCGCCGGCAGGGCGAGACCGCGAGCCGCGCGGCAGACCGCGACCAGGGCAGCCAGGTGCACGTCGTGGCCGCACGCGTGCATGGCGCCGTTGGTGGAGGCCCAGGGCACGCCGGTCGCCTCGGTCAGGGGCAGGGCGTCGAGCTCGGCGCGCAGCACCACCGGCCTGCCCGGTCCGTCGGCGATGTGGAGCATCCGCCCGGTCGTCGCGATCCGCCGGCCCTCGTCGCAGCCGATCGCGGCCACCACCTGCGCGGCCGTGTCGAGCTCGTGACCGGACAGGCGGGGCTCCGCGTGCAGCGTGTGCCGCAGCGCGACGGCCTCGTCGAGCTCGCGTCGTACGGCGGCCCGCCAGGCCTCGATGAGCGACATCAGCCGAGCCGGTAGGCGCGTCGGGCGTTGTCGCGCGCCACCAGCCGCCCGGCGTACGACGCGTCGTCGGAGGTCATCTCGCCGGCCTCGACGAGCCCGCCCAGCAGCTCGGCCACCCCCCGGCGGAACAGCTCGACGCCGAGGAAGTAGAGCTCGGCCAGCCCGTAGGCGTCACTCGAGAACAGCAGCTTGCCGAACGGGACCATCTCGAAGGTCTCGCGCAGCGGGCCGGACGCCAGCGCGCCGGTGTTGTGCGTGGTGAGACCGAGATCCATGAAGACGTGGTCGAAGACCTGGGCGAGGAAGGCGGCGTTGCGGTGGAAGGGCCAGTTGTGCAGCAGCAGGACGGGTACGGCGTGCTCCTGCGTCGCGCGCAGGAACGAGGTCAGCCGCAGCGGGTCGCAGTCGGCGAGGTCGACGTCGTTGTCGCCGTAGCCCACGTGCAGCTGGAGCGGCCGCCCGAGCTCGATCGCCGTCCAGGCCAGCCAGCCGTTGACGACCGGGTGCGCGATCCGGGCCGGGTCGGTGTCGGCCAGCGCCCGCACCAGCTCGTCGTCGGTCGGCTTGCGGCCGGGCAGCCCTAGTCCGACGCGGTAGGCAGCGATGCTCTTGAAGCCGACCGCGCCACTGGTGCGCAGCCGGTCGATCACGCGTTCGGCGAAGTCGGCGGAGCCGGTCGCCAGCACGTCCTGCGCGACGGTCTCGAGCCGCACCACCTCGTGCGCGTCGCCGCCGGCCAGGGCCGCGAGGTCGGGCGGCGGGGTCAGCAGGTCGGCGTTCAGCCCGGTGTCGACCAGGAACGTCTCGATCCGGGTCGCGGACAGGAAGCGGCGGTTGACCTCCGCCGCGCCGAGCTCGCGACGTCGCTCGAGGTAGCGGTCGGGGTCGGCGTGCGGGTCCAGGTCGAGCACCGGCGCGCAGTGGCGCCGGATCGCCAGCCCGAGCATCGAGTCGAAGAGCGTGGTGCCCAGCGGCGAGGCGTGGTCGGCCTCGTTCATCATCGACTCGAAGCCGGTCCGGTCGAGGTCGTCGGTGACCAGCCCGTGGCAGTGGTGGTCGACGAGCGGGCCGAGGTCCAGCGTCATCGGGTGGCCTCGATCGCCTGCACGAAGTCGGCGACGAGGTCCTCGGCCGGCTCCACCCCGCACGAGACGCGCAGCATGCCGTCGTCGATCCGGGCCGAGCGCCGCTCCTCCGGCGTGAGCGAGAAGTGCGAGGAGTTGAACGGCGTGCTGACCAGGGTCTCGACGCCGCCGAGGCTGGTCGCCTCGCAGGCGATCTCGAGGTGCCGCATCACGCGCAGGGCCCGCTCGTCGCCACCGGCGACGGTGAACGCCACCATCGCGCCGGTGCGGGGCCCGTCGCCGTCACGCGCAGCACCCGGCCCGCCACCTCGGCGCGCGGGTAGTCCGGCAGCGACGGGTGGCGTACGTCGACCACGTCGGCGTGCGTGGCCAGGGTGGCGGCCAGGGTCCGCGCGGTGGCGGTCGACCTGGCCAGCCGCAGGTCGAAGGTCTGCAGGCCGCGCCAGACCAGGTAGGCCGCGTGCGGGTCGAGGCAGCTGCCCAGCGTGACGATGCGGCGCTGCACCTCGCGCACCAGGTCGAAGGGCCCCGCAACGACGCCGGCGATCACGTCGGAGTGCCCGTTGAGGAACTTCGTGGCCGAGTGCACGACGAGGTCGGCGCCGTGGGCCAGCGGCCGGACGGCGTACGGGGTCGCGAAGGTGTTGTCGACGACGAGCAGCGCTCCGGCGTCGTGCGCGATCTCGGCCAGCGCCGGCAGGTCGGCCAGCTCGAGCTGGGGGTTGGCCAGCGTCTCGACGTAGACGATGCGGGTCGGCCCGGCAGCGACGGCGGCGCGCCAGGCGTCGAGGTCGGCGGCGTCGACCTGGACCACGTCGAAGCCCCAGGTCGGCAGGTCGCGCACGAGCAGGTCCCGGGTGTCGCCGTACACCTGCGTCGCGGCCACGACTCGGTCCCCGGCTCGCAGCAGGGTGAGCAGCGTGGTCGCGATCGCGCCCATGCCCGAGGAGGTCATGAAGGCGGCCTCGGCGTCCTCGAGGCGGGCGACCTCCTCGGCGGCGACGTCGACGGTCGGGTTGCGGAAGCGGCCGTACCAGATCTCGTCGAGGCCGCCGGCCTGCACGTCCTTGTAGGACTCGTCGTCGAGGAAGTAGGTCACCGACTGGTGGATCGGTGGGACGACCGGGCGGGTGCGCGGGTGGTAGCGCCGCGACTGGGAGGGACGTCCCTCGACCATGCTTAGACCTGCTCCTTCTGGGGTGAGTCGGCGTCGGCCAGGCCGAGCGCGATCTTGCGGGCGAGGCCGGGGAAGACGAGCATCGCGACCGTGACCAGGATCAGCCACCCGAAGGCGACGACGGGAACCAGCGCGCCGGTCCCTCGGTCGGGGTACGGGATCACGTTGCGGTAGATCGTGTAGCCGAGCATCACCAGCGCGAGCACGCGGGATCGACGATCTGCCACTTCGGCACGGCCATCTTCTTGTCGATGAAGATCAGCTTGATGCAGCCGATCGTGGCCAGGACGTAGGCGACCAGCAGGATCAGCGTGCCGATCGTGCCGCTCCACAGGAACGTGTCGAACGGGACGGCGTCGAAGAACACCGCGCAGATCAGGGCGATCACCGTGATCACGACCGTGATGGCGACGGCGGCGGCGGCCGGGGTGTCGTGCGACCGGTGCTGCCGAGCCGGTTGCCGGGTGCGATGTCGCGCGCGACGGCGACAGAGCAGTCGCGACGCGCCGACGACGCAGGCCAGGCAGCAGGCGAAGGCGCTGACCGCGCGCGCCGAGGGTGATCGATCGTCGCCGACCCAGGAGGCGATGTAGGACGTGCCGATGTCGCCCATCAGGGCGCGGGAGCCGACGAACGCGCTGCACGCCGGCCTCGTCGGTGCCGAACGCCATCATCTCGACGGCCGTGACGAAGGTGAAGTAGACGCCGCCGAAGATCGCGGTGCCGAGGATCGCGCGCGGGATGTCGCGCCGCGGGTCGTGGGCCTCCTCGCCGAGCGTCGCGGCGGCCTCGAAGCCGGCGAACGACAGCAGGCCGAAGACGATGCCGAGGAAGAGCGTCGAGGTGTCGGTGCCCGGTTCGACCTTGAACACGTCGAGGGTGAGGTCGCGTCGTCGGGGGCGGTGCCGGCGGCCATCCGGACGAACGCGAACGAGCGCGATGACCAGGATCAGCAGCACCGTGACGCCCTCGACGACCAGCAGCGCCGTCGTCGCGCGTCGCGCGGGCACGATCGCGAGCCAGAGCACGAGCACCAGTCGCGAGGCCGCCGACCACGAACCCGGCCCAGCTCGGCTGGTCGGTCCAGACGTCGATGTCGTCGAGGAACTGCGGCGCCGAAGACGCCGGTCGCGCTGGCGGTGACCAGGCCGTAGAAGATGTAGGTGCCGAGCAGGCCGAGCCCGGCGATCGCGCCGGTCCGCGGCGCCGAGGGTCGCGCCGGCGAAGACGTAGACCGAGCCGGCGTGCTGGTAGTACTGGCAGAGCCGGACGAAGACGTAGGCGATCAGCAGCACCGCGACCGCCGCGAGGAAGAACGCCAGCGGCGTGGCCCGTCCGACCAGGCCGGCGGTGCCCTGCGGGTTGATGTTCGCGGCCATGCTCGGCGCCATCAGGGCGACCGAGATGCCGACGGCCTGCCAGAGCGAGAGGCTCGGCGGAGGCCCGGTACGTTCGCGTGCGGGTGTGCTCATCGGGGCTCCTGAGGTCTCTGGACGATACAGACAAGCGTGCTCAGCCCCGATGCTCCTGTCCAGCACCGGCCGTCGTGTCGAGCGATCCGACGGCTACCGACGGCTACTGACGGCAGGAGAGACGCGGACCTGGACCAGACGAACGCGACGCCCGGGCGACTCGTGCCGCACCCTGGTGGGGCCGCTCGCCGAGCGCGGGGTCGTCGGCGTCGCGACGACGTTCGTCGACAACTCCGGGGTGGCCCGGGTGAAGGCCGTGCCCGCTGGAGCGGCTGCCCCATCTGGCCGCGTGGGGGGTCGGCTTCTCGATCGCCTTCGACCGGTTCCGGTTCGACGACTGGATCGCCGCGCCGGCGACCGGCGCAGGGCCCGATCGGCGACCTGCGGATCATCCCGGACGTACGCCGGGTGGTGCCGCTCGGCGGCCCGTCCGGCTGGGCCTGGGCGCCCGCCGACCGCTACACCCAGGACGGCGCGCCGCACGACCAGTGCGGTCGGCTGCTGCTGCGCCGCCGGTCGACGCTCTGGCCGCGCAGGGCATCACGGTGAAGGCGGCCGTCGAGCTCGAGTGGGTGAGTCTCGCGCGGCGACGACGACGCTTCCATGCCGCGCGGCCGGGCCGGCGTACGGGATGGACCGGCTCGTCGACGCCTCCGACTACTGCCGCGACGTGCTCGTCGCGCTGGCCGACTCAGGGCGTGGTCGTCGAGCAGTTCCACCCCGAGTACGCGCCGGGCAGCTCGAGATCTCCGTCGCGCCCGAGGACCCGGTCTCCGCCGCCGACACCTCGGTGCTGGTGCGGGCGACGATCCGGGCGGTCGGTCGGCGGTACGGCCTGCGCACGTCGTTCTCGCCGAAGGTCGCCGCTCGCCGGCGTCGGCAACGGCGGGCACGTGCACCTCTCGCTCTGGCGCGACGGGCAGAACCTGATGGCCGGCGGGCGACCGGTCGCTTCGGGCTGACCGCCCGACGGCGAGGCCTTCGCCGCCGGCGTGCTCGCGCACCTCCCGGCGCTGATGGCGGTCGGGCGCGCCCGGCGTGACGTCGTACCTGCGGCAGGTGCCCTCCCACTGGGCCGGCACCTACGCCTGCTGGGGGCTGGAGAACCGCGAGGCCGCGGTCCGGATGGTCACGGGCTCGACCGGCAGCCACGACTCGACGCCGAACGTCGAGGTCAAGTGCTTCGACCTGCACGCCAACCCCTACCTCGTGTTCGCCGGCCTGCTCGCCGCCGGCCTCGCGGGGCTGTCGTCCGGGGCCGCGCTGCCCGACCCGGTCGACGTCGACCCGGCCGCGCTGAGCGAGGACGAGCTGGAGCGTCGCGGGATCGAGCGGCTGCCGCCGTCGCTGCGCGAGGCGGTCGACGCCTTCGCCTCCTGCGACTCGCTCGGTCGCGGCCTTCGGGGAGCCGCTCGTCGACGTCGATCGTCGCCGTCCGCGAGTCCGAGCTGGAGCGGCTGGCGCACGGCTCGCCCGACGAGGTCGCCGACGCGACCCGCTGGACCCACGCTGTACCCGATTCGTCTGCGGTCTGGCGGGTCCGCGTCGCGGGGGGATCGCAGACGAATCGGGGGTGGGGCGGGCTAGCGCGGCGTCACCACCTCCGCGATCGACTGGATCCGCTTCGTCGCCAGCTCGATCATCAGCCGGGCCGCAGGCGACAGCGTCGCGCCTGAGCGATGCACGATCGCGAGCAGGTCGTACTGCCGCGGCCGCAGCGAGACGAACCCGGCCCGGGGTGCGAGCCGGGGGAGCAGCTGCTCGACGGCGCCGCGCGGGATCACCGAGTCGGCCAGCCCCATGCCCACCAGCTCCACGGCCGTCTCGACGTCCTCGACCTCGATCCGGGTCTGCGGATTGCGACCGGTCTCGAGCATCATCTGCCGCAGCACGATCCGGGTGGAGTCGTCGGCCCGCCAGGTCGTCTCGGGCATCACCAGCGACGCGCGGGCGAGCCGGGCGGCCGTCACCGGGGTGGCCAGGTGCTCGGGGTCGGCGCTCGACGTAGACCAGCTCGTCGCGGGCCACGGGGGTGACCTCGAGCCCCTGCGCGCGGACCTGCGGGACGGCGATCATCGCCGCCTCGATCCGGCCACGGCGCAGGTCCTCCTGGACGTCGGTGGAGTTCTGGCCGACGAGCTCGACGCGTACGCCGGGGTGCCGGGCGAGCACGTCGGCGACGAGGCCGGCGCCGGCGTACAGCCGTGCGGTGCCGAACATCCCGAAGCGGATCGTCCCGGTCTCCAGGGCCACGACGCTGCGTGCGACCCGCTGGGCGTCCTCGGCGGCGGCCAGGGTGCGCTCGGCGTACGGGCGAAGGGACTCCGCCGTCAGGGTGGGTACGACGCCGCGGCCGACGCGCGTGAAGAGGTCGATGCCGAGCGACCGCTCGAGGGACCGGATCTGCTCGGAGACGCTCGGTTGCGCGTAGCCCAGCTGCTCGGCCGCCGCGGTCAGGGAGCCGGTCTCGTAGGCCGAGAGGAAACACCGGAGCTGGTGCAGCGAAAGCATAGGTCTCTCCTAGGGCAGATGCAGGAAAGAGAGGCTACCCCTATGGATCGCGATCCTGCACGCTAGAGGTCAGCACATCCACGTCGCCGTCCTCGACGGCCGCCCCGAAGGAGGGTCCGCCCCCATGTTCGACAACACCTGCACCGCCTGCCACCGCCGCCAGCTGATCTTCCCCAGCCAGGTCACCGGCATCGTCAACCTCGACGAGGGCATCGTCGTGGCCTACACCTGCTGGTGCGGCGCCGACCAGACCTGGCTCACCGGAAACGCCTCGACGCAGCGCGTGCCCGTCGCCGCCTGAACCGGATTCGGCGCACGCCAGGGGCTTCCGTATACTCGTGCGGCGTGCCCGGCCAAGCGGCCGGGCATCGTGCCGCCTTAGCTCAGTCGGTAGAGCGTCTCACTCGTAATGAGAAGGTCGTCGGTTCGATTCCGACAGGCGGCTCCAGAGCCTCAGACCCGCCCGGTCGCTGTCGTCACCGCACCCGCCACCACGATGAGAGCGATCCCGGCGACTGCCGGCACGGTCAGGTGCTGGGAGAGGACGACGGCGCCGATCACGGCACCGATGACAGGGTCGAGCGCGAACAGGGTGGAGACGACCCGCGTGCCGATGAGCTTGAGAGCGACGCCGGCGGTGACGTCCCTAGGGGTTCGTAGGCTCCGGCCATGAGCGATCACGCGCACGACCATGATCACGCGGCCCTCGCGCACCTGCTCGACCTCGACGCCGAGGTGCTGGCCGAGACGCTGCACGCCATCCGCCGGGACGTTGCGCGGCTGGTGGACGCGCCCGTGCGCAGCCTCCTGGACCTCGGCGCCGGGACCGGCACCGGCACCTTCGGGCTGCTGCAGCACTTCACCGGTGCGCACGCCGTGGCCGTGGACTCCTCGGAGGAGATGCTCGCGCGGCTTGGTCGTCGGGCGGAGGAGCTCGGTCTCGCCGACCGGGTCAGCCTCGTGAGAGCGGATCTCGACGAGGCCGTGCCCGACGTCGAGCCGGTCGACCTCGCCTGGGCCGCCGCCTCGCTGCACCACCTCGCCGACCCCGACCGCACCCTGGCCCAGCTGGTCTCGGTGATCCGGCCCGGAGGGCTGCTCGTCGCGGTCGAGCTGGCCGGCTTCTCGCGGTTCGTGCCCGACGAGGCCTCGGGAGGTGCGGCAGAGGCCCGGGCCCACGAGCTGCTCGCGCACGACCGCTCCGTGGACCTGCCGTCGATGGGTGCCGACTGGGGCGTCCACCTGGCGCGAGCGGGACTGCGCGTGGAGCTGCACCGCGCGATCGAGGTCGACCTTCCGCCGGCGCCGGTCGTGGGTGAGTACGCCTTCGCGTCGCTGACCAGGGTCCGTGAGGCGGTCGCCGACCGGCTCGATGCACCGGAGCGTACGGCGCTCGACGGCCTGCTCGACGGTGGAGCGGGCGACGTACGGCGTCGAAGTGATCTGCGCGTGCGCACCGAGCGTCAGCTGTGGGTCGCGCGCAGACCTTCGTCAGACCCCAGGGGCGAGGACGACGACGTGCACTGACGGAGCACTGTGGGTCTTGTCGTCCTCGAACTGTGCGGCGACCGACACGGTGAGTCCGCCGAGCAGGAAGCCGGCCAGGGCGGCCGCGAGCGTGTGGGTGTTCATCAGTTCCCCTCGTGGTAGGCGTGGGTGAGTGCGTGCCCCTTGCCGCGACGCAGCAGGTGCCGGTTGACGGGGTACGCCGCGGCGTACGCGACGGCCAGGGCGAGCGTCATCGAGAGCCAGAAGACCGGGTTGACGAGGCCGGCGTCCATCGCGCCAGGCACGAGTGCCATGACCGCGTTGTCGACGACCTCCATGGTCAGGATCGACAGCGTGTCCGCGGCGAACACCACGCTGAGGGCGGCCCCGAGCGAGACACCGACCCGCAGGAGCGGGAGGGTGGAGAGCAGGTAGCCGAAGAAGAAGGCCAGCGTCACTCGCCAGCGCGATCGTCCACGCCGGTGCTGAGGCCGGCGGCGGTGCCGATCATCAGCCCCAGGATCTCGCCGATCGCACAGCCGGTCAGACAGTGCAGGGTGGCGCTCGCCGCCATCGCGTTGAGAGCGGAGCCTGTCGGGACGGTGCCCGTCGTGGTCCATGGTGCCTCCTTGAGTGGATACCTGGTGGGGGTATGCCTGGAAGGTAGCAGACTGGTGCCGAATACCCTAGGGGGGTATGGTGATCCGCATGAGCGACCACACGAGCCCGGGGCTACCTGCAGAACAAGGACGACTACGGCAAGCGGATGCGTCGCATCGAGGGTCAGGTGAAGGGCGTCGCCCGGATGATCGACGACGAGAAGTACTGCATCGACATCCTGACCCAGGTCTCCGCCGTCACCAAGGCGCTGCAGTCGGTCGCCATCGGCCTGCTCGACGAGCACCTGGCGCACTGCGTCCTCGACGCCGCCCAGACCGGCGGCCCCGAGGCCGAGGCCAAGCTCCGCGAGGCGTCCGACGCCATCGCCCGGCTCGTCCGTTCCTGAACTCCCTCCCCGAAAGGCAATCCCATGAGTGAGACCCAGACCTTCACCGTGCAGGGCATGACCTGCGAGCACTGCGTCGCCTCCGTGACCGAGGAGGTCACCGAGATCACCGGCGTCACCGACGTCCGGGTGGACCTGGCTTCCGGCGAAGTCGCCGTCACCAGCGACCAGCCGCTCTCCGAGGCCGACGTCAAGGCGGCCGTCGAAGAGGCCGGCTACCAGCTCGCCTGAACCGCTCGCCTGAGCCCGATCGCTCCGAGAGGAAGACCCGTGCCGTCCCTGACCGAACCGTCAGCGTCCATCGAGCTCGAGCTGACCGGGATGACGTGCGCGTCCTGCGCCAACCGGATCGAGCGCAAGCTCAACAAGCTCCCCGGCGTGATGGCCACGGTGAACTACGCGACCGAGAAGGCGAAGGTCAGCTACCCCGGCGGCGTCACCACCGCGCGATCTGGTCGCCACGGTCGAGGCGACCGGGTACGGCGCCCGGGTGCCGGCTCCGAGCGGGCGCCGCCGACGAGCCGGGACCGGCCGCAACCGGCGACCCGCTCCGCACCCGGCTGATCGTGTCGGCCGTGCTCACCGTGCCCGGTCGTCGCGATGGCGATGGTGCCGGCGCTGCAGTTCGACTACTGGCAGTGGCTCTCCCTCACCCTGGCGGCGCCGGTCGTCGTCTGGGGCGCGCTGCCCTTCCACCGCGCCGCCTGGACCAACCTGCGGCACGGCGCCACGACCATGGACACGCTGGTCTCGATGGGCACGCTGGCCGCGTTCGGCTGGTCGCTCTACGCGCTGTTCTTCGGCACCGCCGGCATGACCGGGCATGACGCACCCGTTCGAGCTGACCATCGCAGCGCTCCGACGGCGCGGGCAACATCTACCTCGAGGCCGCGGCGGGCGTCACCACGTTCATCCTCGCCGGTCGCTACTTCGAGGCCCGCTCCAAGCGGCAGGCCGGAGCCGCGCTGCGCGCGCTGCTCGAGATGGGCGCCCAGGAGGTCGCGGTGCTGCGGGACGGCACCGAGCGCAGCGTGCCGGTGGACCAGCTCGTCGTCGGCGACCGGTTCGTGGTCCGCCCCGGAGAGAAGATCGCCACCGACGGGGTCGTCGAGGAGGGCAGCTCCGCGGTCGACGCGTCGATGCTGACCGGCGAGTCCGTGCCGGTCGAGGTCGGGGTCGGCGACGACGTCGTCGGAGCCACGGTCAACGCCGGCGGACGGCTCGTCGTACGCGCCACCCGGGTCGGCGCCGACACCGCAGCTCGCGCAGATGGCGCGCCTGGTCGAGGACGCGCAGAACGGCAAGGCCGCGGTCCAGCGGCTCGCCGACCGGATCTCCGGCGTCTTCGTGCCGGTCGTCATCGTGCTCGCGCTCGGCACGCTCGCGGGCTGGCTCGTCGCGGGGCCGGAGCCAACGCCGCCGTTCACCGCGGCCGTGGCCGTCCTGATCATCGCCTGCCCGTGCGCGCTCGGCCTGGCCACGCCGACCGCGCTGATGGTCGGCACCGGTCGCGGCGCCCAGCTCGGCATCCTGATCAAGGGGCCGGAGGTCCTCGAGCAGACCCGCGACGTGGACACGATCGTGCTCGACAAGACCGGCACCGTGACCACCGGGCGGATGACGCTGCGCGACGTCGTCGCCGCACCCGGCGAGGACGCCGACACGGTGCTCCGGCTGGCGGGTTCGCTCGAGGACGCCTCGGAGCACCCGATCGCGCAGGCCGTCGCCCGCGGCGGCGCGGCGAGGCCGGCGCGCTCGGCCCGGTGCGAGGACTTCGTCAACGTCGAGGGCCTCGGCGTCCGCGGTGTCGTCGGTCGTCGACGGCCGACGGCACGACGTCCTGGTCGGTCGGCCCCAGCTGCTGCGACTGCGCCGCTGCCCGACGAGCTCGAGGCGGCGCATGACGCAGGCCAGGGCGCGGCGGAGGCACGGCGTTCGTCGTCGCCTGGGACGGCGAGGCGCGCGGCGTCGTGGTCGTCGCCGACGCGGTCAAGGAGACCTCGGCCGAGGCCATCGCCCGGCTGCGCGACCTCGGTCTGCGGCCGATGCTGCTGACCGGCGACCACGAGGCGGTCGCGCACGCGGTCGCCGCGCAGGTCGGCATCGCCGCCGAGGACGTCATCGCCGACGTGCTCCCCGCCGACAAGGTCGCGACCGTGCGAGCGGCTGCAGGCCGAGGGACGCGTCGTCGCGATGGTCGGCGACGGGGTCAACGACGCCGCCGCCCTGGCCACCGCCGACCTCGGCCTGGCGATGGGCACCGGCACGGACGTGGCCATCGAGGCCAGCGACCTGACCCTCGTGCGCGGCGACCTGCGGGTCGCGGCCGACGCGATCCGGCTGTCCCGGCGGACCCTCGGCATCATCAAGGGCAACCTGTTCTGGGCGTTCGGCTACAACGTCGCGGCGCTGCCGCTCGCGGCCGCCGGGCCTGCTCAACCCGATGATCGCCGGTGCGGCGATGGCGTTCAGCTCGGTGTTCGTGGTGGGCAACAGCCTGCGGCTGCGCGGGTTCCGGCCCCTCGCGGACTGACGGCGTCCGGACCGGGGCGAGCATCGGTCGCGCCGCTCACTCCAGGTCGAAGGCCGCGCGCAGGCGAGCGCCGTCGACGGCGTCCTCCGGTACGTCGTTGGACGTCGAGATCGCGCCGACCATCATCGTGACGGCCATCTCGCCCAGGCTCGCGTCGAGCGCCAGGAAGGCGATGTCGTACGCCGTCTGCGTCGGCGGCTCCGGCAGGTCGGGGTGCACGACGCGCACGTCGACCCGGCCGTCGTGCTTCTCGCCCACGACGTAGCGGGTGCGGTCGACGTCGACGACCGTGCCGTCGGGCATCGTGACGGTGCCGACCTCGTCGACGGCCTGACGAGCGGGCTTGAACTCCACGTCGGGGTCGTCGGGGGCCGCATCGGCCCAGCCGACGGTGAACATCAGCCGGTTGACCATGCCGCCCGGCGAGACGATCAGCTGCCAGGGCCGGCCGACGCCGGTGCCGAAGCCCCACGAGAGGTCGCGCCCGAGTCGGCGTACCGCCGGCCGCACCAGGGTGGCGAGCTCCTCGTGCCGCTCGGCCACGGCCGCCGCGACCACCTCGTCGCGGTGCGTGGCCCACCAGGACCAGAACACCCTGATCCGCGCCTCGTCGCCCCAGTGGCGCAGCAGCGGCATGGCGTCCCTCTCACGGGTCGGGCGCGGACGCCGACACTGTAGAGGGTCGCGCCGGAGCGACCGTGCGCCGGGGCTAGACCGTCGCGACGTAGACGGTGTTGGAGGACGTGCCCCCGGTGAGAGCGTTCGCGAAGTCGACGACGTGCGACGCCGTCGTCGCGAAGACCTCCGCGAGCACCGCCTCGAACGTCCGCGTCCGGCGGGTCGTCGGACCACAGCGCGAAGACGCCCCCGGCCGCAGCCGGCGGTGTACGACGTCCAGGCCGGCGACGGAGTAGAAGACGGCATGACTCGGGTGCAGCACGTGCCGCGGGCTGTGGTCGATGTCGAGCAGGATCGCGTCGAGGGGGTCGCCGGTGCCGATGGGGCGTAGAAGTCGGCGACCTGCAGACGGGTCCTCGGGTCGGACGTGAGCCGGCGGACTCCGGGAGCAGGCCGCGCTCGTGCCAGTCCACGACGTCGGGGAGCGCCTCGAGCACCGTCAGCGACGCGACGCGGGGGTCCTCCAGCGCGGCGGTCGCGGTGTAGCCGAGGCCGAGGCCGCCGACCACGACGTCGAGCCGCTCGCCGGTCGCGGCGGCGAGGCCGAGCCGGGAGAGCTCGATCTCGGCGACCGTGAACAGGCTGGACATGAGGTACTCGTCGCCGAGCCGGACCTCGAAGACGTCCACGTCGAGCTGGGTCTCGCGCCGTCTGCGCAGCGTGATCTCGCCCATCGGCGTCTCGCGCCAGGCCGAGCTCCTCGAACCGTGCGCTCATCGGTCTCCTCGAGCCGGGTCGACGGCGTGGTAGGACGTGCCGATCCGGACGTTGTCGACGTAGGTGGTGCGGTCGCGGGTGATGCCGGTGGTCTGGTACTGCCCCACCCGGAAGGTGTGCTCATCCTCCGCGATGGCGTTGCGGCTGCGGCTGCCGCCTCGGAACCTCCCGTCGCGCCAGCACTCGCGCAGGGCGTTGGTGCTCGTCGTGGACCAGCGCACGTGGCAGACCAGGTCCATCCAGCGACCCACCTCGATGGCGCCGAGGTCGATCTTGTCCAGACCGCGGCCGTCGCCGTACGCGTCGCGCGCGTTCTGCACCGTGTTGCGCCGTAGCACCAGGTGCGGGGTCGCGAAGGTGGCGAAGGGGCGGTCGTCGGCGTTGTCCAGCGAGAGGTCGCCGGACAGGTTCAGCGACCCGTTGTCGCCCGCCATCCGCCAGGCCACCGGGTTGTGCCAGTCGGTCGCCGAGATCTGGTCGAGGTCGCCGTCGTCGTCGAGCCAGTCCACGTCGTAGTACATCGACCAGCCGTACCAGA
The DNA here is from genome assembly GCA_963845655.1 of uncultured Actinomycetota bacterium. Taxonomy (GTDB): domain Bacteria; phylum Actinomycetota; class Actinomycetes; order Propionibacteriales; family Nocardioidaceae; genus Nocardioides_B. The sequence goes on along the minus strand of CAWJTB010000002.1, from coordinate 617,589 downwards.
GGTCGACGGTGCCCTTGTCGTCCGGCGTCCACTCGTAGGCCGACTGCAGCTGCTCGCGCTGCTGACCGGCCGCCATCTCGATGCGCAGGGCCCGTTCGCTGTCCGCCGTCCGGGTGCGCTCGCCGGTCAGCGCGACCTCGTTGCGGCAGGCGTCGTTGCCCTCGGTCTGCAGGCTGGCGTAGGCCTCGCTCGGTCCGCTGTCGTCGTAGGTGCACGAGGCTCCACCGCTGCCCTGCGGAACGCCGCCCGACTCGAAGCCGCCGTCCCACAGCACCGTGCCCGCGGGGCGGGTCGGGGTGGGGTCGACGGCGGCGCTCGCGACCAGACCGGTGACGACCAGTCCGAGCGCCACGCCCGCGGCCAGGAGAGGTCTCACGACCTCACGCTAGCCACCGGCCGGTCAGCGCGCCTCCGCGGCGGCCCCGGCCAGCCTCGACTCCGGCGCGAGCGGACCCTGCGACCGGGCCCCGGTGCGCTCCGCGCCGATGCCCGCCGCGACCACGAAGAGCACGCCCACGACCGGCCACAGACCGGGCTGCTGGTGCAGCAGCACCAGGCCGATCACCGCGGCGATGGCCGGCTCCAGGCTCATCAGGGTGCCGAACGCCGCCGTCGTGAGGCGGCGCAGCGCGAGGAGCTCCAGGCTGAACGGGATGACCGGCAGCAGCAGGGCCAGACCGAGTCCGATCACGGCCAGCTCCCAGGTCAGCTGCGGCAGTGTCGCGGGCCCCGCCACCAGCGTCGCCGCGATGCCGGCGACGGGCAGGGACACCGCGAGACCCTGGAACCCGCCGACCTCGTCGCCGACCGCCTGGGTGAGCAGGATGTACGCCGCCCAGCAGACCGCCGCACCGAGGGCGAAGGCCACCCCGAGCCCGTCCACGTCGCCGGTCCACGGCTCGGTGAGCAGGAGCACGCCGACGGCTGCGAGCGCCGGCCACAGCAGGGCCCGTCGGTCGTGGCTGCGGGCCACCGCGACCCCGAGCGGGCCGAGGAACTCCAGCGCGCTCGCGGTGCCCAGCGGCAACCGGGCCACGGCCGCCATGAACAGCATCGTCACCCCGGCCGTCACGAGGCCGAGCGCCACGGAGGCGAGCAGGCTGCGCCGGGTGAAGCTCGAGGGCCGCGGCCGGACGAGCACCAGCAGGATCACTCCGGCGAACGCGAGCCGCAGCCACGCGGCGCCCTCGGGGCCGATGCGGTCGAAGAGACCGACCGACGCCGCCAGGCCGAGCTGCACGAAGGTCATCGAGGCCAGCGTCATCAGCGCGCCGGTGCGCGCTGCGGTGGGAGGAGCCATGACGCCAGTAGGCCACAGCAGAAACGTTCGCGTCCACGTGGCGATCCTGGACACACCGTTCACTATTCATGGATGATCCACTGTATGGATGCGCGGCGCCTCGAGATGCTGCTCGAGCTCTCCCGGCTGGGTTCGATGCGCGAGGTCGCCGAGGTGCTGCACGTCACCACCTCGACGGTCTCCCAGCAGCTGGCGGCCCTGGCCCGCGAGGTCGGCGCCGAGCTGGTCGAGCCCGAGGGTCGCCGGGTGCGGCTCACGCCCGCGGGTCACCGGCTCGCGGAGCACGCGGTGCCGGTGCTCGCCGCGATCGAGGCCGCCCGGGTGGACCTCGACCCCGCGGCGACGCCCGCCGGCGTGCTCCGGGTCGCGTCCTTCGCCACCGGCATCCGGGACGCGCTGCTGCCCGTCGTACGCACGCTGGCCGCGGAGCACCCCGACGTCACGCTGCAGATCCACGAGCACGAGCCGCCGGAGGCCTTCGCGCTGCTGGCCTCCGACGACGTGGACCTGGCTCTCACCTACGACTACAACCTGGCGCCGGCGACGTTCGACCGCACGCTCGAGGCCGTGCCGTTGTGGACGGCGGAGTGGGCGCTGGCCGTCCCCTCGGCGCGCGCCTGCGGCCGCGGGACGTCGCTGGAGACGTTCGCGCGGCATGCCGACGACGACCTGGATCGTCGCGTCCCGCAACACCGCCGACCGCGAGGTCGTGCGCACGCTGGGCTCGCTGGCCGACTTCCGGCCACGGGTCACGCACGAGGCCGACAGCCTCGAGCTGGTGCGCGACCTGGTCGTCGCCGGACTCGGAGTCGCGCTGCTGCCGGCCGCGGCGACCATCCCGGGACGGCGTGACCCTCGAACGGCTGCGCGACCCCGAGGTGCGGCTGAGGTCCTACGCCGTCACGCGGCGCGGTCGCTCCGCCTGGCCGCCGCTCGCCCTCGCCCTGCGCCTGCTCGCCGCGCACGCCGCGCCCGGGACGTAGGGTCGCGGCATGCTGGGGATCTTCTCCGCCGTGCTCGCGGGAGTGCTGGCGGTCGTGGTCGCGACGCCGAGCGGGCCGGGCGCCCGCCCCGGCTACGTCGAGGGCGCGGACATCAGCTGGCCCAACTGCCGCGAGGGACTCGGGATCCCGTCCCGTCGGACGCTGGGCCTGCCGCTGCCGAAGAGGACCGCTCAGTTCGTCGTGATCGGGCTGACCAACGGCCCCGCGTTCCACCCGAACCCCTGCTTGGCCGCGCACGTCGCCCACGCCGAGGCGCGCGGCCTGTGGACCTCGGCGTACGCCGTCGCGACCTATCCCACGCCACGCCAGCTCACGACCTACGGACTGGTGGGTCCGAGGTCCCCGGGCACGAAGCGGGGGCGCCTGTTCAACGCCGGCTACGCCCAGGCACTGCTCAACGTGGCGGCGATGCGGGAGGCCGGACTGGACTCGCCCGCGGTCTGGGTGGACGTCGAGCCGGTCAGCGCGCCGGCACCCTGGTCGGGACGGCCGGGCCTCAACAAGCAGGTGGTCGACGGCGTACTGGCGGGCTACCGCGAGAAGGGGCTCGAGGTCGGCTTCTACTCCGTGGCGACGCTGTGGCGCACCATCATGGGTGACCAGGAGTACGCCCTCCCCGAGTGGCGAAGCACCGGACCACGCACCCGCCGTGCGGCCCTGGCGATGTGCAGCCGTGGACAGTTCCAGGGTGGCTCGCCCGTGATCGCGCAGTGGTGGGACGACCGGCGCGACTACGACGTGCTCTGCCCGGGGACCCCGGCGCGCGACGTCCTGGAGCGCTGGTTCACGAAGCTCTGAGCGCAGCGCGACGTGCACAACGCCGGATCCGGGCGGTGGCGGGCGCTCCAGGGCCCGTTGTGCACGTCTGAGTGCTCACCTCGCAGCGAGCAGGGTGCGCTGCTCGCACTGCCGGGGGCGGCGGTCTGCGCCCTGGCGGTGTGGCTGGTCATCCGTCGTCCCGCAACGTCGCCACGCACAGCGCCGCCAGCACGAACAGCAGGGCGATCGCGCTCGCGGTGGCCGGCCAGCCTCCGGCCTGGTAGGCCGGGCCGATGAGGGTGCCGAACGTCGACGACCCGGCGTAGTAGGCCATCAGGTACATCGCCGCCGACGGACCGCGCCGCCCGGCGGACCGCGCCGACACCCACGAGCTGGCCACCGCGTGCGTGGCGAAGAAGCCGGCCGTGAACACCACCAGCCCGACGGTGATCCACCCGATCGAGTCCGGCAGCGTCACCGCCAGCCCCAGCAGGGACACCCCGACACCGAGCAGGGCGAGCCGCCGCCGCCCGTACCGGTCGGAGAGGTGGCCGGCCACCGGTGAGCTCACCGTGCCGGCCAGGTAGGCCAGGAACAGCAGCGACGTGAGCGCCGTGCTCAGGCCGAGGGGCGCCGCCTCGAGCCGGAAGGTCAGGTAGTTGTAGCAGGCGACGAAGCCGCCCATCGAGAAGAACGCCACGCCGCACAGCCGCAGGATGCCGGTGTCGCGCAGCAGGGTGCGTACGGCGGCCGGCTCGCGTCGCGCAGCGGGGGCACCTGAGCGTCGCGCGCTCGGCAGCAGCCGGATGAAGGCCAGGGTGGCGAGCATCGCGACGCCGCCGATCAGCGCGATCGCCGTGCGCCACGACGTGCTCTCCTCGACGAGGCCGGGGATCAGCCGTCCGGAGATGCCGCCGAGCGTGTTGCCCGCGACGTACACCCCGATCGCCGCTCCCAGCGCCGCCGGGTGCACCTCGTCGCCGAGGTGCGCGACGGCCACCGCCACCACAGCGGCGAGGGCGACGCCGACCAGCCCGCGCAGCGTGACCAGCAGCCAGAACCACGGCGCCGCCGCGGCGACGAAGGTGAGCGCACAGGCGGCCAGCAGGCCGCCGCGCATCACGACCACCCGGCCGAGGCGGTCGGCCAACGACGAGAGCGGCAGCATCATCAGGGCGAGCGCTCCGGTGGCGGCCGACACGGTGAGGCTCGCCGCCGTGGGGCTGACGCCGAAGGCCGCGCCGATCGAGGGCAGCAGCGCCTGGGTGGAGTAGAGCAGCCCGAAGGCCGCCAGGGCGGCGAAGAGCATCGCGACGTTGAGCCGTCGCAGCTGCGGGCTGCCCGAGGTGAGGCCCGCGTCGGTCGTCCGGCTCGTCATCACCGGACACGCTACGAGCCGGTGGTTGCCGCGGCCAACGAGAGGCGGGACATTCGACGCAGGGGAGGATGGTCGTCATGGAGCCCGCAACCACGATCGAGGCGCGCGACGGCGCCCGGCTCTCCGTCCAGGTGGGAGGACCGGACGGCGCTCCCGTGCTGCTCCTGCTGCCGGGCCAGGCCAACGACCACACGTGGTGGGACGGGCTGCGCCACGCCTTCGAGCAGGACTGCCGCACGGTCACCTTCGACTACCGCGGCACCGGGAGCACGACCTCGCCGCAGGACGACCTGCCGGGGCGGGACCGCGGCTGGTCGACGGCGAGCTTCGCCGATGACGCCCTCGCTGTCCTGGACGCGCTCGGTCACGAGACCTTCTCGGTCTACGGAGCCTCGATGGGCGGCCGGGTCGCCCAGATGCTCGCGCTGGCGGCCCCCGACCGGCTCGAGCGGCTGGTGCTGGCGTGCACCTCCCCGGGTGGGCCCGAGGCGGTCGAGCGCAGTCAGGACGTACGCCGCCTGCTCGGCCGGCCGCACTCACCGGCCCGGACCCGCGCGGTCGTGGAGCTGTTCTACACGCCGGCCTGGACGGGGGAGAGCCGCCTGCTCGGCGACCCGACGATGACGCCCGACGCGGCGCGCGCGCACCTGCGGGTCAGCCACGGCCACGACGCGTCCGGCCGGCTCGGGGAGATCACCGCGCCGACACTGGTCCTGCACGGCTCCGACGACCTGATGGTGCCGGCCGACAACGCCCCGCTGCTCGCCGGCCGGCTGCCCGACGCGACCCTGCACCTGCACGAGGGCGGTCGGCACGGCTTCTTCGACGAGTTCGCCGACGACGTGACACCCCGGGTGCTGGCGTTCCTCCGCGCCGAGACGGCCGGGACCAGCGACGACCCGGTCGAGGTGCTGCGCCGCTGGGAGGGTGCGGGTGCGGTGTGGCGGGTGCTGGCCGAGCGCCCGGGCGGGCTGACCATCGGGCTCTTCACGTGCGACGGCGGCGAGGAGGTCTCGCGCCTGACGAGCGACGACCCGGCGCTGGCCGACTACGTCCGTGCGCACCGGGACCCCTCCGGCGGGCACGACTAGCGCGAGGTGAGCCAGAGCGCGGCGTACGGCGCGAGCTGGACGGCCTGGTCCCACGCGATCGGCGGCTGGCCGGTGATCCGGTCGACCACCTGCGCCGGGTCGAGCCCGAGGTCGCGCAGGACGTCGTACGGCACGTGCGCCGGGCGGTCGGCCACGTTGTAGACGCCGAGCATCGCGCCGAGCGGGTGCCGGCGCGCGACCAGCAGCACGGCGTCGTCGCGGGGGTCGAGCACGTCGGCCGCCACCGACGCGTGCAGGTGCGGCAGCGCCGCGCGCGCCGCGATGAGGGTGCGGAGCTCCGGCCAGCACGCCGTGCACGTCCTCCGGGGGCGGCCACGTCATCGCCGGCCGGTGCACCCAGCGGTTGTCGCCGTCGTGGTCCGGCGTGTCCCAGCCGGGGTCGTTGAGCAGACCGAGCTCGTCGCCCATCCAGATCACCGGCAGCCCACCGAAGCCCAGGACGATCGCGTGCGCCAGCCGGATGCGCGCGGGCGCGTCCGCGTCACCGGCCTCGAGGCCGGCCAGCGACGCGAGCGAGCCGGAGATCCGGCGGTCCCGGGTGGCTGGGTTCTCCTGGAAGACCAGACCGCGGGCCCACGACCCGGGATGCTCGCCGGCGTAGAAGTCGGAGAGGAACCTGCGGTGCTCGAAGCCGGAGCTCCCGACCGCGGCCGCGTCGCCGTCGTCGATGGCCCAGCCGATGTCGTCGTGGCAGCGGACGTAGGTGATCCACGCGGTCGTGCTCGGCGGTGTCGGCAGCTGTTGCAGGGCGTGGGACGCCAGGCGGGCCTCGCGGCTGGCCAGCATCGACCAGACGTGCACCATCAGGCCGTTGTGGTAGGCGAGGTCGCTGACCTTGCCGTAGTGCTCGCCCTGCCCGAGGTAGGACACCAGGTCCTGCGGGCCGACGATCGCCTCGGCCTTGAACACCGTGGCGGGACACGCGATCCGGGCAGCCACGCGCAGGGCCTGGGTGAGCGCGTGCACCTCCGGCTGGTTCTGGCAGTTGGTGCCCATCCGCTTCCAGGTGAAGGCGATCGCGTCCAGCCGGAACACCTCGACGCCGTCGTTGGCCAAGGTCAGGATCGTCTCGGCGTACTCGCACAGCACGTCGGGGTTGGCCCAGTCGACGTCCCACTGGTAGTCGTTGAACGTCGTCCAGACGAACCCCTCGAGCCCGTCGTCCCACGTGAAGTTGCCGGGCGCGAAGTCCGGGAAGACCTCCGGCAGCGTCTCCTCGTAGCGGTCCGGGACCTCGCGGTCGGGGAAGACCAGGAAGTAGTCGCGGTAGCGCTGCTCGCCGGCGATCGCCTTCTGCGCCCAGGCGTGCTCCCGGGCGACGTGGTTGAGCACCAGGTCGAGGCACAGGCTGATCCCGCGCCGGCGCAGCACCCGGGTCAGCGCGCGCAGGTCCTCGATGGTGCCGAGATCGGGCCGGACGCTGCGGTAGTCCTGCACCGCGTAGCCGCCGTCGTTGGGCGCCGGACGCGGCGTCAGCAGCGGCATCAGGTGCAGGTAGGTCACCCCCAGGTCGGTGAGGTACGACGCGTGCTCGGCCACCCCGGCCAGCGTGCCGGCGAACCGGTCCGCGTAGGCCGCGTAGCCGAGCGCGTCGGGGCGCTGGAACCAGTCCGGTGCCAGGGTCCGCTTGAGATCGAGCGCGTGCAGCTCCTCGTCGCGGGCGGCGAACGCGGCGGCCGCGAGCAGCACCAGCCGGTCGCGGACGCCGACGTGGTCGACGTACACCTGCGCGAGGGCGGCCTCCAGGTCCGGCAGCCAGCGCTCGAGCCGGGCTTCGAAGAGCTGCTGCCGATGCTTCGGCAGGGGACGGAGGACGTCGTCGAGATGGTTCACGCGGTCGGCCGGCACCGGCTCATTATGGCGACTCTCGGCCGGCCGTGGGGCCGGTCGTGGGGCCGGCCGTGGCGCCGCCGGGGGGACGCGCCATCGGCACGTGCAGGATGCCGTCGTCGAGGAACTCCGGGCCGGTCACCTGGTAGCCGAAGCCGGCGTACCAGGACGCCAGCGGCGCCTGGGCGTCCAGCACCGACGCGCGGTCACCGACCACGTCGAGCGCAGCCCGCATCAGGGCGCCGGACAGGCCGGTGCCGCGGTGCTCGCGCGCGACGAGCACCCGGCCGATCCGCGCGTGTCCGTCGTCGAGGATCCGCAGGTAGCCGACCGGCTCGCCACCCTGCTCGGCCCACAGGTGCCGCGTGCCCGGCTCGAGGTCGCGGCCGTCGAGCTCCTGATAGGGGCAGTCCTGCTCGACGACGAAGACGGACTCGCGCAGCGCGAACAGCAGGTACGCCGTGCGCGGGTCGAGCTCGTCGAACGTGGCGACCCGCACGTCCCAGCGGTCGGTCCTCACTCCGCTCGGACGGCCCGCGTGCCCGTGACGGCGTTGGGGTGGAACAGCACCGGCAGCCCGGCGCCGCGCCCCGCTGGACGCTCGAGCTCGAAGCCGCCCGTCTCGACCACGACCCAGTCCGTCTGCACGAGCGACTGACCGAGGACGGGGACCCCGAGCGGGGGATAGGTGTCCAGGGCGTAGGTCGCGCAGTCGGGGTGCACCGGCGGGAAGACGAAGGTGTTCTCCTCCGCGTCCTGCGGGGTGCCCACGAACGTCGTGGGTCCGGTCAGCGAGAGGCCGCACACGCCGCACACCCGGGACAGCGCGCACTGGATCGCCCGCGCCTTGACGACGGCGCCCAGGTCCGTCACCCCGGTCGGGGTCTGCCGGTGGTCGACGCCGTAGCCACTGAACTCGTCGCTCGCGAACGGCACGACCACGCCGAGACGCAGGTCGTGCCGTCGCTCGCTGAGGTCCACGGTGTTCCTGTCCTGACGGGTGCCCGTCATGCCGACCGGCGCGACCAGGTCCCGGTCTCGGTGCGCCGCACCGGACGCTCGGCGTCGGTGAGGCGGCGACCCTCGATGCGGTTCGGAGGGGGCGTCGGGGTGTCGTCGGAGGTCATCGAGTTGGGCAGGGCGAGCTTGTGGATGGTGCGCAGCACCTGACCGTACTGCCGGTGCAGCGGACCGGTCGTGTAGGGGATGCCGTAGCGCCCGCAGATGTCCTGGACCTTGACCGAGATCTCCGAGTAGCGGTTGCTCGGCAGGTCGGGGAAGAGGTGGTGCTCGATCTGGAAGCCCAGGTTGCCGCTCATGATGTGCAGCAACGGGCCGCCCTCGAAGTTGGCCGAGCCCAGCATCTGCCGGAGGTACCACTCCGCGCGGGTCTCGTCCTCGAGCTCGTCCTCGGTGAAGTGCATCGCGCCGTCGGGGAAGTGGCCGCAGAAGATGATCATGTAGGACCACAGGTTGCGCATCACGTTGGCGACCGCGTTGGCCTTCATCGTCGACACGGCGTTGGGGCCGGCCAGCAGCGGGTAGACGATGTAGTCCTTGCCGAACTGGCGCCGCACCTTCTTGCCGATCTGCTTGAGCTGGCGCTTCATCTCCTTGGGGTCCTTGCGGCCCTTGCGGATGGCCTCGAGGTCGAGGTCGTGCAGCGAGACGCCCCACTGGAACAGCAGCGCCAGCAGCGCGTTGTAGACGGGCTGACCGACGTTGACCGGGTGCCAGCGCTGCTCGCGCGCCATCCGCAGCACGCCGTACCCGATGTCGTTGTCGTGACCGAGCACGTTGGTGAACTGGTGGTGCACGTAGTTGTGCGAGTGCTTCCACTGCTCGGCCGGCTGGGCGGTGTCCCACTCCCAGTTGCTGGAGTGGATCTCGGGGTCGTTCATCCAGTCCCACTGGCCGTGCATGACGTTGTGGCCGATCTCCATGTTCTCCAGGATCTTGGCAATCCCGAGCATGGCGGCTCCGGCGACGAACGCGGGCTTGTACTTGCTGGCGAACAGGGTGACCCGACCGGCCGCCGCGAGGCGGCGCTGGATGGTGATCATCCGGTTGATGTACGCCGCGTCGTCGGCGCCGCGCGACTCCTCGATCTCCTTGCGGATGGCGTCGAGCTCGCGGCCGAGCTCCTCCACCTGCTCCTCGGAGAGGTGGGTGTACTCCTTGACGTCGGCGATGGCCATGGTCGTTCCTTCCGCTTCAGATGTTCAGGGTCACGTCGCCGCACGCGGCGGTGATGCAGGTCTGGATGGACTCGTTGGGCTCGGTGTGCTCCTCGCCGTTGCGCAGGTCCTTGATCCGACCGGACGCCATCGTGAGGGTGCAGGTGTGGCAGATGCCGATGCGGCAGCCGTAGGGCATGCCGACCCCGGCCTGCTCGCCGGCCTCGAGCAGCGTGGTGGCGCCGTCGATCTCGACGGTCTTGCCGGAGTTGGCGAAGGTGATCGTGCCGCCCTCGGCGTCGGAGTCGCCCAGGTCGAGGGAGAAGCGCTCCAGGTGCAGCTGCTCCTCGAGCCCGGCCTGCTCCCAGTGCTCCTCGGCCGCGTCGAGCATCGGCGCAGGACCACAGGCCCAGGTGCCGCGCTCGCGCCAGTCGGGGACCTCGGCCTCGAGGTGCTCGTCGAGGGAGAACATGCCGTCGGCGTCGGTGAAGCGCTCGACCACCCGGAGGCCGTCGTACGTCTCGTGCAGCCGCCGCAGCTCCTCGCGGAAGATCATCCGGTCCTCGGTGGGCGAGGAGTAGATCATCGTGACGTCGGGCATGGTGCCGCGGCGATCCAGCGTGCGCAGCATCGACATGACCGGCGTGATCCCGCTCCCGGCGACGAGGAAGAGCATCTTCTCCGGAGGCGGGTTGGGCAGCGTGAACTCGCCGCGCGGGGCGGCCAGCCGCACGATCGTGCCGGGCTCGAGGCCGCGCACGAGGTGGTCGGACAGGAAGCCCTCGGGCATCGCGCGCACCGTGATCGTGAGCGTTCCGCGGCCCTTCACGGGCGCGTTGCTCACCGAGTAGGAGCGCCAGTGGTACTTGCCACCGACGGCGACGCCGATGCCGACGTACTGCCCGGCCTGGTAGTCGAAGGACCAGCCCCAGCCGGGCTTGATCGTCAACGTGGCGGCGTCGTCGGTCTCCGGCACCACCTTCTCGATGCGTCCGCGCAGCTCGCGGGAGGACCACAGCGGGTTGATCAGGGAGAGGTAGTCGTCGGGGTGGAGCGGTGTCGTCAGCCGTGAGGCCACGTCGCGCACGCGCTGCCAGTCGAGACGTGTCGCGGTGCTTCCCGCCATGCAAGGGCCTTCCACTCGGTGAGGACGTGCGACTGTAACTCGCAGTTACAGTTCTTGGGAACCCCGCGTCTCGCCCTGATCATGCGACAGGGGCGGCCCGTCGGGCTATCAGGTGGGTCCGCTTCGGGCGCCCGGAGGCGGGAACGCCCGTGAGGTGATAGCCCGACGGGCCGCCTGCGTCGGGGCTACCGGGCTCGGCCGGCACCGAGGAACTCCTCGACCTGGCGCTGGGCCCGCTTCGCCTCCGGGATCGGCAGCAGCGGGTAGACGTGCAGCAGGCCGTGCTCCTCGACGTAGGTCACCTCGACCCCGGCCGCCCGCGCCTGGGCGGCGAGCGCGCGGGACTGCGGCAGCAGCAGGTCGCGGGTGCCGCACAGGAGCAGCGTCGGGGGCAGCCCGGCCAGGTCGCCGGTCAGCGGGCTGGCCTCCGGGTGCGGCGGGTCGCCGCCGCCCCACCAGGTGCCGTAGAGCCGCAGCTTGCTCAGCGTGAGCCACGGGTCGACGCGGGCGGCGGCCTCCGTGCCGGGCGTCTCGCCGGTCAGGTCGACCCACGGCGCGAACGCCACCAGGTGCGTGGGCTGCGGCCCGGACCGGCGGGCGACGAGCTGGGCGAGCCCGACCGCGAGGCCACCGCCGGCGGAGTCGCCCATCAGGACCACGCCCTGCGGTGCCTCCACCGCCAGCCGCTCGAAGAGCGGGACCAGGGCCGGGAGCGCGTCGGTCCACGCGTGCGTCGGGGTGAGCGGGTAGCGCGGCAGCACGACCCGCACGCCCAACCGGTCGGCCAGCCGGGCGGCGCAGCGCCAGTGCAGGCGGTCGAGCCCGCTGACGAACCCGCCGCCGTGGAGGTAGAGCACGGTCCGCTGGGGTGAGGCGCCCTTGGCGGTCAGCTCGAGCACCGGGAAGCCGGTGCCGGCGTCGGGCAGCTCGCGGACGTCGTACGCCTTGGCGAGCCGGGCCGGTGGCCCGCTGGGCATCCGGGCCTGTGCGGCGAGGACCGAGCGCCGCACCTCCTCGGGGTCGTGCACCTCGCAGCTGCGGCGGATCACGGGAATCACGCGGGTGAGCACCTGGTGCTGGAGGCTGGGCACGTCCGGAGCGTAGCGAGGCGCGGGTATAGGCTCGGAGCAGAACGACAGGGGAGCGCCGAGTGGGCGCTGAGAGTGCGGGACAGGCCGCAGACCCTCGAACCTGATTCCGGTTAGCACCGGCGGAGGAAGTCGAGTCTCGACCGCGTGCGCGCGGTCCCCTCCCACAGGACACGGGAGACGCACGATGACCAGGATGCGATGGGCGGAGCACCGCCGGCGCCACCTCATGACCGCGACCGCGCTGGTCGCCTCGCTCGCCCTCACGTCGTGCTCGCTCGGCGGCGGCTCCAGCGAGGAGACCTCGGCGAGCGACGCGAGCAGTGACAGCGCGACCGAGCCGGGTACGACGGTCGAGGGCTCGCCGAGCGCGGACGCGTCGACGTCCGGCGACGGCTCCAAGACCGTGGTGCTCGCGACGCACGAGTCGTGGAACATGCCGAAGTCGGTGCTCAGCGAGTTCACCGAGAACACCGGCTACACCGTCAAGGTGCAGCCCGTCGGCGACGTGGGCCAGCTGACCAACAGGCTCGTGCTGACCAAGGGGTCGCCGATCGCCGACGTCGTCTACGGCATCGACAACACGTTCGCGTCGCGGGCCGTGGACGAGGGAGTGCTCACCGACTACACGCCGCCCAAGGAGTCGTTCTACGCCGAGGACTTCGCGGTCGGCGACAAGGCGGCCGACGCGGCGCTCACCCCCATCGACTTCGGCGACGTGTGCGTCAACATCGACAACGGCTGGTTCCAGCGCCACGAGGTGCGGCCGCCCTCGTCCCTCGACGACCTCGCCGACCCGGACTACAAGAGCCTGTTCGTCACGCCGGGTGCGACGAGCTCCTCGCCCGGCCTGGCGTTCCTGCTGTCCACGGTCGCGAAGTACGGCGAGGACGGCTGGCCGGCGTACTGGAAGAAGCTGATGGCCAACGGCACCAAGATCACCTCGGGCTGGTCCGACGCCTACGAGGTCGACTTCACCGCCGGCGGCGGCCAGGGCGACCGTCCGATCGTGCTGTCCTACGCCTCGTCGCCGCCGTTCACGATCCCCGACGGCGGCAGCGAGCCGACCACCACGGCGCTCCTCGACACCTGCTTCCGGCAGGTGGAGTACGCCGGCGTCCTCAAGGGCGGCGAGAACCCCGAGGGCGCCAAGGCGCTGATCGACTTCATGACCGAGAAGTCCTTCCAGAAGGCGCTGCCCGACTCGATGTACGTCTTCCCGACCGATCTCGAGGTGCCGCTGCCCGACGTCTGGGCGCAGTTCGCCACCGTGGCCCCCAACCCGTTCACGGTCCGAGCCGCCACGATCGCGAAGAACCGCGACACCTGGCTGCGCGAGTGGAGCGACATCACCACCCGGTGACCGGTTCCCGCACCGACGAGACGTTGACGTGAGAGGCAGGCTCCTGCCGGCGGCGGCGCTGACCGCTGCCGCCGGACTGCCCCTGCTCGCGTTCGCGGTGTTCTTCGCGCTGCCGGTGGCCGGCATGGTCGGGCGCGGGTTCGTGCCCGACGGCACCCTCGACGTCGGCGGGGTGCTGGAGGTGCTCCAGCGGCCGCGGGTGCATCGCGTGCTGTGGTTCACGCTCTGGTCCTCGACGGTCGCGACCGCTGTGACGGTCCTGCTCGGGCTGCCGGTGGCCTTCGTGCTCTACCGCCTGCGGTTCCCGGGCCGCCGGCTGCTGCGGGCGTTCGTGCTGATGCCCTTCGTGATGCCGACGGTCGTCGTCGGGGTCGCCTTCCGGTCGCTGATCAGCACGTCGGGCCCGTTGGGGCCGCTCAACCTCGACGGCACCCCGGTGGCGATCATCGCAGCGATCGTGTTCTTCAACCTCGCCGTCGTGGTCCGCACCGTCGGCTCGCACTGGGAGGGACTCGACCCGCGCCGCGAGCAGGCCGCCGCGGCCCTCGGGGCGGCTCCGCTGCAGGTGCTGCGCACGGTGACGCTGCCGGCCCTCACGCCCGCGGTGGTCTCGGCGGCCAGTGTGGTGTTCCTGTTCAGTGCGACCGCCTTCGGCGTCGTGCTGACCCTCGGCGGCCTGCGCTACGCGACGGTGGAGACCGAGATCTACCTGCTCACCACCCAGCTGCTCGACCTGCAGGCCGCGGCCGCCCTGTCGGTGCTCCAGCTCGTGGTCGTGTCCGCCCTGCTGTACGTCGCCCAGCGGGCGCGCACGCGCCGCGAGCACACCCTGGACCGCGTCGCGCTCGGTGACGTCAGCCGGCGACCCCGTCTCGGGGACGGACCGGTCCTGGCCGTGACGGCCGTCGCGTTCACCCTGCTGGTCGCTCCGCTCGGCAGCCTCGTGCTGCGCTCGCTGCAGGTCGAGGGCCGGTGGGGCCTGGGGCACTACCGGTCCTTGTTCCGCCCCCAGGACGACAGCACCCTGCTGGTGCCCGCCACGCAGGCGCTGGAGAACTCCTGGCGCGTGGCCGTCGACGCGACGCTGATGGCGATGCTGGTCGGCGTGCTGGTCTCGCTGGTGGTCTCGCGGCGCTCGCGCTCGCGCGCCGGCCGACGCGGGCTGGCGGTGCTCGACGCGGTCTTCGTGCTGCCCCTCGGGGTCTCCGCCGTGACATTGGGCTTCGGCTTCCTCGTGACCCTCGACCGGCCGCCGCTCGACCTCCGCAGCTCGGCCATCCTGGTGCCGATCGCCCAGGCGATGGTGGCGCTGCCGCTCGTCGTACGCACCCTGGCGCCGGCGCTGCGCTCCATCGACCCGCGGCAGCGGCAGGCGGCGGCGTCGCTCGGTGCGGCACCGTGGCGGGTGCTGCTCACCGTCGACCTGCCGGTGGCCTGGCGCCCGTTGCTCGCCGCGACCGGCTTCGCCTTCGCGGTGTCGCTGGGGGAGTTCGGCGCCACCAGCTTCCTGGCCCGACCGGACCGGCCGACCCTGCCGGTGCTCATCTACCAGCTCGTCTCACGGCCCGGGGAGACCAACTACGGCACCGCGCTCGCCGCCTCCGTGGTGCTCGGCGCCGTCACCATCGCGGTGATGAGCGTCGTCGAGCGGCTCCGGCTCGGCTCGGTGGGATCGTTCTGATGCTGACCGTCCGCGACGCAGAGGTCCGCTTCCCCGACGCCGACCGCCCGGCGGTCGACGGCGTCAGCCTCGACCTGCCCGAGGGCGAGGTGCTCGCCGTCCTCGGCCCGTCCGGCTGCGGCAAGTCCACGGTGCTGCGCGCCGTGGCCGGCCTGGAGCCACTCGCGTCCGGCTCGGTGTCCTACGACGGGCGCGACCTCGCCGGGGTGCCGCCCCACAAGCGGGGCTTCGCGCTGATGTTCCAGGACGGCCAGCTGTTCCCGCACCTGTCGGTCGCCGGCAACGTCGGGTATCCGCTGCGGCTCCGCCGGACCCCGGCCCGTCGGACCCGGGCCCGCGTCGCGGAGCTGCTCGAGCTCGTCGGCCTGCCCGGCTTCGGTGAGCGCACCACCACGGCACTGTCCGGAGGAGAGCGCCAGCGGGTCGCCCTGGCGCGAGCCCTGGCGGTCGAGCCCCGGCTGCTGCTGCTCGACGAGCCGCTCTCGGCGCTCGACCGGTCGCTGCGCGAGCGGCTGGCCCACGACCTGCGCGACATCCTCGTCGCCGCCGGTACGACGGCCCTGTTCGTCACCCACGACCAGGAGGAGGCGTTCGCGGTCGCCGACCGGATGGCCGTCATGCGGGCCGGGCGCCTCGTCCAGGCCGGCACCGTCGACGAGGTCTGGCGGGCGCCCGCGGATGCGGAGGCCGCCCGGTTCCTGGGCTACGCGAGCGTGTTCGAGGGCGCCGTGGCCCGGCGGGTGCTGGCCGCGGGTGGCTCGGTCGACGCCCTGCCGAGCGCCGGGGCCGTGGCGTTGCGCCGGTCCGCGATCCGCGTCGATCCCGCGGGCGGACTGACCGGGGTCGTGCTGGCGGCGCGGGCCACCCCCGACCTGGTCCGGCTGCGGGTCGACGTGCCCGACGTGGGGGTGGTGGACGCCGTCGCCGTGTCCGTCGCGGACGCGCCGGCGGTCGGGCACGAGGTGCGCCTGGTGGTGGATCTCACCCGAGCCGCGCTGCTGCCGCCGCGAGGACCGGGCGGTCCACGCCTCGCGACCCCTTAGAATCCGTCCTTGTGAAGCGGCGCGCATACGGACTCCTGGTGGGAGTCGCCCTGATGATGGGCATCGTCGCCGTCGTCGCCAGCCTCACCCTCGACGAACGCCTGCGCGACCCCGACGGCTCGCTCGGCCCCGGCTGGCTGCGTCTGCCGCTGATGCTCGCGGGCGCCTTCGTGCTCGACGTCGTGCCCCGCTCGCTGTGGCGGTCCCGTCGGCGGCTCTCGGAGTTCCCCACCCAGGCCAAGCGGATCATCCACGAGCACTGGACCCGCGACCGCATCGCGCTGGTCGTGATCGGCCTGGTCTCGTTCTACGTCACCTACGTGTCCTACCGGAACCTCAAGAACTTCCTGCCGCAGATCGGCGGCGAGCTGCACGACCCGCTCCTGCACTCCATCGACAAGTTCCTGATGTTCGGCAACGAGCCCGCCATCGTGTTGCACACGGTCCTCGGCGAGAACGTCGCCGCCCACGTGCTCGCGTTCGTCTACCTGCTGTTCCTGCCGATCTCGCCGCTCTCGCTGATCGTCTACCTCGTCTGGTCGCGCAACATCAGCTACGGCTACTGGTACGCCACCGCGCAGTGCCTCGCCTGGGCGCTCGGCACCGTCAGCTACTACATCCTGCCGACCCTCGGCCCGAACTTCTGGTACGTCTGGCTGTACGCCGACCTCGACACCACCGGCGTCACGACGCTGCAGGAGGGTCTCTACAACGGTCGGATCGACGTCCTCTTCTCACCGCTCACCACGGACTCGATCCAGAGCGTCGCGGGCTTCGCCTCCCTGCACGTCGGCATCATCTTGACCCTCGCGCTGATCACGCACTACACGGTGCGGCACGCGGTGATCCGGTGGTCGATGTGGGTCTTCTTCGTGCTCACGGTGCTCTCGACGCTGTACTTCGGGTGGCACTACATCGCCGACGACATCGCCGGCGCGCTCATCGCGATCATCTCGGTCTGGCTCGGCGGGCTCGCGACCGGGCAGAAGTTCGACAAGCACGGCCGCTCCTCGCACCCCACGACGTCGACGGCCAGCGTCCCGGTCGAGGAGTCCGAGGGGGACCCCGACGACGAAGCCGCCTCGCGCCCGCTGGCCGCACCGACCCGCCCCTAGGTCCGCCGGGTCCGTGGCGGATCGGTCCGCGGCGGAGGCTGTGTCCGGACCCACGGCAGGCGTACGCTGGGGCGTGGAGGCTGAGGTCCGGGGGGACCTCGACACCGAACGTCTCGGACAGCGGCGCGTCGCGGCGCACGTCCGGTCGCGGACGGTATCCTCCGACCCAGTCACTCGTCCCAACCTCCCAATGGGACGAGGCAGTCGGTCCCGCCCCTACCTCCCAGTGGGGCGGGACCGACCTTTTCCCCGGGGTGATCCCGTCTCCCGCCGCAGCGGCGTCTCGCAGGCGCGCCCACACGAGCCGGGACAGAATGACACCGTTGTGATTCGTCAAGCCGACACGCCGGTGGCGCGCGGATTTTCTGTGATGGGTGTTTCCTTTGTGACGGATGAGCACTAGCGTGCCTGAAGCGGGTCCGCACTCGGGTGGATCCGGCAGCGCTCATCGAGCCGAAGGGAAGCGGCTCGACGGGCTGAGGAAAGGTCGAGCGTGCGACGACTCCACCGATCCGGGGGATTCCTGCGGGCGACCCGCCGGGCCCCCATCGGAGCCCTGGTGCTCTGCCTGGCCGTGGGAGCCGCCACCCTCGTGGTGCCGGCGCTGGCGTCCCCGGCGCAGGCAGAGCCGCACTCCGACCCGGCGTACCCCAGCCGGGAGCAGGTCGACCGGGCACAGGCGCACGCCGCACGCACCGCCGGCGACGTCGGGGCGATCAAGGCCCGCCTCGTGCTGGCCGACCAGCGTCTGGAACGGGCGGCCGTCGAGGCCGAGCAGGCCTCGGAGGCCTCCAACGGCGCCCGGTGGAGGCTGGAGCAGGCCCGAGAGGCGGTCGCCGCGGCCCGAGCCGACGCGAAGCGCGCCGAGCGCGAGGTCGACGGCCAGCGGGACCTGATCGGAGCGCTGGTCGCGCAGTCCTACCGCGATGCCGGCGATCTCAGTGCGCTGCACGCGATGATGAGCGCGGACGGTCCGGAGGGTGTGCTCGCGCAGTACGCCGCCTTCGCGGGCGCCTCCACCTCGATGGACGCCGACTACCAGCGCTACGCCGCCTCGGAGTCGCTGGCGCGGGTCTTCACGCGCCGCGCCGCCCGGGCCGAAGCCACCCGGGAGCGGCTGGCCGAACGGTCCGCACGGGCCCAGCAGCGGGCGGTCTCCGCGGCCGAGGCGGCCCAGGGCGAGGCCGCCCTGATCGCCACGGAGAAGGACGAGCTGATCCGCGAGCTCGCCCGCGCCCAGGACATCTCGGTCTCCTTGGTCCGCCAGCGGCAGAACGCCCTGGAGGAGCTCGCCCGCGAGCGCGCCGAGGCGCGCGACCGTGCCGAAGCCGCCGCCCGGGCCAGGGTCGAGGCGGCAGCGCAGGCCAGGTCCCGCGCCGTGGCCACCGCCCGGGCACGGGCCTCGGCCCCTGCCGCCCGGCCGTCGAGGAAGACCTCCGGCGCCGCGAGCGCGCCGCCCAGACGGGCCACCTCGTCCACCCCGGCCCGACCGGCCACGGCCGGCCAGGCCCGCCAGGCCCGCGACACCGGCGGCTCCGGCACCACCGGCCCGACCCACCCCGCCGCCTGCCACGCCTGACCCGCCCTCCTCGGGCGGCGGCGCGCAGGCCGCGATCCGCTTCGCCAAGGCGCAGCTCGGCGAGCCCTACCGCTGGGGGTCTGCCGGCCCGGACTCCTGGGACTGCTCCGGCCTGACGATGAAGGCCTGGGAGCAGGGCGGCACGTCGCTGCCGCACTACTCCGTCGCGCAGTACGACGCCGGGGTTCGGATCTCCGTGGGCGACCTCCGTCCCGGCGACCTGGTCTTCTGGAGCTCGAACGGCCGCTCGAGCGGGATCCACCACGTCGCGCTCTACCTCGGCAACGGCCAGATCATCCACGCGCCGCGGACCGGCCGCCCGGTGGCCATCAACGACCTCTACTACTGGACACCGCCCACCTTCTTCACGCGCGTCTGACCGTCCGGGCGCGGCGTGGTGCCGCGAAAAGTGGAAACATCTGGTGCATGTCCACCTCCACCGCACCCGCCGAGTCCACCCCGACGTCGCCGTCGGAGACCGCCGCCGCGCCCTCCTCGCTCGACGTGGCCGCCCTGATCGGTCTGCTGGACGGGAAGTACGCCGAAGTGCGGCAGCTCGTGCGGGAGCAGCTGACCGAGCACGCCTCGATCCTCGAGGACGCCGAGGAGCTCAGCCGGCACGACTACCGGCAGCGGGTGCTCGAGGTCGTGCAGGCGATGGCGGCCACGGGCCAGACCGGTTTCGGCTTCCCGACGGAGTACGGCGGCGGCGGCGACCTCGGCGCGTCCATCGCGGCGTTCGAGACCCTCGCCCTCGGCGACCTGTCGGTGGTCGTCAAGGTCGGGGTGCAGTTCGGGCTGTTCGGCGGCGCGATCCTGCAGCTCGGCACCAAGCCGCACCACGACGCCTACCTCGACGACCTCATCCACGGACGCCTGCTCGGCTGCTTCGCGATGACCGAGTCCGGGCACGGGTCCAACGTGCAGGCGCTCGGGACCACCGCCACCTACGACGCGGAGACGGGTGAGTTCGTGATCGTCACGCCCGACGACCGGGCGCGCAAGGACTACATCGGCAACGCCGCGGACCATGCGAGCCACGCCGTGGTCTTCGCCCAGCTGGTCGTCGACGGCGAAGGGCGCGGCGTGCACGCGCTCGTCGTACCCATCCGGGACGCCGAGGGCGAGGCGATGCCGGGGGTCCGGATCGAGGACTGCGGCCGCAAGATCGGTCTCAACGGCGTCGACAACGGACGGCTGTGGTTCGACGAGGTCCGGGTGCCCCGCACCCACCTGCTCGACCGCTACGCGGTCGTCACCGAGGACGGCCGGTACTTCTCGGACATCGAGAACCCCGACCGCCGCTTCTTCACCATGCTCGGCACCCTCGTGCAGGGTCGTGTGTGCGTGGGGGGCGCCGGCATCAACGCGGCCAAGGTCGCGCTGGCCATCGCGGTGGAGTACGCCCTGCACCGGCGCCAGTTCGGCAACCCCGGCTCCGGCGAGGAGGAGGTGCTGCTCGACTACGGCATGCACCAGCGCCGGCTGTTCCCGCTGCTCGCCAAGTCCTACGCCCTCCACTTCGCGCAGGAGCGCGTGGCCGCCGACCTGCACGGCGTGTTCTCCCTCGAGGGCGGCAGCACCGACGAGGTCGCCGACGGCGCGGCCGAGCTGGCCCGCCGCGCGCTGGAGTCGCGGGCCGCCGGCACCAAGGCGATCGGCACCTGGCACGCGTCGCGCACCATCCAGGAGTGCCGCGAGGCGTGCGGCGGCGCGGGCTACCTGTCGGTGAACCGCTTCGACGCGCTCCGTGCCGACACCGACGTCTTCACGACGTTCGAGGGGGACAACACCGTCCTGATGCAGCTGGTCGCCAAGGGGCTGCTGACCGACTACAAGGACTCCTTCGAGGACCTCGACCAGATCGGGATGGTCCGCTTCGTCGCCGGTACGGCGGTCGAGACCGTCCTGGAGCGCACCAACGCACGAGCGATCCTCGAGCGGCTGCGCGACGTGGTGCCCGGTGCGGCCGCGCGCAACGCCGAGGACGCCCCCGACGCGGGCCTGCTCGACAGCGACTACCACCTCGAGATGCTCACCTGGCGCGAGGAGCACCTCTTGTCCTCGGTGGCCCGCCGGCTCAAGCGCGGCATGGACTCCGGCAGCGCCCCGGCCGAGGTGTTCAGCCGTTGCCAGGACCACGTCATCAGCGCCGCCCACGCACACGTGGAGCGCATCGTGCTCGAGGCCTTCCTGGACAAGCTCGACACCCTCGAGCCGGGCGCGAACCGGGACGCCCTCCAGCTGCTGTGCGACCTCTACGCGCTGTCCTGCCTCGAGGACGGCCGGGCGTGGTTCCTCGAGCACGGGCGGCTCTCCAACGCCCGCGCCAAGGCGGTCACCGCCCAGGTCAACGAGCTGAACCGCCGGGTGCGACCGCTCGCGCAGGACCTGGTCGACGGCTTCGCGGTGCCGCGGGCGATGCTGCGCGCCGAGCTGCTGGAGTTCTCCGGCTCCTGATCGGCCGGCGCCCCCGAGTTGTCAGGCGGTGACGTCGCCAGGGCGACGTCACCGCCTGACAACTCCGCGGACTACCCCTGGGGCGCGGGGTGTGCGCCGTGCCCGGACGGGTCGTCCGCGCAGCGCTGGAACGATGCGTTGACCTCGGCCTCGGCCTCGGTGCGCCCGACCCACTCGGCGCCCTCGACGGACTTGCCGGGCTCGAGGTCCTTGTAGACCTCGAAGAAGTGCTGGATCTCCAGCCGGTCGAACTTCGACACGTGGCTGATGTCGCGCAGGTGCTCCAGGCGGGGATCGGTCGCGGGCACGCACAGCACCTTGTCGTCGCCGCCGGCCTCGTCGGTCATCCGGAACATGCCGACCGCGCGGCACTTGATCAGGCAGCCCGGGAACGTCGGCTCCTGGAGGATCACCAAGGCGTCCAGCGGGTCGCCGTCGAGGCCCAGGGTGTTCTCGATGTAGCCGTAGTCGGCGGGGTACTGGGTCGAGGTGAACAACGTCCGGTCGAGCCGGATCCGACCGGACTCGTGGTCGACCTCGTACTTGTTGCGCTGCCCCTTGGGGATCTCTACCAGCACGTCGAACTCCACAGCGTCCATCCTTCGTCTCAGCCTGATCAGGGTGTGCTTGGCTTATCCTCCCGCACGTTGCACGGAAACGGGGATTCGAGGAGGCGCGGACGTGCCCGGAGGTGACGCAGGCCACGCCGGTCGCCCTCGCGACGGCCGGTGGCTGCGTCGTACGACGGCGCTCGTGGTGGTCCTCGTCCTCGGCGCCGCAGGCGGCGTCGTACCGCTTCGACCTCGGCGCCCGCTACCTCGGGCGCGGACCCGCCGTCCCCGATCAGCCAGCCGGCGCTGGTGCTGCCGCCGCCGGGCCTCGACCCTGCCCGACGATGGAGGCGGCCGCGCCGGTGGCGCGGCCCCAGGTGGGCGGCGCGGTCGACGGCGCTGCGGTACGCCGCGCGGTGGCTCGCCCTGCTCGAGGTCCAAGAAGCTCGGCCGTCACGTCGTCGTCGCACGTCGCGCAGGCCGACGGGACCGTCGTCTTCCGGCACGGCACCGGCCTGGTGACGCCGGCCTCGACGCTGAAGCTGCTCACGTCGGCCGCTGCCCTGGCGGCGCTCGGACCGGACCACCGCTTCGAGACCCGGGTGGTGCGCGACGCCGACCTCGCCGCGGATCGTGCTGGTCGGCGGCGGCGACCCGCTGCTGGCCGGCAAGCCGGTCTCCGCGAAGCAGCTACCCCGCTCGCGCCGACGTCGTGACGCTGGCCCGGGCGACCGCCCGGGCGCTGCGGGCGGCCGGCCGGACCAAGGTGCGGCTCGGCTACGACGCGTCCCTGTTCACCGGTCCCGCCGACAACCCCCGCTGGGAGCCGTCGTACGTCCCCGACGACGTCAGCCCGATCACCGCGCTCTGGGTCGACGAGGGCCGGACGGCGGGCGTGCGCACCCCGGACCCGGCCGGCGCTGCCGCGGACGCCTTCGCAGCGGCCCTGCGCAAGCAGGGGATCCGGGTCGTCGGTGACGTCACGGAGCGCAGCGCCCCCACCGAAGCGGCCGGCGGCGCGACGATGGCGAGCGTGCGAGGCGCCCCGCTCGCACAGGTCGTCCAGCACGTCCTCGAGGTCAGCGACAACGAGGCCGCCGAGGTGCTCGCGCGCCAGGCCGCGCTCGGCAGCGGCCGGCCCGGGTCGTTCGTCGGCGGGGCCGCCGCCGTCTCCGCGCTCCTGACCGAGCTCGGGGTCGACCTGGGTCGCGCCGAGATCTACGACGGCAGCGGCCTCTCGCGTCAGAACCGGCTCCCGCCCGCGGCCATCCTCGAGGTGCTCGGGGCGGCCTCGTCCGCCGAGCACCCGGAGCTGCGCAGCGTCGTGGCCGACGTCCCCGTCGCCGGCTTCTCGGGCTCACTGACCGACCGCTTCACCAAGGGGGACCCGGCCGGGCTCGGCCTGGTGCGCGCCAAGACCGGCACGCTGACCGGCGTGCACGGGCTGGCCGGGACGGTCACCTCGACCGACGGGGTCGTGCTGAGCTTCGTCGCGATCGCCGACCGGGTGCGCCTGCCCGACAACCTCGAGGCGCGGGTGCGCATCGACCGGATCGCCGCCGCGCTCGCCGGCTGCACGTGTGCGGCCACCCCGTAGGTTGGGCGGCATGGTGGATGCAGGCGGCGCCTCGATGATCGACTGGGACCTCGCGGTCTCGACGGCGTCCCGGATGTCCGGGCCCGGCCCGCAGATCAGCCGTTCCGAGGCCGACGCCGTCGTGGCGGAGCTGCGAGGCGGCGCGGCGCGCTCGACGCCGCTGGTGCGCGACTTCACCGGGCTCACGGCCGAGGAACGTACGGCGCCCGTGCTCGTCGTGGACCGGACCGGCTGGATCCAGGCCAACGCCGACGGCTTCGCCGACGTGATGGGCCCGCTCGTCGAGCAGCTGCGCGCCAAGCGCGGCTCCCACGCCATCGGCGACGCGATCGGCTCGAAGGTGACCGGGCTCGAGGTCGGCGGCCTGCTCGGCTTCATGTCGTCGAAGGTGCTCGGCCAGTTCGACCCGTTCTACGACCAGCCCGGCCCCGACGGCGCACCCGCCACCGGGCGGCTGCTGCTCGTGGCCCCCAACATCGTGCACGTCGAGCGCGACCTGGGCGTCGACCCCACCGACTTCCGACTGTGGGTGTGCCTGCACGAGGAGACCCACCGGGTGCAGTTCACGGCGGTGCCGTGGATGCGCGACCACATCCGCAGCGAGATCGAGAACCTCGTCGGCGGCGTCGACCTCGACCCCGGCAAGGTCGCGGCGATGCTCAGTGAGGGCCTGCGCAGGTTCGGCGACATCATCCGCGGCGACGACGACGTCAGCGTCCTGGACCTGTTCGCCACCCCCGAGCAGAAGGCCGTGATGGACCGGGTCACCGGCGTGATGTCGCTGCTCGAGGGTCACGCCGACGTGGTCATGGACGGCGTCGGCCCCTCGGTGATCCCCAGCGTCGAGACGATCCGCAAGAAGTTCAACCAGCGACGCAAGGGCGCCGGCTACGCTCGACCGCGTGCTGCGCCGGCTGCTCGGCCTCGACGCCAAGATGGCGCAGTACCGCGACGGTGCGGCCTTCGTGCGCGGAGTCATCGACCAGGTCGGCATGGACGGCTTCAACGCCGTCTGGTCCGAGCCCGCGCACCTCCCCTCCAAGGCCGAGATCGGCGACCCCGCGGCCTGGGTCCGCCGCGTGCACGCCTGAGTCGTCATGACGCTCGACCCCTCGGTGGCCGCGGTCCGGCTCGCCGTACGCCGTCGGCTGCCGGAGGACTCCGGCCCCCTCGTGGTGGCCTGCTCCGGGGGTGCCGACTCGCTCGCGCTGCTCGCGGCGGCGGTCTTCGAGGGTCGCAAGCGGGGCCACCACGTGGTCGGGGCGACCGTCGACCACGGCCTGCAGGAGGGGTCGCACGCCCACGCGGCGCGCGTCTGCGCCCAGATGGCCGCCCTCGGCGCCGACGAGACGTCGCCGTCCGGGTGCAGGTCGAGCCGCAGGGTCGCGGTGTCGAGGGCGCCGCGCGCGAGGCGAGGTACGCCGTCCTCGCCGAGGTCGCCCAACGCTGCGGCGCCGGGACGGTCGTGCTCCTCGGGCACACCCGCGACGACCAGGCCGAGACGGTGCTGCTCGGCCTGGCTCGCGGGTCGGGAGCCCGGTCGCTGCAGGGCATGCGAAGCGCGTTCGACTGCTTCGTGCGACCGCTGCTCGACGTCACCCGGCAGCAGACGGAGGCGGCTTGCCGGGCCCAGGACATCGTGGTCTGGCAGGACCCCCACAACGTCGACCCGCGGTTCACCCGGGCGCGGGTGCGGCACACCGTGCTGCCGGTGCTGGAGGCCCAGCTCGGTCCCGGGATCGCGGCGACGCTGGCCCGCACCGCCGGACAGCTGCGCGCCGACAACGAGGTGCTCGACGCCCTCGCCGGGTCGCTGCTCGCCGAGGCGTCGGGCCCGGAGGGGGTGCGGACGCCGGCCGTGGCGGCCGCGCCCGAGGCGGTCCGCTCCCGGGCGCTGCGGGTGGCCGCTGTCGCCGCGGGCTGCCTGGACGCCGAGCTCACCCACGGCCACGTGGTCGCGCTCGGGGACCTCGCCCGCGGACCCGAGGGGCCGGTGCGGCACAAGCTGGTCCAGCTCCCGGGGCACGTCACGGCCTACCGGGAGGGTGACCTCCTCAGGTTCCGCCGCACCCCTGTGTCAGGCTGACGCCATGGACGAATCGCACGTCGAGGGCGACCTGGTGAACATCCTCTACTCCGAGGAGCAGATCCAGAGCCGGCTGGCCGAGCTGGCGGCTCAGGTGGAGCAGGACTACCAGGGCGAGGACATCCTGCTCGTGGGAGTTCTCCGCGGTGCGGTCATGGTGATGGCCGACCTGGCCCGCCACTTCGGGCGGCACGTCGAGATGGACTGGATGGCGGTCTCGTCCTACGGCTCCGGCACCAAGTCCTCCGGGGTCGTGCGGATCCTCAAGGACCTCGACACCGACATCAGCGGCCGGCACGTGCTGATCGTCGAGGACATCATCGACACCGGCCTGACGCTCTCGTGGCTCGTGTCCAACCTCTCCTCCCGCGGCCCGGCCTCGGTCGAGATCTGCACGCTGCTGCGCAAGCCCGAGGCGCTGCAGATGTCGGTCGACGTGAAGTACGTCGGCTACGACATCCCGAACGAGTTCGTGGTGGGCTACGGCCTCGACTACGCCGAGCGCTACCGCAACCTGCGCTCCATCGGGACGCTGGCGCCGCACGTCTACTCCTGAACCGCGCCGATCGGCAGGGGGCGGGAGACCTCTCTCACAGGCCTCGGGGGAAGATGGACGGAACGGTCGACGCGGGCTGGTTCGTTGTACCCGCGTGTACCGTCGTGTCGTCGATGGTCGGACTTGATCTCAGGAGGTCGGGGCGCTCGCCCCGGACATGGACGTTAAGCGAATTCTCCGTGGCCCGTGGCTGTGGATCGTCGTGGCAGTGGTCGGCGTACTCGTCGCCCTGCAGTTCCTCGCGCCCAACGGGGGCTACGACGAGGTCGACACCTCCGAGATGAGCGCCGCGATCAACGACGGATCCATCGAGACCATCACCTTCATCGACCGCGACCAGACGATCCGCGCCGAGCTCGACGACGACAAGGGCAAGATCACCTCGTCGTGGGTGATGGGCCAGCAGCGTGACCTGGTCAACGCGGCCGCCGAGGGCGTGCGCGCGGGGGAGATCGAGGACTACAACGTCGAGGTCGCGAAGCCGAGCCTGCTCGGTCAGATCCTGGCCACCTTCCTGCCGTTCCTGATCATCATCCTGCTCTTCCTGTTCCTGATGAACCAGGTCCAGGGCGGCGGCGGACGCGTCATGCAGTTCGGCAAGTCCAAGGCGAAGCTGATCAGCAAGGACATGCCGAAGTCGACGTTCGCGGACGTCGCCGGCTGCCAGGAGGCCATCGAGGAGCTCGGCGAGATCAAGGAGTTCCTCCAGGAGCCCGCCAAGTTCCAGGCCGTCGGCGCCAAGATCCCCAAGGGCGTCCTGCTCTACGGCCCGCCCGGCACCGGCAAGACGCTCCTCGCCCGCGCGGTCGCGGGTGAGGCGGGCGTGCCCTTCTACTCCATCTCCGGCTCGGACTTCGTGGAGATGTTCGTCGGTGTCGGCGCCTCCCGGGTGCGCGACCTGTTCGAGCAGGCCAAGGAGAACGCCCCGGCCATCGTCTTCATCGACGAGATCGACGCCGTCGGCCGGCACCGCGGCGCCGGCATGGGCGGCGGCCACGACGAGCGCGAGCAGACGCTCAACCAGCTGCTCGTCGAGATGGACGGCTTCGACGTCCGCGGCGGGGTCATCCTGATCGCGGCCACCAACCGTCCCGACATCCTCGACCCGGCGCTGCTGCGACCGGGCCGCTTCGACCGCCAGATCGGCGTCGACGCCCCCGACCTGGCCGGACGGCACCAGATCCTGCAGGTGCACTCGCGCGGCAAGCCGATGGCTCCGGGCGTGGACCTCAAGAGCGTGGCCCGTCGTACGCCCGGCTTCACCGGCGCCGACCTGGCCAACGTCCTCAACGAGGCGGCCCTGCTCACCGCGCGCAAGAACCTCAAGACCATCGACAACGAGGTCCTCGAGGAGGCGATCGACCGGGTGATCGCCGGTCCGCAGCGCAGCAGCCGGCTGATGAGCGAGAAGGAGAAGCTCATCACCGCCTACCACGAGGGCGGTCACGCCCTGGTCGCCGCGGCGCTGCCGGGCACCGACCCGGTGCACAAGGTCACGATCCTGCCGCGTGGACGGGCGCTGGGCTACACCATGGTGCTGCCCGACGAGGACAAGTACTCCCAGACCCGGTCCGAGCTGCTCGACAAGCTGGCCTACATGCTGGGCGGCCGCGCCGCGGAGGAGATGGTCTTCCACGACCCGACCACCGGCGCCGGCAACGACATCGACAAGGCCACCTCGGTGGCCCGCGCCATGGTCACGGAGTACGGCATGACCGAGCGCCTCGGCGCGATCAAGCTCGGCGACAACAGCTCGGAGCCGTTCCTGGGTCGCGACATGGGGCACCAGCGCAACTACTCCGAGGACGTCGCCGCGATGGTGGACGGCGAGACCAAGGCGCTGCTGGCCAACGCCCACCAGGAGGCCTTCGACATCCTCGTGGAGAACCGCGACGTCCTCGACTCGCTGGTGACCGAGCTGCTGGAGAAGGAGACCCTGGACAAGGCGCAGATCGCCCAGGTCTTCGAGCCGCTGCGCCGTCGGCCGGTGCGCCCGGCCTGGACCGGGTCGCCGACCCGCGAGCCGTCCATGATCCCGCCGGTCGACGTGCCCAAGTCGGCCAGCAACGGCGCGGCCCCCGAGCCCGAGCCGGAGTCGGCGGTCATCCTGACCCCGCCCGGCGGCGGCGGCGACGTGCACGGCGACCCCGGGGTGGCAGGCACCCGCGACGCGGACCGGTAGGCGAGCCTCACGACGATGGGTGTCGACCCGATCAGCCAGGAGCCCCGCGCGCACGTGCCGGAGTTCGACCACGCCCGCGCCGAGGCCGCCGTCCGCGAGCTGCTGTTCGCGGTCGGCGAGGACCCGGACCGCGAGGGGCTGCGCGAGACCCCGGCACGGGTGGCCCGGGCCTACGAGGAGCTGCTGGCCGGCATGCGGGTCGGCGCCGAGGACGTCCTGACCACGACGTTCGACCTGGGCCACGACGAGATGATCATGGTCAAGGACATCGAGCTCTGGTCGATGTGCGAGCACCACCTGGTGCCCTTCACCGGCGTGGCGCACATCGGCTACATCCCCAACGAGAACGGCCGCATCACCGGGCCTGTCCAAGCTGGCCCGCCTGGTCGACGTCTTCGCCAAGCGGCCGCAGGTGCAGGAGCGGCTGACCACGCAGATCGCGGACGCGCTGATGCGCATCCTCGAGGCGCGCGGCGCGATCGTCGTGATCGAGGCCGAGCACCTGTGCATGACGATGCGGGGCGTGCGCAAGCCGGGCTCGAAGACCGTCACCTCGGCGGTCCGGGGCACCATGCACAACGCCGCGACCCGCAACGAGGCGATGAGCCTCATCCTGTCGAGGCATCGCTGACGCTCCGGTCGCCTCAAGTTGACTGCACGTGGTCGACGATGCTTGGGTCGTGCCCTTGTGCCTGTCGTCACTCTGAGGTGGTCGTCCTGATGCGTGTTTCCCGCTCCGTCCTGGGAGTCTCCCTGGCCGGTCTCGTGGCCGGCCTGTTCGCCGGCTCCGCCGCCGGTGGTACGGCGAGCGCCGCCGTCGAGCACAGCATCAACGACGTCCGGGTCGGCAGCTTCAACGTCGTGGGCGTGAACAACGACACCCGGTCGACGCGCACGGCGCGCCCCTGGCGCGAGCGCCGGCCCAAGGTGGTCGCCCAGATCCTGGGTCAGAGGCTCGACGTGGTGGGGGTGCAGGAGGCCAACCAGAGCAAGACCTACGCCAGCCGCCTGACCTACGGCGAGACGCAGTACCTGGACCTGCTCGGTGCCCTCAACGCCAAGGGCGGCAACTACCGGCTGACCAACACCGCCGCCTACAACTGCGTCAACCCGCGCAGCACCTCGAAGTGCACCTACCGGAACCGTCGTGCCTCCGGGGACAACAGGATCCTCTACGACGCCGACACCGTGAAGCTGGTCAAGCACGGCGCGATCACGTTCGACCGGAAGGCCGCAGGGGAGCGTCAACCGCTACCTGGCCTGGGCCGTGCTGGAGATGAAGGCGACCGGCAAGCGGTTCTTCTTCACCAACACCCACCTCGACCCCTACAGCATCCCGGCCCGCAAGGCGCAGTGGGACCAGTCGATCAGGCTCACCAACTCCCTGCGGGGCTCGCTGCCCGTCGTGGCCGTCGGCGACTACAACACCTCGAAGTTCAGCGACTACGCCCCGACGTACCTGCCGCGCATGAAGGCGCAGGGGTACGGCGACGTGCTCAACCAGGTGCCGCGCCGCAACACGCTGGTGTCGCCTCGCGCGGAGAAGACCCGTCGCGCCTGGGTGAACTCCTTCAACGCCTGGAACCCCAAGGTGGGCGGCTACAGCCAGGACCGCGACACCAAGATCGGCAACGGCATCGACTGGGTCTTCGCGTCCAACAGGGTGCGGGTCAAGAGCTGGGAGGTCGTGGTCGACATGGACCCCAGGACGCTCCGCTTCCGAGGCGTCATCCCGTCCGACCACAACCTCGTGCGCGCCACGCTCGTCCTGCCCTGACCGAGGACGGCGCGGCGGCTCAGGCGGCTCCGCGGCCCGGATAGGCTGACGCACCGTCCGGGCGCCTGAGCGTCCGGAGCCGGTCCCGTCGGGCGGTGAGGAGCAGAGCGAGCATGCCGAGTGCCAGGTCCACGGCCGGCGCCGCCTCGAGACGGGTCAGCGGGCTCGCGCACCGGGCACGACAGCAGCGTCGCCACGCTCCGTCGGTCGGGCCTCGCCCGCGCGCGCCCGCGAGCGCGGTCTGCGCGAGCGCGACCTGCGCGCCCTGCTGGACCGGCTCGAGCTCGCGCTGGCACAGGGTGCCCGTCCGCCCCGGCTGGCGGTGCTTCGTCGGACCGCACTCGCCGGACTGGGCCGGGCTGGTGCGCAGCTGCCACCCCCAGGCCCACGTCGTGGTCGTGGACCCGCGCACCGAGCAGCCGGCGACCACGCACGCGCGGCTGGCGGCCCACGGACGGCTGCACGCCCTGGTCGACGACACCGGTCGGGCCGCAGGAGCGGGTCGAGGACCTCGAGCGGGTGTTCTTGCACCTGCGTCCCGCGGGCGTGCTGCTGGTCCGCGGCGCAGACGTCCGCCACGCTCCGTGGGCGGACCTGGCCCGATCGGTGCGCGCACGTCCCGACGACGCCTCGCGCGCCCGGAGCGGCTTCGGGTGGCGGGCCTTCCCGGAGGCGGTCAGCGCGGTCCAGCCCGGCCGCGGGCACGTCGCCGTCGTCAACCGGCTGCGGGGCTTCGCCAAGCTGAGCGAGGCGCAGATGGACCTGGTCATCCGGAGCGGTCGCCCCGGTCCGCCGAGGTGCTGGTGCAGCTGCCCGGCCCAGGACTTCGTCTCCCGGTGCGAGCTGCGCGAGAACACCGACGAGCGCAGCTCGGGGATGCCCGAGCGCTTCTCGGTGCCGGCCATGTCGCTGCGGGTCTACCGCGACGTCTGGTGCGCACCGCGCCAGGTGGCCGTCCAGCGCAACGTCGTCCTGCCCGACACCTACCGCTTCAACGCGGCCGACCCGCTCCAGAACATCTTCCTGCCCAACCTCGGACCGCTGTTCGCCGAGCCGGACCGACCCGTCGACCGGGGGAAGCGGCTCGAGGGCAGCTACTTCTACCTCGACAGCGAGTGGACCGGCCACTTCGGGCACGCGATGACCGAGCAGCTGAGCCGGCTCTGGGCGGTGGCGGAGGCCCGGCGCACGATGCCGGACCTCAAGGCGCTCGTCTCCCGGCGTCGCGGACGGTCCAAGGAGATCGCGGAGTACGAGCGGGAGATCTTCGGCGCCGCCGGCTTCACCGAGCAGGACATCGTCGCGCACAAGCAGCCGGTGCGGGTCGAGCGTCTGGTCGCGGCCAGCCCGATGTGGGTGCTGCCCACGCACGTGCACCCACAGATCGCCGACCTGTGGCACGACCTGGGCGCGCGCCTCGAGGCCAAGGCGCCCGACGGGGCCTACCCGGAGCTGATCTTCTGCTCGCGACGCCTGGCCCGCCGGGGCTGCAAGAACCTCGGCGAGGTCGAGGCCCTCTTCGAGTCCTACGGCTTCACCGTCGTCTACCCCGAGGACATGCCGTTCGTCGCGCAGGTCCGGATGTTCCGGTCGGCCCGGGTGATCGCGGGCTTCGCCGGCAGTGGCATGTTCACCGCGCAGTTCTGCGCGACGCCGCGCCACGTGATCGCGCTCGGCCCGACGTCGTACCCCTCGCGCAACGAGTACCTCATCTGCGCCGCCGCCGGCCACCGCCTCGACCACGTGTGGAGCGAGCCGGACCCGGTCGAGGTCGCCGGGGACAAGCCGCAGTACGCCGGGTTCACCTTCGACATGGAGCGCGAGGGCCGGTTCCTGCGCGAGGTGCTCGCCGACCTCTGAGCGTCCGCCGCGCAGGTGGCTGAGCACCCGCGCCGGGGGCCGCGGGGGGTTTGGTACGTTGGCCGCTTCCGCCCCCCGGCGCCCTTGGGAGAGTGCATGTCCGACGTGTTGAAGCGCGCCGCCGTCAAGGCCGTCAAGCCCGTCGTGGGCGAGCGGCGGTGGCAGGCGCTTCGGGTGCTCGGCGGCGCGGGCCGCAGCGAGCAGGACGCCGCACCGGCGCCGGTCCCCGAGGCCGAGCTCACGCCCGCCCAGCGTCGGCGCCGCGAGCTGCGGAGGATGGACCTCACCGAGCTGGCCCTGCACTTCAAGACCGACAAGGCCGGCAGGCACCACTACACCCAGCACTACGAGCGGCACCTGCAGCACCTGCGCACGCAGGAGTTCACGCTGCTGGAGATCGGCATCGGCGGCTACCGGCGGCAGGGCAAGGGCGGCGCCTCGTTGCGCATGTGGAAGCACTTCTTCCGGCGCGCGCAGATCGTCGGGCTCGACATCCAGGACAAGCGGTTCGTCGAGGCCCCCCGGATCAAGGTCTACGTCGGCAGCCAGACCGACGAGCAGCTCCTCGAGCAGATCGTCCGCGAGAGCGGCGGCGTCCAGGTGGTCGTCGACGACGGCAGCCACCGGCCCGAGCACATCCGGGAGACCTTCCGGATCCTGTTCCCCCTGCTCGCCGACGACGGGATCTACATCATCGAGGACACCCAGACGTCGTACTGGCCGCGCTGGGGTGGCGACACCGACCGGCACAGCCGGGAGACGACGATGGCGCTGGCCAAGGACCTGCTCGACGGCCTGAACTACGAGGAGTTCGAGGGCGACTACGAACCCACCTACGCCGACCGGCACGTCGTCGGCCTGCACGCCTACCACAACCTCGTGATCATCGAGAAGGGGCTGAACAACGAGGGCAGCACCCGCGGCCCGCGCTAGCCGACCCATGTCCTCCCTGCCGCGCCGCTACGTCGAAGGGTTGCCGCGACCGCCCCGGTCGCTGGTGATGGGGGTCCTCAACGTCACCCCCGACTCGTTCTCCGACGGTGGCCGGTACGTCGACCCGCAGGACGCCGTGCGACACGGCCTCGTGCTCCTCGCCGAGGGCGCCGACATCGTCGACGTGGGGGGCGAGTCGACCCGACCCGGGGCGCTGCGCCCGTCCCCGGCCGAGGAGGCCGACCGGGTGGTCCCCGTGATCCGGTCGCTGGCCTCGGCCGGTGCCCTGGTGTCGGTGGACACGATGCGCGCGGCCGTGGCCGAGCAGGCGGTCGAGGCGGGTGCGGTGCTGGTCAACGACGTGTCCGGCGGCCGGGCGGACGCGGACATGCTCGCCGTCGTCGCGCGACTCGGGGTGCCCTACGTGCTGATGCACTGGCGGGCTCACTCGCGCGAGATGGAGCAGCACGCCGACTACGGCGACGTGGTGCAGGACGTGGCGGCCGAGCTGGGCGAGCAGCTCGAGGCGGCCTACGCGGCCGGGATCGCACCCGGCCGGATCGCCATCGACCCGGGCATCGGCTTCTCCAAGACGGCCGACCAGAACTGGGAGGTCCTGGCGGGGCTGGAGCGGCTGCACCGGCTGGGCCACCCGGTGCTCGTCGCCGCCAGCCGCAAGCGGTTCCTGGGCCGGCTGCTGGCCGACGAGGACGGCGCGCCGCGCCCCCCGGAGTCCCGGGCGGACGCCACGACGGCGACCTCGGCGCTCGCCGCGGCGGCCGGCGCCTGGTGCGTGCGCGCGCACGAGGTCCGGGCCAACCTGGACGCGGTGCTGGTGGCGGCGCGCTGGTCGGCCGGGGAGCATGGCACTGAGACCACTGAGACCACTGAGACCACTGAGGGCGCCGAAGGCACCGGGGCGACCGGTGCCTGAGGCGACGGAGGCGGTCGAGGCCGCGAACGCCGCGTTCTACCACGCGTTCGAGACCGGGGACCTCGACGCGATGCGCGCGCTGTGGCTCGACGACCCCGGCACGCTGTGCGTGCACCCGGGGGCGCTGCCCGTGCGCGGCAGCGGGGCCATCGACCGCTCGTGGGCCGTGGTGATGGCCACGACGCCGTACATCCAGTTCATCTTGACCGACGTGGTCGTGTCCGTGCGGGGCGAGGTGGCGTCGGTCACCTGCACGGAGAACGTCCTGACCGGGGACGAGCGGACCGGTCCCCAGGCGTTCGGCGGAGCCCGGGCGGTCGCCACCAACGTCTTCGTGCGGGAGCCGGCACCCGCAGCGGGCACCGGTTGGCGCCTGTGGGTCCATCATTCGTCCCCGGTAGTCTCGCCCGAGGACGACGAACCAGGTCCGCGAGTCCCGTGAGGTCCCGGCAGTGAGGCGCCCCGATGGCACAACCTGAGGCACGACCGCTGGACCGGCTCGCGGTCCGCGGCATCGAGGCAGTGGGCCATCACGGCGTCTTCGACGTCGAGCGACGCGAGGGGCAGGTGTTCGTCGTGGATCTCGTGCTGGGGCTCGACACCCGCGCAGCGGCGGCCCGCGACGACTTGCGGGAGACCGTCGACTACGCAAGCCTGGTGGAGAAGGTGGTGGTCGCGATCCAGACCGACCCCGTCGACCTGATCGAGACCCTGGCACAACGCATCGCCGACGTCGCCCTCGCGGACCTCCGGGTCCAGTGGACCGAGGTGACCGTGCACAAACCCCACGCACCCATCGAGGCGACGTTCTCCGACGTCGTCCTCACCATCACCCGCGCCCGGAAGTGAGTCCCCAGTGACCGAGACGCCGAACCCGAACATCGTGGACACCGACACCTTGACCGGCGAGATGCACCCGATCCGCCGGTGCGTCATGTCCATCGGTTCCAACGTCGGCGAGCGCCTGGCCAACCTGCAGGGTGCGGTCAGCTCGCTGGCCGACACTCCTGAGGTATGGGTCACCTCGGTCTCGCCGGTCTACGAGACCGCTCCGGTGGACGCGCCCGACGGCAGCCAGGACTACCTCAACGCCGTCGTCCTCGCCGACACGACGCTGTCGGCGCGGACCCTGCTCGAGCGGGCGCTCGCCGTCGAGGACGCCTACGGCCGGGAACGCAGCGACGAGGTCAACACGCCACGCACCCTCGACGTCGACCTGATCGTGGTGGGGGATCGGCAGGCACACGACGAGGACCTCGTGCTGCCCCACCCCCGGGCACACGAGCGTGCCTTCGTGCTGGCCCCGTGGCACGACCTGGAGCCCGACGCCGAGCTGCCCGACCACGGCCCCGTCGCCGATCTGCTGGAGAAGGCGTCCGACCAGCAGGTCACCCGTCGCGACGACCTGACCCTCTCGGCCCTGTAGCCGCCGATGCCCGGTCCAGCGAGCGGTCCGCACGAGCGGCGCGAGCCGGAGGAGGGACCACCGGTCCCCGGGGCGCGTGGGCACCACCAGTCCCGGCACGATCACCGGCTTCGCGCTGGTCGGCCTGGTGCTCGGGTGGCTGCTGCGCCCGGTGTCGATCCAGGCGACCGGCCTCGCCCCCACCGTCGGCTGGCTGCCGGTCCTCGCTCTGCTCTTCGTGGCCGTCGTCCTGGGCTCGGTCGCCTGGTCGACGCATCGCTCGGTGCACCGCCGGCGACCGGACGAGGAGCGGCTCGAGCCGCATCACGCGGTCAACCGGCTGGTGCTGGCGAAGTCGTGCGCGCTGGCCGGCGCCCTGGTCGCCGCCGGCTACTTCGGCTACGCGCTGAGCTGGGTGGGACTCACCGAGACCGAGCTGGCCCGGGAGCGACTCACGCGCGCCGTGGCGGGTGGGTTCGCGGGAGCCGCGCTCGTGGTGGGCTCGCTGCTGCTCGAGCGTGCGTGTCGGGTCCGGGGCGAACGGCGCTAGCCGTACGCTGGCGCCATGGCCGGCCCTTCCCCTTCCGTCACTTCTGCCCCAACCGACGCATCCGACCCGACGCCTCGGGCGAGCCGTCGCCGCCAGCGCAGCGTCCGCGTGAGCGTCGCCGTCCTGCTGCTGAGCCTGGCCAGCGCCCTCGTGGTGCTCGCCTTGCCGACCCAGTCCCCACTGTGGCTGAGCATCGCCGCCGTCGTCGCCCTGGTCTGCGGCTGGGCCGCGGCCCGCATCGTCTACACCGAGCTGGCCCAGAGCCGCCGTGAGGCCGCGACCGACCGCGCCGCCCAGGCGCAGGCCTACCGCACGATGTTCTCCGCGCGCGCCGATGAGCACGCGGAGTTCACCACCGTCATGACCGACCGGCTGGTGCGCCGCGACGGCGAGGTCACCGCACTGACCCAGGACGTCGCGGCCGCCGAGAGGCGCGCCACCGAGGCCGAGTCCCGGCTGCAGCGCGAGGCCCGTCGGGCCAACGACGCCCAGCAGCGGGTGCAGGAGCTGACCGAGCGCGTCGCCGAGCTCGAGGCCGTGCAGGCCGAGCGCGACGACGAGCTGGCCATCTGGCAGTCCGGCCTGGGCGAGATGGCCAGCGGGTCGGACCTGCTGGCCTGGGAGCACCGGGTGCACACGGCCGGCAACCTTCCCGAGGTCGAGCAGAACCACGCCTGAACTCCCTCGAGCGTGCCACGCAGCCGGTGCGGAAGGATGAGGGCGTGACCTCCCCGAGCAACGAGCCCGAGCGTGCCACGTCCGTCCCCCTGTCCTCGGCCGTGGCGGACGCCGTACCCGACGGCTGGACCGTGGCCGCACCGACGGAGGACGACGCCGCCGAGCTGACCGAGCTGCTGCGACGTCACGAGCGACGGGGCCGCGGGTGGGCCGGCGCCTCCGAGGACGACCTGCTCGTCGAGGTCTCGGCGCAGGGCTACCTGACGCGCGAGAACCTCGTCCTCCGCGACCACGGGGGCGCCATCGCGGGGTGGGCGGGCGCCCACGACCGGGCCGCGGGCCGGATGCTGCTCACCGTGGTGGTCGACGACCGGCTCGAGGACCCCGTCGCCGACCAGGTCGCCACCGCCCTGCTGCGCTGGGCCGACGACGCCGCCCGCCGGGTCGGCGCGGGGCGTGGACTGTCCGAGCAGCAGATCGACAGCGGCGCCTTCGCCGACGACGAGCGCCAGCACCGGTGGCTGAGGGCCGCGGGCTTCGAGCACGTCCGGACGTGGTGGCAGATGACCCGTCCGGTCAGCGCCGACGAGGCCGACCTCGATGCCCGTCCCGAGCTGGCCCCCCGCGAGGGCGTGCGGATCCGCCCGGTCCGTCGCCAGGGCGGCGGCATGCCCGACGAGGACGACCTGCGCACCGTGCACGACATCCTCGAGGGCGCGTTCGCCGACCACTTCAACTCCCACGAGGAGACCTTCGACGAGTTCGTCTTCCGGCTCCGGGAGGACCCCGGCCACCGGTGGGACCACTGGTGGATCGCGGACCTGACCGAGGGCGACGCCCCGCCCGCGCCGGCCGGCGCCCTGGTCGCCGTGGTCTCGGAGGGCGTGGGCGACAAGCCGGACGGCAGCTACGTGGAGTACATCGGCGTGCTGCAGAGCGCCCGCGGGCGTGGCGTCGCCAAGTCCCTGCTCGCCACCGTGATCGCCGACGCCGCGAGCCGCGGCCGCGACCGGGTCGGGCTCGAGGTGGACGCAGACTCCCCGACCGGGGCGGACGGCCTCTACCTGGCGATGGGCTGGCACACCAAGTACGTCACGCAGTCGTGGCACCGGACGGTCCCGGTCGCCGGTGCCTGAGCGACACCCCTGACCCGGCCGAGCGGCCCGAGCGGCTGCCCCGCAAGCCCGGGCCGGCACGCCGAGCGCACGCAGTAAACTGCCCGCTGCTCTCCCTTCGTCGTCCGCATCACCGAGGAGCCCCATGTCGAGCGTCCCGCGTCGACTCGCGCGCAAGTACGTCCCGCGAGAGGCCGTCCGAAGGGCCCGTGCGATCCGGGACGCCGCCCGCCCGCACCCGGCGAACGGCGACGGCGACGGCGGCGGGGTCGCTCAGGGGGCGGGCCGCGCCGAGGCCGATGCGCTCGTCGGGGCGCTGCGCGAAGGCCGCTCCCTGACCGTGGGCCTGGTCGCCGAGACCCGCGACCTGCTGGCCGCCGAGGACGTCGTCGGGCGCGACGGCGATCGCCGCGGCGCTGCGCAACGATCCGGCCACTGCCGAGGTCGGAGCCCTGTGCTTCGGGATCGTCTCGTTCCATCGCGGCTACCCCGAGCTCGCCTGGCACGAGCTCTCGTCGGTGCCGCGCGACCTCTGGGCACGGCACGCCGCCTCGGAGTACGTCCGGGCCGGGGTCGACCAGGACGTGCCGACCGTGCTGCGGGAGGTGAAGGCCCTCGTGGACGACCCGCCGTCGTTCATGAGCGCCAAGCGGTGGATGGCCGTGCTCGAGCCGCTGTTCGGGGCCGGCGAGATGGCGCTGGCCGCCGAGGTGTTCGGCGTGCTCGACCGCGAGCTCGGTCGCGAGGGCGGCGGCCACGAGAAGCTCACCGTGCGCCGGGACTGGATGGCGCGCTGGATCGACCGCTCGCCGGACTCCCCGACCGCGCCGAAGCCGGACGCGGACGTGGCGTTCGCGATCATGGACTACGACCACCCCGGGCGCAGCCGGGCGTCGGCCAACATCGGCGACCACGTGCAGACCCTGGCGTCGCTGGGCCACCTGGTCCGTCACCAGGACCTCAGCTACCAGGGCTCCCAGGAGCTCGTCGACCTGGTCACCCACCTCCGCGGCAGGGTGCGCCCCGAGCGTCGCCGCCACGGCCACCAGGCGCGCGTGCAGGTGCTGACCGTCGACCGCGACGCCAGCATGTACACCGCCGTCCCCGAGGGCACGTGGACGCTGGCGTTCGGGTGGTACATGCACGCCCTGTTCGGGGTCCGCTACGGCTTCCCCTTCCACCGCAACCTGCAGCCGATCTTCGTCTCGTTCCACTGCAACAAGCGCAGCCTGCTGACCCCCGAGGCGATCGAGTACCTTCGCGCCCACGGGCCGATCGGCTGCCGCGACTGGACCACGGTCGACATCCTGCTCTCCGTGGACGTGCCGGCCTTCTTCTCCGGCTGCCTGACCACCACGGTGAACACGGTCTTCCCCGACCAGGTCGACGCGTTCCCCGCCTCCGCTCCGGTGGCGTACGTCGACACGGTCGACGCCGCGCCCGACGGCGCGGTCACCTATCGGCACAGCTACGACGGGGTCCGCTTCCGCAGCTTCACCGGCAACATGTACGACGCCATCGACCTGCTCGAGACCTACCGACGCGACCACTCCGCCCTCGTGACGTCGCGGCTGCACTGCTACCTGCCGCATGCGCTCGATCGGCGCCCGGGTCGACTTCCGCCCCAAGAACCGCTCGGACATCCGGTTCGCCGGCCTGATCGACATCAACGACGACGAGTTCGAGGCGATCCGCTCGGGCATCACCGACCGGCTCGAGCAGGTCTTCGGCGCCATCCTCGAGGGTGGG
This sequence comes from uncultured Actinomycetota bacterium, assembly GCA_963845655.1. Lineage (GTDB taxonomy): Bacteria > Actinomycetota > Actinomycetes > Propionibacteriales > Nocardioidaceae > Nocardioides_B. Next base: position 578,601 of record CAWJTB010000002.1, on the reverse strand, counting down.
TCGCGCGAGGAGGTCTACGCCCTGTGGGGTGAGCTCTGCGCCGCCGACGTGGAGAAGGCCAGGCGCCGGCGGGAGGCGCCGGCCCAGCCGGCGCAGCCGACGGACATCGGCGACGAGGTCCGACGCGCCATCGCCGCGAGCCGCACGACGGGCGGCTCGGGCGGGGACGGTTCGACCGCACCGCTGCACGTCGCGGTGCGCGTCGACAGCCCGCGTCCCCAGGTCCTCAACGTGCTGGTCGACTCCCTCGTCGCGCACGCGAGCGGTCCTCTGCACCTGTGGCTGCTGGACGGCACGGACGCGGGCGTCGACCTGGACGCGGTATCGCGACGGGCGGCCGGCCACTCGGTCACCGTGATCCCGACGGCCACGCTCGGGGCCGACCTGCGCGGCGTCGAGGGCAACCCACGCGCGCGCGACCGGGCCGGGGTCGCCCTGCTGGCCCTGCCCGACCTGCTGCCCGACGTCGATCGCGTCGTCGTCCTGCCCGACTCCGCAGTGGTCGTGGCCGACGTCGCCGACCTCGCCGCCCTCGACCTGGCGGGCCACGCGCTCGCCGCCCCCGACGTGGCCGGCGACCCCGATGCCAGCGGCTTCGGCGTGATCCACGGCGCCGGCAACCGGCTCGGTCCCCGCACCACGGTCGCCACCGAGCTGCGGCGACAGACGCACGCCCGGCACACCTTCGACTTCACGGCCTTCGACGTCGACGTGCTCGTGCTCGACCTGGCGCGGCTGCGCGCGGACGGTCTCGTCGCCGAGGCCGTGCTGCTGGTGGAGGAGTTCGGGCTGACCGCCCGCGAGGTGCTCCACGTGTACGTCGGCCCGCACCGGGCCACCGTCCCCCGGTCCTGGCACGTCGTGCCCACGCGGTCGCACACCGACGGTGCCGCACTGCTGCACTGGGTCGACGAGGCCAAGCCGTGGACCAGGGACTACGCGCCGAGCCAGGAGCGTTGGCTCGCGGGACGCCGGGAGATGCGCGACCGGCTCGCGTCGGTCCCATGAGCGCGCCCCGCTCCCTCGCGCGCCGGGTGACGCGGAGCCGGGCGCTCGAGCCGCTCAAGCGGGTCGTCCGGTCCCAGCGGGACCGAGCCAGGCCGCGGCTCAGCGTCGTGGTCGCCGTGCGCGACGCCGAGACGCTGCTGCCGGCGTGCCTGGACAGCCTGCTCGCGCACGAGTCGGTGCGGCTCCAGGTCGTCGTGGTCGACGACGGGTCGACCGACGGCACCCGCGCTGTCGCGGAGGAGTACGCCGCAGGGCATCGCCAGGTGCAGCTCGTCACCCAGGACCCGGCAGGGGTCGGCGCCGCCCGCGCTCGCGGCCTCCAGCAGGCGACCGGGGACTACCTCGCCTTCTGCGACGCCGACGACATCGTGCCCGCCCAGGGCTACGGCCGGCTCGTCGAGGTCCTGGAGTCGAGCGGGTCCGACCTGGCCGTCGGCTCGGTCGCGATCCAGGAGAAGGGCCAGTTCCGTCAGCCCGAGTGGGCGCGCCGGTCCAACCCCGTCCACCAGGCCGCCGTACGCCCGGAGCAGGCGCCCGAGCTGCTGGGCAACCTGGTGCTGGGGGCCCGGGTGTTCCGTCGCTCCGCGTGGGACGCCGCCGGGTGGGGGTTCGAGTCCGCCGACGAGCGCTCCGACGCGCGCCTGGTCGTGCGCTCGCTGGTGGAGGCGACCAGCGTCGACGTGGTCCCCGCCGTCGTCTACCGCTGGTCCTGGCGCCAGGACAACCGCTCGCTGCACCAGCGCGACCTCTACGACGAGGACCGGGTCGCCGACCGGGTCCGTTCCCTGGCGTCCGCGGGCGAGCTGCTCGTGCAGCGAGCGACCGAGGAGATGCGGTCGGTCTTCTTCTCCGAGGTGCTGCACAGCACCGTCCCGAGCCTGGTGCGAGCGGCGGTGTGCCGGGACGACGGCTACTGGGACGCGTTGCACCACGGGCTGGTGACGCTGCTGGGAGGCATCGCCCAGAGCACGCTGGACCGGGTGCCGGTCGCCGACCGGATCACCGCGTGGCTGTGCGCGCAGGACGAGCGCGAAGCGACCGAGCAGTACCTCGAGTACGCCATGGACAACGAGAACGGCTTCCCCTTCGACATGCGGGACGGCCGGCCGCGCATCGCTCTGCCCTTCGTCGACGCCCTGAGCGCGGCCCCGCCCTCGCTGACCCTCGTCGCGGACGCGGACCTGCGCTACCGTGCGCGAGTCACGCGCGTCGGGTGGTCGGCCCCGCACCTGCTGCGCGTGGAGGGCGCGGCCTTCCTGGAGTACCTCGACGACGGCTGCGGTCCCAGCGAGATCACCCTGGTCCTGACCGACGCGTCCACCGGCCGCGTCCACCGCGTCCCGGCCGCGCCCGCGGGCGGGATCGCCGTCAACCACTGGTGCCAGCGGGCCAACGAGGACCACACGGGCGCGGGCTTCGCCGCCGAGATCGACGTGACGGCACTCGGGAGCGCTCCGGCCGAGCTCGACGTCGCCGTCGAGCTGCGGCTGGCCGGCTTCGAGAGGGTGGGGGCCTTCCGCTCCCGCAACGCCTCCGGCGCCGCGGGCCTCCTCGAGCCGTCGGAAGCGGCGGGCACGACCTACCTCCCGGTGTGGCGTGAGCACCGCGGCCTCGCGCTGCTGGTGGCGCCCACCCAGCTGCCGGTTCCCTACGCGCCGTCCGCCCAGGTCGTCGCCGACACGGTCTCCGCCGCGGGACACCTGCTCCGGCTCGAGGGACGGGCGGCCGCGGGGCCGGACCTCGAGGTCGCCCTCGTGGGGCCCCGGGCCACGACGGACTGGGCCGCCGCGACTCGGGACGGCGACCGCTTCGTCGTCGAGCTCGACCTGATGCGGGACGAGTGGGGGATCGAGCCCACGTCGCTCCCGGCCGACACCTACGAGGTGCACGCCCGGCTGCGAGGTCGCACCGACCGGGTCGCGACGGCCCCCGAGCTGTGGCGCAGCCTGCCCGCCCCGATCGACAGCGAGCAGTGGACGCTCGTGCCGTCCGTGGCCGGGCGTGGCGGTCTCAACGTGCGGGTCGTGCCGGTGGACTGGCAGCACAGCCGCGCGAACTTCCACCGCCGTCAGATGCGCGACCAGCTCTACGTCGAGTCCCGCGAGAAGCCGCTCCTCGACGTGGTGCTCTTCGAGACGTTCGGGGGCAAGGGCACCGGCGACAACCCCGGGGCGATCTGCGCCGAGTTCGCGGCCCGCGACCTCGGACTCGACCTGGTGTACGCCGTGATCGACCACTCCAACGTCGTCCCCGCCGGAGCCCGTGCCGTGATCCGTTGGTCGGCGGAGTGGTTCGAGCTGCTCGGTCGTGCGCGCTACCTGGTGGTCAACGCCTCGCTGCCGTACTTCTTCCGCAAGCGGGAGGGCCAGCTCTACTACCAGACCTGGCACGGCACGCCCCTGAAGCGGATCGCGCACGACCGCCCGCACCTGGACTTCTTCAACTGGCACCACCGGCGACAGCTCCTCGTCGCCCGCGACGGCTGGGACTGGCTGCTGAGCCAGAGCAGCGCGTGCACCGAGTTCCTGAGCAGCGCCTTCCGCTACACCGGTCCCGTCATGGAGGTCGGCTACCCCCGCAACGACCTGCTGGCGTCGAGCGACGGTGCCGCCGTACGCCGTCGGGTGCGGTCGCACTTCTCGATCCCGGACGAGGCCACCGTGGTGCTCTACGCCCCGACGTGGCGCGACAACGCCCGCGTGGGGGTGGTGTTCGACAAGGTGCTCTACCTCGATCCCGCCGAGATCGTGGCCGGGGTGGACGACAGCTACCTGCTGGTCCGCGGCCACTACAACTCGGTCGGTGCGGCGGAGGACCGCAGCACCTCCGCGCGTGTCCTCGACGTCACCCGCTACCCCGACATCGCCGACCTCTACCTGGCCGCCGACGTCCTGGTCACCGACTACTCCTCGGTGTTCTTCGACTTCGTGATCACCGACAAGCCGATGGTGTTCCTGGCCCCCGACCTGACCGCCTACCGGGACGACAACCGGGGCTTCTACCTCGACTACCACGAGACGGTCCCGGGTCCGGTCTGCCTGACCACGGCCGAGGTGGTCGAGGCGATCAACGCCCCCGACGACCGGGGTCCGACGCGGGCGCGGTTCCGGGAGCGGTTCGCCCCCCTCGACGACGGACGAGCCGCGGCGCGGGTGGTCGACGGCATCCTGGCCGCGCACCCGTTGCCGGACGCCTGAGACCCCTCAGCGGCGGACCAGGCTCCACTCGTCGTCGGGGCCGAAGTTCACCTCGAGGCCGGCCGAGCCGACCGCGGGGCGTCGCACGAGCGTCTGCCACACGGAGTTCCGCCAGGTGAGCGTGACCCGGAGGCCGGCCGCGTCGCGCTCGTCGGCCTCGGCGGGGTAGACGGTCGCGAGGGGCACGTCGCACGTGAGGCGGAGGGCGTCGCCCTGGTGCCGCACCTGCAGCGGGAGGTCGACCAGCAGGCCGCTGCCGCGGTGGTGGGCCGCCAGCGCGACCGTGGCGTCGGAGAGTGAGCCGTGCGGAGCCTGCCCCCGGACGTGCAGGGTGGCGTCGAGGTGCAGCCGCCTGCGGTCCGACACCCGGCCCGGGCCGTCGTGACGCCCCACGGTGAGCCGGTGCACCTCGAGCGAGGCCTCGGTGATCCTGGTCCGCGTCGGGCGGGCGACCACGGCGGCGCGGATCACGGCGGCCCAGTCCGACAGGAACCGGTCGTAGCCGTGCGCCGCGGCCTTCTCCCGGCTCGCGGCGCTCATCTGGGCCACCAGGTCGGGATCCTGCAGCAGCTGCACCACCCGCGCCGCCATCGCCTCCACGTCGTCCTGGGGGACCAGGAACCCGTCGACGCCGTCGGTGATCTGCTCGCGGGGGCCGTACTTGATGTCATAGCTGATCACCGGGCACCCGTGGCTCATGCTCTCCAGGGTGGAGAGCGGGTAGCCCTCGTAGAGGCTGGTCATCAAGAAGACGCTCGAGCTCCACAGCGCCTCCCGGGCGTGCGGGTCGTGCCCCTTCAACGTGACCGCGTGCCCGAGGCCCTGGCGCTCCACGATCCGCCGCATCGCGTCGAGCCGGCTGCCGCTGCCGTAGACGTCCAGCCGGGCGTCCGGCAGCGTCTCGAGCACCCGCTCCATGGTGTAGATCGCATGGCTGACCTGCTTCTGGCCCTCGACCCGGGCCACGACCGTGACCTGCCGGGGGTCACGGACCTGGTCCTCCCGAGCCGCAGGCAGGTCCACCGGGTTGGGCACGACGTGGAGGTTGGAGGAGGAGCCCCGCCGGCGGGCGATGTCCTCGCCCTGGCGGTGGGTGAGCGTCACGAACGCGTCGACATTGCCGATGTTGTCGAGCACCCGTTGGTAGACCGGGCCGACCGCTGAGTCCCAGCGGCGCTCGTCGCCCACGTGGACGTTGTGCAGCAGGTAGAACAGATGGAGGTGGGGGGCCTTCAGTGGCGCGATGAGCGGCAGCAGGTTGCGGGAGTCCAGGAAGACGAAGCCGTCCTGCTCCCCGGCCAGGTCCCGCAGCCAGCGGCGGTACCAGCCGCTGATGTTCTTGTAGCGACCCATCGAGCGGCCCTGCCGGTCCACCTTGGTGACGAGGTCCGGCCAGGTCTCGGGCTCCCGGTGCACGAAGAACGGGATCCGGATGTAGGTCGTCCCGTCGGCGCGCTGGTAGTCGTGGACGACCTTGCCGCTGGGCAGCGTGTAGGTCCGCCGCCACGGGCTGCCGTCGAGCTGGGTGGACTCGCGGGTCAGGTAGCGGCCGAGGTCCTTGATCTCGTCGGCGGGCTCGTCGCCCGGCCAGTCGAGCTCGCGGTAGTGCTCGAAGATGTTGTGCAGGTCGAGCTCCGGGCTCAGCAGGCCGCGCTCGCGCAGCGTGTCGCGGCGCCAGCCCATGTCCTTGACGGCCTGGAGCATCAGCACCGACGTGTCGACGCCGTGGGCGGCGAAGATCCGGTTGCGCATCAGGAGCGCGCGCGTCTGGCCGCCGAAGTCGGGGTGCACGTCGATCGTGCAGGACAGGTAGCGACCGGGCGGCAGTTCGATGTCTGGCACTGGTTCCCTTCGGGGCGGCTACTTGTCGATGTCTCCGACCACGAAGAACATCGACCCCAAGATGGCGACCATATCGGCCACCAGCGTCCCCTCGAGCACCTCGGGCAGCACGGCGATGTTGTTGAAGGACGCGCTGCGCAGCTTCATCCGCCACGGCGTCTTCTCGCCGCGCGAGACCAGGTAGTAGCCGTTGATGCCGAGCGGGTTCTCCGTCCAGGCGTACGTCGACCCCTCGGGCAGCTTGAGGATCTTGGGCAGCCGGACGTTCACGGGGCCCCGCTCGAGCCCGCGCAGCCGGTCGACGCAGGCGTCGGCGAGATCGAGCGAGACCTTGATCTGGTCCAGCAGCAGGCCGAACCTCGCGTGGCAGTCGCCACCCGGCCGGGTCGCCACCTGCAGCACGCCGTCCTGCGCGAGCGCCTCGTAGGCCAGGTAGGGCTCGTCACGGCGGAGGTCGAAGTCGACGCCGGAGGCGCGCGCGATCGGACCACTGACGCCGTACGCGTCGATCAGCGCGGGAGAGAGCACCCCCACGCCGCGGGTGCGGGCCCGGAAGATCTCGTTGCCGAAGATCAGGTCCTCGATCTGCGAGAGCCGCCCGCCGACCGCGTCGACGGCGGCGGAGACCCGGTCGAGCCAGCCGGCCGGGACATCCTCCTTGAGCCCGCCGACCCGGTTGAACATGTAGTGCATCCGGCCGCCGGAGACCTCCTCCATGACGGCCTGGATCGTCTCGCGCTCGCGGAAGGCGTAGAAGATCGGCGTGATCGCGCCCAGCTCGATGGGGTAGGAGCCGAGGAACATCAGGTGGTTGAGCACCCGGTTGAGCTCAGCCAGCAGAGTGCGCGTCCAGGTGGCGCGCTCGGGCACCTCCATGCCCAGCATCCGCTCGACCGCGAGCACCACGCCGAGCTCGGAGGAGAAGGCGGAGAGCCAGTCGTGCCGGTTCGCCAGCACGATGATCTGGCGGTAGTCGCGGACCTCGAAGAGCTTCTCGACGCCGCGGTGCATGTAGCCCACGACCGGCTCGGTGTGCAGGATCCGCTCGCCGTCGAGGGTGAGCCGCAGCCGGAGCACGCCGTGGGTCGCCGGGTGCTGAGGGCCGATGTTGAGGATCATGTCCTGCGTGGGCATCGCGTCGGCCCGGCCGCGGGCGGAGCCGTCGGTGATGCCGGCCGCGCCGGCACCGATCCCGACCGTGATCTGCGACGACGCCGCGGGCTGCTGGGGGGCCACGGCCCCATGCTCGCACGGGGCGCCCCGTAGATTCGCAGTGTGGACGACCTCTTCGCGCCTCCGGGCACCGACTGGCGGCCGGTCTCGCCGCGGCTCGCGACCCTGCGACGGATCGTGCTGGCCGCGGTCGTGGTCCCGGTCCTGGCCACCGTGGTGGCGCTGTTCTCGCTCTTCAACCTGCCCACCCTCTGGCTGGTGCTGGCGGTGGTCGCGCTGCTCGGCCTGGGTGCCTGGGGCTGGGCGCTGATCGGTCGCAACGTCCGGTGGTGGGGCTACGCGGAGCGCGACGAGGACCTCTGGATCAAGCACGGGGCGGTGTTCCGGGGGCTGGTCGTGGTGCCCTACGGCCGGATGCAGTTCGTCGATGTGGAGGCCGGCCCGCTCGACCAGCTCTTCAAGATCGCCAGCGTGCACCTCCACACGGCCAGCCCGGGCACCAGTGCGCGGATCCCCGGCCTCCCCGCCGACGAGGCGGCCCGGCTCCGGGACCGGCTCACCTCGCTCGGCGAGACGCAGGCGGCCGGCCTGTGACCTCGGCACCCACCGAGCCCGACCGACCGCCCGAGACACCCCCGGACCCTGGGCCGCCGGTCCTTGGGCCGCCGGTCCCTGGGCCGCCGGTCCCTGGGCCATCAGGCCGGGTGGAGCGGCCCTCGAAGCGGCTGTCCCCGTTGACGCCGCTGGTGCGCAGCTTCGTGCTGGTGGTCGCTGTGGCTGCCTCCTCGTGGGACGACCTGCTGCGCGGCTCCCTGGGCCCGCTCGCCCTGGTCATGCTCGCCCTGCTCCTCGCCGGCGCGGCCTACGGCACGGCCTCGTGGCTGCGCACGAGGTACTGGATCGAGGCCGGCGAGCTGCGCGTCGACACCGGCGTCATCTCGCGCCAGTCCCGCCGGATCCGCGTCGACCGGCTGCAGGGCATCGACATCGTGCAGCCGTTCGTGGCCCGGCTCTTCGGGCTGGCGGAGCTCAAGATGGACGTGGCCGGTGGAGGTGCGCGCGAGGGCTCGCTGGCCTTCGTGACCTCTGCGGGAGGCCCAGGCCCTCCGCGAGGCGCTGCTCGCGCGCCGGGACGCCGTACGCCGGGAGCGCAGCGACGCACCCGAGACGGGACGACGGCGTCCCTGCGATGCCGGCGCCGGAGCGGGTGCTCGCGGCCCTCGACCTGCGCACGTTGGTGATCAGCATGGTCTTCTCGCCGGACGCGATCGCGCTCGTCGTCGCGGGCGTCGCGCTGGTGATCGCCTACGCCGTCACGGGGGCGGTGGTGTTCGCGCCGGCCCTGCCGGTCGTGATCGGCCTCGTGCTCGCCCTGCTGCGCAAGCTCTCGGCCTACTACCGCTTCACGGTCGCGGAGACTCCCGCCGGCCTGCAGGTGCGGCGCGGACTGTTCGAGCTCAGCACCCAGACCATCGCCGTCGCGCGGGTGCAGGGCGTGGTGATCAGCGAGCCGCTGCTGTGGCGCCGCCTGGGCTGGGCCCGGCTCGACGTGGCGATCGCCGGCTACGCCAGCTCCTCGGAGGGGGACGGCAAGCCCGCTGCGTCGACCGTGATGCCGGTGGCGCCGCTGCCGCTCGTGCACTGGCTGGCACGCCGGGTCCTGGAGTCGGCCGGCTCCCCGGACCCCACCGTCGTCGCCCTGACGGCTCCGCCGCGCCGGGCCCGCTGGCTGGCCCCGGTCGGCCGCCGCTTCCACGCGGTCGGCGTCGGTGACGACGTGCTGGTCGGCCGCCGGGGGGTGCTGACCCGGCGCACCCACGTGGTCCCGCACGCGCGGGTGCAGTCCCTGCGACTGGAGCAGGGCCCGTGGCAGCGCCGCCTCGGGCTCGCGGACCTCCGAGCCGACAGCCCGCCCGGCCCCGTCGGGCTGGTGGGCCGGCATCGCGACGCGTCCGAGGCGCGGCGGCTGCTCGAGGAGGCCGACGGGCTCGCCCGCGCCGCCCGGGTCGCTGCGGGGGGCGCGGTCAGCCCTTCGTGGTGAGGACCCACGCGAAGTCGCCGAGCCCGCCTGCCGCGGTCAGCTCGGTCGCCTCGGTCGCCCGGGCCAGGGCCCGCACGTAGCCGGCGGGGTCGGTCGTGGCCAGGTCGAGGTCCGGTCGTGCGCCGCTGACCCCGAGCTCGCGCAGCACGTCGGCCTGCCGTCGTACGACGCCTCCGACGGCCGCGGCGACGGCGTCCACCGCGACGTGCGCGGTGACGTCGCGCGACCCGTCGGGGAGCACCTCGACCTCGCGGCCGTCGCGGTAGGACCGCAGGGACCCGAACGGCGGCCGGTCCTGCGCGGTGTGGCCGTAGTCGACGGCCAGCGCGATGCCGCGGGTCACGCGCCGCACGACGGCGGCCCAGGCGGCGTCGCGGGTCGTCCCCACCTCGGCCCGGGTGCCCGGCTCGGCGGCGTCGAGCGGCCACCAGCGCTCGACCCAGGCGCCGAGAGAGCCGGGCACCGAGCTGTGCGCGAGGGGCCGGCCGAGCTCCTCGGCACCGGAGACCGGGTCGACGTGCACGACGCGCAGCAGCCCGTCGGCGTCGACCTCCACGACGTGGCAGGGGATGTCGTCGAGCCACTCGTTGGCGACCACCACGCCGTCGACCTCCTCCGGCAGGGCGGTCGTCCAGGCGATCGCGGCGGGCAGCCCGGCCGGGCGCGCCGCGACCTCGACCCCGAGCAGGTCGAGCCCGGGGTCGAGCGCGTGCATGGCCGCGAGCAGCTCGCCCCGGCCGGCGCCGATGTCGACGACCGTGTCCAGCCCGGCCTCGCGGGTCATCTGGACCAGGGCCCGGGCGAAGAGCGGGGAGGCATGCACGGAGGTCCGGAAGTGCGCGGCCGGGGCCTCGCGGCGGAAGAACCCGTCCGGTCCGTAGAGCGCCGCGTCCCACGCCTGCTTCCAGGTCGGGTGCGAGGTGGGCGGCGGGATCGTCGGGATCCCCAGGGAGGTCATGGCGCCAGGCTACGAGACCGCCGACGGAGCACGGTGTTTGGCGAGCTCGGCGGCGGTCACCCTGTGACGGAGGCCACCCGAGCGGCGGGTTACCCGCCGTTCACGTTCGCGCGTACGCTCGTCGTGCACGCATCAGCACACGTCCGGTACCCCCCGTGGGACTGGAACGAAAGGTGATGAGGCTCCGTGGACCACTCCCTGCCCGACCCCGCTCGCCCCCGCATCGGGGTCGTCGGCGCCGGCCGCGTCGGCGCTGTCCTGGCGTCCGCCCTGCGCGACCAGGGCTATCTGATCGCCGCGGTCGCCGGTGAGTCCGCCGCCTCGCGCACCCGCATCGAGACGCTGCTGCCCGGGGTCCGCGTCGACAAGCCGACGGCCGTCTCCCGGTCCTGCGACCTGCTGCTGCTCACCGTCCCCGACGACATGCTGCCCAACGTGGTCGCCATGCTCGCCGCGTCCGGCGCGATCCGGCCCGGTCAGGCCGTGGTGCACACCTCCGGCAAGCACGGCCTCGCGGTGCTGCAGCCGGCCGCCGACCTCGGCGCCCGGGTGCTCGCCATGCACCCGGCCATGACCTTCACCGGCACCGACGTGGACCTCGGCCGACTGGCCGGCTGCCGCTTCGGCGTGACCGCGACCGACGACACGCGCGGTCTCGCCGAGGAGCTCGTGGACGCGTTCGCGGGCACCTCGGTCTGGGTCGAGGAGGACCGGCGGACGCTCTACCACGCCGGTCTGGCGCACGGTGCCAACCACCTGGTGACCCTGGTGGCGCAGGCCATGGACCTGCTCCGCGCCTCGGGCGCGGACGACCCGGCGGCCACGCTCCGTCCACTCCTGACCGCTGCGCTCGACAATGCGCTCTCCTACGGCGACGCCGCCCTCACCGGCCCGATCGTGCGCGGTGACGTGGAGACCGTCCGCGCGCACCTGGCCGACATCGCGAGCACCACGCCGGCGATCCTGGAGTCCTACGTCTCGATGGCCCGCGCCACCGCCAACCGTGCCGTGCTCGACGGCCGGCTGCTGCCGATCCGGGCCGCCACCTTGGTCGGCATCCTGAACGACGCGCTGGACGCAGGCGGCGTGCGCCGCTCGCAGCGCCTTCGGTGAGCGGCCGGCCGGCCGCGCCCCCGTTCGTGGTCGCGCGCACGCGCGCCCAGCTCGACGCTGCCCTCGCGGACGTGCGTGCGCTCGGCGGCACGGTGGGCCTGGTGCCCACGATGGGGGCGCTGCACGCCGGGCACGCGGTGCTCGTCCGGGAGGCGGCCGCTCGTGCCGACGCCGTCGTGGTGTCGATCTTCGTCAACCCGCTGCAGTTCGGACCGGGAGAGGACCTCGACCGCTACCCCCGCACCTTCGAGGCGGACCTCGACGCCTGCCGTGACGCCGGCGCGACGGTGGTCTACGCGCCATCGGTCGACGAGGTCTACCCCGGCGGCGACCCGCAGGTGACCGTGGAGCCCGGTCCCCTCGGCAGCGTCCTCGAGGGGGCGACGCGACCGGGTCACTACCGCGGCGTGCTCACGGTGGTCGCGAAGCTGTTCGGGCTGACCCGCCCCGACCTGGCGTTCTTCGGCCAGAAGGACTACCAGCAGCTCGTCCTGGTCCGCCGGATGGTCGACGACCTCTGCCTGCGCGTCCAGGTCGTCGGCGTCGAGACGGTCCGCGAGACGGGTGGTCTGGCGCTGTCGTCCCGCAACGCGTTCCTCGACGACCCGCAGCGACGTGCGGCGCAGACCCTCTCCGCAGCGCTGCGAGCGGGTGCGGCGGTCGGTGCGGACGGCGCGGACGCCGTACGACGGGCCGCGCAGGCCGTGCTCGAGGACGAGGTCGAGGTCGAGGTGGACTATCTCGCGCTCACGTCGCCCGGCCTCACGGAAGCCCCGGTCGCAGGAGAGGCCCGGCTGCTCGTCGCTGCGCGGGTCGGCAGCACCCGCCTGATCGACAACCTCGCCGTCCTCCTCGGACCTCCCGGCGCGGACGACCAGGGGACCCCGCGTCCCGGATCGGTAGCCTTCCGCGTGTGAACCTGCCCGAGCGGCTCGCCGCCCCCACCCCCGGCTGGACGACCTACGCCGACGTCGTCGTCATCGGGTCGGGGATCGCCGGGCTGACCGCGGCCCTGCAGCTGCGGGCGTCCGCGTCGATCGGCAGCGTCATGGTCGTGACCAAGGACATCCTGAGCGCCGGCTCCACGCAGTGGGCGCAGGGCGGCATCGCCGCCGCCCTCGGGCCGGGCGACACCCCCGACCAGCACCTGCACGACACCCTCGTCGCCGGCGCCGGGATCTGCGACGAGGACGCCGTCCGCATCCTGGTCACCGAGGGGCCCGAGGCGGTCCACGAGCTGATCTCGCTGGGCACCGGTCTTCGACCAGACCGAGGCCGGCGAGCTGTCGCTGACCCGCGAGGGCGGCCACCACCGCGACCGGATCGCCCACGCGGGCGGGGACGCCACCGGGGCCGAGATCCAGCGCGCCCTGGTCGCGGCCGTGCACGCCGCGCCCGACATCGAGGTGACCGAGCACGCACTGGTGCTCGACCTCATCCCCGGCGCCGACGGCGGGGTCGGCCGGCGTCACGCTGCACGTGATGGGCGAGGGGCAGCGCGACGGCGTCGGCGCGGTGCTGTGCCGCGCGGTCGTGCTGGCCAGCGGCGGCCTCGGGCAGGTCTTCGAGGCGACCACCAACCCCTCGGTGTCCACCGGCGACGGCATGGCGCTGGCGCTGCGTGCCGGTGCGGTGCTCCGAGACCTGGAGTTCGTGCAGTTCCACCCCACCGTCATGTGGCTCGGCGAGGACTCCGCCGGCCAGCAGCCGCTGATCTCCGAGGCGGTGCGCGGCGAGGGCGCCGTCCTCGTCGACGACGACGGCGTCCGGTTCATGCAGGGCCAGCACGAGCTGGCCGACCTGGCTCCGCGCGACGTGGTGGCCAAGGCGATCATGCGCCGGATGCGGGAGACCGGCGCCGAGCACGTCTGGCTCGACGCCCGGCACTTCGGTGCCGCGAAGTGGGAGCGCCGCTTCCCGACGATCCTGGCCACCTGCCGCTCGCACGGCATCGACCCGGTCGACCGACCTGATCCCGGTCGCCCCCGCCTGCCACTACGCCTCCGGCGGCGTGGCCACCGACCTGCACGGCCAGTCCTCCGTGCCGGGGCTCTTCGCGTGCGGCGAGGTCGCCTGCTCCGGGGTGCACGGCGCCAACCGGCTGGCGTCCAACTCGCTGCTCGAAGGCCTGGTGTTCTCCCGCCGGATCGCCGCCGCGCGCTGGCGGCCGACCTGCCGGCGCGCCGGAGCCCGTCCACCGACGTCCGGACCCCGGGCCTGGTCCGGGCTCGGCTGCGCCCGCGCTGCAGCACGTGATGACCGAGCGCGCCGGCGTGCTCCGCTCCCGCGGCCGGCCTGTCCTCCGGCGCGTGCCGACGCTCGCCGCCCTCAGCGCGTCGTACGACGGACGTGGCCGACGTCGCAGCCTGGGAGACCACCAACCTGCTCACGGTCGGCCAGCGCCCTGCTCGGCGCCGCGCGCTGGCGCGAGGAGACCCGTGGGTCGCACTGGCGCGAGGACTTCCCCGAGCGCGACGACGCAGGACTGGGGCGGCCACCTCGACGTGGCTCTGCTCGACGGCACGCTCGCCACCTGGCCTACGTCCCGCTCCGGTCGACCGGCCCCACCCCTCGGCCCGCGGCCGGGCTGACCCTCGTGACCCGGAGGTCGCCGCCGAGCTGGCCGCGGCCGGGCTCGACCCCGCCGCGGTCGCCGCCCACGTCGCGGCCGCGCTCGCCGAGGACCTGCCGGGCGAGGACGTCACCAGCGCGGCGACCCTCGACCCCGGACCGACGCTCGCGTGGGCCGACCTCGGTCGCCCGCGCCGACGGCGTGGTCGCCGGCCTCGCCGTCGCCGAGCTAGGTCTTCGCCAGGTCGTGGCCGGCCGGGTGCGGCGTGGAGCGCCGAGCGGCCGACGGCGACCGCGTGCGCCGCGGCGACGTGCTGCTGTCGGTGCGCGGGCCGGTGCCCGCGCTGCTGACCGCCGAGCGCACCGCGCTGAACTACCTCTGCCACCTCTCCGGCGTGGCGACCGCCACGTCGCGCTGGGTGAGCGCCCTCGAGGGCACCGGCGCCCGGGTCCGCGACACCCGCAAGACCACGCCGCACTTCCGGGCGCTGGAGAAGTACGCCGTGCGCTGCGGCGGCGGCCTCAACCACCGCGCCGACCCTGTCCGACCAGGCCCTGGTCAAGGACAACCACGTGCTGGCCGCCGGCGGGGTCGGTGCGCGGCCTACGAGGCGGTCCGCGCGCGCTACCCCGACCTGCCGGTGCAGGTCGAGGTCACCACGCTGGACCAGCTTCGCGGAGCTGCTCGAGGTCGGCGCCGCGCGAGATCCTGCTCGACAACATGAGCCCGGCCAGATGGCCGAGGCGGTGCGGGCTCAGCGGCGGCCGGGCCCGGCTCGAGGCCTCCGGCGGGCTGACCCTGCGACCGCGCCCGCGAGGTCGCCGAGACCGGGGTCGACCTGATCGCGGTCGGGGCGGTGACGCACTCGGCGCCGGTGCTCGACATCGCGACTGGACCTGCGACCGGCGTGAGCCCGCTGCTCTGTGCGGACATCGGCAACAGCCACACGACGATCGGGCTGCTCGCCGACGGCGACGTGGTCGACCACTGGCGGGTGGCGACCGACGAGCGCCGTACCGCCGACGAGTGGGGGGTCCTGCTCAAGGGCCTGCTGAACGACTCGCCGGTCGACCGGGGCGCTGCGCGGGGTCTCGGTGTGCGCGACGGTCCCGGCGGTGCTGCACGAGTGGCGCGACATGCTGCGGACTGTACCACGGCGACACCCCGCTGCTGATCGTCGAGCCCGGGGTGCGCACCGGGGTGCCGATGCTGATGGACAACCCCCGCGAGGTCGGGCACGGACCGGATCGTCAACGCGCTCGGCCGCCTCGCACCTGTTCGAGGGCCCGGCCATCGTCGTCGACTTCGGCACGGCGACCGACGTTCGACGTGGTCAGCGTGCGGGGCGAGTACGTCGGCGGCGCGATCGCCCCGGGCATCGACATCTCGCTGGAGGCCCTCGGTCGCCGCGGCGCCCAGCTGCGCAAGGTCGAGCTGCTGCGGCCGCGCTCGGTGATCGCGAAGAACACCGTCGAGGCGATGCAGAGCGGGCATCCTCTACGGCTTCGCCAGCCAGGTCGACGGCATCGTCGGCCGGATGCTCGACGAGCTCGGGCTGCGCGCCCGGCGACGCCCGGGTGATCGCCACCGGCGGCCTGGCCCCGCTCGTGGTCGAGGAGTGCACCACCGTCACCGACCACCTGCCCTGGCTGACCCTCCTCGGCCTCGAGATCGTCTTCGACCGCAACCATCCCTGACCGCGGTGCGGGCGCGGTCGTGTCACGGCCTAGGCTTGACGTCCATGAGCGAGCAGCCACCCGTCGACGATCTCCCGGAGCAGATGCGGGTCCGTCGCGAGAAGCGCGAACGGCTCGTCGAGGCCGGCCCGGCGCCGTACCCCGTCGTCGTGGACCGCACCCACACGCTGTCCCAGATCCGCGCGGCGTACGACGGGCGTGGGCTCGAGCCGGACACCCGCACCGGTGACGACGTCGCGGTCACCGGGCGCGTGATGTTCCTGCGCAACACCGGCAAGCTCTGCTTCGTCCGGCTGCGCGAGGGTGACGGCACCGAGCTGCAGGTGATGCTCTCGCTGGGGGATCTGGGCGAGGAGTCGCTCGCACAGTTCAAGTCGCTCGTCGACCTGGGAGACCTGCTCGCGGTGCGCGGCGAGGTCATCACCAGCCGTCGCGGCGAGCTGTCGGTGCAGGCGAGCGGGTGGACGGTCGCGGCGAAGACCCTGCGGCCGCTGCCCAACGAGCACAAGCCGCTCTCCGACGAGGCGCGGGTGCGGCTGCGCTACGTCGACATGATGGTGCGACCCGAGCCGCGCGACATGGTCCGCAAGAAGGCCGCCCTCCTCCGGAGCCTGCGCGCCACGCTCGACGAGCGCGCGTTCGTCGAGGTCGAGACGCCGATCCTGCAGCTCACCAACGGCGGGGCCGCCGCCCGCCCGTTCCGGACGCACCTCAACGCCCTGGACCAGGAGATGCTGCTCCGCATCGCGCTCGAGCTCGACCTCAAGCGCGCAATGATCGGCGGCGTCGACCGGGTCTACGAGATCGGCCGCACCTTCCGCAACGAGGGCCTCGACGCGACGCACGCGGCGGAGTTCTCGATGCTCGAGGCCTACGAGGCCTACGGCGACCAGCACACGATGATCACCTTGGCCAAGGACCTGATCCGCGGCGCCCACGCCGCGATCGGCAGCCCCGAGGTCGTGGGACGTGACGGCAGCGTCATCGACCTGACGGGCGAGTGGCGCGAGGCGCCGATCTTCGAGCTGGTCTCGGAGGCCGTCGGCACGACCGTGGACGTCACCACGTCGGCGCAGACGCTCCGGGACCTGGCCGAGACGCACGACGTCGAGCTGCAGGAGCAGTGGGGTGCGGCCGAGATCGTGGTCGAGCTGTTCGAGCAGCTCGTCGAGGACACCCTGATCCAGCCGACCTTCGTCATGGACTACCCCGAGGCGGTGAAGCCGCTGGCCAAGCCGCACCGCTCGACGCCCGGTCTCAACGAGGCGTGGGACCTGATCATCAACGGCGTCGAGATGGGCGCGGCCTACTCCGAGCTCAACGACCCGGTGATCCAGCGCGAGCGGCTCGAGGCGCAGTCCCGGCTGGCTGCCGGCGGCGACCCGGAGGCGATGGACCTCGACGAGGTCTTCCTCAAGGCGATGGAGTACGGCATGCCGCCCGCCGGTGGCATCGGGCTGGGCGTCGACCGGATGCTCGGCATGCTGACCGGGCGCCTCGGTGCGCGAGACGATCCTGTTCCCGCTGCTGCGCCCCGAGTAGCCGCCGCCTCCCCGCGAAAAGGAGACCGGGGAATCCTCGTTCCGCGAGCGTTCGAAAATTCTGCGACGCCACGCATCGGTATTCATGCGGGCCGCGGATCCGCTCACGACGGGGTTCTCCCGGGTCCCTCCGACCGCACAGCATCCCGTGCAGGGCTTGCCCAGTCGGCGCGTTGGCTGGAATGAGGCGGCCCGTCCCGGAAATTGTCGCGGGATATCGGTGAAGGCTCATTTGCTTTTTGTTTATCGGGGTGAATACCCTGCCAGTCGGGTCGAATACGGCCCGGCTCCCCGAGATTAGGGGATTTCCTGGGAAATAGAAGGGCATATTATTCATGGCACAGCGTGTGAACGTGGTTCTCGTCGACGACATCGACGGCCTGGACGCGACCGAGACCGTCAGCTTCGCCCTCGACGGGGTCGACTACGAGATCGACCTCTCCGACAAGCACGCCGCGAAGCTGCGTGACGCCCTCTCGCTCTACATCGGTCACGGCCGGCGCACGGGTGGCCGTCGCAAGTCGGGCCGCCGCGCCTCCGCGCCCGCCCCGTCCGGTGACGCCGCCAGCGCCGCGGACATCCGGGCGTGGGCCCGCGAGAACGGCTTCGACGTCCCCGAGCGCGGTCGCGTCAGCGCCGACGTACGCGAGGCCTACGCCGCCGCCAACTAGCACCTCGGGCCGGGGCGAGCCTCCCCCGAGCACACCGCCGACGGCCGGCAGGGCACCCCCTGTTCGCTGTCGGCGAATGCTTTAACGACCTGAGGCGGGAACACGTAGGCTGGCGACGGGGTTGAGTCTGACGTAAGCACCCGGTCCACCTCCGTGACCCGGGTCCTGGATCGCCCGAGTCGCGCAAGGTCGCGGGACTAGGGTTGCCAGCAACGCATGTCCCACCGTGTCTGCGGGAACCCCCAGGCGACGTGGATCGGCAGCACGGCAAGGAGCGATGGAAATGTTCGAACGGTTCACAGACCGGGCCCGTCGGGTGGTCGTCCTGGCGCAGGAAGAGGCCCGGATGCTCAGCCACAACTACATCGGCACCGAGCACATCCTGCTGGGCCTGATCCACGAGGGCGAGGGCGTCGCGGCCAAGGCCCTCGAGAGCCTGGGCATCTCGCTCGAGGCCGTGCGGGCGCAGGTCGAGGAGATCATCGGCCAGGGCCAGCAGGCGCCGAGCGGGCACATCCCGTTCACGCCGCGCGCCAAGAAGGTCCTCGAGCTGTCCCTGCGCGAGGCGCTCCAGCTCGGCCACAACTACATCGGCACCGAGCACATCCTGCTCGGTCTGATCCGCGAGGGCGAGGGCGTCGCCGCCCAGGTGCTGGTCAAGCTCGGCGCCGACCTCAACCGGGTCCGTCAGCAGGTGATCCAGCTGCTCTCCGGCTTCCAGGGCAAGGAGACCGCCGCTGCCGGCGCGCCCCAGGAGGGGGCTCCGTCCTCGTCGCTGGTCCTCGACCAGTTCGGCCGCAACTACACGCAGGCCGCGCGCGAGGGCAAGCTCGACCCGGTCATCGGGCGCGAGAAGGAGATCGAGCGCGTGATGCAGGTGCTCTCGCGCCGCACCAAGAACAACCCGGTGCTGATCGGCGAGCCCGGCGTCGGCAAGACCGCCTGCGTCGAGGGTCTCGCGCAGGCGATCGTGCGCGGCGACGTGCCGGAGACGCTCAAGGACAAGCAGATCTACAGCCTCGACCTCGGCTCGCTGGTCGCCGGCTCCCGCTACCGCGGCGACTTCGAGGAGCGCCTGAAGAAGGTGCTCAAGGAGATCAAGACCCGCGGCGACATCGTGCTGTTCATCGACGAGCTGCACACGCTCGTCGGTGCGGGCGCGGCCGAGGGTGCGATCGACGCCGCCTCGATCCTCAAGCCGATGCTCGCGCGCGGAGAGCTGCAGACCATCGGCGCGACCACGCTGGACGAGTACCGCAAGCACCTCGAGAAGGACGCCGCCCTCGAGCGCCGCTTCCAGCCGATCCAGGTGCAGGAGCCGACGATCGCGCACACGATCGAGATCCTCAAGGGCCTGCGCGACCGCTACGAGGCGCACCACCGGGTCACGATCACCGACGAGGCGCTGGTCGCGGCGGCCACGCTCGCCGACCGCTACGTCTCCGACCGGTTCCTGCCCGACAAGGCGATCGACCTGATCGACGAGGCCGGCTCCCGGCTCCGGATCCGCCGGATGACCGCCCCGCCGGACCTGCGCGAGTTCGACGACAAGATCGCCGACGTGCGCCGCCGCAAGGAGGGCGCGATCGACAGCCAGGACTTCGAGCTGGCCGCGTCGCTGCGCGACGAGGAGAAGAAGCTCATCCTGGCCAAGGGCGAGCGGGAGAAGCAGTGGAAGGCCGGCGACATGGACGTCGTCGCCGAGGTCGACGAGGAGCTCATCGCCGAGGTCCTCGCCGTCGCCACCGGCATCCCGATCGTCAAGCTCTCCGAGGAGGAGTCGACGCGGCTGCTCAAGATGGAGGACGAGCTGCACAAGCGCGTCATCGGTCAGGAGGAGGCCGTCCGTGCGCTGTCGCGGGCGATCCGACGCACCCGTGCCGGGCCTCAAGGACCCCAAGCGTCCCGGCGGGTCGTTCATCTTCGCCGGACCCTCCGGGGTCGGCAAGACGTGGCTGTCCAAGACCCTCGCGGAGTTCCTCTTCGGCGACGAGGACGCGCTGATCCAGCTCGACATGTCGGAGTTCTCCGAGAAGCACACCGTGTCGCGGCTGTTCGGCTCGCCTCCCGGCTACGTCGGCTACGAAGAGGGTGGGCAGCTCACCGAGAAGGTGCGCCGCAAGCCGTTCTCCGTGGTGCTGTTCGACGAGGTCGAGAAGGCCCACCCGGACATCTTCAACTCGCTGCTGCAGATCCTGGAGGAGGGTCGGCTGACCGACTCCCAGGGCCGGGTGATCGACTTCAAGAACACCGTGATCATCATGACCACGAACCTGGGCACCCGCGACATCTCCAAGGGCGCCAGCCTCGGCTTCCAGCAGACCACCGACGTCCAGGGCTCCTACAACCGGATGAAGGCGAAGGTGTCGGAGGAGCTCAAGCAGCACTTCCGTCCGGAGTTCCTCAACCGCGTCGACGAGATCGTGGTCTTCCCGCCGCTGTCCAAGGAGCAGATCGTCTCGATGGTCGACAACATGATCGCCGGCGTGGAGAAGCGCCTGCGCGACCGTGACATGTCCATCGAGCTGACCCAGAAGGCCAAGGACCTGCTCGCCACCCGTGGCTTCGACCCGGTGCTCGGTGCCCGCCCGCTGCGGCGCACCGTGCAGCGCGAGATCGAGGACTCCCTCGCCGAGAAGATGCTGTACGGCGAGGTGCGGCCCGGCCAGATCGTCCTGGTCGACGTCGAGGGCGAGGGCACCGAGGCGACGTTCACGTTCGAGGGCGAGACCAAGAGCGAGCTGCCCGACCTGCCGCCGATCGAGGAGACCGCCACCGGCCCCGCCGAGTAGCCCCACCGCCCCGATTCGTCTGCGATCCAGACGGCCCCGGCCGCATGGTGATCGCAGACGAATCGGGGAGTGGGCTAGTGGGCGGCGCCGTTCAGGTTGAGGATCAGCACGCCGCCGATGATCAGGAGCAGCGCGACCGCCTTGGTGGCGTCGAACCGCTCGCCGAGCAGGAGCACGCCCACCAGGGCGATGCCGGCCGTGCCCAGCCCCGACCAGACGGCGTAGGTCACCGACACCGGGATGTGCTTGATCACGGTCGCGAGCAGCCAGATCGAGACGCCGTAGCCGCCGAGCACGAACGCGGTCCACGCCGGGTCGCGGAACCACTGCGTGCGCGGCAGCGCTGCCGTCGCGGCGACCTCCACCCCGATCGCTGCCATCAGAAGCACCCACGCCCCGACCATGACCACATCTCCCTGCTCGTTGTAGCACGTGCTACAAATGTAGCAGGCGCTACACTTTCCGGCGACTCGAGACGAGGGAGCCCGGTGACCAGCCGACGTGAGCAGTTCGCCCAGACCGCGACCGACTACGTGCTCGAGCACGGGCTGATCGGCCTGAGCCTGCGTCCGCTGGCCGCCGCGATCGGCACCAGCGACCGGATGCTGCTCTACCACTTCGACAGCAAGGACGACCTCGTCGCGACGGTGCTGCGGGTCTCCAACGACCGCGCCGTCGCGGAGATCGACGCGCTGCGTCCCGCCAAGGACGTACGGCGCGCCGTACTCGGCCTGTGGGCCGCCGTCACGACGGCGCAGCTCGAGCGCTGCCAGCGGGTGTACGTCGAGGCGGCCGCCCTGGGCCTGTTCGGTCGCGAGCCCTACGCCAGCGTCGTGCGGGAGGCCAACGAGACGTGGGTGTCCGCGGTCGCCGACCACCTGGTCGCCTCGGGCACGACCCATGCGAAGGCGGTGCGCGCGACCGCGCTTGCTGGACGCGGCCTTCATGGGCTTCCTGCTCGACCTGCCGCTCGACGAGGGCGACCCCGGGCAGCGGCGGGCCGTGCGCGACCTGGCCGACGCCATCGCTGCCATCACCGCCGGCTGAGGTGGACTCGGCTCCTCAGGGGAGGGCGTAGGTCTGCGCGGAGACCTGCGCGACCAGCCCGTCGGCGAGCAACGAGGCCAGGCACCGTTCGCGCTGCTCGTCCGCGCTCCAGACGCCCTCCAGCGCGGTGACGTGCACGGGGCCGGCACTGTCGCGCAGCACGCCGAGCAGGCGCCCGCGACACTGGCGGTCCGTGCCGTCGTAGGTCTGGCCCCTGCGGGGCGGCCCGTCGTACGGCGGGTAGCCGGCGGCACGCCACGCGCAGAGGTCGGCGACCGGGCAGGCGGCACACTGCGGGTTCGCGGCCGCGCACACCACGGCGCCGAGCTCCATCGTGCCGACCGCCCACGCGGCAGCGGTCGGCCCGTCGTCGGGCAGCAGCGAGGCCGCCAGGTCGCGCTCGGCGCGGGTGACCGCCTGCGCGGGGAACTCCACACCCCGCACGGTCCGGGCCAGCACCCTGCGCACGTTGGTGTCGAGCACGACGTGGCGTCGCCGGTAGGCGAACGACGCCACCGCCGCGGCCGTGTAGTCGCCGACGCCCGGCAGCGCCAGCAGGGCGGCGTAGTCGGCCGGCACCTCGCCGTCGTGCTCGGCGACGATCGCGGTGGCGGCCGCGTGCAGCCGCAGCGCGCGGCGCGGGTAGCCGAGCCGTCCCCAGGCACGCACCGCGGCACCCGTGGGGACTGCGGCCAGGTCGGCCGGCGTCGGCCACGCGTCGAGCCAGGCCTCGTAGACCGGCAGCACCCGCGCCACGGGGGTCTGCTGCAGCATGAACTCGCTGACCATGACCGCCCACGGCGACGCCTCCGGCTCGCGCCACGGCAGGGTGCGCGCGTGCTCGTCGTACCAGCTGAGGATGCGGGCGCGGAGCGCCGTGCTGGTGGAGGGTGCGGTCACGGTGCGGACGACCCTAGCCGGGCCGGCCCGGTGTGGCACCGCTGCGGGGGGAGGGTGCGGCACTAGCGTGGAGCGGGTGAGCCCTGCGCCCTCTCGACGACCCCTGCCGGCCCGTGTCTACTGGGTGCGCCGCCTGCTGGTCCTGGCCGTGGCCCTCGCCCTGGTCTTCGGGGTGGCCCGGCTGCTCGGCGGCGCGGGCGACGACACCGGCGGCCCGTCCGCACGCCCGGTCGGCGCCGCTGCCTCGACTGCCGGAGCGACCACGGCCACGGCGGTCCCGACCACGCCGACGGCCGCCGCGACGGCGAAGCCACGACGCAACAAGCGCGGCAAGCTGGTCACGCCCAAGCCGTCCCCCACGCCCTTGGCCGTCCCCAGCGGGCCGTGCGTCGGCCAGGACATCATCACCAACCCGCAGGTGAAGGGCAGCGCCTTCGCGGGGCGGTCCACGGTGTTCGACCTGGTGCTGACCACGCGCACGACGCCCGCCTGCACCTTCGAGGTCTCCGCCGACTCGGTCGTGGTCAGGCTGGCCTCCGGCAGCGACCGGATCTGGTCCACCCAGGAGTGCCGCGGTGCGGTCGCCAAGCAGTCGGTCGTGGTCCGCAAGGACGTCCCGGTCTCGGTCAGCGTGACCTGGAACGGCCGCCGCTCGGACGCCGACTGCACCGACACCACGGACTGGGCCGAGGGCGGCTACTACCACGTGGCGGCTGCGGTCTTCGGTGGCGAGCCGGTGGACACCCAGTTCCTGCTGCAGTCGCCGCCGCGACCGACGGTGACGAAGACCCCGACGCCGAGCCCGAAGGCCAAGAAGAAGAGCCGCTGAGGTCAGCGCGCGAGCAGCGAGCCGACCAGCAGCCCGCAGGACGCGGCGCCGGCGACGGTGCGCAGGTGGTTCGCGCGCACCCAGCGCCGCAGGTAGTCCGTCCACACCGGGTGGGTCACCTCGTCGTCGGGCTCGAGCGCGTCGACCCGCTTGTTGAGCGGCACGTGGACGGCGCCCGTGAGCACCACGGCACCGGCGACGTAGACGATCGCCGCCACCATGACGAGCACGTCACCGCGCGAGACCGACAGCACGGCCGCGACGATGCACAACGCAGCCGTCCCGAGCAGCAGCGCCAGGAAGGCCGGGCGTACGGCGGCCCGGTTGATCGCCTGCATCGCTGCGATCCCGGGCGTCGCGGGCAGCCGGGAGAGCCCGTCCATCACGAACGTCGAGAACGCGAAGAACACTCCGCCGACGAGGCCGCACGCCACCGCGGTGACGAGGATCAGGGCGTCATACATAGCGTTCCAGGATGCTGGACTCGGCCAGCCGGGAGAGGCCCTCGCGCACGCTGCGAGCGCGCAGCTCGCCGACGCCGTCGACCGCCTGCAGGTCGTCGATGCTCGCCGAGAGGAGCTTCTGCAGGCTGCCGAAGTGCTCGACGAGGCGGTCCACGACCGCACCGGGCAGGCGGGGCACCTTGGCCAGCAGGCGGTAGCCGCGGGGGGTGACCGCGCCGTCGAGGTGCTCACTGGCGCCGAGTCCGAGCGCGCGGGCCACGGCGGCGATGTCGACCAGGTCGGTGGGGCTCAGCGTCTCGAGGTCGTTGAGGACGTCGCCGGGGCTGCGCTTGCGCCGGGTGGGCGGCAGGTAGTCGCGGATCACCAGCTCGCGCTCGATGTCGACGCCCGTGACGAGCTCGTCGAGCTGGAGGGAGAGCAGGCGGCCGTCGCTGCCGAGCTCGAGCACGTAGTCCTCGATCTCCCGCGCGATCCGGGTCACCATCTCCAGCCGCTGGGCGACGACCGCGACGTCGCGGGTCGTGACCAGGTCCTCGATCTCCAGCGCGGAGAGCGTGCTGGACACCTCGTCGAGGCGCATCTTGTAGCGCTCGAGGGTGGCGAGCGCCTGGTTGGCGCGGGACAGGATCTGCCCGGAGGCCTCGAGCACGTAGCGGGTCCCGCCGACGTAGACCGCGATGATCTGCATCGACTGCGAGACCGAGATGACCGGGAAGCCGCTCTGGCGCGCCACCCGGTCGGCCGTGCGGTGCCGGGTGCCGGTCTCGTCGGAGAAGATGCTGGGGTCCGGCATCAGGTGGACCGCGGCATGCAGGATCCGCTGAGCCTCCTTGTCGAGCACCATCGCGCCGTCCATCTTGGCCAGCTCGCGGAGCCCGGTGGCCGTGAAGGGGATGTCGAGGAAGAAGCCGCCGGTCGAGATCGAGTCGACCACCTTGTCGCTGCCGAGCACCAGCAGGGCCCCGGTGCGCCCGCGCAGGATCCGCTCGAGGCCGTCGCGCAGCTGGGTGCCGGGGGCGATGCTGGCCAGGGTCGCCCGCAACCGGAGCACCTCGTCGGTGCGCTCGTTGGCTGCCACGTGTCTCCCCGGTCTGTGCTGTGCCTGCCGTCGGCTCGGTGTCGGCGCAGGACACCCCTCCGGTCCTCGTAGCGCCAGTCTAGGGGGAGCCGGTCTCAGACGCCGCGCAGCGCCGGGCGACCCGGCTCGGTGCGGTGCACCTTGAAGACCGGGTCCGCGTCCTTGACTCCGAGATCGAGCACGCGCAGGGCGGCGTCGACGTCGGGGACGCCGACCACCTTCATGCCCTCGACCATCCGCACGACCCCCGACTCGCGCTGGGAGTCGGCCGGCACGATCGCGCCTCGGAAGCCCAGACGCGCGGCCTCGGCGAGTCGCAGCGGAGTGTCGCGGACGCGCCGCAGCTCGCCGGCGAGGCCGAGCTCGCCGATCGCCACCAGGTCGGTGGGGATGTCGCGCTGCTTCCAGGCCGACGCGACCGCGATCGCCGAGGCGAGGTCGGCGGCCGGCTCGGTGATCCGGACCCCGCCGACGGTGGAGGCGAAGACGTCGTGGGTGTGCAGCCGGATCCGGGCGCGCTGCTGGAGCACCGCGACCACCATGGCGATCCGGGAGGAGTCCAGCCCGGAGGTCGTGCGGCGGGGACGCTCGGCCGCCGAGGGAGTCACCAGGGCCTGCACCTCGGCGAGGATCGGGCGCCGGCCCTCGAGCACCACGCTGACGCAGGTGCCGGGCACGGGCTCGTGGTGACGGGCCACGAACAGCCCCGTGGGGTCGGTCACCGCGACGATCCCCTCCCCGGACAGGTCGAAGCAGCCGACCTCGTCGACGGGACCGAAGCGGTTCTTCACCGCGCGCACCATCCGCAGCCGGCTGCTGCGCTCACCCTCGAAGTGCAGGACCACGTCGACGAGGTGCTCGAGCACGCGCGGGCCGGCGATGCTGCCGTCCTTGGTGACGTGGCCGACCATGACGGTCGCGATGTTCTGCGTCTTGGCGACCCGCACCAGCGCGGCCGCCACCTCCTTGACCTGCGTGACACCGCCGGGGACGCCGTCGACGTCGGCGGCACCGATGGTCTGCACGGAGTCGACGACCAGCAGCTGCGGGCGAACCGCCTCGACGTGCCCGAGCAGGGCGCCGAGGTCGGTCTCGGCCGCGAGGAACAGCTCGTCGTGCACGCCTCCGGTGCGGTCGGCTCGCAGCCGCACCTGGGAGGCGGACTCCTCGCCGGTGACGTAGAGCGTGCGCAGCCCGGACCGGGCGGTCTGCGCGGCCACCTCGAGCAGCAGCGTGGACTTGCCGACGCCCGGCTCACCCGCGAGCAGCACCGCAGCCCCGGGCACGATGCCGCCGCCGAGCACCCGGTCGAGCTCCGGGATCCCGCTGGTGCGCGAGAAGGAGTCCTGGACCGACACCTGGGTGATCGGGACGGCGGGCGTGGTGACCGGACCCGCCGCCGTGCGGCCCTGGGGGCCGGCCGCGGCGACCTCGGCCACGCTGCCCCACGCCTGGCACTCTCCGCAGCGGCCCACCCACTTGACCGTCTCCCAGCCGCACTCGGAGCAGCGGTAGGCCGGTCGGCTCGGTCGGGCCTTCGCTTTGCTCATGCCCCGGACGCTAGGGCAGGGCACCGACAACCGGGCGCAGGCACGGCGGGGTGCCGGCGTCGCGTCGCCCCGCCGCGGGGGCCCCGGTTGACGCAGCGCGCGGCCGGCACGATGCTTGGATCGATCAACAGCCGTCTGACCTGGGGGAACATCCGATGCCGCACCCGTCGCGCGTCTCGCCGCGGGCGGCTGCGGGTGCCGGGGCCAGTGACGGATCGCCGCCGACGGCAGCTCCGCCGACGAGCGCGCCGACGCTCGCCACCGTCGCCGAGGAGGCCGGCGTCTCGCGGCAGACGGTGTCCAACGCGCTCAACAGCCCTGAGCTGCTCCGGCCCGACACCCTGGCCCGGGTGCAGGAGGCGATCGAGCGGCTGGGCTACTCGCCCAACCGCGCCGCCCGCAACCTGCGCACCCGCAGCTCGCACCTCATCGGCCTGCGGGTCGACCCGGCCGTCGAGGACAGCGCCAACGCCTTGATGGACCGGTTCGTGCACTCGCTGGTCGACACCACCCGGACGGCCGGCTACCACGTGCTGCTGTTCACCGCCGACGGCGAGGACGAGGCAGGCGAGGGCTACGACGAGCTGTTGCGCTCCGCGGCCGTCGACGCCTTCGTCATCACCGACACCTACCGCGGCAACCCGCACGCCGCCTGGCTCGCCGAGCGGTCGGTGCCCTTCGTGGCGTTCGGCCGCCCGTGGGACGACCCGGGCGCCCGGCACCCGTGGGTGGACGTGGACGGCCGCGCGGGCGTCGTCGACGCGGTGGACCACCTGGTGCAGCGCGGCCACCAGCGGGTCGCCTGGGTGGGCTGGGTGAAGGGCTCGCTGATCGGCGAGGACCGCCGCTCCGGCTGGGTCGACCGGATGCACGAGCACGGCCTGTCGACCAGCCAGCTCTCGGCCCGCGGCGAGGACACCCTGGAGTTCGGCAGCCGCGCCGCCCACGCCCTGCTCGACGCCCCCGACTCGTCGCCCACGGCGTTCCTGTGCGCCAGCGACACGATCGCGATGGGGGTGCTGCGCGCCCTCGACGAGCGCGGCCTGCGGGCGGGGCGGGACGTCGCGGTCGTCGGGTTCGACGACTCGATCGCGGCCCAGGTGTCGACCCCCGCGCTCACCTCCGTGCGGCAGCCGCTCGAGCAGGTGGCGGTCGAGGTGGTGCGGCTGCTCGGTGAGCTGCTCGCGCACCGGCCGATCCCCCACCAGGGCACGGTGCTGGCGCCGACGCTGACGGTGCGGGCGACCAGCTAGTCCGGGAAGCGCCGCCACCAGAGGTTGACCGCATAGTCGACCTCCGTGCCCTCGTGCTCGGCCAGCGCCCGTTCCGCCGTCCCCGGATCGAGCTCGATGCGGACGACCGCGGCCAGCTCCTCGCGCGTCGCGAAGCGCCATCGGATGTCCAGCTGCTCGCGACGCCAGCCGCGCGTCTCCCAGAACCGCTCGACCTCGGCCGGCACCACGTCGGGATAGCCCCGCCGGAACCACGCTCCGAACGTGCTGCGGGTCGGGTCGTTGTCGATGACGAATGCCGTGCCCCCGGCGCGCAGTACGCGCTCGACCTCCACCAGGCCGGGCTCGCACCCGGGCCCGAAGAAGTAGGACCAGCGTGCCTGCACGACGTCGACGCTCGCCGTGGCGAGCGGGATCCGCTGTGCCGTACCTGGGAGCACGCGGACGTTGTCCCACCGACGCGTACGACGGGCAGCGACCGCCGCCAGGGCCGGGTGCGGCTCGACGCCGTGGACGAAGCGGGCCGTGGACGCCCACCGGGGCAGGTGGAAGCCGGTGCCGCAGCCGAGGTCGAGGACGTCGCGACCGACCCAGCCCTCGCCGT
This sequence comes from uncultured Actinomycetota bacterium, assembly GCA_963845655.1. Lineage (GTDB taxonomy): Bacteria > Actinomycetota > Actinomycetes > Propionibacteriales > Nocardioidaceae > Nocardioides_B. The sequence goes on along the minus strand of CAWJTB010000002.1, from coordinate 550,292 downwards.
CCAGCACCCGGACCATCGCGGCCTCGATGACGCCGTCGGGATCGACCGAGCGGTTCTCGAGCTCGTAGGTCTCGGGATGGTTCCAGATGTTCGGGCTCGGGACCGCGCCCGGCAACGGCTCCACGGGGTCGGGGAGGCTAGATCCGGACCTCGCCGCTCGCGGTGCGGAACTTCGCGGCCACCACGCCGGGGGCGTCGTGCGGGGCGACCCACTCGACGTCGACGTCCTCGAGCGGACCTTCGACGGAGTTGCCGAGCCAGTCGCTGACCCGGTGCGGGTCACCGGCGATCTCCAGCGACGTCAGGGCGACCTGGCCGGTGCTGTGCGCCGACGGATGCAGGTCGGGGGTCTGCCACTGCACGAAGTACGGCAGCTGCGGGTCGGACTGCAGGCCTCGCACGCCGATCTGGCGCCAGCGCAGCTCGACGCCGTCGGGCCGGTGCCGGTTGCCCTGCACGGACTGGCGGCCCAGCCGTTCCTCGACCTTGGCCATGTCGTCGACCGCGACCACCCAGCCGAGCCAGCCGCCGCCGAGCTCCGAACGGGCCCGGACGGCCTGCCCGAAGGGGGCCTTGTCGGAGGCCGGGTGGTCCAGCACGGACACGACTTCGACGTAGGTGCCGGCGGTCAGCGGCAGCACCATGTTGCGCGTGCCGAAGCGGGGGTGGATGCCGCCATCGCGGAACTCCTCGCCGAGGAGCTCGCCGAGTCGAGCGGCGGTGCTCGCGAGGCCGTCCGGTCCTGCGGCGTACGAGACGTGGTCCAGTCGCATGCCAAGCATTCTCACCATCCGCGCACCGGGCCCGCACACCGGGGTCGCGTTGACCGGGGGCGGGTCGGCACGGGTCCCTCAGCGGTCAGCGGCGCGGGTCGGCGGGGTGCAGGGCGAGCAGGGAGCGTGAGGCCAGGTGGGTCTCGCAGTGGTCGACGAGCTCGTCGTAGGCAGCCTGGCCCATCAGCTCGGTCAGCTCGGGCGCGTTGGTGACGTAGAGCGGGTCCGGAGCGACGTGCGCGTCGGGGTTGCCGGTGCAGTACCAGTCCAGGTCGTGGCCGCCGGGGCCCCAGCCGCGACGGTCGTACTCGCCGATGCTGACCTCGGTGTACTCCGTGCCGTCCGGCAGCTCGACGTCGCGGAACGTCCGCCGGATCGGCAGCTGCCAGCAGACGTCGGGCTTGGTCTCCAGGGGGTTGCGACCCTGCCGCAGCGCCAGGCTGTGCAGCGCGCAGCCCTCGCCGCCCTCGAAGCCGGGACGGTTCAAGAAGATGCAGGCACCCTCGTGCACGGCCGTCTTGCGGTCGCCCTCCTCGTCGGTCTCGATCCAAGAGCTCTTCTTGCGGGTGCCCTCGGCGTGGAACTGCCAGGTCTGCGGCGTCAGCTGCCGCATGAACGAGCGGGTGCGCCGCTCGTCGTCCTTGTCGGAGAAGTGCGCACCCAGCGTGCAGCAGCCGTCGTCGGGCCGGTCGGCGTAGATCCCGCAGCAGCCCTGACCGAAGATGCACATGTACTGCGACGTCAGCCAGGTCAGGTCGCACTTGAAGACCTGCGAGGAGTCGGCCGGGTCGACGAACTCGATGAACGCGCGGGGGATCACCAGATCGGTCTCGGGCACGCGCGCAACACTACGTCGCTAGGGTTCCCTGCATGAGGCTGGGCGTGCTCGACATCGGGTCCAACACGGGGCATCTCCTCGTGGTCGACGCCTATCGCGGCGCCGCGCCGATGCCGGCCTCGAAGCACAAGGAGCCGCTGCGTCTGGCCGAGCACCTCGACGAGACCGGCGCGGTCGACGCGGCCGGGGTCGAGGCGCTCACGCGGTTCGTCGCCACCGCCGTCGACATCGCGGAGGACAAGGGCTGCGAGGACATGCTCGGCTTCGCGACCTCGGCGGTCCGCGACGCCACCAACTCCGAGGACGTCCTGCGCCACGTGCGCGACGCGACCGGGGTCGACATCGAGGTGCTGCCGGGCGAGGACGAGGCCCGGCTGACGTTCCTGGCCGTGCGTCGCTGGTTCGGCTGGTCGTCGGGTCGGCTGGTGGTCTTCGACATCGGCGGCGGCTCGCTCGAGATCGCGGTCGGCTCCGACGAGGCCCCGGACGTCGCGCAGTCGCTGCCGTTGGGGGCCGCCCGGCTGACCCGGGAGCACCTCTCGGCAGGTCTCGACGCGGACGCCGTACGCGAGCTGCGCAAGCGGATCCGCGCGGACGTGGCCCGCGACGCCGGCTCGCTGCTGCGGCAGGGTCCCGACCACGCGGTGGCCACGTCGAAGACCTTCCGGTCGCTGGCCCGGATCTGCGGAGCGGCGCCGCTGGGCGACGGGCCCCTCGTACGACGGGTGCTGGACGCCGCGACGCTGCGCGACCTGGTCCCCGACCTGCTGGAGATGTCGGCCGACGAGGTCGCCGAGCTGCCCGGCGTCTCGCTGAGCCGGGCGCACCAGATCGTGGCCGGGGCGCTCGTGGCGGACGCCGTGATGGACCTGTTCGACCTGCCGGAGCTGGAGATCTGTCCGTGGGCGCTGCGCGAGGGCATCATCTTGGAGCGGCTCGACCAGATCGGCGCGCGGCGGGCGCCCGCTCGTCGCTGAGGACCGGGCTCGATACGCTCGGACGGTGATCGCCCTGTCCACCGCCTCGGTGTACCCCGAGTCGACGGCGAACGGCTTCGAGCTCGCCTCGCGGCTGGGCTACGACGCCGTCGAGGTGATGGTCGCGATCGACCCGATCAGCCAGGAGATCGACGCGGTCCGCCACCTGTCGGACTACCACGAGATCCCGGTGTGCGCCGTGCACGCGCCGTGCCTGCTGATCACCCAGCGGGTCTGGGGGACCGAGCCGTGGGGCAAGCTCGAGAAGAGCGCCGAGATGGCGGTCGCGGTCGGCGCCGACGTGGTGGTCGTGCACCCGCCGTTCCGCTGGCAGCGCGACTACGCGCGCGGCTTCGTCGAGGGCATCGCGGAGCTCGAGGAGCGCACCGGCGTCGCCTTCGCCGTGGAGAACATGTATCCCTGGCGCGCCTCGCGCCGCGCGGTCGAGGTCTACGTCCCGGGCTGGGACCCCTCCGAGCAGGACTACGCCAACACCACGATCGACCTGTCCCACTCGGCGGTCTCGCAGTCCGACCCCGTCGAGATGGCCCGCCGGCTCGGTGACCGGCTGCGCCACATCCACCTCACCGACGGCACCGGCTCCGCGAAGGACGAGCACCTGGTGCCCGGCCGGGGCACCCAGCCCGTGGTCGAGCTGCTGGAGCACCTGGCCGACGTCGACTTCGGCGGGCACGTGGTGCTGGAGATCAACACCCGCAAGGCCGCCGATCGCGAGGCCCGCGAGCTCGACCTCGTGGAGTCGTTGGCCTTCACCCGGCTCAACTTCGCGTCCGCCCCGGACGCCTCGTGACCACCGCGTCACGGTCGCGCGGTCGTCGTCCCGGCGGCCCGGACACCCGTGGCCAGATCCTCGACGCAGCCCGGGAGTCCTTTGCCCACCGAGGTTTCGGAGGCACGACGATCCGCGCCATCGCCGGTGAGGCGGGTGTGGATCCGGCCCTGGTGCACCACTACTTCGGCTCCAAGGACGACCTGTTCCTCGCTGCTCTGCAGATCCCGGTCGACCCGCGCACGCTGGTGCCGCAGGCGTTCGCCGACGGCGTCGAGGTCGCGGGGGAGCGCCTGCTCCGGCTGTTCCTGAGCGTGTGGGACGACCCCGCGGCGCGCCTGCCGCTGCTGGCCGTGGTCCGGTCCAGCCTCGCGCACGAGTCCCCGGAATCCCTGCTGCAACAAGGGATCCTGCGGATGATCCTCGGTCCCATCCGTCATGCCGCACTGCCCGACGAGCCGGAGCGCCGCGCGTCGCTGGTGATCAGCCAGATGCTGGGCCTCGTCGTCGCGCGCTACGTGCTGGAGCTCGAACCACTTGCTTCGATGTCGCAGGACGAGCTCGTTGCGGCCGTCGCGCCGACGTTGCAGCGCTACCTGACGGGGGCGCTCGCGCCCGCTGGTCCCGGTGCCGGGCGGCACCCTGCCGGCTGAGCCGCCTGCGAGCACGGTGCTGGTGCTTGACGCCGTTCCGTCCTGCGCGCACAATTCAACGCATGATGAATAACGCCCTCATCGACGTGCGGGACCTCGAGGTGCGCCGCGGGCACGTCCATGCCCTGCGCGGTGTCACGTTCTCGACGCGACCGGGCGAGGTCACCGGGCTGCTGGGCCCGTCGGGCTGCGGCAAGTCCACGCTGATGCGCGCGATCGTCGGCGTCCAGGTCGTCCGGTCCGGCACGGTCGAGGTCCTCGGGCTGCCCGCAGGCGACCGGCGGCTGCGCGACCGGGTCGGCTACGTCACCCAGGCGCCCAGCGTCTACGACGACCTGACGGTCGCGGAGAACCTCCGCTTCTTCGCCCGGGTGCTCGGCGCCGCGGCCGCCGAGGTGGACCGCTGCATCGAGGCCGTTGCGCTGGGCGACCGCCGCGACCACGTCGTGAGCCGGCTCTCGGGCGGCCAGCGCTCGCGCGCCTCGCTCGCGGTCGCGCTGCTGGGCCACCCTGAGGTGCTGGTGCTCGACGAGCCGACCGTCGGCCTGGACCCGGTGCTGCGCCGGGACCTGTGGGCGATGTTCCACCGGCTCGCCGAGGCCGGCACGACGGTGCTGGTCTCCAGCCACGTCATGGACGAGGCCGAGAGATGCGACCGGCTGCTGCTGATGCGCGACGGGGCGCTGCTGGCCGTGGACACCCCGCAGGCACTGCTCGAGCAGACGGGCTCCGACGACATCGAGGGCGCCTTCCTCCGCCTCGTCGAGGAGCAGTCATGAGCCCCCGGGTCACCCTCGCCGTCGCGGCGCGGGTGCTGACCCAGCTGCGGCGGGACCACCGCACCCTCGCGATGCTGCTCGTCCTGCCCTGCCTGCTGCTGGCGCTGCTGTGGTGGATGTTCGACGGGGAGGGCGGCGGCGGGGGGTTCACGCGGCTCGGCCCGTCGCTGCTGGCACTGATCCCCTTCATCGTGATGTTCCTGGTCACGTCGGTGACCACGCTGCGGGAGCGCTCGTCGGGCACGCTCGAGCGGCTGCTCGCGATGCCGACCGGCAAGGGCGACTTCCTCGGCGGCTACGCGGTCGCGTTCGGGCTGGTCGCCGCGGTGCAGTCCACGCTCGCGGTGCTGGTCTCGGTCGGCCTGCTCGGCCTCGCCGTCGAGGGCCCGGTGTGGATGCTGGTCGTGGTGGCCGTCGCCGACGCCGTCCTCGGCACCGCCCTGGGCCTGTTCGTCTCGGCGTTCGCGCGCACGGAGTTCCAGGCCGTGCAGTTCATGCCCGCGCTCGTGATCCCGCAGCTGCTGCTGTGCGGGCTGTTCCTGCCGCGCGAGGCGATGCCGCGCGTGCTCGAGGTGATCTCCGACGGGTTGCCGCTGTCCTACGCCGTCGACGCCATGCAGTCCGTCGCCACGACCACGACGGTCCCCGGCTTCTGGTCCGACCTCGCCGTGGTCGTCGCGTTCGCGCTGGCCGGGCTCGCCCTCGGTGCGGCGACCCTGCGCCGCCGTACGGTCTGAGGACCGGTCAGACGGTGCCGTGGCCGGACCGACGCCGGCGGCGCGTAGCCTGAGCGTCAGCTGCACCCTGGCAGCCCGAACGGACCAGTGGAGGAGATCCGTGCTTCGTCAGCCACTGCTGATGCTCTCGCGCAGCGACAAGGTCAAGAGCTTCGTCACCTCGATGCCGGTCTCCGGGGGCATCGTGGCCCGCTACGTGCCCGGCGAGGCCACCTCGAACGCCGTGGACGCGACCCGCGACCTGGTCGAGGCCGGACTGCACGTCACGCTGGACTTCCTCGGCGAGGACACCTACGACCGCGACCAGGCCGACGCCACCGTCAAGGCCTACCTCGACGTGCTCGCCGGTCTCGCCGACGGAGGCCTCGCGCGCAACGCCGAGGTGTCGGTCAAGCTCTCGGCGGTCGGCCAGGCGATCGGCGCCGGCAGCCAGCCCGGCCGGGGTCCGGTTGCCGAGGGCGAGAAGATCGCGCTCGAGAACGCCCGGACGATCTGCCACGCGGCCCGCAACGCCGGCACCACGGTGACCCTCGACATGGAGGACCACACCACCACAGACTCCACGCTCGGCACGCTGCTCGAGCTGCGCAAGGACTTCCCCGAGACCGGCGCGGTGGTGCAGTCCTACCTGCACCGCACCGAGGCCGACTGTCGCGACCTGGCCTACGAGGGCTCGCGGGTCCGGCTGTGCAAGGGCGCCTACAACGAGCCGGAGTCGGTGGCCTTCGCGGCCAAGCACGACGTCGACAAGTCCTACGTGCGCTGCCTCAAGGTGCTGATGGCCGGCCAGGGCTACCCGATGGTCGCCTCGCACGACCCGCGGATGGTCGACATCGCCAGCGCGCTCGCCACCCGCAACGACCGGGCGCAGGGCAGCTACGAGTACCAGATGCTCTTCGGCATCCGTCCCGACGAGCAGCGTCGCCTCGCCGAGGCCGGCGAGAAGGTCCGGGTCTACGTGCCCTACGGCCAGGAGTGGTACGGCTACCTGATGCGCCGCCTCGCCGAGCGACCGAGCAACCTGTCGTTCTTCGTGCGCTCGCTGGTCTCCAAGAAGTAGGAGCTCGACATGGGCAAGCTGGTCGCGGTCGTCGGTGCCGGAGTGATGGGGGAGACGCTGCTCTCCGGGCTGGTGCGCTCGGGGTGGCGCGCCGAGGACCTGCTGGTCGGGGAGAAGCGTCGTGACCGCGCGGCCGAGCTCACCGAGCGGTACGGCGTCTCGGTCGTGTCGAACGCCGAGGCGGCCCAGAAGGCCGAGACCGTCGTGCTCGTCGTCAAGCCGCAGGACATGGGCGACGTCCTGGACGAGATCGCTCCGCATCTCGGCCACGGCCAGCTGGTCGTGTCGCTCGCTGCAGGCATCACCACCGCCTTCATCGAGGCCCGGCTGCCCGAGGGCATCGCCGTGGTCCGCGTCATGCCCAACACGCCGGCCCTCGTCGACGAGGGCATGGCCGCGATCTCCCGGGGGTCGCACTGCGACGAGTCGCACCTGGAGGAGGCCGAGGCCCTGATGGCCTCGACGGGCAAGGTGCTCCGGGTGCCCGAGCGCCAGCAGGACGCGGTGACCGCGATCAGCGGATCGGGTCCCGCCTACATCTTCTTCGTCGTCGAGTCGATGATCGAGGCCGGCGTGCACCTCGGACTGCCGCGGGGCACGGCCACCGAGCTCGTCGTGCAGACCGTGGTCGGCTCGGCCAAGCTGCTGCGCGAGACCGGCGAGCACCCGACCGTGCTGCGCGAGCAGGTCACCTCACCCGGCGGCACGACCGCTGCCGCTCTGCGGCAGCTCGAGGACCACAAGGTCCGGGCGGCGTTCCTGACCGCGGTCGAGGCCGCGCGCGACCGGTCTCGCGCGCTCGCCGAGGGCAGCGACTAGCCTCGCTCAGCGGTTGCGGGGGAAGCCCAGGTCGACCTGCGACTCGGTGGGGTCCGGCCAGCGCGACGTCACCACCTTGCCGCGCGTGTAGAAGGTGATGCCCTCGGGGCCGTACATGTGCTGGTCGCCGAACAGCGACGAGCGCCAGCCCCCGAAGGAGTACGACGCGACCGGGACCGGGATCGGCACGTTGATGCCGACCATGCCGACCTCGACGTCGTACTGGAACTGCCGGGCGGCGCCGCCGTCGCGGGTGAAGATCGCGGTGCCGTTGGCGTAGGGGTTGGAGTTGATGATCCGCAGCGCCTCGTCGTAGTCCTCGGCGCGGACCACGCACAGGACCGGGCCGAAGATCTCGTCGGTGTAGACCTCCATGTCGGTGCCGACCCGGTCGAGCAGCGTGGTGCCGAGGAAGAAGCCCTCGGCAGGCACGTCCGCCTCGCGACCGTCGACCACGACCTGCGCGCCCGAGGAGGCACCCGAGGCGATGTAGCCCGCGACCCGGTCGCGGTGCTCGCCGGTGATCAGGGGACCCATGTCGGTGCCCGGCTCCGCGCCGTCGCCGATCGTGAGCTTGGGGAGCCGGGTCGCGATCGCCTCGACGAGGCGGTCGCCGACATCGCCGACCGCGACGGCCACGGACACCGCCATGCAGCGCTCGCCCGCCGCGCCGTAGGCCGCCGACACGGCTGCGTCGGCGGCGAGGTCGACGTCCGCGTCGGGCAGGACGACCATGTGGTTCTTCGCGCCGCCGAGCGCCTGCACCCGCTTGCCGTGCCGCGTGCCGGTCTCGTAGACGTGGCGCGCGATCGGCGTGGAGCCGACGAAGCTCAGCGCGGCGACGTCGGGATGGGTGAGCAGCCCGTCGACCGCGACGCGGTCGCCCTGCAGGACCGTGAAGACGCCGTCGGGAAGCCCGGCCTCCTGCCACCAGCGGGCCAGCAGCAGCGAGGCGGACGGGTCCTTCTCGCTCGGCTTGAGGATGAACGCGTTGCCGCAGGCGATCGCGTTGGCGCACATCCACAGCGGCACCATCACCGGGAAGTTGAACGGCGTGATGCCCGCGACGACCCCGAGCGGCTGCCGGATCGAGTAGACGTCCACCCCGGTGGAGGCCTGCTCGGAGAACCCGCCCTTGAGCAGGTGCGGCACCCCGGTGGCGAACTCGACGTTCTCCAGGCCGCGGGCGATCTCGCCGCCGGCGTCGGCCAGCACCTTGCCGTGCTCGGCGGTGACCACGGCGGCGAGCTCGTCGGTGCGGGCGTGCAGGATCTCCCGGAAGGCGAACAGCACCGAGGCCCGCTTGGCCAGCGAGCTGTGCCGCCACTGCGCCGCCGCGTCCTTGGCGGTGGCGACCGCCAGCGCGACGTCGTCGGCCTCGGCGAGCGACACCAGGCCGGTCACCTCCCCCGTCGCCGGGTTGTGCACCGGCGACGTGCGTCCTTCGCCGGGTGCGATGCCGGCGTGGGACGCGCCGCTGATCCAGTGGTTGATCGACGTACTCACCTGGTGATCGTAGTGCCGACTCGCGTGATGACAACCGGATCCGTCGTACGACGGACCGCGGGACGCCGCGCGGACGGGCGCCGCGACGTTCGTCACACCCGGGTAGTGTCCACGCCATGTCCGGCCCCGCGTGCGTCGTGTTCGACCCGACGCTCACCGCCTACGACTTCGGGGACGCGCACCCGATGTCCCCGCTCCGGGTGGACCTCACCGTGCTGCTGGCCCGCGAGCTCGGCGTGCTGGCGGCGGAGGGGGAGACCGCGAGCGGCGACCAGCTGCGGTGCGTGCCCGCCCCGATGGCCTCCGACGAGCTCATCGGCACGGTCCACGACGCCGACTACGTCGACGCGGTCAGGCTGGCCAGCCGGGACCCCGAGCGGTACGACTCGCGCCGGGGGCTGGGCAGCGACGACAACCCCACGTTCAGTGGCATGCACGAGGCGTCCGCGCACGTCGTCGGCGCGACGGTCGAGGCCGCCCGTCAGGTGTGGTCGGGCGAGAGCCTGCACGCGGCGAACATCTCCGGCGGCCTGCACCACGCGATGCCCGACCGGGCCAGCGGCTTCTGCGTCTACAACGACATCGCGGTCGGCATCCAGTGGCTGCTCGACCAGGGGGTCGAGAAGGTCGCCTACGTCGACGTCGACGTGCACCACGGCGACGGGGTCGAGAAGATCTTCTACGACGATCCCCGAGTGCTCACCATCAGCCTGCACGAGACCGGCCAGATGCTCTTCCCGGGCACCGGCTTCCCGGCCGACACCGGCGGGCCCGGTGCGGAGGGCAGCGCGGTCAACGTCGCGCTCCCCCCCGGCACCTCCGACGCCGGCTGGCTGCGCGCGTTCCACGCGGTCGTCCCACCGCTGGTGCGCGAGTTCGCCCCCGACGTCCTGGTCACCCAGCACGGCTGCGACTCGCACATCGAGGACCCGCTGGCGCACCTGATGCTGACCGTGGACGGCCAGCGGGCGACGTACCTGGCTCTGCACGACCTGGCGCACGAGGTCAGCGACGGCCGCTGGCTGGTCACCGGAGGGGGCGGCTACGCCGTGGTCGACGTGGTGCCGCGCGCGTGGACGCACCTGCTGGCGATCGTGGCCGGCACACCCCTCGACCCGCAGACCGCGACACCGGAGGGCTGGCGGGCGCACGTGCAGCAGCTCCTGGGGCGCACCGGGCCGTTCCGGATGACCGACGGCCGCACCCCGGCCTATCGCGACTGGGCCACCGGCTACGACCCCGGCGTGTGGCTCGATCGCGCCATCCACGCCACCCGTGAGGCAGTCTTCCCGCTGCACGGCCTGGACCCGCTGCCGTAGCCGCGGCGCGCTGGGGTTCACGACCTGATTCGGAGTGGCGCCGACGGGGTACCGTCACCCCGAATCGCTGGAGTTCCGGGCTTGTCTAGCCGACACGCGGGGACGAAAGCAAAATGTCGGTCAAGCGTTCCCCTCTTCCTCACAGGTCACACTAGGCTCTACTCTCACAGAAGCACATACGAAGGGTCTCCGGTGGGGAAGCCGGGGGGCGCATGTGCGCGAAAGTGCGGTGCATCATGGCCTCGAACATCGGCCCGACCTCGGGAGACATCTCCGACGTCAAGTTCCTGACCGTGGCAGAAGTCGCCTCGGTCATGCGTGTGTCCAAGATGACGGTCTACCGGCTGGTCCACTCGGGTGAGCTGCCCGCGGTCCGCGTCGGTCGGTCGTTCCGAGTCCCGGAGGACGCGGTCAACGAGTACCTCCGCAAGAGCTTCTTCCAGACCGGCTGAGCGTCGGGACCCGCCTCGGGCGCCGGGTCCGGCCTGCCGGCCACCGCTTCACCAGCACGCCCACGACGACGAGAGCCACCCGCGCAGACGCGGGTGGCTCTTCTCGTGCCACCCGCCCGCGCATCCGGCGCGCGGGAACGGAGCGGGGGCACCCGGGGGCACCCCGCGCAACGACGAACGGCCACCCGCCAGGAGGCGGGTGGCCGTTCGTGGTGGTGGTGCTGAGTCCGTGCGGGAGGAGTTCACCCCGAGATGTGGCCGGGAGACCTCGCCGCGAACGTGGTGCGGTGCCTCTAGAAGCGGGTGAAGTTCGCCGCGACGACCCACTCGCCCTTGCTGTTCGGCGTGGCGCCCACGCCGAGGCGGGTGGGCTTGCTGCTCATCAGCACGCTGCGGTGGGTGGGGGAGTTCATCCACATCGACACCAGGGTCTGCGGGCTGATCTTGCCGCGGCCGAGGGTCTCGCCGGCGTACCGGGCGCGGCAGCTGCGCAGCACCGTGGACATCGAGCGGTGGTAGAAGGCTCCGGTGGAGGCCAGCTTCGCGCTCCAGCCCTCGGCCATCCGGTCGGTGCAGCTCTGCCAGGTCAGGGCCCGAAGGCCGTGCTGGCGGCGGACGGCGTTGACGGCCGCTCCGACCTGTCCCTCGTAGCTGCCCGTGCTGACGGCCGGCGAGGCGGTCACTGCGATCAGGTCGAGGCCGGTGGGGTTCTTGGTCTCCAGGGAGGCGACCCGCTTCTTCAGGCCCTCCTTGCCCGCGGAGATGGTCGGCTCCGAGGACGAGTCGCCCTCGTGGCCGGCCGTGGTGGCCGACGGGGCGGCCAGGGTGGTGACGGCGACGGCGGTCACGAGGCCGGCGCTCAGGGTTCGCAGCGCGGGGCGCAGCATGCGGTGAAGGTTCATCTCAAAGGCCCCTCCCAAGGCCTGCGAGCGACACGGGGCGCACCGACTCGGTGCTGCGACCCGCTGGGTAGTTCCGTTCTGGAGGTGAGGGGGAATCCTCGGCGTGCGGGCAAGCGCTCGAACCGGGATCCGAGGGCCTGCACAAGGAGTCTCGGTCGCTCCGGAGGGGGACTTGAGTACTAAGGGAGGAATTTGTCCGATTTTGACGGAGCCGGAGCGCGCCCGTCGTCGATCCCGGCCGGGCGTCGTTGCCCCTCCCGGCGTCGGGCAGGACGGGACGGGTTAGGACGCGCTGACGGCGCCGGTTAGGCTGACGTGGTTCTCCGGCGCCCAAGGCCCGGGGACCTGAGTCGTCGACATCGGTCGTCGGCGGTCATCGAGCGATTCCGGAAGGTCCATCAGTGGGTTCGGTTGTCAAGAAGCGCCGCAAGCGTATGGCCAAGAAGAAGCACCGCAAGCTGCTGAAGAAGACGCGCATCCAGCGTCGTCGCCAGGGCAAGTAGCCTCAGCGCCCGGCAGGTGCCGCGTCGTCCGACCTCGGGCGCCGGCAGCGCGTCTCGCCGGGCAGTGCTCGTCGTGACGTGCGGCAGTCAGGTCGGAGCGGGTCCAGAGTGCCCGCCGAGGGTCCAGGGGGTCAGCGTGGGGCGTGTCGTCCTTGTCACCGGCGTCTCGAGGGACGTCGGGAGCAGGTTCGCGCGCCGGATCGCGACCGACCCGACCGTCGACCGGGTCATCGGCGTCGACGCCGTGCCTCCGCGCGGCGACCTCGGCTCCGTCTCCTTCGTGCGCGCCGACATCCGCAACCCGGTGATCGCCAAGGTGATCACCGGCCAGGACGTCGACACGGTCGTGCACCTCAGCGTCGAGGCCGCCTCGGGAGCCGGCGGTGGTCGCTCCACGACCAAGGAGCACAACGTCATCGGCACCATGCAGCTGCTCGCGGCGTGCCAGAAGGCCGCCGGGCTCGAGCGGCTGGTGGTGAAGTCCTCCGCCGCGGTCTACGGGTCGTCGAGCCGGGACCCCGCGATGTTCACCGAGGACATGGGGGCCAAGGCACAGCCTCGCTCCGGCTACGCCAAGGACGTCCTCGAGGTCGAGGGCTACGTCCGCGGCTTCACCCGCCGTCGTCCCGACGTCGCGGTCACGTTGCTCCGGCACGCCAGCACGATCGGCCCGGACGTGGACACGCCGCTGTCGGCGTACTTCCGGCTCCCGGTGGCCCCGACCGTCCTGGGGTTCGACGCCCGGCTGCAGTTCCTGCACGAGAGCGACCTGCTCGGCGTCCTGCACCACGCCACCCTGGGCGGCGTGCAGGGCACGTTCAACGTCGCCGGGGACGGCGTCTTGATGCTCTCCCAGGCGCTGCGGCGGCTGGGTCGGCCGTCGGTGCCGTTGCCGGCGCTGGCGCTGGGCTCGCTCGGGTCGCTGTCGCGGCAGCCCGGCCTGCGCAGCCTCCAGACCGAGCTCGCCGGGCTGCTCACCTTCGGACGCGGACTCGACACCACGCGGATGCGCAGCGTCCTCGGCTTCGAGCCCCGCTACACGACGGCCTCGGCCTTCGCCGACTTCGGTCGCTCGGTGGCACCCGGAATGCTGCCGCACCTTCCCTCCGCCGGTCGGCCCGCCTCCCCGCTCCCGGTGGGTGCGGAGGCGTCCGTCGACGGAGGTGGCCATGGGTGACGCCGAGGTGATCCCGCTGGGCACGCGCGGACGACCCGGTCGCGGATCGGGTAGCAGCAAGCCCTCGTCGGCGGCGCGCACCCTGGCCGGCGGCGCTTCCGCACCGCGCCGCAGGCCGACGCCGCGTCCGGCCCCTCCCCCCTCCCCGGAGGTGGGTGCGGACGCGGACGCGGGCCAGCCGGCCCCCGGCGAGTCCGTGACCCGACCGGAGCCAGGGGCGGCGCCCGAGGCCGCATCGGTCGCGGCACCCGCCGTCGAGCGGGTCTCCGAGCGGGAGCCGTCCGAAGGCATCCCGGTCGGCGACTGGCTCGCGGCGTTCACCCAGGCCGCGGTGGAGGTCTTCGGCGACCGCTGGGAGCAGCGTCTCGCTGAGTTCCTCGCCTTCCTGCGTCGCCGGGTGACCGGAGAGTTCGAGGTCGACGAGTTCGGCTTCGACAGCGAGGTGACCGAGCGGTTCATGCTCGCCGCGATCCGCCCGATCAAGGAGAAGTGGTTCCGGGTCGAGGTGCGCGGGGCCGAGAACATCCCCGCCGAGGGGGGCGCGCTCGTCGTGTCCAACCACTCCGGCACCATCCCCCTCGACGGCCTGATGACCATGGTGTCGATCCGCGACACGACCGGGCGCCACCTACGACCTCTGGGCGCCGACCTGGTCTTCCGGCTGCCGTTCGTCGGAGGGCTGGCCCGCAAGGGCGGGGCGACGCTGGCCTGCACCGAGGATGCGCAGCGGATGCTCAGCGGAGGCGAGCTCGTGGGTGTCTGGCCCGAGGGCTTCAAGGGGATCGGGAAGCCCTACTCCGAGCGGTACAAGCTGCAGCGCTTCGGGCGCGGCGGCTTCGTGTCGGCCGCGATCCGCACCGGGGTGCCGATCGTGCCGTGCTCGGTCGTCGGCGCCGAGGAGATCTACCCCCTGGTGGGCAACGTGCCCTCCCTGGCGCGCCTGCTCGGAGTGCCCTACATCCCGATCACGCCGCTGTTCCCGCTGCTGGGTCCGCTCGGACTGGTGCCGCTGCCGTCCAAGTGGCTGATCGAGTTCGGCGAGCCGATCCGCACCGACTCCTACGACGAGGGTGCGGCCGACGACCCGATGCTGGTCTTCAACGTGACCGACCAGGTCCGCGAGACCGTGCAGCAGACGCTCTACACCCTGCTGATGCAGCGCCGATCAGTCTTCTCCTGAAGCGTCTCGCGCCGCCGACTGGTCAGCGGGGATCCGTGCGCGGGAGGCTGGTCAGGGAAGCAGGTCGGTGATGACGTCGGCGTCGGGAAGCAGGGTCTGCGACGCGTCGCCGAGACCGCCCTGACCGGTCAGCGCGGACCCGGCCTTGAGCGGGTCGCTGTCGACCTTCGTGACGAGCTTCGGGGCGACCTTCGCGGAGGGCTTCGGCAGGGACGGAGCGGTCGAGCGTGACGCCGTCGGCTTCTGGGGGCCCGCTGCGGCGACGGGGCCTGCGTCAGTCGCGTCCGCCGGCGCATCGTCGGAGGCGCGGCGTCCCTCGGTGGCCCCTGATGCGCGTCGGACGTCGGTCTTGGCCACGACCACCGGGTGGCTGTTGTCGAGACGGGTGCCGTCGAGGAGCTCCATGGCCCGCTGCACGTCGGCAGAGACGAGCAGCATCGACGGGAGCTCCAAGGCAGGCAGGTCCGAGCAGGTGGGGCAGACGTCGGCGGCCTGCTGGTCGATCTCACGCAGCATCAGCGCGGCCTCGCGGAGCTGGTCCTGGGACCCGTCCGGCGCGGCGGCCGAGAGTCGTTGGACGACGGTGAGACCCGAGGCGGCGAAGGACCGGACCGTGGCGATCGACCGCTCGTCCTGGTCGGCGGCGTAGGCAGCCATCAGCAGGTCGGCGCCCTCGCGGGCCGCGGCGTCGAAGTCGGCGAGCGTGCCGGCGATGCGCGGGGTGCTGGTGGCGTCGTCCTGGGCGAGCAGCCCCGAGACCTCGTCGAGCCGCCCGCTGGCGTGACCGAGGAGGTCGGCGCCCTGGTCGGCACTGTCGCCGGAGAGCCGCACATCCGCCTGCTCGATGGCCCGCTTGATCGGGTAGAGCGCCTCGCCCGGCAGTGCGCTCTGGGCGGCCGCGGCGACGCTCGCGGTGCCGCCGAGGAGCACGGCCGCGGTGGCTGCGGCGACCAGCTGGCGCTCGCGGCGACCGCGCTGCCGGGTCGGCAGCATCAACGACGTGGTCGCCGGGGTGAGGATCAGCGGGGCCTGGGTCATCAGCTGCTCGCGCAGCGCGGCGGCGAAGTCGGCGCGCGGCGTGGCGAGGGCGCCCACCTCGGGCGAATCGGCCGCGGACCGCAGCGACTGGGCGACCCCGACGAGGTGCTCGAGCCGAGCGTCGGACTGCTCCGTCACGACACGCACGCGCGGGGTCGCGTCGATGCGTGCGGCGAGCTCCTCGGCGTCGTGCCGTGAGCGGAACAGGGTGCGTCATCGCGAGGGTCCTTCGTGGGGGCGCCGGCGGGATCCGGGGAGGTCCGGGTCTCTCAGCACGCTCAACGACCCACAGGCGCGGGAGGTTACGGTCCCGAGGCCGTGCGACCCGCCACCGAGACCGCCTATGTGAGCGCTCGCCCTCCGCGACGTACGGCGGGCGGCAGCGGGGCTCACCGCAGACCGTCCGGGAGCAGCTTGGCCAGATTGCGGACGCCGCGCAGCTGGAGCTGCTTGACGGCGCCGTCGGTGCGCCCCAACACCTGAGCGGTCTCCGCGATCGAGAGGCCCTGGAGGAACCGCATGATCAGGCACTCCTGCTGCTCGTGGGGCAGCTCGGTCAGGGCCTGCAGCAGCGCCTGGTTGGTGAGGGAGGCCAGCACCGAGGTCTCCGGCCCCTCGGTGGCGCCGTCGTGCGGGGTCATGTCCTCGGTGGCGTACTCCAGGCGGGTGCGACCGGCCTTGAAGTGGTCGGTGGTGAGGTTGCGGGCGATCGTCATCAGCCAGGCTCCGAAGTCCTTGCCCTGCCAGCGGAACGACCCCATGCTGCGCAACGCCCGGAAGAAGGTCTCGGAGGTGATGTCCTCGGCCAGCGCGACGCTGCCGACCCGGTAGTAGATGAACCGGTAGACCGCCACGTGGTAGTGGTCGTAGAGCATCCCGAAGGCCTCGCTGTCGCCGCCGCGGGCGAGTTCCACGAGAGCGATCAGGCGGGTCGCCACGGCCTCGTCGACCTCCGAGGAGGTGGCCAGGTCGTGGTCGGATCCGTCGGGTCGACCGAGCGGGCCCCCGGTGCCGACGCGTGGCTCGAGACCGACCGCCTCGCTCAGCAGCCAACCGGGCGAGCCGGCCGACGTGGACAGGCCGGAGCCGGCGGGCACCGGCGCGAGGGCGCACCAGAGCGCGTGCCGCAGGTGGTCCCAACCGCGGCGGAACTCGGCCTCGCTCGAAAACATCGAACTCCCTCCCGGCGCTCGCTGTCGACGGATCCGGGTCTGCCTCGCCCGGACTCTCGCCGGGGCCGTGCGGACCCGGTCGACCTGTCCAGGGTAAGCGCGGTCACCCGCGTTGTGAACTGGAGAGTAACTCCGATGTACACCGCGCGCTGTGGGCCGGCTCACATCGATGATGACCCGTCGGGCAGGGGCGAAACCTGCGGCGGGGGATCCACACCGACTTTCCGCGCCGGCGCGGCGCTCAGCGGACCTTGCGCCGGAGCGCGACGCCTGCGGCGACGCTGCCGGTGACCGCTCCGGCGAGACCGGCGGTGACCAGGCCGGCGCGGGCCGCCTTGCGCCCGGTGCGGTAGTCGCGGATCCGCCAACCCGCCGCCCGGGCGTGGTCGCGCAGCTTGGCGTCCGGGTTGATCACGCAGGGGTCGCCGACCAGGCTCAGCATCGGCAGGTCGTTGTAGGAGTCGGAGTAGGCCGCGCAGCGGGACAGGTCGAGTCCCTCGCGCTCGGCCAGGGCCGAGATCGCCACGCCCTTGGCCGGCCCGTGCAGCAGGTCGCCGACCAGGCGCCCGGTGTAGACGCCGTCGACGTGCTCGGACACCGTCCCGAGGGCGCCGCTGAGCCCGAGCCGCCGGGCGATGATCGAGGCGATCTCGATCGGCGCAGCGGTGACCAGCCAGACCCGCTGGCCCTGATCGAGGTGCATCTGCGCGAGTGCGCGGGTGCCCGGCCAGATCCGGTGGGCCATCGCCTCGTCGAAGATCTCCTCACCGAGCGCCTCCAGCTCGCTGACCCGGTGACCGGCGATGAACGCCAGGGCGGAGGCCCGCGCCTCCGCGACGTGCTCGGGGTCCTCGACGCCGACCAGCCGGAAGTAGGCCTGCTTCCAGGCCGCGCCGAGGATGTCGCGGGTGGTGAAGAACTCCCGCCGGTGCAGCCCCCGCGCCAGGTGGAAGATCGAGGCCCCCTGCATGACGGTGTTGTCGACGTCGAAGAAGGCGGCGACGTGCGGGTCGGGGGGTGTGGCCAGCGACGACTCGACCTCGGCGACCGCGGCGGACGCCTCTCCGGCGAGCGTGGACCGGCTGCGGAGATCCGGGCGCTGCGGCGTGCTGCGAGTCAGGCGCCGGGCGTTCACCTGGGCAACCCTAGTGGGCGGAGACCGGGTCCGGGACCCCTGCAAAGGGGGGATCGCCGTCGCCGGACCGGCCCGCGCACTGTGTCAGACTCACCGCGTGACCGCGCACCTCGCCGAGCTCCTGTCGCGCGCCGCCGCCGAGGCCGGTGAGCGGATCGCGCTGGTCGAGGGTGGAACCGGTCGCCGTGTGACCTGGAGCGAGCTGGACGCCGAGGTCGACCGCGTCGCGCGCGGCCTCAACACCCTGGGCCTGGTCGCCGGCTACCGGGTCCTGATCGTGCTGGGCAACCGCGTCGAGTTCGTGACCTCCTACCTCGGGGCCCTCCGCGCCGGCCTGGTCGCCGTCCCGGTCAACCCGCGCTCGGCCACCGGGGAGCTGGTCCGGCTGATCGCCGACTCCGGCGCTCGGGTCGTGGTCGCCGACCGCGCCACGGTCACGTCGGCGCGACAGGCGGTCTCCGGGCTCCACGACGCGCTGGAGTCCGCCGACGACGAGCTGCGCCGACGTTCCGTGGTGCCGCGGATCGTCGTGGTCGGCGCGACTCCGGTCCCCGGCGAGACGTCGTACGACGACCTGGTGGCGTCCTCGGGCACGGACGCGCCGCCGAGCCCCGACCCGGAGCGGCTCGCGGTGCTGCTCTACACCAGCGGCACGTCCGGGCGACCGCGCGCGGCGATGCTGACCCACCGGGCGCTGCTGGCCAACGTCGAGCAGACCGCGTCGGTCGAGCCGGCGATGCTGCGCGGCGACGACGTGATCCTGGGCGTGCTGCCGCTGTTCCACGTCTACGGTCTCAACGCAGTGCTCGGTCAGGCGCTGCGTCAGCAGGCCCGGCTGGTGCTGGAGGACGTCTTCGACATCGAGTCGACGCTGTCGCTGGTCGAGGACGAGGCCGTCAGCGTGCTCCCGGTCGCGCCGCCGGTGTTCGCCTACTGGCAGGCGGTGCACGATCTCAAGGAGAGGCTGTCCGGTGTCCGGCTGGTCCTCTCCGGGTCCGCGCCGCTCTCGCGCGAGCTGGTCGACGACTTCACGAGCCGCACCGGCATCGAGGTGCACCAGGGCTACGGACTGACCGAGGCCGCGCCGGTGGTGACCACGACGCTACGCAGCGAGCATCCCAAGCGCGGGTCGGTGGGCGGTGCGCTGCCCGGGATCGAGCTGCGCCTGGTCGACGACCGCGGCCACGCCCCGGAGGGCGACGACCCCGGCGAGATCTGGGTGCGTGGCGCCAACCTCTTCTCCGGCTACTGGCCCGACGGCGACGAACGGTCCCGACGCGGAGGGCTGGTGGGCCACCGGTGACGTCGGCTTCCTCGACCGCGACGGGGACCTGTTCCTGGTGGACCGGCTCAAGGAGCTCGTGATCGTCTCCGGCTTCAACGTCTACCCGGTGGAGGTCGAGGAGGTGGTCGCCGAGGTCGAGGCGGTGGCGGAGGCCGCGGTCATCGGCGTCGAGGACGCCCGCGACCGGCGAGGCGGTCGTCGTGTTCGTCAAGCCACGGGCGGGGTCGTCGTACGACGCGGGCGAGATCGAGGCGCAGGTGCGCGAGCACTGCGCCACCCGGCTGGCACGCTTCAAGCAGCCCACCCAGGTGCACGTGGTCGACGAGCTGCCGCACACGGCCACCGGCAAGGTCGCCAAGGGCCGCCTGCGGGCCGCGAGCCGGCGTCGGTCGATGGGGCTGCTGGAGTGAGTGCGCGCGTCACTCTCTACTCCAAGCCGGGCTGCCACCTGTGCGAGCAGGCGCGGGTCGTGGTGCAGCAGGTCTGCGCCGACCTCGGGGAGTCCTTCGACGAGGTCGACATCACCGCCGGCCCGGAGGCGGAGCGGCTGATGGCCGCCTTCGGCGAGGAGATCCCGGTGACCTTCGTCGACGGCGCGCAGCACGACTTCTGGCGGGTGGACGCCGAGCGGCTGCGGGCGGCGCTCTCCTGACCGATTCGTCTGCGATCGGGCAGGTCGCGGCCACGGGACAGACGCAGACGAATCGTGCGGGCGAGCAGGGTCCTGGCGTGAGAGACGTCACCGTGTGGTAAGGCCGGGTACCGCTCAGTTTGTTCTCGCGTTCACAAACTCCTAGAGTGACATCGCTGCCGGCCCCGAGGGGTCGCCGGAGCCGCTCGGACCGGGTGTCAGACCGTTCGGGCCTCGCTCCTCCTACGTGTCCCACGTGAGTCGACAGCCGAGAAGTCGCGTCGCTCACGACGCCCCGGGGCCGCTGCCCCGGTGACGCCGTGCAGAGTCGCGAGTCGCCGCCAGAAGATGTCAGGAGCGCTGTGACCTCGCCACGGAGCAGTCGCGCCACCGGAGGCTCGCCCGCGGAGACCGCGCGCGCGAAGGTCTCCGAGCGCGGCATCCCCGAGGCCACCGTCGCCCGGCTCCCCGTCTACCTGCGCGCGCTGACCGGCCTGTCCGAGGGCAGCACCGCCACCTGCTCCAGCGAGGAGCTCGCCACCGCGGCCGGCGTCAACAGCGCCAAGCTCCGCAAGGACCTGTCCTACCTCGGCTCCTACGGCACCCGCGGCGTCGGGTACGACGTGGAGTACCTCCGCTACCAGATCGCCCGCGAGATCGGCGTCACCCAGGACTGGCCGGTCGTCATCGTCGGCATCGGCAACCTCGGCCACGCCCTGGCCAACTACAGCGGCTTCTCCTCGCGCGGGTTCCGGGTGGTCGCGCTGCTCGACGCCGACCCGGAGCGTCAGGGCACGGACATCGGCGGGCTGGGCGTCCGGCCCTTCGAGGAGATCGAGGCCCTCGTTGCCGAGCACGACGTCGCGATCGGCGTCATCGCCACCCCGGCCGTCGCCGCGCAGGACGTCTGCGACCGCCTCGTCGCCTCCGGCGTGACGAGCATCCTCAACTTCGCGCCGGCCGTGCTGCAGGTCCCCGACGGGGTGGACGTGCGCAAGGTGGACCTGTCCATCGAGCTGCAGATCCTCGCCTACCACGAGCAGCGCAAGTCGCTGGCCGGCCTCGACGCAATGGCCGCGCTCGACGGCATCGACACGGGGGTGGGCGCATGAGCGTCCTGGTGGTCGGGGTCTCCCACAAGACCGCTCCGGTGTCCGTGCTGGAGCGGCTCACGCTCGACGCCGCCGGCATCGACAAGCTCGTGCAGGAGGTCTCGCACGCCGAGCACGTGCTCGAGGCGACCGTGCTGGCGACCTGCAACCGGGTGGAGATCTACACCGAGGTCGACCGCTTCCACGGCAGCGTCGAGTCGGTGTCCCGGCTGCTCTGCGACCTGGCCGACCGCGACGGCGGCACCCCGGAGGACGTCGTGCCCCACCTGTACGTCCACTACGACGACGGCGCCGTCTCCCACCTGTTCGGCGTCGCCTCGGGCCTCGACTCGATGGTCGTGGGCGAGGGCCAGATCCTGGGCCAGGCCCGCGAGGCGCTGCGCGTCGGCCAGGAGAGCGGGACCATCGGCCCCGCCCTCAACGTGCTGTTCCAGCAGGCCCTGCGCGTCGGCAAGCGCGTGCACGCCGAGACCGACATCGACCGCGCCGCGCCGTCGTTGCTGAGCCTCGCGCTCGACCGCGTCGCCGCCGACATCGGTCCCGTCGAGGGCAAGCGCGTCCTGGTCGTCGGGGCCGGGGCGATGGCCGGCCTCGCCGTCTCCACCGTGCGCCGGCTCGGCGCCGCCGACATCGTGGTGGCCAGCCGCACGGAGGCCCACGCCCGCCGGCTCGCCGTCCAGTACGACGGGCGCGCGGTCCCGCTCACCCAGGTGCAGGAGGTGCTCGCGCACACCGACGTGCTCGTCTCCTGCACCGGCGCCACCGGCGTGGTGCTGCCGCTCGCCACCGTCGCCGCCGCGCGCGTCGACGCAGCCGCGCCGCTCGCCATCGTCGACCTCGCGCTGCCGCACGACGTCGACCCGAGCGTGGCCGACCTGCCCGGCGTCAGCCTCTTCGGGCTGGCCCGGCTGGCCGAGGAGGTCAACGAGGGCGAGATCGCCCACGACGTCTCCGCGGTGCGCGAGGTCGTCGCCCAGGAGATCGCGGCGTTCGTCGCGGCCCGCCGCTCCGCGACCGTGACCCCGACGGTCGTCGCCCTGCGCACGATGGCGACCGGCATCGTGGAGGCCGAGGTCGACCGGCTGCTGGCGCGGGTGCCCGACCTCGACGCGAGCGTCCGGCACGAGGTCGAGCAGGCCGTCCGCCGGGTCGCCGACAAGCTGCTCCACCAGCCGACGGTGCGGGTCAAGGAGCTGGCCAACGAGACCGGCGCGGTGTCCTACGCCGCCGCTCTCGCCGAGCTCTTCTCGCTCGACCCCGAGGCCGTCGAGGCCGTCACGCGGGCGGAGGGGGTCCGGTGAGCGCCGCACTTCGCATCGGCACCCGTGCGTCCACGCTCGCGCGCACCCAGTCCGAGACCGTGGCCCGGGAGCTGCGCGCGGTCCTCGGACGCGAGGTGGTCCTGGTCGACGTCACCACCGAGGGCGACGTGTCCAGCGCGCCGCTGACCTCGTTCGGTGGCACCGGCGTGTTCGTCGGCGCGCTGCGCGAGGCGCTGCTGGGCGGACGCATCGACCTCGCGGTGCACTCCCTCAAGGACTTGCCGACCACTCCGCACGAGCAGATCGCCCTGGCCGCCGTACCCCTGCGGGAGGACCCGCGCGACATCGTGGTGGCGCGCGACGGCCTGACCATCGGCGAGCTGCCGCCCGGCTCGAGGGTCGGCACCGGCTCGCCGCGACGGGCCTCGCAGCTGCTCGCGCTCGGTCTGAGTTTCGACGTGGTGCCGATCCGTGGCAACGTGGGCACCCGCATCCGCAAGGTCTTCTCGGGCGAGGTCGACGCCGTCGTCCTGGCCCGCGCCGGCCTTGCGCGACTGGGCCGGTTGGCCGAGGTCACCGAGGTGCTCGACCCGATCCAGATGCTTCCCGCCCCCGGGCAGGGTGCGCTGGCGGTGGAGTGCCGGGTCGAGGAGACCGAGCTGGTGCTGGCGGTCCGGGAGGTGCTCGACGACGTGCGCACCCGGGCGCAGGTGGTGGCCGAGCGCGCCGTGCTCGCCACCCTCGAGGCCGGGTGCTCCGCCCCCGTCGGAGCGATGGCCGAGATCGCGGAGGGTGAGGACGGCGACGAGCTGTGGCTGCGGGCGGTGGCCCTCTCGCTCGACGGAGCGGTCGCCGTACGCCGTTCCGCCGCCGGGTCGCCCGACGACGCCGAGAAGGTCGGACGGGCCCTCGCCGAGGAGATGCTGGCCGACGGGGCCGGCGACCTCGTGGCGGAGCAGGCGACATGAGCAGTTCCAGAACCACCCAGAAGACCACCACACAGCCCACCCCGAAGAACAAGAAGGCGACTGTGAGCAGCACCGCGACGAAGACCAGCACGACGCCGGAGCCGGCGTCGGTGAAGACGAGCCAGAAGAAGGCGGAGTCCAAGCCCGTGAAGCAGAGCGCACCCTCCGGATTCGTGTCGTTCGTGGGCAGTGGCCCCGGCGACCCCGATCTGCTGACCCTGCGAGCCGTGGAGCTGCTGCGGCAGGCCGAGGTGGTGGTGACCGAGGCGCCCGAGCACGTGGCCCTGGTGGCCACGTTCGCCCCGTCCGCCGAGGTCGTGGACGGCGGGTTCGGCCAGGACGGTCAGCCGCTGACCCACGCCGGGCGCGCCAAGGTCGTCGTCCGGCAGGCGAAGTCCGGGCGCCGGGTCGTGCGCCTGATGGCCGGTGACCCGTTCGTCTACGCGTCCGGTCCCGAGGAGGCCCAGGCCTGCGTCAAGGCCGGGCTCGGCTTCGAGATCGTCCCCGGGGTGTCCTCGGTGACGGCCGTCCCGGCCTACGCCGGCGTGCCGCTGACCGACAAGAAGCACCGCGAGGTCGCGGTCGTGAACTGCTCCGAGGCCAAGGTCGACTGGTCGCAGTACGCCGACGACCGCACCCTGGTGCTGCTCGCGGCCGTCAGCTCCATCACCGAGGTCGCGGCCGCGCTGGTCGAGGCCGGCCGCTCCGCGGAGACCCCGGTCGCGATGACCCGGGTCGGCACCACCACCGAGCAGGAGACCGTGGTCTCCACGCTCGGCCGGATCGGCGCCGACGCCCGGGCCGCGCGGATGACCCCGCCCGCGGTCGTCGTGATCGGCGACGTGGTGGACCTGCGCACGGCCCTGTCGTGGTTCGAGACCAAGCCGCTGTTCGGCTGGCGCGTCCTGGTGCCCCGCACCAAGGAGCAGGCCGGCACGCTCTCCGCGCGGCTGCGTGGCTACGGCTCGGTGCCCGAGGAGGTGCCGACCATCTCGGTCGAGCCGCCGCGCAACCCGCAGCAGATGGACAAGGCGATCCGCGGTCTGGTCGAGGGCCGCTACGAGTGGATCGCGTTCACCTCCGTCAACGCCGTCCGCGCCGTGCGCGAGAAGTTCGACGAGTACGGCCTCGACGCCCGCGCCTTCTCCGGCCTCAAGATCGCGGCCGTCGGCGACAAGACCGCCGCCGCCATCGAGGCCTGGGGCCTGCGCTCGGACCTGGTGCCGTCCGGCGAGCAGTCCGCCCGCGGGCTGCTCGAGGACTGGCCGCCGTACGACGACGTGCTCGACCCGATCAACCGGGTGTTCCTGCCGCGCGCCGACATCGCCACCGAGACGCTCGTCGCCGGGCTGCTCGACCTCGGCTGGGAGGTCGACGACGTGACGGCCTACCGCACCGTGCGCGCGACTCCGCCCCCGGCGCCGACGCGGGAGGCGATCAAGAGCGGCAAGTTCGACGCCGTCGTCTTCACCTCGTCCTCGACGGTGCGCAACCTGGTCGGCATCGCCGGCAAGCCGCACGCCTCGACGGTCATCGCGGTGATCGGGCCGGCCACGGCGAAGACCGCCGAGGAGCACGGCCTGCGGGTCGACGTCCTGGCTCCCTCGCCCGCCGTCGAGGTGCTCGTGGACGCGCTCGCCGACTTCGGCGCCGCCCGCCGCGCCAGCCTGATCGAGTCCGGCCAGCCGGTGACCAAGCCGTCCGAGCGGCGTCCCTCGGCTCGTCGCAAGGCGACCTGATGACGTTCCCGGCCGCACGAGGCCGGCGGCTCCGTCGCACGCCGGCCCTGCGCCGGCTGGTGGCGGAGACGTCGGTCGAGGCCCGGCAGCTGGTGCTGCCGGTCTTCGTGCGGGAGGGCGCGACCGAGCCGGTACCGATCGCGAGCATGCCGGGCGTCGTGCAGCACACCCGTGACTCGTTGCGCCGGGCCGTCGGCGAGGCCGCCGCCCTGGGTCTCGGCGGCGTGATGCTCTTCGGGGTGCCGTCGCGCAAGGACGCCGTCGGATCGGGTGCGCTCGACCCAGACGGGATCCTCAACGTCGCGATCGCCGACTGCAAGGCCGAGGTCGGCGACGCTCTTCCCGTCATGTCCGACCTGTGCCTCGACGAGTTCACCGACCACGGCCACTGCGGCGTGCTCGACGCGGCGGGCGCGGTCGACAACGACGCGACGCTGGCGGCGTACGCCGAGATGGCGCTGGCCCAGGTCGCGGCCGGGGCCGACGTGCTCGGACCCAGCGGCATGATGGACGGGCAGGTCGGGGTGATCCGCGCCGCGCTGGAGGCAGCAGGTCAGCACGAGACCACGATCCTGGCCTACTCCGCGAAGTACGCCTCCGCGTTCTACGGCCCCTTTCGTGAGGCCGTCGACTCCTCGCTGGTCGGTGACCGGCGGACCTACCAGCAGGACGGCGGCAACGTCGTCGAGGGTGTCCGCGAGGCGCTCACCGACGTCGACGAGGGCGCGGACGTCGTGATGGTCAAGCCCGCGCTGGCCTACCTCGACGTGATCCGCGCTGTGCGGGAGGCCGTCGACGTGCCGGTGGCGGCGTACAACATCTCTGGTGAGTACGCCATGGTCGAGGGTGCCGCCGCGCAGGGCTGGATCGATCGCGACGCCGCCATCCTGGAGACGCTGACCTCGATCCGCCGGGCCGGTGCCGACGTGGTGCTGACCTACTGGGCCGCCGAGGCCGCCGCCCGCCTGCTCTGATCCCCCCTCTCGTTGACCCGGGTCCCGTCCCCCGTTGACCCGGGTCCCGTCCCCCGTTGACCCGGGTCCCGTCCCCGGTTGACCCGGGCGAAGCCCCCAGGGCGCGGACCCGTCCCGGCTCAACCGGGGATCAGACCCGGCTCAACCGGGGATCAGACCCGGCTCAACCGGGGATTAAGACCCGACTCAACCTGCGCGGGGGCGGGCAGGGGTGAGCCCCGGCCCCCTTGGGAGATGGGCCGGGGCTCAGTCCGTGGTGGGGACTGGTGGTCCCGTGGCGGTCTGGTGGTGCGGGCGGTGCTGGCCGGGGGTGCCGTCCGGTCAGCCGAGGCCGGGGAGGCTCCCGGTACCGCCGCCGAGCAGGTCGGCGAGGGTGTTCTCGACGGAGGCGAGACCGTTGTCCCGCACCGCCCGGCCGCAGGCGTCGAGCCCGCCAAGCTTGGTGATCTCGGCCGAGCTGAAGTTGGACTGGCAGGTCGCCTTGGCCCGGTCGAGCGCCGAGACGGTGTTGGTGACCGTCTTCTTGGCCCCGTCGGTCGCCTTCTTGGCCGTCTCCTTGACCGGGGCGGTCGGGTCGCCGCCGCTGGCCCCTGAATCCGTGGCGCCCTCGATCGGGTTGTCCGTGCCGCCGCCTCCGCCGGTCCCGTCGGAAGGACCGCCACCCGAGGACGACGAGTCGGAGCCCGAGCGGCCGCCGCTGGTGCCGCCCTTGGCCTTGGGATAGGTGAACCCACGCGTGCCGGAGGAGAAGACGGAGTCGCCGTAGTCGGGGGTGAACGTGGTGGTGCCGGCCGAGCTCGTCGGAACGGAGGTGAAGTCGCCCGAGGCGTAGGCCTCCATGATCGACAGCACGAGGTTCACGTAGTCCTGGCTGTGGTTGTAGCGGTAGACGGCCGACTGCTGCCCCGCGCGGGTGGACAGATCCTCGTCGCCGGAGCAGAGGTAGACGGCCGTGGCGAGCGCGGCGTCGTCGATGTCCTGCGGGTTGCGGTCGCCGTCGCCGTCACCGTCGACCCCGACGACCGCCCAGGTCGAGGGGATGAACTGCATCGGGCCGATCGCGCGGTCGAACTGGGTGTCGTTGTCGTACTGGCCGGCGTCGCTGTCGGTGATCCGCGCGGTGCCGTTGCCGCCGTCGAGGGGGATGCCGTAGATGCCGGGGCGGCTGACGCCCTCGTCGTCGAGGGTGTTGCCGCCGTAGCGACCGTGGTTGGACTCGACGCGGCCGATCGCCGCGATCAGCGTCCAGTCGATGTTGCAGCCCTTGTCGGCACGGTCGATCACCTGGGCTGCGCGCTGGTAGGCGGACAGGGCCGCCGAGGGGATGCCGTTGGTGGAGGAGCTGGCGATGATCTGGTCGGCGGAGCCGGTCGGCACACCGGGGGCGATCTCGCCGGGGTTCGAGACGCTGGCCGGGGCCTTGATCGCCTCGGAGGGGACCATCGTCCCGTCGGGGAGCTGCCCGGCCTGGGGGCGGGCCTCGCTCTGGTCGGCCGCGCTGGTCATCGTCAGGCTGGTGGTCCAGGCACCGGACAGCAGCGCCAGCGGGAGCAGGGCTGACGCCTTCTGCCAGCGGGTCGAGCGCTTGCGAGCCTTGGAAGACATGTGTGTCTCTTTCCCCTTCACCGTCATGGAACCGGCCCCCGCCCCTGAGAAGTGGTCTACCCGGTTTTGCCCTCGTCCACACGTTTCAACGACGCTGGTCCAAGCAGGTTACGCGTCAGTAACGAACGGCGCGAGGGGACGCGTCCGGCGGCCGGACGTCGGCAGACTCACAGACCCGCAGCGGGGACCGGGTTCGTGGTCCAGCCCGCCCGCGGGGGACAATGCGAGCGTGAGCGCCACCGCCCCCACGACCCCCGACCGGCCGACGCCGTCCACCGCGCAGTCGGCTGCGCTCTTCGCCCGCGCCCAGGCGGTGACGCCAGGTGGGGTGAACTCACCGGTCCGCGCCTTCAACGCGGTCGGCGGCACGCCGCGCTTCATCGAGAGCGCCCACGGCCCCTACCTCGTCGACGTCGACGGCACCGAGTACGTCGACCTCGTCGGCAGCTGGGGCCCGATGCTGCTCGGTCACGCCCATCCCGGGGTGCTCGACGCCGCCCGGGAGGCGGTCGCCCGCGGGACGTCGTTCGGCACCCCCACCCGACCGGAGGTGGAGCTCGCCGAGGAGATCGTGGCGCGCACGCCGGTGGAGAAGGTTCGCTTCGTGTCCAGCGGCACCGAGGCGACCATGTCGGCCATCCGGCTGGCGCGCGGGTTCACCGGCCGGGAGCTGGTCGTGAAGTTCGCCGGCTGCTACCACGGTCACGTCGACTCGCTGCTGGCCCAGGCCGGCTCCGGGCTGGCCACGCTCGCGGTGCCCGGCACCCCCGGCGTCCCCGCCGCTGCGACCGCAGCCACGGTCGTGCTGCCCTACAACGACCCCGACGCGGTGACCGCGCTGTTCGCCGAGCGTGGCAGGGAGATCGCCTGCGTCATCACCGAGGCGGCCCCCGGCAACATGGGGGTGGTCCCCCCGGCGCCGGGGTTCAACCGGCTGCTCGCCGAGACCTGCGCGGCGCACGGGGCGCTGTTCGTCAGCGACGAGGTGATGACCGGCTTCCGGGTCACCCGGTCGGGTCACCACGGTCTGGACGGAGCCGTCGAGGGCTGGGCGCCGGACCTGCTCACCTACGGCAAGGTGATGGGCGGCGGCTTCCCGGCCGCGGCGTTCGGCGGACGCGCCGACGTGATGTCGTGGCTCTCGCCCGAGGGGCCGGTCTACCAGGCCGGCACCCTGTCGGGGAACCCGGTCGCGACGTCGGCGGGACTGGCCACGCTCCGGCTCGCGACCGACGAGGTCTACGCCCAGCTCGACGCCACGGCGCAGGTCGTCCGGGAGGCCGCGGGTGTCGCGCTCACCGAGGCCGGCGTCCCGCACGTCGTGCAGCACGTCGGCAACATGTTCAGCGTGTTCTTCACCGACGAGGGTGTGCGCGAGGTCCGCGACTTCGCCGCGGCCAGCGCCCAGCACACCGACCGGTTCAAGGCGTTCTTCCACGCGATGCTCGACCAGGGCGTCTACCTGCCCCCGAGCGCGTTCGAGGTGTGGTTCCTCTCCGCCGCCCACGACCGGGTCGCCGTGGACCGGATCCTCTCGGCCCTTCCCGCCGCGGCCCGCGCTGCGGCCGCCGTACCCGCAGGAGACCATCCATGACCGTTCGCACCACCGTGCACCTGCTCCGCCACGGCGAGGTGCACAACCCCGAGGGCGTGCTCTACGGCCGGCTCCCGGGCTACCACCTGTCCAAGCTGGGGCTGCGCATGGCCGAGCGCGTCGCCGACACCATCGGCGAGCGCGACATCACCCACGTCGTTGCCTCCCCGCTGGAGCGCGCCCAGGAGACGGCTCGCCCGACGGCGCTGGCCCGGGGCCTCGACATCGTCACCGATGCCCGGGTCATCGAGTCGACCAACGTCTTCGAGGGCCGCCGGTTCAGCGTCGGCGACGGCATCCTCAAGCGCCCGAAGACCTGGCGCTACCTGTGGAACCCCTACCGCCCGTCCTGGGGCGAGCCCTACAAGGCGGTCGTCGCGCGCATGATGGCGTCGGTGTACGACGCCCGCGACACCGCGCGGGGCCACGAGGCGCTGATCGTCTCCCACCAGCTGCCGGTGTGGATCACCCGCCTGCACGTGGAGGGCCGGTCGTTCGTGCACAACCCGCGCAACCGCCAGTGCACCCTGTGCAGCCTGACGTCGCTGACCTTCGAGGACGACACCCTCACCACGCTGCGCTACTCCGAGCCCGCAGCCGACCTGATCCCCCTCAAGGACCGCAACGCGAACTTCAGCAAGGGCGGCAGCGACCAGGACGAGACCCCGCCCGCCTGATGCGCCGACGCCTCGCCCTCACCCTCTCCGCCGTGCTCGCGTCGGGGACGTTGGCGTCGTGCGCCGGTGGCGACGTCGGCAGCTCCGGCGACCAGGGCTACATCGCCGGCGAGGGCATCATCACCTCGGTCGCCGCCGACGACCGCAGCACGCCCGGCACGGTCGCGGGGGAGTCGCTCGACGGCGAGCAGCTGTCGCTGGCCGACTACCGCGGGCAGGTCGTGGTGGTCAACGTCTGGGGGTCGTGGTGCCCGCCCTGCCGCGCCGAGGCGCCGATGCTCGCCGACGCGGCTCGCGACCTCGCGGAGCAGGACGTCGCCTTCCTCGGCATCGACAGCCGTGACCCCAGCAAGGCCGCGGCGCGCGCCTTCGTGCGCAAGCAGGGCATCCCCTACCCCTCGATCTACGACCAGTCCGGGCGCACCCTGCTGGCGTTCGAGGGCACCCTGACGCCCAACTCGATCCCGAGCACGATCGTGATCGACAAGGAGGGCCGGGTCGCGGCCAGCGTCCTGGGCGAGATCTCCCGCACCACGCTCGACGACCTGGTGGAGGACGCCGGCGGGAGGGTTGCCTCGTGATCGGGCTCCCCCTGCTCGATGTCGGCGGCTGGTTCGGCAGCACCGTCCTGTCCGGTTCGCTGCTGATCGCCCTGCCGGTCGCGATGGTCGGCGGTCTCGTGTCGTTCTTCTCCCCGTGCGTCGTGCCGCTGCTGCCGGGCTACCTCTCCTACGCCACCGGCCTCACCGGCGTCGACCTCGAGCAGGGCAAGCGGGGCCGGATGCTGCTCGGCAGTCTCCTGTTCGTGCTCGGCTTCTCTGCGGTCTTCGTCGCCTACGGGGCGCTGTTCGGCAGCCTCGGTCGCTGGCTGATCGACTACACCCGCGAGATCAACGTCGTCCTGGGTCTGGTGACCGTGCTGCTCGGTGTCGCCTTCGTCGGGCTGGTGCCGTTCCTGCAGCGCGACGTGCGGGTGCACAAGGTGCCCGCCGTAGGGCTCGCAGCGGCCCCGCTGCTCGGCGTGCTCTTCGGCGTCGGCTGGACGCCGTGCATCGGCCCCACGCTCTCCGCGGTCAACGTGCTGGCCGTCAACGAGGCCACGGCCGTGCGCGGCATGGTGCTCGGGCTGGCCTACTCGATCGGTCTCGGGCTGCCGTTCATCGCCGCCGGCCTGGCCTTCCGTCGGATGCTCGGTGCGGTGGCGTTCGTGCGCCGGCACCAGGTCTGGGTCACCCGCCTCGGTGGGGTGATGCTGATCGTCGTCGGGATGCTCCTCGTCACCGGGCTGTGGGACCAGTGGGTCCTCGGTCTCCGCTCGTGGGCCGGCTCGTTCCAGGCGCCCGTGTGAGCGCCACCGACGAGGTCGCGACGGAGGCGGGCGGGTCCGCCGCCACGCCACCGACGCCGCCGTCGGCACCCCCGACGCTCGGGCCCGTCGAGCTGTCGCGCTGGGCGTGGCGTCAGCTCACCTCGATGCGGACGGCGCTGGTGCTGCTCTTCCTGCTCGCGCTCGCGGCGGTGCCCGGCTCCGTGGTGCCGCAGCGCAACATCGACGCGATCACGGTCTCCCAGTGGCAGGACGACCACCCGAGGCTGACCCCGGTCTACGAGGCGCTCGGGATGTTCGACGTCTACGGCTCGGTGTGGTTCTCGGCCGTCTACCTGCTGCTGATGGTCTCGCTGGTCGGCTGCGTGGTGCCCCGGCTGCGCGTCTACTGGCGGGCCTTCCGGTCTCCACCGCCCCGGGCGCCCCGCCACCTGCTGCGGATGCCCGCGTCCACCACCTTCGAGATCGACGAGCCCGTGGACGTGGTCCGGGAGCGGGCCGTCGCCGCGCTGCGCAAGCGTCGCTACCGGGTCCGGGTGAGCGAGGACGCGATCAGTGCCGAGCGCGGCTACCTGCGCGAGGCCGGCAACCTGGTCTTCCACTTCTCCGTGCTCGTCGTGCTGGTCGGCTTCGCGCTCGGGCAGCTCTACGGCTACAAGGGCGGGGTGATCACCGTGGTGGGCCAGGGCTTCTCCAACTCCCTGAGCCAGTACGACGACTTCGCGCCCGGATCGTTCTTCAGCCCCGACGACCTCGACCCGCTCAGCCTGAGCGTGGACGACTTCGACGTGCGGTTCCTGACCTCCGGCCCCAACCTCGGGCAGCCCGAGTCGTTCGACGCCGACCTGACCTACCAGGGCAGCCCGACGGACCGGCCTCGCACGCAGAACCTCGCCGTCAACCATCCGCTGACCGTCGACGGCACCAGCGTCTTCCTCGTCGGGCACGGCTACGCCCCGCGGGTGACCGTCCGCGACGGGGCGGGGGACGTGGCCTACGAGGGCCCGGTCCCGTTCCTCCCGCAGGACAGCTCGTTCGCCTCCTTCGGTGTGGTCAAGGTGCCCGACGCCGACCCCGCGCAGCTCGGCTTCGAGGGCTTCTTCCTGCCCACCTACGGCTTCACGATGGAGCGCGGCCCGTTCTCGCAGTTCCCCGACGCCCTCGACCCGGTGCTGTCGCTGACCCCCTACCGCGGCGACCTCGGCCTGGACACCGGGAGGCCGCAGTCGGTCTACACGCTCGACAAGGACGACCTGTCGCCCTACCCGAGCTCCGACCCCGAGCGGCTCGGGCCGAACGCGCGGATCAAGCTGGACCTCGGCCAGACCGTGGCGCTGCCGGACGGCGACGGGTCGATCACCTTCGACGGTGTCGACCGCTGGGTGAAGCTGCAGGTCAGCCACAGTCCCGGCAAGGAGCTCGCGCTCGCCGGCGTGGTCCTCGCCATCGTCGGGCTGATGGGGTCGTTGTTCATCCGGCCCCGCCGCGCCTGGGTGCGGCTGCGTCGCGGCGACGGGGCTACCGTGGTGGAGCTGGCCGGGCTGGACCGCAGCTCGGGCGGTGACCTCTCCGACGAGGTCGCCGAGCTGGAGCGTCTGGTGCGGGGCATCAGCGGCCCCGCGCCTGCATCGGGACCTGCACCGGGGGACCGCATCGACCCAGCAGAGAGGGAGCGCGCGTGACCACCGCCGACTTCGCCGCCTTCAGCAACAACGCCGTGATGTTCGCCTCGATCGTCTACACCCTGGCGTTCCTGGCGCACATCGCCGAGTGGGCCGTGGCGCGATCCGTCCCGGTCGAGGAGCCGGTCGAGGAGCAGGCCGACAGGCGGGAGAGCGCCACCGTCGGCGCGAGCACCTCGACGGGTCGCCGTACACCTGTCTCGAACGCCGCGCCGGAGCGCTCGGCCGGGGTCGGCGCCGGTGAGGAGAAGGTCGAGCGGTGGGGCCGGATCGGGGTCTCCCTGACCGTCCTCGGCTGTGCGCTGCACCTGCTCGGTCTGGTCGCCCGAGGGCTCGGCGCCGACCCGGTGCGGGTGCCCTGGGGCAACATGTACGAGTTCACCCTGGCCGGTGCGTTCGGCGTCTCGCTGATGTACCTCCTGCTGATGCGCCGCTACGGCCTGCGCTGGATGGGGGTGCTGGTCACCGGCTTCCTGGTCGTCGTGCTGATGCTGGACGTGCTGCTGCTCTACGTGCCCGCCGGACCGCTCGTTCCGGCCCTGAAGTCCTACTGGCTGGTCATCCACGTCGCCGCCGCCGTGACCGCGACCGGTGCCTTCGGGATCGGTGCACTGGCCTCGATCCTGTTCCTCGTCAAGGGTCGCGCCGTGGAGCGCGGCTCGGTGCGCCCCGGCGGCTACCTCGACCGGTTGCCGGAGCTGCGGGTGCTGGACCGGGTGGCCTACCGGGTGCACGCGTTCGGCTTCCCGATCTGGACGTTCGCGGCGTTGATCGCCGGCCCGATCTGGGCGGAGGCCGCCTGGGGCTCCTACTGGAACTGGGACCCCAAGGAGGTCTGGGCCTTCATCACCTGGGTCATCTATGCGGCCTACCTGCACGCCCGGGCCACGGCGGGCTGGCGCGGCCGGGCGGCGGCGATCATCGCGCTGATCGGCTTCGCGTCGCTGCTGTTCAACTTCATCGGGATCAACTTC
The DNA here is from genome assembly GCA_963845655.1 of uncultured Actinomycetota bacterium. GTDB lineage: Bacteria > Actinomycetota > Actinomycetes > Propionibacteriales > Nocardioidaceae > Nocardioides_B. The sequence continues at coordinate 516,652 of CAWJTB010000002.1, read as the reverse complement.
TTCTTCGGCAGCGGGAGCATGCACTCCTACGCCGGCAAGTGAGCCCGCTCCGGTCCGCCGAGCGGTCCGGACAAGCAGAACGGCGGCTGGAGTCTCGGGTCACCAGCCGCCGTTCACGTGTACTAAAGCAAGTCTGCGGCGGGCAGGGAAGCAGTTTCGCCATCTCTTTACCTTGCCGCGCCGAGACAGGGCGTCTAGCTCTCCCCGTCGGGGTTCTGCTGACGCTTCCGCTGGCGACGGTTCAGGTCGCGCAGGAACTCCTCGTCGTCGTCCGGTGCGGTCGAGCGACGCGGCGGCGGGGAGGGGCGACGGGCCGGTCCGCCGGACTTGCGCGCACGCCGCTTCTCCACGAGCCAGAAGGCCGTGTAGACGAGGGCCGCGAAGACGACAACGACCAAAGGAACTTACCCACCCCCCCAGAGTAGGCACCCGACCAAGCCGGGTGCGGGGTTCGTCCCTTTAGGCTGTCGGAGTGAGGGAGTTCGTGGTCTACACAGTCGCCCGCATCGGGCTGTTCGTGGCGACCCTGCTCGTCGCGCTCGGCGCCTTCCGCGCGGTCGGTGTCGCCAGTCTTCTGGCCGCCCCTGCTGATCGCCGCGGTGCTGTCCGCGATCGCGTCCTACTTCCTGCTCCAAGGTCCGCGCGAACGGTTCGCGGCGAAGGTCTCGGAGCGTGCCGGCAACGCGTCGCGTCGCTTCGAGGAGTCGCGCGCCAAGGAAGACACGGACTGATGGCTGATCCGGCCGGGCGGGACGGCTGCTGCCGGATCGCCGAACGACCGCAGGACCGCGTCTGGCTGAACGAGGCCATCCGCAAGGTCGAGGCCGACAGCAACCGCTCGGCCGACACCCACCTGCACGTCTTCCCGCTGCCCGGCAGCTGGCAGGTCGATCTCTACCTCAAGGACGAGTCGGTCCACCCGACCGGATCGCTGAAGCACCGGCTGGCGCGCTCGCTGTTCCTCTACGCGCTCGTGCAACGGGTGGGTCTGCGAGGGCACGACGGTGATCGAGGCGTCGTCGGGCTCCACCGCGGTGTCCGAGGCGTACTTCGCGCGGCTGCTCGGGCTGCCGTTCGTCGCGGTGATGCCGGCCTCGACGGCGCGCAGCAAGATCGAGCTGATCGAGTTCCAGGGCGGGCGCTGCCACCTGGTCGAGCGCCCGGAGACGATGTACGACGAGGCGCGCCGGCTCGCCGAGGAGACCGGCGGGCACTTCATGGACCAGTTCACCTACGCCGAGCGGGCCACCGACTGGCGCGGCAACAACAACATCGCCGAGTCGATCTTCGAGCAGCTCGCCCAGGAGCGGCACCCGGTCCCGCGCTGGGTCGTCGTCGGTGCGGGCACCGGCGGCACGTCCGCGACGATCGGCCGCTTCGTCCGCTACCGCCGCCACGACACCCGGGTGTGCGTGGTGGACCCGGAGAACAGCGCCTTCTTCGACGGCTGGGTCGCCGACGACCCGGACCCACGTCACCGGGACCGGCTCCCGCATCGAGGGCATCGGCCGGCCGCGGGTCGAGCCGTCCTTCCAGCCCGGCGTGGTCGACGCGATGGTCTCGGTGCCCGACGCGGCCTCGATCGCCGCGATGCGCTGGTGCTCGCAGGTGACCGGCCGGCTCGGTCGGCGGCTCGACCGGCACCGCGATGTGGGCCGCGCTGCGCCTGGTCGCCGCGATGCACGCCGTCGGCGAGAGCGGCAGCGTCGTCACCCTGCTGTGCGACGGCGGCGAGCGCTACGGCGCGACCTACTACGACGACGACTGGCTGGTCGCGCAGGACATCGACATCACGCCGTACACCCGGACGCTCGAGAGGTTCTACGACACCGGTGTCTGGACCGAGCCGACCTGAGACCGCGCGTGCTCAGCGGGCGACGAGCAGGCCGACGAACAGCCCGGCGCCGTAGAGCAGCACGGCCAGCCCGGTCGACTGCAGCACCGGCACCAGGGCGCGACCCTGCGGCGCGGCCGAGCACCGTGGCGACACCGCGGGCGCCGGGGACGACGAACGCCAGCCCTAGCAGCGCGAGCCAGCGACGTCGACAGCGCGACGCCCACGAGAGCCACGGCGGCGGCCGCGACGAGCAGCGCGTAGAGCCCCCGGGTGCGCGGGTCGCCGAGCACCACCGCGAGCGTGCGCTTGCCGACCTCGCGGTCGGTCGGGATGTCGCGCAGGTTGTTGGCGACCAGGATCGCGCAGGCCAGCGCGCCGATCGCCGACGCCGGCGTACCACGACGGCGCGGGCGTGGACCCGAGCTGCACGTAGGTCGTGCCGACGACCGCGACCAGGCCGAAGAAGACGAAGACCATCACCTCGCCCAGCGCCTTGTAGCCGTACGGCGACGAGCCGCCGGTGTAGAACCACGCGGCCACCACGGCCAGCGCGCCGACGAGCAGCAGCCACCACGACGTGGTCGCGGCCAGCACCAGCCCGGCCACCATCGCGACGCCGATGGCCGCGAACGCCGCGGCCCTGACCGACGCCGGGGACGCCGTGCCCGAGCCGACCAGGCGCAACGGGCCGACCCGGTCCGCGTCGGTGCCGCGGATGCCGTCGGAGTAGTCGTTGGCGTAGTTGACCCCCACCTGCAGCGCCAGCGACACGAGCAGCGCGAGGCCGGCCTTCCACCACACCGCGTGATCGACGAAGGCCGCGACGCCGGTGCCCGCGAGCACCGGCGCGACCGCGGCGGGGAGGGTCCGTGGGCGAGCGCCCGCGAGCCACTGGCTCCCCGTCGGGCCGGTCATCGGTCCGGGGGTTGTCATGGTCCGGGATTCTCGCAGGCATAGCGTGTGCGCTCGTGGCCAGCCTCCAGCCCGTCGACGGCAGCGCCGAGGAGATCCTCGCGCTGCTGCGGGTGTGGGACGCTGCGGCGGACCCGGCGCCGCTGGTCGTGGAGACCTCCGGCTCGACCGGTGAGCCCAAGCCGGTGGTCCTCTCGAGGGCGGCGATGCGCGCCTCGGCCGACGCGACGCACGCCCGGCTCGGCGGGCCGGGACAGTGGCTGCTGACGCTGCCGCCGACCTACGTCGCCGGGCTGCAGGTGCTGTTCCGCTCGGTGCGGGCCGGCACGACGCCGCAGACCGAGCCCGGCGCCCTCACCGGCGCGCGCCGCTACGTGTCGCTGGTGCCGACGCAGCTGGTGCGGATGCTCGAGGCGGGGGAGGCCGACGCGCTGCGCGGCCTCGACGCGATCCTGCTGGGCGGCGCGGCGCTCGAGCCGGCCGTGCGCAAGCGCGCCGAGGCCGCCGGAGCCCGGATCGTCACGACCTACGGCATGAGCGAGACCTGCGGCGGCTGTGTCTACGACGGTGTCCCGCTCGACGGCGTGGCGGTCAAGATCGGTGCGGACCAGCGCGTGCGAGTCGGTGGACCCGTCCTCTTCGACGGGTACGACGGGCAGCCCGACGCCACGCGCGCGGTGCTCGAGGACGGCTGGCTCGTGACGCAGGACCTCGGCCGGTTCGACCACGACGGGCGGCTCGAGGTGCTCGGCCGCGTGGACGACGTCGTCCTCAGCGGCGGCGTCAACGTGCCCACGCCGGCCGTCGCCCGCCGGCTGCGCGCGCACCCGGGCGTCCGAGCCGTCGAGGTGCTCGGCCGTCCCGACGCCGAGTGGGGCGCCGTCGTGGTGGCCTACGTGGTCGGGGACGCGGGCCGTGAGGAGCTCCGGGACTGGGTGGCGGCCGAGCTGCCGCGGGCGTGGGCGCCGAGGCACGTCGTACACCTCGAGGCGCTGCCGCTGCTGCCGCACGGCAAGGTCGACCGGCAGGCGCTGCGGACGAGACCCGGCTCAACGGGGGACGAGACCCGGGTCGACGGTGGATAAGACCCGGGTCGAGGTGTTCGCGGTCGGGATGCGCACCCGCTTCCGCGGCCTCACCGTGCGCGAGGGCGTGCTGCTGCGCGGGGACGCGGGCTGGGGGGAGTTCAGCCCCTTCCTGGAGTACGACGACCCGACCGCCGCGCCCTGGCTGCGCGCGGCCCACGAGGCGGCAGACGAGGGCTGGCCCGCCCCGGTGCGCGACGTCGTGCCGGTCAACGTCACCGTGCCGGCGGTCGGCCCCGAGCAGGCGGCAAGGATCGTGGCCGCGAGCGGCGGCTGCCGGACCGCGAAGGTCAAGGTCGGCGAGCCCGGGCAGAGCGTGGGCGAGGACCAGGCCCGGCTGGAGGCGGTCCGGGACGCACTCGGGCCCGACGGCGCGATCCGCATCGACGTCAACGGCCTGTGGTCGGTCGAGCAGGCGGTGACCCGGATCCCGCTGCTGGACCGGGCGGCCGGCGGACTGGAGTACGTCGAGCAGCCGGTGGCCTCCGTCGAGGACCTCGCCGTCGTGCGCCGCCGGGTCCGCGTGCCGATCGCCGCCGACGAGTCGATCCGCCGGGCGGTCGACCCCTACCGGGTGCGGGACCTGGAGGCGGCCGACATCGCGGTGCTCAAGGTCCAGCCGCTCGGCGGCGTGCGGGCCTGTCTGCGGATCGCGCACGACATCGGCCTGCCCGTCGTGGTGTCCAGCGCGCTGGAGACCAGCGTCGGCATCGCCGCCGGCGTGGCGCTGGCCGCCGCCCTGCCCGAGCTGCCCTATGCGTGCGGCCTCGCGACGGTGCAGCTGCTCGGCGACGACGTCGCGGCCGAGCCGCTGCTGCCGCGGGACGGCACCCTGCCCGTCGTACGCCCGGACGTGGACGACGCCGCGCTCGAGCGGCTCCGGGCCACGCCGGAGCGCGCGCGGCACTGGCACGACCGGCTGGCTTCGGTAGGTTCCACGCCATGACCCCGGCGAACGCCTCGACGGCCCTGGCGACGGTGCTCGTCGACGAGCTGGTCCGCTGCGGGGTGCGCGACGTGGTGCTGGCCCCCGGCTCGCGCAGCGCCGCGCTGGCCTTCGCGGTGCACGCCGCGCAGGACCGGTTGCGGCTGCACACCCGCATCGACGAGCGATCGGCGGCGTTCCTCGCGCTCGGCCTCGCTCGCACGAGCAAGCGACCGGTGGTCGTGCTGACCACCAGCGGCACCGCGGTCGCCAACCTGCATCCCGCGGTGCTGGAGGCCTCGCACGCCGGCGTGCCGCTGGTGCTGCTGACCGCCGACCGCCCGGCGCGGCTGCGCGGCACCAACGCCAACCAGACCACCGAGCAGGCCCGCCTGTTCGGAGAGGCGACCCGCCTGCAGGCCGACGTCCCTGCGGCGCACCCGGGCTCCGGGGACGCCGAGCGGCGCCAGGTCGTGGGATGGCGGGCCCTTGCCGCGCGCGCCGCCGGCACCGCCCGGGGTCGGCTCGGCGACCGCCCCGGTCCGGTGCACCTCAACGTGCAGTTCGAGGAGCCGCTCGTCCCGGAGACCTCCGACGGCTGGGGGAGCCCGCTCGACGGGGCCGCCGAGGGGCATCCGTGGATGACGGCCGGTGCCCGGACCCAGCCGCAGCCCACCCCGATCGACCCCGGGCTGCGCACGGTCGTCGTGGCCGGGGACGACGCCGGCCCGCCTGCCCGGGTGCTCGCCGAGCGCGCGGGATGGCCGCTGCTGGCCGAGCCGACCAGCGGGTCGCGCACGGGGGACAGCGTGATCCGGACCGCCCGGCTGCTGCTCGGCGACGACGAGCTCACCGGCCGGATCCAGCAGGTCGTCGTCTTCGGGCACCCGACCCTGTCGCGGCCGGTGGGCCGGCTGCTGGCCCGCGACGACGTCGAGCTCTACGCCGTGCGGGGACCCTCGGGCTGGACCGACTCCGGCAACCACGTGCACGTCGTCTGCGACGCGGTCGAGCTCGGCGGCGCCCGCCCGGACCTCTTCCTGAGCAGCGACGCCTCCCCCGAGGAGCGGCCGAACCCGTGGCTCGAGGAGTGGCGCGAGCGCGACCGGGCGCTGGCACGACGCCTCGACGCCCTGCTCGCGGAGCGCGGGACGCTGACGCCGCACCAGGTCGCGGGGGCGGTCAGTGCCGCGGTGCCCAAGGGCGGGCTGCTGTTCGTCGGAGCCTCCAACCCGGTCCGCGACCTCGACCTGATGGTGGCGCCGTACGGCGTCGGGGACCGGCGGATGGTCGTCGGCAACCGCGGGCTCGCCGGCATCGACGGGTCCGTCTCGAGCGCGATCGGCGCGGCCCTGGGCCGGCCGCACAGCAGCCGGGCGATCGCGCTGCTCGGCGACGTCACGTTCCTGCACGACGCCAACGGGCTCCTGATCGGACCGGAGGAGGAGCGTCCCGACCTGACGATCGTGGTCGTCAACGACGACGGCGGCTCGATCTTCGCCTCGCTGGAGCAGGGCCAGCCGCAGCACGCGGCGTCGTACGACCGGCTCTTCGGCACCCCTCACGGCGTCGACCTGGCGGCCCTCTGCGCGGCCACCCGCACGCCGCACTGGAAGGTCGACTCGCTCGCCGAGCTCCGGCACGCGCTCGACCAGCCGGCCGGAGGAATCGAGGTGCTCGAGGCCGTCGTGCGGCGCGACGACCGGCGCGAGCTGGACGCCGCGATCCGTGCATTGCCGACCGGGCCCTGACCCACCGTGTCCGGCCCCGGGACGACCCCGGCGCCTGGGTGACCAGGCTGCAGCAGCCCATCGGCTGAGCACGGCACGCTCGTCGGGAATGACCTGAGGTGATCGTTGCTTAGATACCGACGTGCACATCGCCATCTCCCTCGTCGCTCTCGCCGTGACGGTCGTGCTCGTCTCCGGCCTCTCGCGGCGCTTCGACCTGCCCGCGCCGCTGGTGCTGGTCGCCCTGGGAGCGGGCGCGTCGTACCTGCCGTTCGTGCCCGAGGTGCAGCTGAGCGCCGACGTCGTCCTGATCGGGCTGCTGCCCCCGCTGCTGTACGCCGCCGCACTGCAGACCTCGCTGGTCGACTTCAACCACAACCGGCGACCCATCCTGCTGCTGTCCGTCGGGCTGGTCGTCTTCACCACCGTGGGCGTCGCGGTCGTCGCCCACACGCTGGTCCCGGAGATCGACTGGGTGGCGGCGTTCGCGCTCGGGGCGGTCGTGGCGCCGCCGGACGCCGTCGCCGCGACCGCGATCGGGCGCCGGATCGGCCTGCCGCGGCGGATCGTCACGATCCTCGAGGGTGAGTCGCTGCTCAACGACGCGACCGCGCTGGTCGCCCTGCGCACGGCCAGCCTCGCGGCGTACGGAGCGGTCACCTTCCAGGAGGTCGGGCTCGACTTCCTGGTCGCCGCGGTCGGCGGCGTGGCCGTCGGGCTCGCGGTCTACTACGTGGTGGCGTTCGTACGTCGCCGGGTGGAGGACGCCGTCCTCGACACCAGCGTCTCGTTCGTGACTCCCTTCGTGGCCTACGTCATCGCCGAGGAGATCCACGCCTCGGGCGTGCTCGCCGTCGTGATCGCCGGCCTGCTGCTCGGCCACCGGGCCCCGGTCCTGCAGTCGGCGTCGTCCCGGATCGCCGAGCGGCTCAACTGGCGCACCATCCAGTTCCTGCTGGAGAACACCGTCTTCCTGCTGATCGGCCTCCAGGTCCGCTGGATCGTGGGCGACGTCGCGGAGAGCCGCGTGCCGTGGTCCACCGTCGCGCTGCTGACCGCGGCGACCCTGCTCGCGGTCGTCGCGCTCCGACTGGTCTACGTCTTCCCGGCCCGCTTCCTGCTGGTCCGCCCCGGACCCGACAAGGAGACCGGCGAGCACCCCGACTGGCGGCACACCCTGGTGCTGGGCTGGGCCGGGATGCGCGGAGTGGTCACCCTGGCCGCTGCCTTCGCCATCCCGACGAGCGTCGACTTCCGCGAGACCCTGATCCTGGTCGCCCTCGCGGTGACGGCCGGCACCCTGTTCGTGCAGGGGCTGACCCTGCCCTGGCTGGTCCGCCGCCTGGGGCTGCCCTCGCCCGACCCCCGCGAGGACGCCCTGGCCCGGGCCGCGCTCTTCGAGAAGGCGTCCGCCGCCGGGCTGGAGTACGTCCGCGAGCACGAGGACGACGAGGACCCCTACGACGTGCTCGCCGAGCTGCGTCGGCGGGGCGAGCAGCGCAACACCGCCGCGTGGGAACGCCTCGGCGGCACCCATCCCGAGGTGGAGACCCCCAGCGAGGCCTACGCCCGGATGCGGCTGGACATGCTGCACTTCGAGCGCGAGAAGATCCTCGAGGTGCGCAGCACCGGCGCGATCCCCCACCAGGTGGTGTCCGAGGTGCTGGCTGCCCTCGACGTCGAGGAGTCGATGCTCGACATCCGCAACGAGCGCCGCGCCGACGTCGACGAGGACAGCGAGGTGATCGGTGGCCGGGTCGGCAGCATCGCCTCCTGCGACCACCTGAGCGAGGCCCCCGCAGACATCGAGACCCAGGTGCACGGCGAGTGCCAGGACTGCGTCGAAGAGGGTCGCACCACCTGGGTGCACCTGCGCAAGTGCCTGGAGTGCGGGCGGCTGAGCTGCTGCGACTCCTCCCCGAGCAAGCACGCCAGCGCGCACTTCTCCGAGACCGGGCACCCCGTGATGCGCTCGGCCGAGCCGGGCGAGGAGTGGCGCTGGTGCTTCGTGGACAGCCGGCTGGGCTGAGCGTTCCTGGGTAGGTTCAGGACATGAGGATCACCAAGTTCGGGCACGCCTGCGTCCGTCTCGAGCACGACGGCCACGTCGTCGTCCTCGATCCCGGCGCCTTCACCGAGCGCGAGGCCGTCGACGGCGCCACCGCGGTGCTGATCACCCACGAGCACGTCGACCACCTCGACGTCGGGCACCTGCGCGCGACCGACGCGCCGATCTACACGATCGAGGCCGTCCGCACCCAGATCGCCGAGGCCGACAGCGAGGTCGCCGAGCGGGTGCAGGTGGTCTCGCCCGGTCAGCAGTTCGACGCCGGTCTGCCGGTCACCGCGGTCGGCGAGCTGCACGCCGTGATCCACGAGGACCTGCCGCGGTTCTTCAACAGCGGCTACGTCGTCGACGTGGGCAGCACCCGCGTCTACCACCCGGGTGACTCCTTCACGCCGCCCGGCGGCCCCGTCGACGTGCTGTTCCTGCCCGTGCACGCCCCGTGGAGCAAGATCTCCGAGGTCATCGACTTCGGCCGGGCCGTGGGTGCGAGCCGCGCGGTCGCCGTACACGACGGGCTGCTGAACGACACCGGCCTCAGCGTGGTCGGCCGCAACCTCGAGCTGCTGCTGGGCAGGTCCGAGGTGGGCTACGAGCGCCTCGCACCCGGCAATGACCTGACCTGACCGTCCTCCGTTCGGGCCGGTCGGGGTGACCGGACGGACAGCGGACCGGTCCGTTGAGGCCACAGACCCGGTCCCGGACGCACGGAAGAATGGTCTCGACCGCGCCCGCTGGGGGATGGGTGGGGTTGCACCGTGTGGACGTGGTGGCGGGTGGCGGTCGTCCCAAGGGGCTGCCGCCCGCGACCATGGACCGCCCGGGGCCGTCAGCCTCCGGTGAGCGCGTCCCGGACCGGCACGAACTTCGCCTGCGCCTCCGCCAGCTCCGCCTCCGGGTCGGAGTCGGCGACGATTCCGCAGCCCGCGAACAGCCGCACGCGAGGCCCGTCCAGCTCGGCCGAGCGCAGCGCCAGTCCCCACTCGCCGTCGCCGGTGCCGTCCATCCAGCCGACCGGTCCCGCGTAGCGGCCGCGATCCATGCCCTCGATCTCCGTGATGAGCCGGGTCGCGACGTCCGTGGGAGTGCCGCCGACCGCCGCCGAGGGGTGCAGCGCCGCGGCGAGGTCCAGCGACGTGGTCGGGTCCTGGTCGCTCTCGTGGATCACGCCGGCGACGTCCGTGGCCAGGTGCATGACGTTGGGCAGGTGCAGCACGAACGGCGCCTCGGGCACGTTCATCGACGAGCAGTACGGCGCCAGCGCGTCGGCCACCGAGCGGACGGCGTACTCGTGCTCCTCGAGGTCCTTCGAGGAGCGGGCCAGGGTCGCGGCCAAGGTCAGGTCACGGGCGTCGTCGCCGGTGCGGCGGATGGTGCCGGCGAGCACCCGGGACGTGACCAGGCCCCGCTCGCGGCGTACGAGCATCTCCGGGGTCGCCCCGAAGAGCCCGTCGACGTGGAACGTCCAGCACATCGGGTACGACGCGGCGAGCCGCCCCAGCGGCCAGCGCACGTCGACGTCGTCCTCGGCCGTGGCCAGCAGGTCACGGGCCAGGACGACCTTCTCCAGCGCGCCGGCGTTGATCCGCGACACCGCCCCGGCCACGACCGTCTCCCAGTCGGTGCCACTGCGCGCGCCGTCGGCGAAGGTCACCCCCACCGGGGCGGGAGGGCGCCGAGGTCGGGACGCACGTCGGGGGCGGCGGTGAGGCTGCCGACGCCGGTCGTGGTCACCCAGACGGTGTCGCCGCGGCGGCCGACCACCACCTCGGGCACGACCAGGACGCTGTCGCCCGGCTCGTCGGCGAAGGCGAACGAGCCGAAGCAGAGCAGGCCCGAGCCGGGCTGGCCGACCTCGTCCCGGACGACGGCGGAGCCGGCGCGCTCGGCCCACCACGTGGAGGCCTCGGTGAAGCGGTCGGGGCCCGAGGTGTGGCAGACCGCCGCGACGCCCCAGCCCACGACGCCCTCGCCGCGTCGTACCCAGGCCGCGGTGGCGGCGTCGTCGGGCAGCAGCGCCAGCAGCGGACCGGGGTCCGGGACGACGACGGTGCGCACCACGAGGGGGACGTGGTCCGGCGTGCGACCGGCGGCGCGGGGGGACTGCGTCACCCCGGCAGCCTACGGCGCGGGGGGCGAGCACCCCCGGCAGGCCCGGAGCGAGCGGTGCCTAGGCTGGTCGGGTGATGACGTCATGAGCCGCGCCCAGCTGGACAAGAAGCCGTCGGAGGTCGCGGCGATGTTCGACGACGTCGCCGCCCGCTACGACCTGACCAACGACGTGCTCTCCCTCGGTCAGGATCGCCGGTGGCGGGGCAAGGTGGTGCAGGCCGTGGACCCCCGGCGCGGCGAGCTGGTGCTCGACCTGGCCGCCGGGACCGGCACCTCGAGCCAGCCGTTCGCCGACCGAGGTGCCCAGGTGGTGCCGTGCGACTTCTCGCTCGGGATGCTGCGCGTCGGCAAGCGGGCCCGACCGCACCTGGGGTTCACCGCCGGGGACGGCACGCGGCTGCCGTTCGCCGACCACACCTTCGACGCCGTGACGATCTCCTTCGGCCTGCGCAACATCGTCGACCCGGACGCCGGGCTGCGCGAGATGCTGCGCGTGACCAAGCCCGGTGGTCGCCTGGTGGTCTGCGAGTTCAGCCATCCGACGTGGGCGCCGTTCCGGACCGCCTACGTGGAGTACCTCATGCGCGCGCTCCCGCCGGTGGCCCGCGCCGTCTCCTCGAGCCCGGACGCCTACGTCTACCTGGCCGAGTCGATCCGCGCCTGGCCGGACCAGACCCGGCTCGCCGCGCGGATCGCCCAGGCCGGCTGGCGCGCGCCGGAGTGGCAGAACCTCTCCGGCGGCATCGTCGCCCTGCACCGCGCCACCGCCTGACCCGACCCGGCGCGTCGGCTGGCCGAGAACCCCCCGACCCGGCGCGTTGGCTGGCCGAGAACCCCCCGACCCGGCGCGTTGGCTGGCCGAGACCCCGACTCGGCGCGTTGGCTGGCCGAGAACCCCCCGACCCGGCGCGTTGGCTGTCCACAGGACCAGCCAACGCGCCGACTCGGCGGGGTGGGGACCAGCCGACGCGCCGACTCGGCGGGGTGGGGACCAGCCAACGCGCCGGGTCGGCAATAACGCAAGGGGGGTGTGCTGTAAATCCGCAGGTCAGTGGCGGTTTGCCGGAGTCGGACGCGGGCGCGGGTTGGGGCAGAGGCGCGTCGCGGGATGTGGCACGAGATGGGGTGGGGGGCGGGTCGCAAGATGCGGCGGTGGCCCCTAGACTCACCCGTGAGAAACGTTCGTGAAGCAATTCACAAAGGCACAAAAGCCAGGACCACCGCAGTGCACCAGCAGGGAAGAGGACGCCCCGCATGACCCGGATCCCCGTGGACGAGCGGCAGGCCGACGTGATCGTCGTCGGCGCCGGCCCGGCCGGATCCGCGGCGGCCTACCACCTGGCCAACGCGGGCGTCGACGTGCTGCTGCTCGAGAAGGCGTCCTTCCCGCGCGACAAGATCTGCGGCGACGGGCTCACCCCGCGCGCGGTCCGTCAGCTGATCGCGATGGGCATCGACATCGACGCCCCGGGCTGGGCGAAGAACAAGGGCCTGCGGATCGTCGGCGCCGGGCACCGCATCGAGCTGCCCTGGCCCGATCTCGCGAGCTTCCCGCCCTACGGCCTGGTCCGCAGCCGGATGGACTTCGACGAGATCCTCGCGCGGCACGCCGAGAAGGCCGGCGCCCGGCTGCAGGAGCGCACCATCGTCACCGCCCCGGTGATCGACGAGCGCACCGGTCGCGTCACCGGCGTCGCCACCCGTGCGGTCGACGAGCGTGGCCGACGCACCGGCGACGAGGTGACCTACTCCGCCCCCGTCGTGCTCGCCTGCGACGGCGTCTCCTCGCGGATCGCGATCGCGCTGGGCCTCGAGCGCCGCGACAACCGCCCGATGGGCGTCGCGATCCGCGCGTACTACGAGACCCCGCGCCACGACGACGAGTGGATGGAGTCGTGGCTCGAGCTGTGGGACGGCAAGCCCGGTGAGAGCAACCTGCTCCCCGGCTACGGCTGGATCTTCGGGCTCGGCAACGGCCAGGCCAACGTCGGCCTCGGCATCCTGAACACCTCCTCGGCCTTCCGCAACGTCGACTACAAGGACGTGCTGCACCGCTGGCTCGAGCACACGCCGGACGAGTGGGGCTTCCGCGACGAGTCCCTCGTCGGCCGGATCGGCTCCGCGGCGCTGCCGATGGGCTTCAACCGCAAGCCGCACTACACCCGCGGGGTGCTGCTGGTCGGCGACTCCGGTGGCATGGTCAACCCCTTCAACGGCGAGGGCATCGACTACGCCCTCGAGGCCGGGCACATGGCGGCCGAGACCATCGTGCAGGCCCTGGCCCGTCCGGAGGGGCCCGCGCGCGAGCGGGTCCTGGAGGGCTACGCCGCTGCGCTCGAGACGGCGTACGGCGGGTACTTCACGCTGGGCCGCGTCTTCGCCAAGATGATCGGCAACCCGACGTTCATGAAGCAGGCCACGAAGTACGGCCTGCCGCGCACGGCCCTGATGAAGTTCACCCTCAAGCTGATGGCGAACCTCACCGATCCGCACGACGGCGACGTGTCCGACCGGGTGATCAACGCGCTCGCCAAGGTCGCCCCCGCGGCCTGAGCGCGGTCGGACAGCAGCACCAGACCCACGCAGCCCAGCACGACAGACGAGCCGGAACAGCCAGCAGGAGGGAGAGGATCGGTGGAGCTCTACACACCCGTCCTGGCACTCGGGATTCTCGCGTTCGGTTTTGCGGTGTTCTCGGTGGCGGTCAGCTCGCTGACCGGCCCGAAGCGCTACAACCGCGCCAAGCTCGACTCCTACGAGTGCGGCATCGAGCCGACCCCGCAGGCACTCGGCGGCGGCAAGTTCCCGGTGAAGTACTACATCACCGCGATGATGTTCATCATCTTCGACATCGAGATCGTCTTCCTGTACCCCTGGGCGGTGTACTTCGACTCGATGAAGCTGTTCGGGCTCGTCGAGATGGTGTTCTTCATCGCGACCGTCTTCATCGCGTACGCCTACGTCTGGCGACGCGGTGGTCTGGAGTGGGACTGATGGAGAAGGGGAGGTAGGTCATGGGACTCGAGGAGAAGCTGCCCAGCGGTGTCTTGCTGACGACCGTCGAGGGCGTCGCCGGCTACATGCGCAAGGCCTCGTTCTGGCCCGCGACGTTCGGCCTGGCCTGCTGCGCCATCGAGATGATGACGTCCGGCGGGCCGCGCTACGACCTGGCCCGCTTCGGCATGGAGGTGTTCCGCGCGTCCCCGCGGCAGGCCGACCTGATGATCGTGGCCGGCCGGGTGAGCCAGAAGATGGCCCCGGTGCTGCGCCAGATCTACGACCAGATGGCCGAGCCCAAGTACGTCCTCGCGATGGGCGTCTGCGCCAGCTCCGGCGGCATGTTCAACAACTACGCGATCGTCCAGGGCGTCGACCACGTCGTCCCGGTCGACATGTACCTTCCCGGCTGCCCGCCGCGTCCGGAGATGCTGATCGACGCGATCCTCAAGCTCCACCAGCAGGTCCAGGCCACCAAGCTCGGTCCCAACCGGCTGGCGGAGATCGAGGAGCAGGAGACCACGGCGCTCAACGCCCTGCCGACCTCGGAGATGAAGGGGCTGCTGCGGTGAGCGACAGCAACGACAAGCCCGCCCCGACCGAGGAGCTGACACCGGGCACCGACGTCGACCTGACCGACCGTGCCGAGGAGAACGCCCTCCCGGTGCAGCACGAGCCCGAGGTGGTCGGCGTCCGGCACGGCATGTTCGGCGTCCGCGGCACCGGCGACACCAGCGGGTACGGCGGCCTGGTCCGCCCGATCACGATGCCCGGCGGGACCGCCCGTCCCTACGGCGGCTGGTTCGACCAGGTCGCGGACTCGATCGAGGCCGTCCTCGCGGGGCAGGCACTGGACGGGGGCGTCGAGAAGGTCGTCGTGCACCGCGGCGAGATCACCTTCTTCGTGCGTCGCGACGCGCTGCCGGTGGTCGCCCGACGGCTGCGTGACGACGCCGACCTGCGCTTCGAGTTCTGCGCCGGCGTCTCGGGCGTGCACTACCCCGACGACCAGGGCCGCGAGCTGCACGCGGTCTACCACCTGCTGTCGATGACCCACAACCGGCGGATCCGCCTCGAGGTGACCTGCCCCGACGCCGACCCGCACATCCCGTCCGTCGTCGAGACCTACCCGACCAACGACTGGCACGAGCGCGAGACCTACGACTTCTTCGGCATCATCTTCGACGGTCACCCCGCTCTGACGCGCATCCAGATGCCCGACGACTGGCCGGGGCACCCGCAGCGCAAGGACTACCCCCTCGGTGGCATCCCGGTCGAGTACAAAGGCGCGACCATCCCGCCGCCCGACACGCGGAGGTCGTACAACTGATGGGCACCACGACGCAGGACCCCTACGCGCAGGACGCCGACGCCGAGGACGGCAAGGTCTTCACCGTCACCGGTCAGGACTGGGACTCCATCACCGAGGGCCTCGCCGAGGACGGTGACGACCACGTCGTGGTCAACATGGGCCCGCAGCACCCCTCGACCCACGGTGTCCTCCGGCTGATCCTCGAGCTCGAGGGCGAGACGGTCACCGAGGCCCGCTGCGGCATCGGCTACCTGCACACCGGCATCGAGAAGAACATGGAGTTCCGCTCCTGGGTGCAGGGCGTCACCTTCTGCACCCGGATGGACTACCTCTCCCCGTTCTACAACGAGGCGACCTACGTCCTCGGCGTCGAGCGGCTGCTCGACATCGAGGACGACATCCCCGAGAAGGCCAAGGTCATGCGGGTGCTCCTGATGGAGCTCAACCGCATCTCCAGCCACCTGGTCGCGATCGCCACCGGCGGCATGGAGATCGGCGCGCTGACGGTGATGACCATCGGCTTCCGCGAGCGCGAGATGTGCCTGGACCTCTTCGAGCTGATCACCGGCCTGCGGATGAACCACGCGTTCATCCGCCCCGGTGGCGTCGCCCAGGACATGCCGCCCGGTGCTCTCGACCAGATCCGCGACTTCATCGCCCTGATGAAGAAGCGCCTGCCCGAGTACGCCGCGCTGTGCAACGCCAACCCGATCTTCAAGGGTCGGCTCGTCGGCGTCGGACACCTCGACCTCGCCGGCTGTCTGGCGCTCGGCATGACCGGGCCCGTGCTGCGGTCGACCGGCTATGCCTGGGACCTGCGCAAGACGCAGCCCTACTCCGGCTACGAGGAGTACGACTTCGACGTCCCGACCCGTGACACCTGCGACGCCTACGGCCGCTTCCGGATCCGCCTGGACGAGATGTGGGAGTCGCTGAGCATCGTCGAGCAGGCCGCAGACCGGCTCGCCGGTCTCGAGGGCGCCCCGGTCATGGTGGGCGACAAGAAGATCGCCTGGCCGAGCCAGCTCGCTGTCGGCAGCGACGGCATGGGCAACAGCCTCGACCACATCCGGCACATCATGGGTGAGTCGATGGAGGCGCTGATCCACCACTTCAAGCTGGTCACCGAGGGCTTCCGGGTCCCCGCCGGCCAGGCCTACGTGCCGGTCGAGTCGCCGCGCGGCGAGCTCGGGCGCCCACGTGGTCTCCGACGGCGGCACGCGTCCGTTCCGGGCGCACTTCCGCGACCCGTCGTTCACCAACCTGCAGGCGACGTCGGTGATGAGCGAGGGCGGCCAGGTCGCCGACGTCATCGTCGCCATCGCCTCGATCGACCCCGTGATGGGCGGAGTAGACCGATGAGCCACCCCGAGGGGAGCCCGACGACCCAGATCGAGTCCTCGGCTCTCGACGCCTCCGTGCTCGCCGAGCTGCGCGAGATCACCACGCGCTACCCCCAGGCCCGCTCGGCGCTGCTGCCGATGCTGCACCTCGTGCAGAGCGTCGAGGGCCGCGTCACCGCACGCGGCATCGAGGCGTGCGCCGACGTGCTCGGCATCTCCGCGGCGGAGGTGTCCGGCGTCGCGACCTTCTACACGATGTACAAGCGGCGTCCCGTCGGCGAGTACCACGTCGGCGTCTGCACCAACACGCTGTGCGCCGTGATGGGTGGCGACGAGATCTTCGAGCGTCTCAAGGAGCACCTCGACCTCGGCAACGACGAGACGACCGACGACGGCAAGGTCACCCTGGAGCACGTCGAGTGCAACGCGGCCTGCGACTACGCCCCGGTCGTGATGGTCAACTGGGAGTTCATGGACAACCAGACCCCGCAGTCGGCGACCCAGCTGGTCGACGACCTGCGTGAGGGCCGGGAGGTCCGCTCCACCCGCGGCGCGCGCATCTGCACCTGGCGCGAGGCCGAGCGCGTGCTCGCCGGCTTCCCCGACGACCGTGCCGACGAGGGCCCCGCCGCCGGCCCCGCCTCGCTGCTGGGGCTGGAGATCGCGCGCGAGAACGGCTGGGCGGCTCCGGAGTCGGAGCAGGCCCGCCAGCGCCGGCAGACCACGCAGGGACAGCCCGCCGCCGGTGACGCGCTCGGCGCCCAGCAGACGATGGGCCGCGCCGACTCCGAGACCCAGGTCGAGGAGTCCGAGGCCGAGACCGTCGGCGAGGACGCCGGCGGCGAGCAGAACCCCAAGGGAGGCTCGTGACGATGGTCGACACGCTGACACCGGTGCTCTCCGAGCACTGGGGCACCGAGAGGCCGTGGACCCTCGAGGCCTACACCGCCACGGGTGGCTACGACGCGCTCGAGACCGCCCTGGGCATGAGCCAGGACGACGTCATCTCGCTCGTCAAGGACTCCGGTCTGCGCGGCCGCGGCGGTGCGGGCTTCCCGACCGGCATGAAGTGGGGCTTCATCCCCCAGGGCGACGGCAAGCCGCACTACCTCGTGGTCAACGCCGACGAGTCCGAGCCGGGCACCTGCAAGGACATCCCGCTGATGATGGCCACGCCGCACACCCTGGTCGAGGGCGTGATCATCAGCTCCTACGCGATCCGTGCGAACCACGCCTTCATCTACGTCCGCGGCGAGGTCCTGCACGTCGTACGCCGGCTGCAGCGCGCCGTGCAGGAGGCCTACCTCGCCGGCCATCTCGGCAAGAACATCCACGGCACCGGCTACGACCTCGACCTGACCGTCCACGCGGGCGCGGGCGCCTACATCTGCGGCGAGGAGACCGCGCTCCTCGACTCGCTCGAGGGACGTCGCGGACAACCCCGGCTGCGGCCCCCGTTCCCCGCCGTCGCCGGTCTCTACTCCTCGCCCGACCGTGATCAACAACGTCGAGTCGATCGCCTCGGTCCCCGCGATCGTCAACAACGGCGTCGAGTGGTTCGGCTCGATGGGCACCGAGAAGAGCAAGGGCATGACGCTCTACTCGCTCTCGGGCCACGTGACGCGCCCCGGCCAGTTCGAGGCCCCGCTGGGCATCACGCTGCGCCAGCTGCTCGACCTCGCCGGCGGCGTCCGGGAGGGTCACCAGCTCAAGTTCTGGACCCCGGGAGGCTCCTCCACCCCGATCCTCACCGCCGAGCACCTCGACGTGCCGCTGGACTACGAGGCCGTCGGTGCCGCCGGCTCGATGCTCGGCACCAAGGCGCTCCAGATCTTCGACGAGACCACCTGCGTCGTGCGCGCCACGCTGCGCTGGACGGAGTTCTACAAGCACGAGTCCTGCGGCAAGTGCACGCCCTGCCGCGAGGGCACGTGGTGGCTGGTGCAGACCCTCGCCCGGCTCGAGCAGGGCCAGGGCAAGGCGGACGACCTCGACGTGCTGATCGACCAGTGCGACAACATCTTCGGGCGCTCGTTCTGCGCGCTCGGCGACGGTGCCACCAGCCCGATCCTGTCCTCCCTGCAGTACTTCCGCGAGGAGTACATCGCCCACCTCGATCAGGGCGGCTGTCCCTTCGACTCCGCCAAGTCCACCCTCTTCGTCCCCGCCGAGGCGCACGCATGAGCACCGACCAGAAGGCCCTCGCGAAGACCGAGATGGTCACCGTCACCATCGACGGCGTCGAGACCACCGTGCCGAAGGGCACGCTGGTGATCCGGGCCGCCGAGCAGGTCGGCGTGCAGATCCCGCGGTTCTGCGACCACCCGCTGCTGGCCCCCGTCGGCGCCTGCCGCCAGTGCCTGGTCGAGGTCGCGATGCCCGACCGCGACGGCACCCCGAAGACGATGATGGGCCCGCCGATCGCCGGCACCCCCCAGGGGGCTCCGCCGCGGCCCAAGCCGCAGGCGTCGTGCACCCTCGCGGTCGCCGACGGCATGGTCGTCAACACCCAGGTGTCCTCCAAGCTGGCCGACAAGGCGCAGCAGGGCGTGATGGAGGCGCTGCTGATCAACCACCCGCTGGACTGCCCGGTCTGCGACAAGGGCGGCGAGTGCCCCCTGCAGAACCAGGCGATGTCCAACGGCCGCGGCGAGTCCCGCTTCACCGAGTCCAAGCGGACCTTCCCCAAGCCGATCAACATCTCCGCGCAGGTGCTGCTCGACCGCGAGCGCTGCGTGCTGTGCGCGCGCTGCACCCGCTTCTCCGAGCAGATCGCCGGCGACCCCTTCATCGCACTGATCGAGCGTGGCGCGCTGCAGCAGGTCGGCATCTACGAGCGCGAGCCCTTCGAGTCCTACTTCTCGGGCAACACGATCCAGATCTGCCCGGTGGGCGCGCTGACCTCGGCGTCGTACCGCTTCCGCTCGCGGCCGTTCGACCTGGTCTCCACGGCGTCGGTGTGCGAGCACTGCGCCTCGGGCTGCGGGCTGCGCACCGACCACCGGCGCGGCAAGGTCACCCGCCGGCTCGCCGGCAACGATCCTGAGGTCAACGAGGAGTGGAACTGCGACAAGGGCCGCTTCGCGTTCCTCTACGCCCGCCAGGAGGACCGGCTCACCACCCCGCTCGTGCGTGACGAGCAGAGCGGCCAGCACCGCCCCGCGTCGTGGCCGGAGGCGTTCCGCGTCGCGGCGCGCGGCCTGCAGGCGCGGGCCGGCAAGGTGGGCGTGCTCACCGGCGGCCGCCTGACCGGCGAGGACTCCTACGCCTACAGCAAGTTCGCGCGCGTCGCGCTCGGCACCAACGACATCGACTTCCGGGCCCGCGTGCACTCCGCCGAGGAGGCCGACTTCCTCGCCGCGCACGTCGTGGGCAACGCGCTCGACGTCACCTACGCCGACCTCGAGAAGGCCAGCGTCGTGGTGCTCGCCGGCTTCGAGCCCGAGGACGAGTCCCCGATCGTGTTCCTGCGCCTGCGCAAGGCCTCCCGGGGCCGGACCCGGGTCGTCTCGCTGGCGCCGTTCACCTCGCGCGGCCTGGCCAAGATGAACGGCACGCTGGTGCGCACCGCGCCGGGCGACGAGCCCGGAGCCCTCGAGGCGCTGGCGCACGACGGTGACGTCGCGCTCGACGGCGGCGGCGTGATCCTGGTCGGCGAGCGGCTCGCCGGCGTCCCCGGCGCGCTGTCCGCAGCGCTCACGCTGGCCGGCACCACGGGCGCGAAGCTCGCCTGGGTGCCGCGTCGTGCGGGGGAGCGCGGGGCGCTGGAGACCGGCTGCCTGCCCACGCTGCTGCCGGGCGGACGTCCCGTCGCCGACGCCGCCGCCCGGGTCGACCTCGGCACCGTCTGGGGCACCACGGTGCCCTCGGCGCCGGGGCGCGACGGCGACGCGATCATCGCCGGCGTCAACAGCGGCGACCTGAGCGCGCTCGTGGTCGGCGGCGTCGACCCGGTGGACCTGCCCGACCCGGCCGCGGCCACCGCCGCGCTGGAGAAGGCGGAGTTCGTGGTCAGCCTCGAGGTGCGCGCCAGCGCGGTCTCGCAGGTCGCCGACGTGGTGTTCCCGGTCGCCCCGGTGGCCGAGAAGGCCGGCATGTTCGTGGACTGGGAGGGCCGGGTCCGGTCCTTCGAGAAGGTGCTCGCGGAGGCCGGGGCCCTGCCCGACCTCCGGGTGCTGTCCGGCATCGCCGACGAGATGGGCGTGCGTCTGGGCTTCCGCACCGTCGACCAGGTCCGCGCCGAGATGGCGGACCTCGGGGCCTGGGACGGCGACCGAGCCGTCCTCGACGCCCCCCCAGCCGACGACGCGCGAGTCGACGACCGACCCCGACTCGGTCCGGCTCTCCACCTGGAAGCTGCTGATCGACGACGGCCGGATGCTCGACGGCGACGACTACCTCAAGGCGACCGCGCGCACCCCGGTGGCGCTGGTGTCTGAGGGCACCCTGGGCGCCCTCGGCCTCGTGGCGGGTCAGCGCGTGACGCTGCACTCCTCGCGCGGCTCGGTGACGCTGCCCGTGGCGGCAGCCGACCTGCCGGACGGCGTCGTGTGGGCGCCGACCACCGCGCGCTTCGCGGGCCGATCCGGCTCCGTCGTACGACTGGCCGGCGAAGCCGGCTCGCTGGAAGGAGCGCAGGCGTGAGCACTCTCCTCACCACCCGGGCCGGGGACCTCGTGCAGGCCGCGGGCACCGACGAGGTCGCGGGCTTCGGCAACGACCCGTGGTGGGTCGTGGTCATCAAGGGCGTGCTGATCTTCGTCGTCCTGGTGCTGCTGACGCTGTTCAACATCTGGTTCGAGCGTCGCGTCGTGGCCCGCATGCAGCATCGCATCGGCCCCAACGTGAACGGTCCGTTCGGTCTGCTGCAGTCCCTCGCCGACGGCGTCAAGCTGGCGCTGAAGGAGGACATCATCCCCAAGGGCGCGGACAAGATCGTCTTCGTCCTCGCGCCGGTGATGTCGACGGTGCCTGCGTTCCTGGCCTTCGCGGTGATCCCCTTCGGGCCCGAGGTCCGGATCCCCTTCACCGAGCGCACCACGATGCTCCAGCTGACCGACATGCCCGTCGGCGTGCTGTTCATCTTGGCGATCAGCTCGGTGGGCATCTACGGCATCGTGCTCGGCGGCTGGTCCAGCGGGTCGACGTACTCCCTGCTCGGCGGGCTGCGCTCGAGCGCGCAGATGATCTCCTACGAGGTCGCGATGGGCCTCTCGCTCGTCGCGGTCTTCCTGTACGCCGGCTCGATGTCCACCTCCGAGATCGTCAACGCCCAGGAGCGCCTGTGGTTCGGGGTGATCCTCGTGCCGTCGTTCGTGATCTACATGATCGCCATGGTGGGGGAGACCAACCGCGCGCCGTTCGACCTCCCCGAGGCCGAGGGCGAGCTCGTCGGCGGCTTCCACACGGAGTACTCCTCGCTGAAGTTCGCGCTGTTCTTCCTCGCGGAGTACGTCAACATGGTGACCGTCTCGGCGCTGGCGACCACGCTGTTCCTCGGTGGCTGGCGCGCGCCCTGGCCGCTCTCGGCGATCAACGACGGCATGTTCAACCAGGACTACTGGCCGTTCCTGTGGTTCATCGCCAAGGTGATGCTCTTCGTCTTCGTCTTCATCTGGCTGCGAGGCACGCTGCCGCGGCTGCGCTACGACCAGTTCATGGCGTTCGGCTGGAAGCGGCTGATCCCCATCTCGCTGGTCTGGATCGTCGCCGTCGCGACCATCCGTGCGATCAGCCTCGATGAGAGCTTCGACCGCCGCTACCTCTTCGCCGCGATCGGCGTCGTGGCGGTGCTCATCGTGGTCCTGATGTTCTTCGGCGACGACGAGAAGGACTCCGACGAGGATGCCGTGGACGACGGGGAGTTCGACGCCTTCGCGGGCGGCTACCCCGTTCCGCCGCCGCTCTCCGCGTCCGGAACGCCCGCGAGCCCCGCCCCCATCGGGGCGTCCCGCTCGACCGTCACCGGAACCACAGCCGAGGGGGACCTCTGATGGCCACGCTCAAGGAACAGTTCATCGACCCGGTCGCGGGATTCGGGGTGACCTTCCGCACGATGTTCAAGAAGGTCGTCACCGAGCAGTACCCGTTCGAGAAGAAGCCGACCGCTCCGCGCTTCCACGGCCGGCACCAGCTCAACCGCTGGCCCGACGGGTTGGAGAAGTGCATCGGCTGTGAGCTGTGCGCCTGGGCCTGTCCCGCCGACGCGATCTACGTCGAGGGTGCCTCCAACACCGACGGCCCGGATGGGGACGGCGACGGACGCTTCTCACCCGGCGAGCGCTACGGCCGCGTCTACCAGATCAACTACCTGCGCTGCATCCTGTGCGGGCTCTGCATCGAGGCCTGCCCGACGCGTGCGCTGACGATGACCAACGAGTACGAGCTCGCCGACAACAACCGCGAGGACCTCATCTACGAGAAGTCCGACCTGCTCGCGCCGCTGCTGCCGGGCATGGAGCAGCCGCCGCACGCGATGCAGCTCGGCAAGGACGAGGGCGACTACTACCGCGGCACGTTCACGACGCACACGCGACCGGCCGACGAGAGCGGGGTCTGAGCGTGATCGCCTTCTGGACCCTCAGCCCGCTCATGGTGGCTGCGGCGATCGGCATCCTGTTCGCGCGCAAGGCCGTGCACGCGGCGCTGCTGCTCGCGGTCGTGATGATCGGCCTCGCCGTCCTGTACGCCGTGCAGGACGCGCCGTTCCTCTTCGCCGTGCAGATCATCGTCTACACCGGCGCCATCTTGATGCTCTTCCTGTTCGTGCTGATGCTCGTGGGCGTCGACGCGTCCGACTCCGTCGTCGAGACCATCAAGGCCCAGCGGATCATGGCGACCGTCGTCGGTCTGCTCTTCGGCCTCGTGCTGGTGCTCGGACTGGGCCAGGTGTCGGTCGGTGCGGTCACCGGGCTGACGAGCGCCAACGCCGAGGGCAACGTCCCCGGCCTCGCCCAGCTGCTGTTCAGCAAGTACGTCTTCGCCTTCGAGGCGACCAGCGCGCTGCTCATCACCGCCGCGATCGGCGCGATGGTCCTCGCCCACCGCGAGCGCATCACGCCCAAGCTCAGCCAGGGCGACCGCGCCAACCAGCGCGTGCGCGACTACGCCGAGCACGGCACCCCCCTCGGGCCGCTGCCCGCCCCGGGTGTCTTCGCCCGGCACAACGCCGTGGACACCCCGGCGCTGCTGCCCGACGGCACTCCCGCCGAGTCGTCGGTGTCCCGGACGCTGATGTCGCACGGCTCCATGAAGGTCGCGCCCAGCGGCGACGTGGAGGCGCTCACCTCGACCATGTCCCAGACGCACGAGGACGTCGGCCCCCGCGGACCGCTCGACGGCGACCCGAGCGCCGACCCGACCGACCCCGCCGACCACGAGAGGGGGGAGCGCGCATGAGCGCGACGCCGTTCCTGGTCCTCTCCGCGATCCTGTTCACGATCGGCTGCGTCGGGGTGCTGACCCGACGCAACGCGATCGTGGTGTTCATGTGCGTCGAGCTGATGCTGAACGCCTCGAACCTCGCGCTGGTCACCTTCGCCCGGGTCAACGGGAACCTCGACGGGCAGGTGGCCGCCTTCTTCGTGATGGTGGTGGCCGCGGCCGAGGTCGTCGTCGGGCTGGCGATCATCATGACCATCTTCCGCACCCGTCACTCGGCCTCGGTCGACGACGCGAGCCTGCTGAAGTACTGAGGAGCTCCCCACCATGACGCACGCCGCCGTCTCCCTGGCCTCCGAGAGCATTCCCGTCGTCGACCCCGTGTCGGCCGACGGGGTGTTCTCCCTGCTGTGGCTGATCATCGCGCTGCCCGCCCTCGGTGCCGCCGTGATCCTGCTGCTGGGCAACACCCGCACCTACGCGTGGGCGCACCTGCTGGGCTGCGCCACCGTGATCGGCTCCTTCCTGCTGAGCCTGCTGGCCTTCGTCACGCTGCTCGGCCGCGGCGAGGAGGAGCGTCAGGTCGGCCAGACCCTCTACACCTGGGTCGAGGCGGGCGCCTTCCGCGTCGAGTTCGGGCTGCTCTACGACCCCCTGTCTGCGTTGTTCCTGCTGCTCATCACCGGCGTCGGCTCGCTGATCCACATCTACTCCGTCGGCTACATGGCCCACGACGTGCGCCGGGCACGGTTCTTCGGCTACCTCAACCTGTTCGTCGCGGCCATGCTCACGCTGATCCTGGCCGACAACTACCTCGGCCTGTTCCTCGGCTGGGAGGGCGTCGGCCTGGCGTCGTACCTGCTGATCGGCTTCTGGCAGCACAAGACGTCCGCGGCCGTCGCGGCCAAGAAGGCCTTCGTGGTGAACCGCGTCGGCGACCTCGGCATGGCGCTCGGCACGATGCTGACGTTCGCGACCTTCGGCACGATCACCTACGCCGGCGTCTCGGCAGTCGCGGGGGAGGCCGGCGACACCACGCTGACGGTGCTCGGTCTGCTGTTCCTGCTGGCCGCCTGCGGCAAGTCCGCCCAGGTCCCGCTGCAGTCGTGGCTCCTCGACGCGATGGAGGGCCCGACCCCCGTGTCGGCGCTGATCCACGCCGCGACGATGGTGACCGCCGGCGTCTACCTCGTGGTCCGCTCCAACTTCATCTACGAGAACGCCCCCGTCGCCCAGACCGCGGTGGTCATCGTCGGCACGGTCACCCTCCTGTGGGGTGCGGTGATCGGCTGCGCCAAGGACGACATCAAGAAGGTGCTCGCCGGCTCCACGATGAGCCAGATCGGCTACATGATGCTGGCCTCCGGGCTCGGCGTCGCCGGCTACGCGTTCGCGATCTTCCACCTGCTGACCCACGGGTTCTTCAAGGCGAACATGTTCCTCGGCGCCGGCTCGGTCATGCACGGCATGAACGACGACGTCGACATGCGGCACTACGGAGCGCTGCAGAAGGCGATGCCGGTGACGTTCCTGACCTTCGCGGTCGGCTACCTCGCGATCATCGGTGTGCCGCCCTTCGCGGGCTTCTGGTCCAAGGACAAGATCATCGAGTCCGCGTTCGCCGACAACCTGTTCGTCGGCACGGCCGCTCTCGTGGGCGCCGGGGTCACCGCCTTCTACATGACCCGGCTGATGCTGATGACCTACTTCGGGTCCAAGCGCTGGGAGAAGGACGTGCACCCGCACGAGTCGCCCAAGGCGATGACGATCCCCCTGATGGCGCTCGCCGCGCTGTCCGCGGTCGGCGGCGTCTTCCTCTTCAACGACTGGATCGTCGGGTGGCTGGCGCCGGTCGTCGGCGAGGAGGCCGAGCACCACCTGCCGGTGCCCGCTCTCGTCATCTCGCTGATCGTCCTGGTCGTCGTGGCGATCGGCATCGCGGTCGCCTGGCTGACCGTCGGGCGCAACGAGATCCCACGGACCGCTCCGACGAAGGTCTCGGTCTTCACCCGGGCCGCCCGCGCCGACCTCTACGGCGACGCGGTCAACGAGGGCCTGTTCATGCGCCCCGGAAGCACGTTCGTGGACGGCCTCGTGGGCTTCGACGACAACGGTCTCGACCGGTTCGTCGACGGCACGGGCGGTGCGTTCGGCGCCATGTCGACGACCTTCCGCCGC
The DNA here is from genome assembly GCA_963845655.1 of uncultured Actinomycetota bacterium. Taxonomy (GTDB): domain Bacteria; phylum Actinomycetota; class Actinomycetes; order Propionibacteriales; family Nocardioidaceae; genus Nocardioides_B. The sequence goes on along the minus strand of CAWJTB010000002.1, from coordinate 490,776 downwards.
CTGCAGACCGGATACGTCCGGTCCTACGCCCTCTCGGTCTTCGGCGGCGCGCTGATCGTGGTGCTGGCCCTGCTCGCGGTGAACCTGGCATGACGACGTTCGCGCAGTCCAATGGTCTCGCCCTGAAGATGGTGGTGTCGCAGTGAGCAGCTTCCCCTGGTTGACCGTGGCCGTGCTGCTGCCGATCCTCGGCGCAGTCGTGGTCGCCGTCCTCCCGAAGCGCACGGCGGGGGTGGGCGTCTCCGCTCTGCCCAAGCAGGTCGCGCTGGCGTTCTCGCTGGTGACGCTGGTGCTCGTCGCGGTGATCGGCTTCGGCTACGACACCTCCGCAGGTGCCGAGCGCTACCAGTACGCCGAGACCTACACCTGGATCCGCTCCTTCGGCGCGCACATCGCCTTCGGTGTCGACGGCATCGGTCTCACCCTGGTGCTGCTCACCGCGATCCTCACGCCGGTGGTGATCCTGGCCAGCTGGAACGACGGCGACCACGGTCGCTGGGGGGTCAACTCGTTCTTCGCCTGGATGATCGCCCTGGAGGGCCTGGCGATCGGGGTGTTCGCCGCGCTCGACGTCTTCCTCTTCTACGTGCTCTTCGAGGCGACGCTGATCCCGATCTACTTCCTGATCGGCGGCTTCGGCGGGGCGCGCCGCTCCTACGCGGCGGTGAAGTTCCTGCTGTTCTCGCTGTTCGGCGGTCTGCTGATGCTGGCCTCCGTCGTCGGCCTGTACGTCGTCTCCGCGCGCTCCGAGAGCGGGCCGACCTACCTGCTCTCCGAGCTGGCCGAGGTCGACATCTCGACCACGACCGGTCGGTGGCTGTTCCTGGGCTTCTTCATCGCCTTCGCGATCAAGGCGCCGATGTGGCCGGTGCACACCTGGCTGCCGGATGCCGCCGACGAGGCCACCCCGGGCACCTCGGTGCTCCTGGTCAGCATCCTGGACAAGATCGGCACCTTCGGGATGATCAGGTTCTGCCTGCAGCTGTTCCCCGAGGCGTCGCAGTGGGCCACCCCGGTGGTGCTGGTGCTGGCCACGATCAGCATCCTCTACGGCGCGCTCGCGGCGATCGGCCAGCGGAGCATCCCGCGCCTGATCGCCTTCACCTCGGTGTCGCACTTCGGCTTCATCGTGATGGGCATCTTCGTGCTCAACAGCCAGGGGCAGACCGGGTCGACGCTCTACATGTTCAACCACGGGCTTTCCACGGCGGCGCTGTTCCTGGTCACCGGCTACCTCATCGCGCGGCGTGGCTCGCGGATGATCTCCGACTTCGGCGGGGTCGAGAAGGTCGCTCCGGTGCTGGCCGGGATCTTCCTGGTCGCCGGACTCTCGTCGCTCTCGCTGCCTGGTCTGTCGCCGTTCATCTCGGAGTTCCTCGTGCTGCTCGGCGCCTTCAACTACAACTACTGGTACGCCGTGGCCGCCGTGCTGGGCATCGTGCTGGCAGCGCTCTACATCCTGCTGATGTACCAACGCACCATGACCGGCCCGACGCGGCCCGAGGTCGCGGGGTTCAAGGACCTCAACGTGCGTGAGATCGGCGCACTCGCCCCCGTGCTGCTGCTGATCGTGCTCCTCGGCTTCTTCCCGAAGCCGCTCACCTCGATCATCAACCCCGCCGTGCAGGACACCCTGCAGCAGGTCGGCGTGCAGGACCCGGAGCCCGCCGTCCCGGCGGCCGAGAAGGAGACCGGACAGTGACTCTCGCGGCTGAGTTCTCCAAGCCCAGCGTCGAGTACAGCCTCATCTCGCCGCTGCTCATCGTCTTCGGCATCGCCCTGATCGGGGTGCTGGTCGAGGCCTTCGTGGCTCGCCCGCAGCGCTACCTCGCGCAGGTGGTGCTGTCGGTGATCGGGATCGCCGGTGCGCTGGTGACCACGGTGCTGGTCGCCAGCAACCTGCCCGTCAAGGGCGACACCTCCGGACGCGGCCAGCTGACGGTCGAAGGGGCCATCGCGGTGGACGGCCCGACCGTCTTCCTGTGGGGCACGATCCTCGTGCTGTCGCTGATCAGCGTGCTGCTGTTCGCCGAGCGGCGACTCGAGGGCGGCATCACCGCCTTCGCCGGCCAGGCCGCCGCCCTCCCGGGGACGGCTGCCGAGCGCGAGGCGTCGACGCAGGGCCTCGAGCACACCGAGGTCTTCCCGCTGATGATGTTCTCGATCTTCGGCATGCTGCTCTTCCCGGCCTCCAACGACCTGCTCACGATGTTCGTGGCGCTGGAGATCCTGTCTCTCCCGCTGTACCTCCTGTGCGGTCTGGCCCGTCGTCGGCGCCTGCTCTCGCAGGAGGCCGCGCTGAAGTACTTCATGCTCGGCGCCTTCTCCTCCGGCTTCTTCCTGTACGGCGTCGCGCTGGTCTACGGCTACGCCGGCTCGATGAACTTCGGCGACATCTCCGAGGCCGTCTCGGGACGGATCGGAGGCGAGCTGCTGCTGCTTGCCGGCATCGGCCTGATCTCGGTCGGGCTGCTGTTCAAGGTCGGCGCCGCGCCGTTCCACGCCTGGACGCCGGACGTCTACCAGGGCGCGCCGACGGCGGTCACGGCGTTCATGGCGGCCTGCACCAAGGTCGCGGCGTTCGGGGCCCTGCTGCGCCTGTTCTACGTCGGCTTCGCCCCGGCCCGCTGGGACTGGACGCCGATGATCTGGATCGTCGCGATCGTGACGATGGTGCTCGGCTCCGTCTTCGCGATCACGCAGACCGACATCAAGCGGATGCTGGCCTACTCCTCGATCGCGCACGCAGGGTTCATCCTGACCGGCTTCGTGGGGCTCTACAGCGTCGAGGGGTTCGACGGGCTGGAGCTGTCGTCGATGCAGGCGGTGCTGTTCTACCTCGTCACCTACGGCTTCATGACCATCGGTGCGTTCGCGGTCGTGACGGTCGTGCGCGACGCGGGCGGCGAGGCCACCGCGCTGTCGCGCTGGGCCGGGCTCGGCAAGGAGTCCCCGCTGCTCGCGAGTGTCTTCGCGTTCTTCCTGCTGAGCATGGCGGGCATCCCGCTGACCTCGGGATTCACCGGCAAGTGGGCCGTCTTCACCTCGGCCGTCTCCGGCGGAGCCTGGCCACTGGTGGTGGTGGCTGTGCTGATGAGCGCTGTCGCGGCGTTCTTCTACGCCCGGGTGATCGTGCTGATGTTCTTCTCCGACCCGATCGGTGAGGGGCCCACGGTGATCCGGCCCAGCATGCTCACGTCTATCGTGATCGGTGTCGGCCTGGCCGTGACGGTGTTCCTCGGGGTCTACCCGGGGCCTGTCCTCGACCTCGCCGCGAACGCCGGCCAGTTCATCCGCTGAGCCGCCGACACGTGCACGACCCCCTGAATGAGGACATTCGCATGACCCCGACCGGCACCTCCCCGGGCTCCGCGGAGCCCGCCGCGGGAGACGGCAACGCGTCGCTGGCCCTGCCTGTGCTCGACGCGGGCCTCGAGGCGCGGCTGCGCGCCCGGATGGACGAGGTCGAGGAGCGGCTCGAGCGGGAGATCCAGAGCCAGGCACCGTTCGTGACCGAGGCCGCCCGGCACCTGATGAACGCCGGCGGCAAGCGGTTCCGGCCGCTGCTCGTGCTGCTGTGCGCGGAGACCGGCGACGCCTCGCGCGACGAGGTGATCACCGCGGCGTGCGTGGTCGAGCTGACCCACCTGGCCTCGCTCTACCACGACGACGTGATGGACGAGGCCGAGCTGCGCCGCGGCACCGAGTCGGCCAACCACCGGTGGGACAACCACGTCGCGATCCTGACCGGCGACTTCTTGTTCTCCAAGAGCTCCGAGCTGACCTCGCGGCTCGGTGCGGACGCCGTACGCGTGCAGGCCGAGACGTTCACCAAGCTGGTCGAGGGTCAGATCATGGAGACCCTCGAGCCGGGTCCCGACGACGACCCGATCGACTTCCACCTGCGCGTGGTCGCCGGCAAGACCGGCTCGCTGATCGCGACGTCGGCGCTGTACGGCGCCCGCTTCTCGGGGGCGACCCTGGAGGTGGAGGAGGCGCTCACGGCGTACGGCGAGATCATCGGCTCGGCGTTCCAGCTCTCCGACGACATCGTCGACATCGCCTCCGAGTCGGAGGAGTCGGGGAAGACCCCCGGCACCGATCTGCGCGAGGGCGTGTCGACGCTGCCGGTGCTGCTGGCGCGGCGCTCCACCGACCCGAGGGACGCCCGGCTGCTGGAGCTGCTGTCGGGTCCGCTGACCGACGACGCGCTGCACGCGGAGGCTCTCGGACTCCTGCGGGCACACCCGGCGATGGGCGAGGCGCGGCGCTACGTCCTGGACCGGGCAGGCGAGGCGCAGGACCTGCTCAAGGTGCTGCCGGACGGGCCGGTGCGCGACGCGTTGGACGCGTTCGCGGTGCTGATCGCCACTCGCACGGCGTAGGGAGCGGCAGGCGGCGTCGGGCGGAGACCGGCGTGTCGCAACGCATACATCCCGGGTCGGAGGGCACTCTTGGGTGTTTGATCTACCCAGAGTGTGAACCCGCCCCAGACACAAGGAGCCCCGCATGGTTGTCCTCGGACTGATCCTGCTCATCATCGGCCTGGTGGCCAGCATCTCCATCCTGACCACGATCGGCATCATCTTGATCGTCGTCGGACTGATCCTGAACCTCGTCCCGATCGGCGGTAACCGTCGGCGGGTCTTCTGACCCCGCCTGACTGGTTCAGGCATCCGATCTGATCGACGAAGCCCCGGTGCGCAACGCGCACCGGGGCTTCGTCACGTCCGGCAGGCTCAGATCTGGCGGTTGCTGTACTGGTCGAACGGCTGACCCTCGACCGAGGACCGGGCGTGGTCGGCCTGGTCGGCGGCGCGGTCGCGGCCGGTCTCCATGTCGCGACGGACCTGGTCCTTCTGCTCACGACCCTTGCGGTAGGCGTCCTCGAGCATCTGCTGCGCGACGGGACGGCCACCGAGGCCGAAGGCGAGGGCGAGGCCGAGCGCCAGGGCGCCCATGGTGGCGGCGAAGGCGATCGACACGATCTGCTCGGCGATCTTGAGCTGGTCGAGGATCATGAACATCGCGATCACCATCACCAGCGCGGGGACGATGGTGGCGACGATCTTGCCGGTCGGGGTGTCGCCCATGATCTTGGCGACGCCGCCGGCGACGGCACCGGCGACCAGCGCAGCGATCACGAAGATGAAGATCGCCACGATGACGTTGGGCAGGTAGGCGAGCACCTGGTTCATGAAGGTGGTCACGGCGGGGATCTTCAGGGCGCCGATGGCGCTGAACAGGAAGAAGATGAAGATCAGCCAGAAGACCACACGGGCGATGCCGCTGGTCGGGCTGGCGCCCGGGAGCACGCGCTCCACGTAGGAGTGCGCCGAAGACTCGTGCAGGTGGCGGTCGAGCCCGGCCTTCTCGAGCGCCTTGCGGACGATCGTGGAGACGATCTTGGCGACCACGAAGCCGACGAGCAGAATGACCAGGAAGCCGAGCAGGTTGGGCAAGAAGCCGAAGAACGTGTCCGTCGCGTTGCGGAAGCTGCGTCCGATATTCATGTGGATCCGTTTCTGGGAGGGGAGAACGTGTGACTCCCTTGGCTACCCAGTCCTCGGCAGATGATTACAACGTAAACTGAAAAACCTTGCGCACTCTGCGTTACGCGTTCTCCGCCCGGATCAGCGCGAGCCGTTCCAGCAGGTTCTCCAGCGACTCCTCGAACTCCACGGCCGCGTGGTCCTCGGCGAGCGGTCCCTGCAGCCGGCGCACCGTCGGGTACGGCGCGAGGCCGGTGTCGAGGCCCTCGCCGCCCTCCAGCACGTCGAGCGGTCCGACGTCGGCGCCGTGCGAGGACGCCTCCAGCAGCAGGTGGCCGAGCAGGAAGCTGGTGAACGCCCGGTAGGCGCCGAGCGCAGCCGTCTCCGTGAAGCCCTCGCGCAGCAGCCCGTCCAGGAAGCGCTCCACCCACACCAGGCTGCGCAGCGGCGGCCGGAGCCAGGGCGCCTCGGGCGGGCGTGAGGCCACCAGCGGGAACACCTTGGGGTGCGCCAACGCCATCCTGCGGATGCCGTGGGCCAGACGCTGCAGGAAGTCCTGCCAGCCGTCGCGCGGCTCGATGAGCACGTCGTCGTCCTGCTCCATCTCGGCGATCACCGCATCGACGACCGCGTCGAGGAGGTTCTCCCGGCCGGGGACGTAGCGGTAGAGGGCCATCGCCTCGACCTCGAGCAGCGCTCCGAGCCGGCGCATGGTCAGCCCGGCGAGACCGGACTCGTCGATATAGGCGATGGCGGCCGCCACGATGCGGCCCTGGTCGAGCGGGATCCGTGCGGACGGGGGTGCGTCGCCCGCGACCGCGTCCTTGTCGGCGTCGATCGTGGACTCCGGCTGCCGGTCACTCATCTATGCCACTCACCGAACTGTCTCCTGGGGGTCATCGACTTTGTGCCCTTCAGACGTCGATCCATCCCTGCCCCGCCAGCACATCCGCCACAGTGCCCCGCGGCTCGTCCCCGAGAAGGGTGGCGGTGGTGAACTCCGCCGCCAGCCGGTCGAAGACGTCGTGGTGGCGCAGCATGCTGTGGGTGCCGCCGGCAACCTGCACGAAGCCCACGTCCGTGCTCGAGGCCATCCGGCGTGCCAGGGCCGCGGACTTCTGCGGGCTGGCGATCCGGTCCTGGTCGCCGTGCACGATCAGCACCTGGCGTCCCGGTGCGTCGACCGGGTCGTCGACGTACACGTAGGGCGCGAGCGCCACCGCGCTGCGGACGCCCTCCTCGCGGGCGGCCATCAATGCCGCCCGGCCACCGAGCGAGTGGCCGACGAGACCCACCGGCAGGTCGTCGAAGCGTTCGCGGACCTGACGCAGCGCCTCGACGACGTCGTCGACGGGGGTGTGCCGGGTGTCCCAGCCACGGGTGGAGTTCAGCAGCCGTAGGACCGCGAGCCGGCCGCGACCGGCCCGGGCGACCCGTCGCGCGATCGGCACCATCCGCAGCACCGAGAGCTGCGTGGGGCTGACGCGCATCCGGTCCCGCCGGGCGGCGCCGCCGTGCAGCACGAGCACGACCGCCTGGGGCCGGCGGGGGACACGGGTGTCGATCAGTCTGGCGTCAGTCACCGGACCAGTCTTCCGGAGGCGTCCAAGCAGCTCAGGCCAGCCCGGCCTCGACGAGGCGTACGGCGGCCGCGAGGTCCTCGTCGAAGGGACGGTCGTGCCGGTCGGCGCCCAGCACCGCCGCGGCCCGCTCGTAGACGGCACGGACCGGGCTGTCGGGCACCCGATCGGGATCGGTGCGCAGCGCCCGGACCGCGGCGACCAGCTCGCACCCGAGGACGACCGGCGCGAGCTCGACCATCTGCTCACAGGCCCACACGGCCTGGGTCGAGAAGCTCGCGTGCTCCTCCAGCCCCAGCGAGAGCACCGCGTGGCCGGTGGAGACGGGCGAGGTCAGGATCCGGGCCCGCGCCAGCGCGTCCTGCGCCAGGTACTCCAGGATCATCACGCCCGAGCTGCCCGGCGGCCCCGACGCGAGGAAGGCGGGCAGACCGGTCAGCGACGGGTTGATCAGCGCGGACAGCCGCGCCGCGGACAGGGCGATCACCGGGTAGGTCGCCTGGCGCAGGGCGTCGAGCGTGGCGGACAGCCGTGCGGTGACGAACCCGCCGTGGTGCAGGGGCGTGCCGTCGGCGGTCACCAGCGGGTTCTCCGTCGAGTCGTCCACCTCGACCAGGACGGCGTGCGCGGTGGTGGCCAGGGCGTCGACGAACGGTGCGTGCACCTGCGGGACGGTCCGCAGCGCGAACGGGTCCTGGATCCGGGCCGGGACCCAGTCACCCGGTGCGAGCAGCTCCATGAGGCGGCGCGCGACGCCCTGCTGCGAGGCGTCCGGGCGTCCGGCGTGCACGCGCCCGTCGTACGCCTGCAGGGAGGCTTGGAGTGCGCACGCGGAGAGCGCGGTCACGCGCTCGGCGGCATCGGAGAGCCGGCCCAGCCGTCGGTGGACGAGGAGCGCGGTGGCCAGCGTGAGGGCGTTGCTCGACATGAACGGCAGGGCGTCGCCGTCGTCGACGTCGGCGACCGGGGCGCCTCCGGAGCGCCACGGACGCTCGCCGACGAGGGTGAGGCCGAGCTGGGAGAGCGGGACCAGGTCGCCCGTGCCGATGGAGCCGAAGCGGTGGAGGTCGGGTACGGCGCCTTCGGCGACGGCCGCCCCGAGCGAGGCCGCGAGTCCCGAGCTGACACCGCTGCGGCCGGAGGTGATCTGGTGCAGGCGGATGGCCATCGCCGCGCGGGCGGTGGCGTCGTCGTACGTCAGGCCGAAGCCGGTCGCGTGGCTGCGCCAGAGTCGCAGGGCCTGCGAGGTGCCGTCGCCCGGGGTGATGTCGGTCGGGACGTTGCGCAGTGCGCCGACGCCGGTGGTGAGCCCGTAGACCGCGCCCGAGCGGCCCGCGGTGCGCAGGTGCTGCTGGGCCAGGGCGATCCGCTCCACCGATGCCGCGGTCAGCTCGACCGGGGCCGGTCCGCCCTCGAGCGCCCAGGAGACGAGGTGGTCCAGGGACATGCCCGGTGAGTGCTCCGCCATGGCTTCAGCGTGACACGGCGAACGTCCGTGGTCGGCGCTAGGTTCGGGTCATGACTCTCGCTGTTCGGCCTGCCACGAGCTTCGAGGACCTGGCGACGATGCTCGGGCCGAAGAAGTCGCCGGACGCCAGTGTCTGCTGGTGCCTGAGCCACCGTGTCGATGCGCGGACCAACCGGTCGCTCGTGGGCGCGCAGCGCGCCGACTACGTCCGCGCGCTCTGTCGCGCCGAGGTGCCCCCGGGGGTCCTGGCGTACGTCGACGACGAGGTCGCCGGGTGGGCCGGGGTCGCGCCGCGGTCCGGTCTGCCGGTCGCGCGATCCACCAAGATCCGGGCTGTCGACGACCTTCCCGTGTGGTCGATCTTCTGCGTGCGCGTCCGGCCCGGCTACCGCCGTACGGGCCTGGCGCTGCCCCTCGTCGAGGGGGCGGTCGCCCTCGCAGCCGAGCACGGCGCTCCGGCCGTGGAGGCGATCCCGGTCGACAACCGGGGGGAGCGGGTCGACCTGACGATGGCGTTCGTGGGCACCCGGTCGCTCTTCGAGAAGGCCGGCTTCACCAAGGTCGCCGACACCGCGTCGGTGACCGCCGGGTTCCCGCGTGTGGTCATGCGGCGGACGCTCGACTGATCCCCAGCGCACGCCGTCTGGCCGCCGGCGCCGTCTGGGCGTGGGCGACGGTGGCACGCGTGTTGCCCGCTGCCTTGGATGTGACGCGGCGTGTGTGCTGCGCGGCCGCTGGTGCGGAGGACGCGGTGGTGCTGCAGGCGCGGTCGCACGGGTCGCGCGGGTCGTCAGGGTCGCGCGGATCGTCAGGGTCGCGCGGAGGCGCCTGGGTCGCGCGGACGTCGCGCGGGTTGGGGTCGGGCGGGGTCGCGCAGGCATCGCCGGGGTCGCCAGGGGCGCGGGGTCGCCGGGGTTGCGGGGGCGCGCGGAGGGTCGCCGGGGTTGCGGGGTCGCGCGGACATCGCCAGGGGTCGCCAGGGGCGCGCGGATCGTCAGGGTCGCGCAGGTCGTCGGGGTCGCGCGGATCGTCAGAGGGGGCGGGTGGTGTGGGTCCAGCCGTGGGGGCTGGTCCAGGTGTAGGCGGGACCGAGGTCGCGGTCGTAGTCGTGGCAGCGATGACCGTCGATGGCGTCGTGGTCGTCGGGGTCGGGTGGTCGTCGTCGGTAGGTCCAGGCGCGGTGGGTCTTGGCGCGGTGGTGTCTGCGACATAGGGCGGCGAGATTGTCGGGATGGGTTTGGCCGGGTGGTCCACCGGTCTCGGGTGGGACGTAGGGGTTGATGTGGTCGAGGTCGCAGGCGCGGGCATCGACCTGGCAGCCGGGGAACACGCAGTGCCGGTCGCGCAGGATGACGAGCTCGCGCATCCATTCGGGTGGGTCGTGCCGATCGACCGCGTCGGTGCGGGGGTCGGTGCGGGGGTCGGTGCGGCCCAGGTCGAGGACGGGGCGGATGGTGACGCCGGCGCCGTGCAACCCGATCCGGGTCAACCAGTCTTCGAGGAGCTGCAGGCTTGCGGGGCCGAGCTTCTCCACCCGACCACCACCAGCGCCCGCCCCGCGGGCTGCTGCACCCGCTGTTGTCGCTGTCCCGGCGCCGCACCCGGTGCCGCCGGTGGTGGGGGTGGTGGCGAGGTCGGCGAGGTCCAGGTGCAGGTAGACCGTGGCGCCGGTACGCCGGAACGGACTGGTGGTCGAGTCGGCGCGTGTGTCGCCGGTCGAGTCGGCGCGTGTGCCGCCGCCGCCCCTGCCTCGGGTCGGCGGCGGCGGTGCCGGTCGAGTCGGCGCGTGCGCACCCTGCCCATCGGCCGTCGGCGTCGGCGGCGCCGGTCGCGGGGTGTGCTGGCGGTGTCGGTGGTGGTGGTGGGGTGGGTGAAGAGGTTCAGGGCGCGTTGGGGGTGGGCGAGTAGGCCGAGGGCGTGGGCGCGGCGGGTGTCGAGGTGGTCGGTGTCGCCGAGGGTCTTCATCTGGGTGGCGATGTCGCCCAGGGCGTGGTCGAGGTCGATCGCGTCGAGGGTGTCCAGGACGCCGGTGAGGGTGGTGGTGGCGGTGGAGTCGCGGTGGTCGAACCAGACGCCGCGTCTGGTCAACGCGGCTTCCTCGATGCCGGCGGCGGTGTCGGGGTCGTGTTGGAGCAGTGCTTCGTGGATCAGGGGCCGGACCCTATTTGGGGGTAGGTCACCGCGGCGGGCCAGGACGGTGAGGTGTCGGTCCACGAACAAGGCTGCCGACCGGGAGAGGTGGGTGGTCTGGGCGGCGACCTGGCGGGCCTTCCAGGCGGCCAGGGTGCCGGTTTGGACCAGTGCCCACAGGCGTGGGAGGCGGTAGCGCAGCTCCAGGGTGTCGGAGACCAGCTGCAGACCCGGCCCGGTAGCTGACACCGAGGGCGGCGGCGAGGTCGACCACCGCGGCCTCGGTGACCTCGGGGGCACCGACCCCCGCCAGCCGGCATCCCTGGTTGCCCGGCCCGGGGCCGATGGCGGCCAGGATCCCGATGGGACGGTCGACCGGCCACGTCGCCGCATCGCTGTCGCCGGCACCGGAGTTGTCGCCGTATCGGTGGTCGGTGCCGGGTTGGGGGGTGACGGGGTGCAGGTCGGCCCAGTGCACCACCCCGGCCAACAGGTCCGCCTCGGCCTGGTCCGCGCTGCGTCGCTGAGCGACCACGAACGAGAGCACCGAGTGGTCATCGAGCGCCCGCACATCGACCACACCAGCGGGCGCGCCGGCGTCGACACCATGGCCGGGCTGCGGGGTGTTCGTGTCGAGCATGCTCGAAGCCTACGATCGAGCACCGACAGTTTCGGGTCGAGAACGACCCCGAATCGCGTTATCCACAAGGGCAATCTCGAAAAGTTTCGCGCGGAGTAGGACGTGCGCTTCGGTGCCCGATGAACAAGCTGGGCCAACGACGTACACCGCATCCCACCCCGGCGACACGGCACACGCGACGACTCGGCGGCGCCGTGCGATCGGGGCCCGGAGGCGGACTAGGCCGACGACGTACGCGGCGCATGCGACCCCCGGTAACACGGCCGACGCGCCGACTCGGCGGGTTTGGGCCCGGCCGACGCGCCGACTCGGCGGGTTTGGCCGGCCGACGCGCCGACTCCGCGGGTTTGTGCCCAGCCGACGCGCCGACTCGGCCGGTTTAGGCCCAGCCGACGCGCCGACTCGGCGGGTTTAAGGCCAGCCGACGCGCCGACTCAACTGCGGTACGGCAGGCCGAAGGTGGTGCGGACGCCGGGGCTGAAGGCGACGTGGTCCGGCGGGCGGGTGCTCAGGCCGGGGAGGCCGACGGAGGCGACGAGCTGGTCGTCGAGCTCGAGCACCTCGGCGTCGTGCAACGGCCACGTCGGGTGCTCGTTGGGCACGAAGAGCGTGCGGCTGCGCGACCACCACGGGGCGACGTGCAGGCCCCAGCGGGCGCTGAGGAAGTGGTCGAGGTCGGTAGAGGCGCGAGGTGCTCCGGCGCGGATCCGCACCTGCGAGCGCGGGCGCCCGGCCTGGCGCAGCCGCGTGGTGTACGTGTGGTCGCTGCCCGAGCGTTCATAGCGCATCCGGCCCCAGCGGTAGGGGAGGCTCAGCGAGGAGCGGGCACCGCCGACGACCGCGAGCCGGTCGGTGTCGAGGCTCAGGAACACGATGCCGCGCCGGCCGGTGCGGTCGACGGAGTAGAGCCGCACGTTGGTCTCCAGGAACGTGCCCAGGTAGGGCACCGCCGGCCGGGGGCCGAAGCCCGCGCCGACCATCCGGAAGGGCACCAGCCCGACGTACGTCGCGCCGTCGTGCACGTCGGGGCGTACGCCGGGTGGCATCCGTCCCGCCACCAGGGAGGGCTCGACGGCCCAGTGCAGGAAGGTCAGATCCCGCCACTGCTGGCTCATCAGGACCGGACCGGACAGCTGCGGAGCGGTCGGGGACACCGGCTCCACCGGCGAGGTCGTCATGACGCCAGCGTGGCACGCGACCGAAGCCCGGGCACGACAGTGGCCCCGGTCGAGAGCGGTCGACCGGGGCCACTGGTCCCAGGGTGATGCCGTGATGCCTACTGCGTGTCGGTCACCGTCAACGTGATGTCGGCGGCCGCGCCGGCGTACAGCGACGTCAGGATGTAGGCCGTGCCCGACGGGATGGCGCCGGCCTCGTTGGCCGCCTCCGTCGCGTAGGACCCGAGCTGCACGCAGTTCTCGTCGTACATGTAGACGTCGGTGTCGACCGCGGTGGGACCCGCCTTGACGCTGAACGCGTGCCGACCGTCGCCGGCCTCACCCTTCAGCACCGAGACGTGACCGTCGCTGTCCTGGCTGGCCGGGGGCACCACGCAGACGTTCTCCAGCTCGGTGCCGACCACGCCGGGAGAGACCACGTTGGCCGGGTTGCCCGCGGCGATCGTGAACGTCTCGGTGACGGGCTTGTCCGGCGGCGGCGGCGGGGACGGGTTCGCACCCGAGACCGTGCTGCTGAACACCTGGACGTCACCGACCTGGACGCTGTCCTTGGTCTCGCCCTGCGGGGCGTCGGCCCAGAAGCGGACGAACGACGCGCTGGTCGGGCTCGGCAGCGTGAACGTCTTGTAGTGCAGGTCCGGCACCACCGGACGGGGAGCCTGGTAGCCGAAGGCGTTGGTGCCGCCGACGTTCTGCGTCCTCCAGTTCACACCGTCCGTGCTGGTCTGCAGCGTGAAGCTCTTCAGGCCCTCGAAGCGGCTGCTCGAGTAGGCGCTGACCTGGACCTTGTCGATCGTGGCCCGCTTGCCGAGCTTGATGACGGCCTTGCTGCCCTTGGCCGTCTTCCACGAGCTGGCCTCGGTGTCGTCCATGGCCTTGTCGGCACCACCGGAGACGGAGGTCGCACCCAGTGCCTTCGACGCGAGGTTCGGCGCCAGCGACAGGGTCTTCCTCGTCGTCGCGCCCTTGCTCACCGTGACGTTGCTGAACGTCTTGGATCCGAAGCCCCGCGCCTGCACCGTGATCGGGTACGCCGCCTGGGTGGCGGTGATCCGGAAGGTGCCGGTCGACCCGGTCGTCGCGGCCGGGGTCGTGCGGGCCTCGAACTTGCCGAGCATGACCCGCGCGCCGGAGACCGGCTTGCCGGTGGAGGCGTTGATGACCGTGCCGGTGAGGGTGCCGTTCAGCGCCGGGTTGCGGTTGTCGAAGCCCGGGACGCCGTCGGTGTCGTTGCCACCGGTCGGGTCCTCCTCGGAGATCGTGTTGCGCGCCGAGAGACCCATGCCCCGCTGGGCGAACACGGAGTAGACCGTGTCGACCAGCGTGTCGAAGTCACCTCGTGCGTGGTAGCGGTCGTCGAGGGCGGTCATGATCGCGGTCCGCATGTCCAGCATCGACGGGTTGTTGGGGCTCAGCGGCATCGCGTCGGTGACGATGTGCTCGGAGATGTCGGAGCCGGCCCGCTGGCCGTACTTCGCCACCAGCGCCTTGCGCATCTGCCACAGAGTCGCGGTCCAGATCTCACCGTCGGCGTGCACCTCGGGACCGACCAGGTCGTAGCCGATGTCACCGAAGGTGGTCGGGTTCTGGTCGTAGGCCCAGTTGCGGATGCCGCGGGAGGTGTTGCCGGTGACGTAGGCGCCGACGACCGAGTCCTTCTGGAAGCCCTCACGGTGCAGGTGGTCCAGGGCGTACCAGTCGCCCCAGCCCTCGCCCATCGAGCCGGACTGGAAGGTGCCCAGCGAGCCGTCCTCGTCGCCGACGTAGCGGTTGGACAGACCGTGGGCGTACTCGTGCTGGATCACGCCGGCGTCGAAGTCGCCGTCGCGGCAGGGACCCTCGAACGCGTCGTTGATCGGCTCCCACAGGAACATGCCGCTCCACGGTGCGATGCCGTCGGGAAGCGTGAGCATGTAGGCGTTGTCACGACCGGTGTAGGTCGGGCTGCCGCCGGAGACGGCGCCGGCCTGGACGAGACCCTGGATCGCGTCGCCGCCGTTGCCGCCCTTGGTGCCGTTGTTGGTCTGGAAGTTGCCGGCGGACTCGGTGAAGCCGAGCTTGTAGTACTGGTCGTGGATCCGGTTGTGCTGGTAGAAGAGGTTGGTGGTCGACGCCTCCTGGTCCTTCGGGTAGGAGGTCGGGTCGCACTTGCTCTGGCCCCAGAAGTCCCGGAACACGTAGTCGAACTGGCCCGTCGGGCTGATCGGGCGCGGCCCGGGGTCGACCGGGGCGATGAAGTTCGACCAGTTCGCGTGGGCGTTGGCGTTGTTGCCGAGCGTGGTGATGCCCGTGCCCGCGACGCCCGTCGGGTCGACGTACCCGCCGGGGGACTCGTTGTTGGGGCCGAAGGACACGTGCCGCGGCGAGCCGCCGCCCTGCTTCGAGCCGGGGTAGTTGTCGTAGATCGTGCCGCCGGCCTCGTGGTCGACCAGGCTGCGCTTGTAGAGCTGCTTGCCGGACTCCGCGTCGACGATGACCTGCCAGCCGGCGTCGAGGTTCTTGATGAACAGCACGGAGTACGCCGCGCGGGCGCCGTCCGCGGTCGGGAAGGCGACCTTCTTGACGTACGACGACGCAGCGAAGGGCCCACGCGCGAACTGGTCGTAGCCGGCCTTGGTGCCGACCTTGCTCGGGGTGAACGAGGTGGCGCCCGCGAGCAGGCCGGCGACCTTCGACAGCGCCCCGGACGAGCCGAGGGAGAACGAGCCGGTCAACGAGCCGGCGCGGACGGTCTCGCCGGTGTAGTTGAGGATCGAGCCGTCCTTGCGGACGGAGAGGCCGAGCGACCCGCCGCGGTCCGCGGCGACTCCGGAGAACACCTGCTTGAAGTCCAGGACGTGCGTGCCGGTGCCGGGAAGCACGTGGTCGCGACGCAGCTGCAGTGCGGCGATGTCGGCGGCGGAGAGGCCCAGGGCGTCCTTG
The DNA here is from genome assembly GCA_963845655.1 of uncultured Actinomycetota bacterium. Taxonomy (GTDB): domain Bacteria; phylum Actinomycetota; class Actinomycetes; order Propionibacteriales; family Nocardioidaceae; genus Nocardioides_B. The sequence continues at coordinate 475,366 of CAWJTB010000002.1, read as the reverse complement.
TGGGCCGCGAGCCAGGCGCGAGCGATCGTCTCGGCGCTTCCGGCCCGGGGGGCGGTCAGCGTCGCGCCGATCTTCGGCGTGATCGTCCGCGGGGTGCCGAAGCGGGCGTCCCACGTGGCGCGAGACCCGGGACTGGCCTTCACGATCGCAGCGACGGCGTCCGCCTGAGCCTTGGTCGGCTTCACGATCGCGCCGACCCGGCTGTCGGTGGCGGTCTCGCCGGCGATCTCGTCCGGGCCGCTCGTCGAGGTCACGGCTGCGGCGTTCGGCAGCGTGAAGGCGGCGAGGGCGGCGGCGGCGGTCGCAGCCGCTAGCACCTGCTTGGTGCGGGAGGTCCGCATGTGGGATACCCCTTCGTGTCGGGTGAGGGACCCGGCACAGGACGCCCGGGCACTTAGATCCCCAACGAGGCTCCGTGGCTCAGGTCACGCACCAGTTTCTTGACTGTTGGGTCTTCTCACGATCGGTAGGCCACGATCACGCTGGGACGCGGGAAGTCGTCGGTGTGCGGCCAGGTGCTCGACGGCCGGTCGAACGTCGCCCCCGTCGTCTCACCGGGGTGCTGGACGGCGGCGAACACCGATCGGTCCTCGTGGACGAGCGGCCCGCACGTCTCCGCGCCCAGCGGCACGGTCAGGAACTGCTCGACGTGGCCGCGCTCCGCGTCCCGCGACCGGCACCCGGAAGAGCCCGTCGTTGGAGCCGAGCGCGTTGCCGTCGGTGGAGATCCAGAGATTGCCCTCGCGGTCGAAGGCGAGGTTGTCCGGGCAGCTGATCGCGCTGACCCGGTCCTTGGGGAAGCCGGCGAAGTAGGTCTCCGGCGCCGACGGGTCGCCGCACACCAGCATCAGGTCCCAGGTGAAGCCGGTGCCTGCGTGGTTGCCGCCGTTCTCGGTGATCTCCAGGACGTAGCCGTTGCGGTTGCCGTTCTGGGACGTGAGCTCGGCGCCGATCCGCGCCCGGGTCATGCTGGTCGCGAGCGGATTGGCCTCGTCGGTCGGGTACGACGTGCCGCGGTTGCTGTTGTTGGTCAGCGCGCAGTAGATCTTCCCGTTCACCGGGTTGGGCTCGATGTCCTCGGGCCGGTCCATCCTGGTGGGGCCGACCTGGTCCGCCGCGAGACGGGTGTCGATGAGCACGTCGTTGACGCTCATCCCCTCGACGTACGACGTGGTGTGGCTGGTCAGCGGGATCCAGGTGCCCACGCCGTCGTACTCCGGGGCCGGGTCGCCGGCCTCGTCGGTGAAGCGCGCGACGTACAGCGTGCCCTCGGTCAGCAGGGTCAGGTTGTGCTTGCGCGCCGACTGGCTGTCACGTCCGTCGAAGCGCTTCGCGGAGACGAACTTGTAGATGTAGTCGCCGCGTTCGTCGTCGCCCATGTAGACCGCGACCTTGCCGTTGCGCGCGACCGTGACGTTGGCGCCCTCGTGCTTGAAGCGGCCCAGCATCGAGTGCTTGCGCGGTGTCGAGCGCGGGTCGAGGGGGTCGACCTCGACGATCCAGCCGAAGCGGAACGGCTCGTGCGGCTCCTCGGTGAGGTCGAAGCGGCCGTCGACGTCCTTCCAGCCGCGGCCCCGCCCGTCGAGGCCGTAGCGCTGGTACGACGCGGTGTAGCGCGTGTCGAGGTCCCCGCTGCGGTCGAAGTAGCCGTTGAAGTTCTCCTCACCGGAGAGCACGGTGCCCCACGGCGTCGTACCGCCGGCGCAGTTGCCGAACGTGCCGGCGACCCTGCGCCCGGACCGGTCGCGCGACGTCGTGAGCCGCTCGTCGCCGGCGGCCGGTCCGTCGATCAGGAAGGGGCTCGCGGCGGTCAGGCGGCGGTTGAGCCGCGAGCGCCTGTGGTCGGCCAGCTTCCAGGCGCCGGCGCGGCGCGCCCCGCTCGATCTGCACGATCGACATGCCGTGCGACGCGATCGCGATCCGCTTGATCGTGTCGTCGTCGTAGACGCCCTCGGGGAACATCAGGGGCTCGTCGGTGTACTCGTTGTTGGCCACCAGCACCGCACCGTGGCGCGAGAGCGGGATCAGTCCGACGTAGTCGTTGTTGTAGCCGAACTGCTGCGCGGCCGACTCGGGGGTCTGCCGGTAGGCGTCGAAGACGGGGGCGTCCCGGGTCACCGGGTCGCCCCAGCGGACGACCACGTCGTGGCGGTATCCGTCGGCCACGGTGACGGCGTCGCGCCGGTTGGGTGCGACGGAGGCGAAGTCAGCCGTGCTGATGCCGCCGGTGCCGTGCTTGGGCCCGCGACCACCGGGGGCGGCCGTCGCTGCAGACCCGTGGAGCCCGGAGAGCAGGAGGGCGCCCGTGCCGGCCGCGCCGGTCCGGAGGACCGATCGCCGAGCGATGGCGCCGCCGACCACGTCGGCGATGTGGGGGTGGTCGGTCTGGTTGGGGATCGGCTGGAAGCAGGCGTCGCCGCAGCGGAAGTGACAGGTCATCGGGCTGCGGGACCCGTGCGGGCCCCCGCTCGGCAGGGGAAGGAAGCGTGCGGACACAGGACTCTCCTGGTGGGTGAGGATTCGTCGACCCGGCTGACGCTGTCACTGCCAAACTAGTCCTGCCCCACCTCCAGGCGAAGGCCCGGTGAACAACGATCGCCCGCTCAGGCAGGGATCCGCTCCCGGGGGTCCACCCGCAGCTGGTGGCGGTGGTGCCGCAGTGTCTCGAAGGTGAACAGCGCCAGGGACGCCCAGATCATCGCGAAGCCGATCCAGCGCATCGGGGGCATCGGCTCGGCGAAGACGACCAGGCCGAGGACGAACTGCACGCTCGGGGTGAGGTACTGCATCAGGCCCAGGGTCGACAGCGGGATCCGGGTCGCCGCGCCCCCGAAGCAGAGCAGCGGGATCACGGTGATGACGCCGGTGCCGATCATCAGGGCCACGTGCCAGCCGCCGTTGCCGCCGAACGTCGAGGCGCCGGTGGCCATCAGGAAGATCAGGTAGCCGAGCGCCACCGGCGACACGACCAGCGTCTCGACGACGAGGCTCTCCACGGCGCCGGCGTTGGCCTTCTTCTTGGCCAGGCCGTAGCTGCCGAACGAGAACGCCAGGATCAGCGCCACCCACGGGGGCCGGCCGTACTCCACGGTGAGGGCCAGCACGGCGGCGGCCGCGATGCCGATCGCCACCCACTGCAGGCGCCGCATCTGCTCACCCAGCAGCAGCACGCCCATCAGCACGCTGACGAGCGGGTTGATGAAGTAGCCCAGCGAGGTCTCGAGCACGTGCTCGTTGTTGACGCCCCAGATGTAGGTGCCCCAGTTGACCGTGATCAGGAGGGCGGCGACTCCTAGCAGCCGACGGGTGCGCCGGTCCGACACCGTCGCGCGCAGCTGCGGCAGCTTGCGCATCGCCAGGACCACGCCGACCATCACGATCAGCGACCAGAAGATCCGGTGTCCCAGGATCTCGACCGACCCGGAGGGCTGGAGCAGCGGCCAGTAGAGCGGGAAGAAGCCCCACATCGTCCAGGCGGCAAGACCCAGGAGATAGCCGCGCTTGGTGTCTGCCACGGACGCCAGGGTACGTCAGGTGTCAGGACTCAACGACCGGTTCACCACTGACCGGACCAGCGAGCACCGGTCAGACGACGGTCCAGGTGTCGCCGGACGCGAGCAGACCGGCGAGCGCCTCGTCCGCGCCGGCCATCCCCTGGGCTGCGACGTGGATCTGCTCGCGCGCCTGGTCGTCGTACGTCGCCTGGTCGATCTGGCGGAAGATCCCGATCGGGGCGTGCTGGAGCACCCCGGCATCGGTCAGCCGGGACAGCGCGAAGGCGGTCGTCGGGTCCGGGGCATGCGCGTCGTGCACCAGCACGTCGGCGTCGTCGGGGTGCTCGACCACGCGCACCCCGCCGGTCGCGGTGTCGCGCACCACGCCGAAGCGTCCGTCGGCGCCGAAGCGGATCGGCTCGCCGTGCCGCAGCGGGATGATCGCGTCGGCCTTGGTGTCGTTGTCCTTGATCGAGTCGAAGGCGCCGTCGTTGAAGATCGGGCAGTTCTGGAAGATCTCGACCAGCGCGGTGCCGCGGTGGGCGGCGGCCGCGGACAGCACCTCGGTCAGGTGCTTGCGGTCCGAGTCGACCGTGCGGGCCACGAAGGTCGCCTCGGCGCCGAGCGCGAGGGACACCGGGTTGAAGGGGTTGTCGATCGACCCCATCGGGGTGGACTTGGTGACCTTGCCGGGCTCGGAGGTCGGGGAGTACTGGCCCTTGGTGAGGCCGTAGATCCGGTTGTTGAACAGCAGGATCGTCATGTTGACGTTGCGGCGCATCGCGTGGATCAGGTGGTTGCCGCCGATCGAGAGCGCGTCGCCGTCGCCGGTGACGACCCAGACCGAGAGGTCCGCACGGCTGGTCGCGAGGCCGGTCGCGATCGCCGGGGCGCGCCCGTGGATCGAGTGCATGCCGTAGGTGTCGAGGTAGTAGGGGAAGCGCGACGAGCAGCCGATGCCGGAGACGAAGACGATGTTCTCGCGCTTGAGCCCGAGGCCGGGCAGGAAGCCCTGCACCGCGGCCAGCACGGCGTAGTCGCCGCAGCCGGGGCACCAGCGGACCTCCTGGTCGGAGGTGTACTCCTTGCGGTTCTGCGCGGCTTCCTCGGTCGGGACGCCCTGCAGGCCGTGCAGGGGCATGGGCAGGTCGGTGGCGGTCATCGCAGCGCCTCCTCGTGGTCGGGCGTGGTGGAGTCGGTGGACTCGATGAGGTTGGTGATCGCGTCGGCGAGCTCGGCGGCGCGCAGCGGGAGGCCGCGCACGTGGTTGTAGCCGACGACGTCGACGAGGTACCTCGCCCGGAGCAGCATCGAGAGCTGGCCGAGGTTCATCTCGGGGACCAGCACCGCGTCGTAGCGCCGCAGCACGTCACCGAGGTCGTTCGGGAACGGGTTGAGGTGGCGCAGGTGCGCCTGCGCGACGGGCAGCCCCGCGAGCCGGACCTGACGGCAGGCGGCGCCGATCGGTCCGTACGTCGACCCCCAGCCGAGCACCAGCACCCGCGCCTCGCCGGACGGGTCCTCGACCTCGAGCGGGGGGAGGCTGTCGGCGATCCGCTGCACCTTGGCGGCGCGCGTGCGGACCATGAAGTCGTGGTTGGCGGGGTCGTAGGAGATGTTGCCGTGGCCCTCGCCCTTCTCGAGACCGCCGACGCGGTGCTCGAGCCCGGGGGTGCCGGGCACCGCCCAGGGACGTGCGAGCGTCGCCTCGTCGCGCAGGTAGGGCCAGAACTCGTCGGCCTCGCCGTCCTTGGACTTCTTGCCCACGTGGTTGGGCGCGGTCGCGAAGTCCGGGTCGATGGAGGGCAGGTCGGCGACCTCCGGGATCCGCCAGGGCTCGGAGCCGTTGGCGAGGTAGCCGTCGGAGAGCAGCAGCACCGGCGTGCGGTAGGTGACTGCGATCCGGGTGGCCTCGATGGCGGCGTCGAAGCAGTCGGTGGGGGACTGCGGAGCCACGATCGGCACCGGCGCCTCGCCGTTGCGGCCGAACATCGCCTGCAGCAGGTCGGCCTGCTCGGTCTTGGTCGGCAGCCCCGTCGAGGGGCCGCCGCGCTGCACGTCGACCACCAGCAGCGGCAGCTCCATCATGACCGCCGAGACCGATCGTCTCCGACTTCAGCGCGAGGCCCGGGCCGGAGGTGGTGGTCACGCCGAGCGCGCCGCCGAACGCAGCGCCGAGGGCGGCGCCGACGCCGGCGATCTCGTCCTCGGCCTGGAACGTCGTGACGCCGAAGCGCTTGTGCTTGCTGAGCTCGTGGAGGATGTCGGAGGCCGGGGTGATCGGGTAGGACCCGAGGAACAGCGGCAGCCCCGACTGCGTGGACCCGGCGATCAGGCCGTAGGCCAGCGCGAGGTTGCCGGTGATGTTGCGGTAGGTGCCGCTGTCCATCGGAGCAGGCTTGATCTCGTACTGCACCACGAACGCCTCGGTGGTCTCACCGAAGTTCCAGCCGGCCTTGAACGCCGTGATGTTGGCGTCGCGGATGTCGGGGGCCTTGGCGAAGCGTCGCTCGAGGAACGAGGTGGTGGAGTCGGTGGGGCGGCCGTACATCCACGACAGCAGTCCGAGCGCGAACATGTTCTTCGCGCGGCCCGCGTCCTTGCGCGACAGCCCGAACTCCTTCACGGCCTCCACGGTCATGGTGGTGAGCTCGAAGGCGTGCACGTCGTACTCGGCGAGCGACTCGTTCTCGAGCGGGTTCTCGGGGTAGCCGGCCTTGGTGAGGTTGCGCGCGGTGAAGTCGTGGGAGTCGACGATGATCGTCGCGCCCTTCTTGATGTCGGCGAGGTTCGCCCGGAGCGCGGCCGGGTTCATCGCGACGAGGACGTCGGGGGAGTCCCCGGGCGTGAGGATGTCGTGGTCGGCGAAGTGGACCTGGAACGACGAGACACCGGGCAGGGTGCCCTGGGGCGCCCGGATCTCCGCCGGGAAGTTGGGCAGGGTGGAGAGGTCGTTGCCGAAGGAGGCGGTCTCCTGGGTGAAGCGGTCGCCGGTGAGCTGCATGCCGTCGCCGGAGTCGCCGGCGAACCGGATGATCACGCGGTCGAGCTGCTTGACCTGCTTGGTCACGCCTGTCGCCTTCTTTCCTCCAGGGGCCGCGGATCGCGCGCGCCCTGGCGCGGGTTCGGTACTGGTCGGGGTAAGGGTGCCCTTCCCTTGCCACTGTACGACCGGTACGTCGCCGGATACCCGCGGAGTCCGGATGGCGACGTCCTAGGCGGTGTGAGTCCAGACACGCCAGTCGACCCGGGTCTCGTCCCCCGTCGACCCGGGTCTTGTCCCCGGTCGACCCGGGTCTTGTCCCCGGTCGACCCGGGTCTTGTCCCCGTAGGGCGGACGGGGGTCAAGGGGAGAGGAGACCCGGGTCAAGGGGGAGAAGACCCGGGTCAACCCACCGACCTACCGGTGGTCAGGAGCGGTAGACCACGACCTTGGTGCCGATCGGGACCTGGTCGTAGAGCGACGCGAGCGCGGTGTAGTCGCGCACGTTGACGCAGCCGTGCGAGGCGCCGGAGTAGCCGCGGGCCGCGAAGTCGCTGGAGTAGTGCACGGCCTGCCCGCCGCTGAAGAACATCGCGAAGGGCATCGCGGAGTCGTAGAGCGAGGAGATGTGGTCGCGCGACTTGCGGTAGACCGAGAAGACGCCCTCCCGGGTCGGGGTGCCGACCGCACCGAAGCGCACGTCGAGGCTGGTGCGGACCTTCCCGTTCACGACGTACCGCAGGCTGTTGCCGGTCTTGTCGATGCAGAGCGCGACCCCGGTCCGGCAGCGGGCGTCCAGGCGGCGGCCGTCGGCCGGGTCGGGACGGCGGTTGGCCAGGTCGCCGGCCGTGGGCGTGCGGGTCATCGAGGTGAGCAGGTCCAGCGTGCGACGGTCGACCTTGCCGGTGACCGGGATGCCGCGCTTGGCCTGGAACCCCCGCACGGAGGCCGCGGTCTGGTCGCCGAAGGTGTCGGTGACGTTGCCGAAGTACCACGCGAGCTGACGCAGCCGTGCCTGGATCCGTCGTACGGCGGTCCCGGTGTCGCCGCGCTCGAACAGCGCCGGCCCGGCCCGGTTGAACATCACGTCCCCGGACGGCTGCTGGGTCATCCGCACCAGCCGCTTCCACGTGCGCGCGTCGACGGCGCCGCTCGCCGCGAAGCCGCGCTTGTCCTGGAAGCCCCGCACGCCGACCCGGGTCTCGCGGTCGTAGGTGCCGGTCATGGGGGGCGTGAACCAGGCGAGCTGGGAGAGCCGGGCCTGGAGCTCGCGGACCTGCCGGCCCGTCGAGCCCGGCGCCATGAGCGGGGGTCGCGGCTTCGCGCGCAGGGTGACGTGGGGCGCGGTCGACCGCGGCACGACGGCCTGGGTGCCCAGGACAGTCGGCTCGGAGACGAAGGACGGCGCCGAGCCCGCGGGGCCCGACGGTGCCGACCGGGCGCGCAGCGCGGCGTCGGTCGAGGCGCTCAGCGCCCACACTCCGGCGCCGGCGGCGACCACCGTGGCGAGCGAGGCCACCGCGGCGGCGGTGCCGAGGACGATCCTGCGACGTGTGCGCATGGAACTTCTCCTGTGCTCCCGGGATGCGGACGCGGGTGGCGCCCACACCCGGGAAGACGCTGACCTCCCGGTCGAGGTTGCACGCGACCCGTGACCGTGCCGGAAACGTTACCGACGTGAGGGCGCGGGCGACGGGAGGATGCGGTCTGCGGGCGAGCCGCTCGGACCCGACCCCGCCGAGCGGCGGGCCCACGCGGGGCGGTTGATCTCCTAGAGTGAGGGCCGTGCCCGGCAACGACGCTTACTACGCGGCGTACCTGCCGCTGGTGGCGATCATCGTCATCGGCGTGCTGCTCGTCTTCGCGATGTTCGCCGGCAACGCGCTGCTGCGCCCCACGCACCGCACGCCGGAGAAGCAGCTGACCTACGAGTGCGGCGTCGACCCGGTCGGCGAGGGCTGGGCGCAGAGCCACATCCGCTACTACGTCTTCGCCTACCTCTACGTCATCTTCGCCGTCGACGCGGTGTTCCTCTTCCCGTGGGCGACGGTGTTCGCCGGGCTCGGGCTGGGTGAGCGTGGCGGAGATGGGCGTGTTCATCGGGTTCATCGCGGTCGGGCTGCTCTACGCCTGGCGCAAGGGGGTGCTGACGTGGACGTGACCGAGCTCGGGATGCCGTCGGTCGGGCCGCTGCAGCGGGTGGCGCCGGCGCCGGCCCGCTACCTGCTCAACTGGGGGCGCAAGTACTCCCTGTGGGTGTTCAACTTCGGCCTCGCCTGCTGCGCGATCGAGTTCATCGCCACCTCGATGGCACGGCACGACTTCATCCGGCTCGGCGTGATCCCCTTCGCCCCCGGTCCGCGGCAGGCCGACCTGATGGTCGTGTCCGGCACGGTCACCGACAAGATGGCGCCGGCCATCCGGCGCCTCTACGAGCAGATGCCGGAGCCGAAGTACGTCATCTCGTTCGGCTCCTGCTCCAACTCCGGCGGTCCCTACTGGGACTCCTACTGCGTCACCAAGGGCGTCGACCAGATCATCCCGGTCGACGTCTACGTGCCTGGCTGCCCGCCGCGGCCCGAGGCGTTGCTGCAGGGCATCCTCAAGCTGCAGGAGAAGATCGACGGCGAGGTGCTCGCCGACCGCTACCGCTCCCACGACGCCGCGTCCGTACGACGGGGGCTGGTGCTGCCCGACCAGCAGCCCGAGGTCGACCCGCTCACCGGGCTCGTGCTGTGAGCCTCGAGCGCCAGGCGCACGGTGCGCACTGGCCCGGCCGGGTGGCGGCCGCCTTCACCGAGGACTTCGGACCGGACGCGGTGCTCGACGACGGCTTCGGCCCGACCACGCTCGACGTCCCGCACGAGCGCTGGGTCGAGGCGCTGCGGCTGGCACGTGACGGCCTGGACTGCACGTTCTTCGACTTCCTGACCGCCGTCGACGAGCTCGACGACGGCTTCCGCATCGTGTGCCACCTCGCCGACCACCGGCCCGGCGGCGTCGAGCACCTCGTCGTGCGCACCCTGGTGCCGCGGGACGCCGCGGTGCTCGCCGTCGGCGGCGGAGGTGTTCGCGGGGGCCCGCTGGCACGAGCGGGAGACGCACGAGATGTTCGGCGTGGACTTCACCGTCGACGGGTCGGTGCTGGTGCTCGACAAGCTGCTGCTGCCCGAGGAGTTCGAGGGGCACCCGTTGCGCAAGGAGTTCGTGCTCGCCTCGCGGGTCGCGAAGCCCTGGCCCGGCGCCAAGGAGCCCGGGGAGTCCGAGCACGCCCCGGCGGCGTCCACGTCGCGGCGCCGCGCCCGGCCCCCCGGCGTACCCACGCCCGAGGAGTGGGGCCCGAAGGATGCCTGAGCTGGTCGAGGTGGTGCTGCGAGTGATGGTCGTCCTCACGGCGTTCCTCGTGGTGCCGCTGCTCGTCGGGCAGCTCGAGCACAAGACCATGGCGCACATGCAGAGCCGGGTCGGGCCGATGTACGCCGGCGGCTTCCACGGCTGGGCGCAGCTGGTGGCCGACGGCGTGAAGTTCGTGCAGAAGGAGGCCGTCGTCCCCGACGCCGCCGACCGGACGATCTTCAAGATCGCGCCCGCGGTCGCGCTGCTGCCCTATCTCGTCGCGCTGCTCGTGGTGCCGGTCGGACCGGGACTGGTGGGCCAGGACCTCGACATCGGCCTGTTCTTCGTGCTCGCGGTGATGGGCATCGGTGTGGTCGGCACCCTGATGGGCGGCTGGTCGAGTGCCAACAAGTTCAGCCTGCTCGGCGGGATCCGCGTCGCCGCGCAGCTGATGGCCTACGAGCTGCCGTTCGTGCTGGCCGCCGCCTCGGTGGCGATGGCCGCCGGCACGCTCTCGCTGACCGGGATCGTCGAGGCGTGGAACCCGTGGTGGCTGCTCTGGCAGGGCCTGGCGATGGTGGTGTTCTTCGTGGCCGGTCTCGCCGAGCTGCAGCGGCCGCCGTTCGACATGCCGGTCGCCGATGCCGAGCTCGTCTTCGGCCCCTACACGGAGTACGGCGGCCTGCGGTTCGCGCTGTTCATCCTCGCGGAGTACGCCGGCATCGTCGTGCTCAGCGCCCTGACCGCCGTCCTCTTCCTCGGCGGCTGGCACGGACCGTTCGAGGACTCCATCGGGTGGCTGTGGACGGTGCTCAAGACCTTCGCGGTGGCGTTCGTCGTGGTGTGGGTGCGCGTCGCCTTCCCGCGGATGCGTGAGGATCAGCTGCAGCGGCTCGCCTGGCAGGGGCTCGTCCCGATCGCCCTGCTCCAGCTCGCGATCACGGCAACAGGAGCAGTGGTGCTGGCATGAAGTTCCCCGGCAGCGGCCTCGCCAAGGGCCTCGCAGTGACGATGCGCGCGATGACCAGGCGGTCGGTCACCGCCCACTACCCCGACTCGATGCCCGACCTGCCGCCACGCTCGCGGGGTGTGATCGCCCTGATCGAGGAGAACTGCACGTCCTGCATGCTGTGCGCGCGCGAGTGCCCGGCCTGGTGCATCTACATCGACTCCCACAAGGACGTCGTCCCGGCGACCACCGAGGGCGGCAAGGACAAGACCCGCAACGTCCTGGACCGGTTCGCGATCGACTTCTCGATCTGCATGTACTGCTCGATCTGCATCGAGGTCTGTCCCTTCGACGCGCTGCACTGGAGCCCGGAGTTCGAGTACGCCGAGCTCGACATCCGCGAGCTGACCCACGAGAAGGACCGGCTCCGCGAGTGGATGTGGACCGTGCCCGCCCCAGCCGCCCTCGACGAGCGGTCCGAGCCGGCCAAGGAGATCGGGGTCGCCACGAAGGCGGCGGAGAAGTCCCGTCCGCCCGTGGGGGACGCGCCGTGACCTGGGTGCAGGCGATCTTCGTGCTGCTCGCGCTCGTCGCGCTGGGCTCGGCGCTGATGGTCGTCACGACCTCCCAGATGGTGCATGCCGCGCTGTGGCTGGTGGTGACGCTCGGCGCGGTCGCGGGCATCTACCTGGTCCTCGCAGCCGAGTTCGTGGCCTGGGTGCAGGTGCTGATCTACGTCGGCGCGGTCGTGGTGCTGCTGCTCTTCGCGTTGATGCTGACCCGGGCGCCGACCGGCCGGCAGGACGACCTCGACCTGGCCCGGGTCGTGCCGGCGGCGATCGTGGCCGTCCTGGTCGGGGCGCTGCTGGCGGTCACGTTGGTCGCCGGCTTCCACGACGTGCGCATCGACCTCGACCGGGCCGTCGTCGGCACGGCCGCCGTGACGGGCGAGACGATCTTCACGCGCTGGGTGCTGCCCTTCGAGGTGCTCAGCGTCCTGCTGCTCGCCGCGCTGGTGGGGGCGATCGCCCTCTCCCGGCTGCGCAGCTCCGACGAGGCCGAGCACGGGGCGGGGGACGCCTGATGCCGCTGTGGTGGCCGCTCCTGCTCTCGAGCCTGCTCTTCGCGATCGGCGTGTACGGCGTCCTGGTCCGCCGCAACGCCGTGCTCGTCCTGATGGGGATCGAGCTGATGCTCAACGCGGTCAACCTGAACTTCGTCGCCTTCGACGCCCAGCTCCGCGACGTGCTGCACGGCGGCCAGACGTTCGCGTTGTTCGTGATCGTGATCGCGGCCGCGGAGATCGGGCTGGCGCTCGCGATCGTGCTGCTGGTGTTCCGCACGCACGGGCACATCGACGTCGACGACCTGCGGGCGCTGGCCGACCGTGACGCCGCGCCCACCGAGTTGTCAGGCGGTGACGTCGCCCGGGCGACGTCACCGCCTGACAACTCCGTGGGCGGGGGACGCACGTGAGCGCGCTGGCGCTGGCGGTGCTCCTTGCGCCCTTCGTGACCGCGCTCGCCACCCTCGTCGTGGGCCACCGCAGCGACCCGGTCGCCAAGGGCATCGCGGTCGGCGGCTCGGCGCTCGGCTGTGCGCTGGCGCTCACCCTGGCGGCCGGCCACCTGTTCGACGCGGACGCCGCTGGCGCACACCTATGCCCACAGTGCGGCCGGCCAGGCCATCGACTTCGCGGTGTACGTCGATCCGCTCAGCGCCGTGATGCTGGTCCTGGCCAGCGTCGTCGCGCTCCTCGTGCAGGTCTACTCGCTGGGCTACCTCGCCCACGACCCGCGCTACCCGTCGTACGCCACCCTGGTGTCGCTCTTCACCGGCGCCATGGTCGTCGTGGTGTCGGCCGACGACCTGTGGATGCTGCTCGTCGGCTGGGAGCTGATGGGGGCCTGCTCCTACTTCCTGATCGCCCACCACTGGGAGCTCGCGGACGCCCGCGCCGGAGCCGTGAAGGCGTTCCTGATCACGCGCACCGCCGACCTCGGCCTGCTGTTCGGCATCCTCGTGCTCGGCGAGACCTTCGGCACCTACCGCATCAGCGTGATCGTGGGGACGCTCGCGCAGGTCGACCTGCAGCGCGACCAGCTGTGGCTGGCCGCGGTGCTGTTGGCGGTGGCGGCGCTGGGCAAGTCGGCGCAGGTGCCGTTCCACACCTGGCTGCCGGACGCGATGCCCGGCCCGACGCCCATCTCGGCGCTCATCCACGCGGCCACCATGGTCGCCGCCGGGGTGTTCCTGGTCGCCCGGCTCTATCCGGTCTTCCTCAACGCCCCGACCGCGATGACCCTGATCGCCGCCGTGGCCGCGGTGACGATGTTCGTGGCCGCGCTCTACGCCATGTTCACCCGTGACCTCAAGCGGGTGCTGGCCTGGTCGACCGTGAGCCAGCTGGCCTACATGTTCGGCGCGCTCGCGGCCGGTGCCTGGTCCGCGGCGATCCTCCACCTGCTGGCGCACGGCGCCTTCAAGGCGTTGCTGTTCCTCGCGGCCGGGTCGGTGGTGCACGCCGTCGGCGGCGCAACCTCGATGGACTCCATGGGTGGCCTGCGCGACAAGGTGCCCGACACGTTCGTGACGATGACGCTCGGGTTCGGGGCGCTGGCGGGCGTCGTCCCCTTCGTCGGCTTCTTCACCAAGGACGCCGTGGTGCACGCCGCCTTCGAGGAGGCGTCCGCTGGCACCACGCTCTGGCCCGTCGTCGCCTGGCTGCTGCTGGTCTCGATGGTGGCGACCGCGGCGCTGACGGTCGCCTACTCCCTGCGTGCGTGGCTGCTGGTCTTCTTCGGCGACGGTCCCGACACGGCCCATGACCCGCCCGCGACCATGCGGGTGCCGCTGGTGGTGCTGGCGGTCCCCACGACCCTGGGCGGACTCGTCGTGGCGATGCCCGGGCTGCTCGGCCCGGACGCCGAGGCGGAGGGCTTCCACTGGTCCACGTCGATCGTGATGACGGCGGTCGTCGTCCTCGCGGGCGCCACGGTGCTGCGCCTGCACGCCGTCCGTGGTCGGGCCCTGTGGGGACCCGGCGCGCGGGCCCGGGTCACCGTCGACCGCGTCTGGGACACCGCCCTGGTGCGTCCCGTACGACGGCTCGCGGTCCTCGCACGCGCCGGCGACCGCGACGTGATCGACGCCTACGCCGACGGGGCGGCCGCCTCGTCGAGCGGGCTCGGCCGCGCCCTGCGCTGGACCCAGAACGGCAGCGTGCAGACCTACCTGCTCGTCGTGGTCGTCGGCGCGACCGTCGTCGCCGTCGTCGCCGGGGCGTCGTCATGACGACCTCCGCGACCGCCAGCGCGGTGCTGCTCAACGGGCTCGTCGCGGTCCCGTTCCTGTTCGCCGTGCTCACCGCCCTGACTGCCCGGCGCGAGGCGCTCGCGGTGGGCGTCGCGGTCACCGGCGGGCTGGTGACCTTCGCCTGGTCGGTGGCGACCTGGCTCGACACCACGCCCGCGATCAACGGCCGCTACGTCGACCACGCCTGGATCCGCGAGCTCGACGTCCGCTGGCACCTGGCCCTGGACGGCATCAGCGGCCCGCTGGTGCTCATGACCACGCTGATCCTCGCGCTCTGCCTGGCCTCGCTGCGTCAAGCACGACCCCGGTTGCGGTGGCCGCGGCCAGCTCGCCGCCCTGCTGCTCCTGATCGAGGCCGGGGTGCTCGGCAGCTTCCTGGCGCTCGACCTGGTGCTCTTCTTCGCGTTCTTCGAGGTCGCGCTGATCCCCATGTGGTTCGTGATCACCGCCTGGGGCGACGCGCACGACGAGCCCGGGCGGCGTCGTGCCGCCGGTCGCTTCCTGGTCTTCACGGTGCTCGGCTCGGCGCTGATGCTGGTGGGCTTCGTGCTGGTCCGCTCGCAGGCCGGCACCTTCGACATCATCGAGATCACCCGCTCCTACCGCCCGGACGACGCGGTCGGGATCACCGCGGCGCTGCTGATCGCGCTGGGCCTGGCGGTCAAGACACCGCTGTGGCCCCTGCACATCTGGCTGCCCGACGCGCACTCCAAGGCGCCGACGGTCGGGTCGGTGGTGCTGGCCGCGGTGCTGCTCAAGCTCGGCACCTACGGCCTGATCCGGTTCTGGCTGCCGGTGACCGACCCGTCGTGGCGGCTGCTGGCGCCCTTCGTGGCCGGGCTCGCGGTCGTGGGGATCATCTACTCCGCGCTGGCCTGCCTCGCGCAGACCGAGCTCAAGCGGCTGATCGCCTACAGCAGCGTCGGCCACATGGGCTTCGTCGTGCTGGCGGTCACGACCTTCACGGTCGGCGGTGTGCAGGCCGCGGTCTTCGCCTCGGTCGCGCACGGCCTGATCACCGGCCTGCTGTTCTTCCTCGCGGGCGCCATCAAGGACCGCTACGGCACCGGTGACCTGGCCGAGCTGACCGTGCTCTACGGCAAGGTGCCGCACCTGGCCGCGCTGTTCGCCTTCGCCGCCATGGCGTCCCTCGGGCTGCCCGGACTGGCCGGCTTCTGGGGCGAGATGCTCGCGATCCGCTCGGCGGTCTACCCCTCCGAGGCCCTCCCCGGCGGCACGTTCGTGACGTTCGCCGTGATCGCCGGGCTCGGGGTCATCTTGACCTCGGCCTACTTCCTGGTGCTGCTGCGCGGCATGCTGCAGGGCGCCCCGGCCTCGGTGCGACCGGTCAACGAGGACGTGACGTCGGTCGAGCTGGCCACCGACCAGGTCGCCCCGGGTACGACGATGGCCGGCGTCGTCCGGCGCGACGTCGGCGTCGCGGAGTGGGTCGTCTGGTCGCCCCTCGTCGTGCTCACCGTCGTGCTCGGCGTCGCCCCCGGACTGCTGCTGACCCCGGTCAACGACGCGGTCGTCGCGTTCTTCGCGGTGATGCGATGAGCCTCGTGAAGCTGCAGGCGATCGACTGGGCCCTGGTGGCGCCGCCCCTGGTGCTCGCAGTCGCGGCCGTGCTGGTGCTGCTCGTCGACGCGTTCGCGGGGCCGCCGCGCAGCCGTCGCGCGGCCCTCGTGCCCTCGACGCTGACGGTGCTCGCCGTCGTCGTGGCGACCGCGTTCGCCGTACACGTGGGGCCGGAGGCGCGCTTCACCTTCTGCGTCACGCCGTCGACCCTCGAGGCGCCGGGCCTCTGCTCCTTCGGGATGTTCTCGATCACCCCGGTGCTGTGGGGCGTGGTGCTGTTCGGCACCGCGACGGTCGCCCTGATCGGGACGGTCGCGGTCGCCGACGGCCGCACCCCGATGGGGGAGTGGAACTTCCTGCTGCTGTGCTCCTCCACCGGCGCGCTCGTGCTGGCCGCGTCGGGGGACCTGATCACCCTGGTCGTGGCGCTCGAGGTGGTCTCGCTGCCGGCGTTCGCGATGGCCGGCCTGCGCCGCGGCGACGCCGGGGCCTCGGAGGCCGCGGTGAAGTTCTTCCTGGTCTCGGTGGTCTCGACCGCGATCACGCTGATGGGGGTCTCCCTGCTGTACGGCGCCAGCGGCACCGTCTTCCTGGGCCCGATGGACGCCCTGCTCACCCCGGGCAGGTCGGGCGTCGAGGGCACCGGCGCCGTGGCCGCCGTCGGGGCGGTCCTGACGGTCGTCGGCCTGGCCTTCAAGGTCGCCGCCGTGCCGTTCCACATGTGGGTGCCCGACACCTACGTCGGGGCGCCGGTGGCCGTCGCGGCCTACCTCTCGGTCGTCTCCAAGGCCGCCGGCATCGCGGGCCTGCTGCTGGTGCTCGGCGGCGGCCTCAGCGGTCTCGTCGACGTCTGGGCGCCGCTGATGGGCGTCCTCGCGGCGCTCACCATGACGGTCGGCAACCTGCTGGCCCTGGTCCAGCGGCACGCCATCCGGCTGCTCGCCTGGTCGTCGGTCGCGCAGGCGGGCTACATCCTGGTGCCGTTCGCGGCCGCGGGGGAGTCCGGAGTGGCTCTGCGGGCCTCGCTGGGCTACCTGGCCGTCTACGCCTTCGTGAACCTCGGCGCCTTCGCGGTCGCCGCCCTGGTGGGCACGCGCTACCCCGCTCAGCGGCTCTCCGACTACCGCGGGCTGGTGCGCCAGGAGCCGGGGGCCGGGTGGCCGATGGCGTTCGCGCTGCTCGCCCTGGCCGGTCTCCCGCCCGGGGTGATCGGCCTGCTGGCCAAGGTGGTCGTGCTGGACGCGGCCGCCGGCCCGGCGACCTGGCTGGCCGTCGTGATGGCGGTCAACGTCGCGATCGGGCTGGTCTACTACGTGCGCTGGCTGCGGGAGCTGTTCACCCCCAGCGACCAGCTCGGGGCGTCCCGCTACGACGTACCCAACGGGGTCGCCGTCGCGATCGGGATGACGTTCACCGCCGGCCTGGTCTTCTCGGTGCTGCCGGGGTGGTTGCTCGATCCGGTCCTGGCCACGCTGCGATGAGCCAGGACGACGAGCGCTACCTGGTCGTGAACGGCCGACGCTGGCGGCGCCAGGACCCCTCGCTCCCCGAGGACGTCGTACGCCGGCTCACCTCGCACCTGGGCAAGGCACGCAACGAGGTCAAGCGGCTCCGCACCGCGGGCGAGGACCCTGCACCTGCCCGGCGACGGGTGAGCCTGGCCAAGCACGGGCTCGGCGAGCGCGGCACGCCGTGGTGGGAGCAGGACGACGACGAGCGGCGGACCCGGTGGGAGGCGGCCTTGCGCGACCTGGATGCTTGAGATTCCGCTCAGGTGGTACAGGCTCCCTGCAGCACCCTGTCGAAGGCACGAAAGGACCGCCATGACCCGCTGGACCCGTGACCGTGACGTCGATGAGAACAACCTCGAGGTCCACGACCCGAAGCGTGCTGCTGCGGGGCTGACCGCCGTCGCGGTGTCGATGAAGCGGTCCCTGGAGCTGATGGGGCCGAGCCGCACCGCTCGGACGCTGACCCGGCTCAACCAGACCGACGGCTTCGACTGCATGTCGTGCGCGTGGCCCGACCCCGACCCCGACCACCGGCACGCCGCGGAGTTCTGCGAGAACGGCGCCAAGGCCGTCGCGGAGGAGGCGGACACGGCGCGGGTCGGCAAGGAGTTCTTCGCCGAGCACTCCGTCGAGGACCTGCGCGGGCGCACCGAGTTCTGGCTGGGCAAGCAGGGCCGGATCGTCGGCCCGATGGTGCTGCGCGCCGGCGGCACGCACTACGAGCCGATCAGCTGGGACGACGCCTTCGCCCTGGTCGCGGAGCGGCTGAACGCGCTCGACAGCCCGGACGAAGCGGTGTTCTACACCTCGGGCCGGGCGTCGAACGAGTCGGCGTTCAGCTACCAGCTCTTCGCCCGCGCGTTCGGCACCAACAACATGCCCGACTGCTCCAACATGTGCCACGAGTCGACCTCGATCGCGCTGCAGGAGGTCATCGGCATCGGCAAGGCCAGCGTGACCTACCAGGACGTCCTGGACGCGAAGCTGATCGTGATCATGGGCCAGAACCCGGGCACCAACCACCCGCGGATGCTGACCGCGCTCGAGGCGGCGAAGAAGAACGGCGCGAAGATCCTTGCGATCAACCCGCTCGAGGAGGCCGGCTTCGTCCGCTTCAAGAACCCTCAGACCCCGCGCGGCCTCGTCGGGCCGGGATCGGAGCTCGCCGACCTGCACCTGCCGGTGCGGATCAACGGCGACCTCGCGCTGATGCAGGCGATCGGCTCGCTGCTGCTGGAGTGGGGCTGCATCGACCACGAGTTCGTGGAGCGGCACACGGTCGGCTTCGCGGAGTGGGCCGACCACGTCAAGGCCGTCGACTGGGTCGCGGTCGAGAAGGCCACCGACCTCACCCGCGCCCAGATCGAGGAGGCGGCCGGGATGTTCCGCGACTCCTCCGCCACCGTCATCTGCTGGGCGATGGGCATCACCCAGCACCGCAACGCGGTCGCGACCATCAAGGAGATCGCCAACGTCGCGTTCCTCCAGGGCAACATCGGCCGTCCCGGCGCCGGCCTCTTCCCGGTCCGCGGTCACTCCAACGTGCAGGGCGACCGCACGATGGGCATCTGGGAGCGTCCGCCGCAGCACTTCCTCGACGCGATCGAGAAGGAGTTCGGCTTCAACCCGCCGCGTGAGCACGGGCTCGACACCGTCAACGCGATCCGTGCCTTCCGGGACAAGAAGGCCAAGGTGTTCATCGGTCTCGGCGGCAACTTCGTCGCCGCGGCGCCGGACACCGAGGTCGCCGAGCACGCGATGAGCAACGCCGACCTGACCGTGCAGATCTCCACCAAGCTCAACCGCTCGCACATGGTGCCCGGCCGGGAGGCGCTGATCCTGCCGACGCTCGGCCGCACCGAGAAGGACCGCACCGGTGGCCGCACCCAGCGGATCACCGTGGAGGACTCGCTCTGCGTCGTGCACGCCTCGCAGGGCCCGCTGAAGCCGGCCTCGCAGCACCTGCGCTCCGAGACCGACATCGTCTGCTCGATCGCGGAGGCGACGCTGGGCGACCGGCACGACATCCCGTGGCGCTCCTTCCGCGACGACTACACCCAGATCCGCAAGCGGATCGGCCGCGTCGTACCCGGCTGCGAGTCGTACGACGAGAAGGTCGACCGGCCCGGTGGGTTCACGCTGCCGCACCCGCCGCGCGACAGCCGCACGTTCGACACCGAGCAGGGCGCAGCGATCTTCTCCGTGAGCCCGCTCGACGTCCTGCACGTCCCGGAGGGGCGGCTGCTGATGCAGACGCTGCGGTCCCACGACCAGTTCAACACCACCATCTACGGCCTCGACGACCGCTACCGCGGTGTCTCCGGCGGTCGGCGCGTGGTCTTCGTGCACCCGCTCGACATCGCCGAGCTGCGCCTTGAGCCCGACCAGATGGTCGACCTCGTCAGTGAGTGGACCGACGGGTCAGAGCGCACCGCGAAGGAGTTCCGGGTGGTGCCCTACGAGCAGCCACGCGGCTGCGCGGCGGCGTACTACCCGGAGACCAACCCGCTGATCCCGCTCGACTCCACGGCGCTCGGCAGCAACTGCCCCACGTCGAAGTCCGTGATCGTCCGGTTGGTGCCGCGGACCGAGGACGAGGCAGCGGGCAGCCGCGAGCGCGACCTTGCGGACAGCACCGGCAACGGCGGCGCGCAGGGTCAGGACGAGGGGCACAAGTCGCACCCTCAGCCGCAGCACCTCAGCTGAGGCGCGTGCAGTAGCTCAGCGGTAGTTGTTGAACTGCACCGGGAACTCGTAGTCCTGACCCTTGACCAGGGAGATCACGGTCTGCAGGTCGTCGCGCTTCTTGCTCGACACCCGCAGCTCGTCCCCCTGGACCTGGACCTTCACGCCCTTCGGGCCCTCGTCGCGGATCAGCTTGCCGACCTTCTTGGCGTCCTCCTGGGAGATGCCCTCCTTCAAGGTGATGCTGATCTTGGACTCCCGGCCAGACTGGCGGGGCTCCTGGGCGTCGAGCACCTTCAGCGACTGGTTGCGCTTGATCAGCTTGTCCTTGAAGACGTCGAGGACGGCGGTGGCGCGGTCGTCGGCGTTGGCCGAGATCTCCACACCGTGCTCGCCGGAGCGCTCGATCGTGGCGCCGGTGTTCTTGAAGTCGAAGCGCTGGGTGATCTCACGCTGGGCCTGGTTGATCGCGTTGTCGATCTCCTGCTGGTCGAGCTTGCTGACGATGTCGAACGACGAGTCGGCCATGGCCTGGGGTACCTCCGGGTGGGACGGGGACGCGATTGGTTTCCGCGCGTCGGGCTGCGCTATTCTCGTCGCTCGGTACCGCCGGAGCAATCCGGGGTCACCACGGCAGGTTGCCCGAGCGGCCAATGGGAGCGGACTGTAAATCCGTCGGCTTATGCCTTCGAAGGTTCGAATCCTTCACCTGCCACACCCACAGAACGAGCCTCTGACCTGGGACTTCCCGGATCAGGGGCTCTTCTGCTGTGTCCGGCTGTGTCCGACCGTAGGCGGGTCGCTGCGGCTGGTTGGAAGGAATATGGAAGGAAGTTCTTGGCCTCGGCAGGCCCGGCGATCGGCGCGCGCTCATCGGAGCGCCGCCTCGATGCGGGTCAACGAGATCTGGTCGTCCCCGACGACACACTTGGCGTAGACCCGCAGAAGGACCTCGACGCTGTGCCCGGCCCACGCGGCCACCTGGGCGGGTGGCACCCCGGCGTTGAGCCACGTCGACAGGCAGGCTTGGCGGAGGTGGTAGGGGCGGCGAGCCAACAGCGAGGCCGCTTCTCGCTCGGGAAGCGCGACCGAGCGGGTGTGGTGCCAGCCCGGTAGATCGTTCCCATCGACACCGGTTGCACGTACGGCGGTGAGATCGGCACACCGGCGCGACCCGTCCGCGTGACCAACAGCAGGCCATCCACTCCTGTGCCGAAGTGCTTGAGGTAGCGCCGCGTGGTCGTTCTTGAGTGGCTCGGGTCGCTCGCCGGTACCACCGAGAGAGGGCACGTCGGCGAGGGCGGTCGCTGATAACTTGCGAGAGCGAGACACAGACGCTGGTGAGGGTGAGGAATGGTGGGTCGAGAGGATCTGCGCGGAGAGTGCTCATGGCCCGCCCTGCTCGACGCCGCCCCCGAGAGCCTGGGCATCGACCTCCCGGCCGTGCGTCGTTACCGTCTCGCTCGGGTGCGAGCGGAGATGGCTGCCCGCGGCGTCGGCGCGGTGGTGCTCAGTGACGCGGTGAACATCCGGTATGCAACGGGCAGCAGGAACATGCAGGTCTTTTCCTCGCGCAACGCGCCCTCGCGTTACCTCGTGCTGACCGCCGACCGGTCGATCCTGCACGAGTTCACCGGCTGCGAGCACCTCTCCGAGGGTCTGGAGACGATCGACGAGGTCCGGCCGGCGACGACTGCCAGCTTTGTGGCGGCCGGGCCCGGCATCGGCGAGCGTGAGCGGCGCTGGGCAGCCGAGACGGCGAGCCTGCTCCGCGAGCTCCTCGGGCCGGGGGCCCACCGGATCGGGATCGAAAGGCTCAACGCGGGCGCCGCGATTGCGCTGGCGGAATCAGGACACCAGCTCGTCGATGCTGCCGAGCCTGTGGAAAGGGCGCGGGCCATCAAGTCCGCGGGCGAGGTGCAGTGCATCCGGGCGTCGCTGCGGATGGTCGAAGGGGCAGTGGCGGCGATGCGGGATGCGTTGACTCCTGGCATCACCGAGAACGAGCTGTGGTCGGTGCTGCACCAGTCGGTGATCGCCGGTAACGGCGACTACCTCGAGACTCGACTGCTGAACTCGGGCCCGCGGACGAATCCGTGGTTCCAAGAGGCCACGAGCCGCACCATCCAGGCGAACGAGCTGGTTGCGCTCGACACCGACGTTGTCGGGTGCCATGGGTACTACGCCGACTTCTCTCGCACCTTCCACGTCGGCCCGGACGAGCCCACCCCGGAGCAACGCTCCCTCTACGGGCTGGCCCACGAGCAGGTGAACCACAACCTGGCCCTCATCGGGCCCGGCGTCACGTTCCGGGAGTACTCCGAACGAGCCTGGGACATCCCGGCTCGCTATGCGGCCAACCGCTACTACCTCTCCGCCCACGGGTGCGGCATGTCGGGTGAGTACCCCTACCTCTACCACCGGGCGGACTTTCCCGATGCTGGCTACGAGGGCACCCTAGAGCCTGGGATGAGCTTGTGCGTGGAGAGTTTCATCGGCGCCGATGACGGACGCGAGGGGGTCAAACTCGAGCAGCAGGTGATCCTCACCGACAACGGCATCGAGTTGCTCAGCGAGTTCCCGTTCGAAGCGAGCCTGCTGGCCTGAGGTGGGCAAAACTGCCGACGCAGCGCCGACGTAGCCGACTCCCGCCACAGCTGGTCCCCAGGGACAGGGTGTCGCGCGTGACTGCACCGCGACCGGTGCGTGCGCGGACCGTACCGATCGCCGCCGGTCGCGAAGGGCGGGATGGGGGCGTGAGCATCGCTCATCCCACTGTGCCGGCACCCGGGCTTCCCCGGCTGGACCCGAAGGTAGCGGTTCAGAGGTGCCGCGACTTCGCGGAGACCCATGGCGAGGCGGCGTACCTTGCGGGACTTCTCCAGCGCCATCGCGGCGATGGAGGTCCACCGCAGCGGCAGGGTCTCTGCAACCGTGGCATACACCCGCTTCAGGCGGGTGACGCCTGCACGGTCACGATGGGTTCCTCGCCATCCAGCCCAGGCTTCCCGGGCCGCCGAGGTCCCGGGGCTCAGTGGGGTGGCGCCACCGAACCACCGGGGGCCGGCGTGGCACTCAGCAACCGTCTGCTGCCCCGCTCGCCTGTCTCCAGGGCGCGCAGGGTGAGGTCGACGACCGAGGAGATCAGGTCGTCGAACGGCCACCGGTAGCCGGCCAACGGTGGGGTCAGCAGGGCCGAGACCTGGTTGTCGTCGGATCCCAGGACCGAGACGTCCCCGGGGACCGTCAACCCCAGGGATCGAGCGGCGGCGTACACGCCGTAGGCCATCGAGTCGGACAGGCAGAAGAACGCCGTGGGGGCCATGTCACCGCGCATCAGCTCGATGGCGACCGTCTTGGCGCCCTCCAGCTCGCGGGAGGTGCTGTGCAGGGTGAGGTCAAGCGCGAGCTCGTCGGCGATTCGGCGCGCCACCACCTCGGCCGGCCGGTCCGGGGTGTCGATCTCGCCGGGGGTCAGGACCGCGATCCGCCGGTGGCCGGCACCGGAGAGGATCTGGAGGGCGCCTCGCACGGCCGAGGAGTTGTCGAAGACCACCTCTACGGCGGTCTCGGCGGCGGGGATGGCATCGCCGACCGAGCTCAGCACCGTCTGTTGAGCCACCTTCGCCCAGTGCTCCGCGGATGGGTCGGTGGGCAAGACGATGATGGCGTCGACCCGCTGGTCGACCAGTTGGCCGGCCAGCGATTCCTCGAGCAGCGGGTCGTTGGAGGAGTCGACGATCAGGGACTGCCGCCCCTCGGCCAGGAGCGCGCGACCGAGCGCGGCGGCGACCCCCTGCTGCCACAGGTCGGTGAGGGATCGGCACATGACTCCGATGTGGCCCGTGCGTCCCGAGGCGAGCGCGCGCGCGATGGGGTCGACCTGGTAGCCGAGGCGCTGCGCGACACTACGCACCCGCTCTTGCGTCTCCTCCGGCACTTGCAGACCCCGCAGCGCGTAGGAGACCGCGGCCACCGACAGCCCCACCTCGTCGGCGACGTCCTTGAGGGTGACCCGCTTGGCTCGGTCGCTCACCCGGTCGACCCTAGTCGAGTCCGCAGGCACGTGCTGGAAACCAGAGTCCGGCTCCGGTGAACCGCTTCAGTGATACGCTTCAGTGAATCGCTTAAGTCCGTCGAAGGGAGTGCGATCACCGACGTGAGGGTCTTGCACACATCCACGATCGACGTGCACCAGCACTTGTGGCCTGCGGCCTTCCTGGACGCGCTGCGCTCCCGTCGGCAACCCCCGATGATCCGCGGGTGGGTTCTGTACACCCTCGGGGAGGCGCCCTACGTCATCGAGCCGCGCGACCACGACCCGATCCGCCGCGCCAGCATCGACCCGGGGTGGGCACGATCGTGCTCGCCCCTTCGGCACCGTTGGGCATCGAATGCCTGCCGCCGGTCGAGGCCGGCGCGCTGCTCGACGCCTGGCACCAGGGGATCCGCGACCTCGGCGCTCCGTTCGCGGGGTGGGCGGCGATCTCGTCGGTCGACCCCGACCTCGACGGTCTCGCGGACCTGCTCGACGACTCGGCGCTGGTCGGGCTGCAGATCCCGGCGACCCTGCTCGCAGACCCCGAGGCGCTTGAGCTGTCCGTCCCGGTGCTGCACCGCTGCGAACAGCTGGACCGTCCGGTGCTGGTCCATCCCGGCCCGGCCCGTGGTGCCGGTGGCTCGCCGGTCTGGTGGCCCGCGGTAGTCGACTACGTCGCCCAGCTCCAGGCGGCCTGGTGGGCCTGGTTCGCGGTCGGACGCAGCTTGCTTCCGCGGCTGCGCATCTGCTTCGCGGCCGGCGCAGGCCTGGCCCCCGTTCATCACGAGCGCCTCCAGCAACGCGGAGGCGGCCCGTTCGTCGTCGACCCGGGTGTCTTCGTGGACTCCTCGTCCTACGGACGTCAGGGAGTCGACGCGCTGGTCCGGGCGCTGGGGGTCGACGGCGTCGTACTCGGCTCGGACCGCCCCTACGCCGCGCCCACCGACCCGGGCCAGGGTGCCGCCGCCTGGCGACAGATCTCACGGAACAACCCCGTTCGACTCCTCCAAGGAGAAATCACATGACCCTGACGGCATCACCTGCGACCTGGTCGGACCCGGTCCCCGACGGCGTCCCGGCGCGTGCTCCGGCCGTCGTCTCGGCCCGTTCCGACGACGGCTTCACCGGGCTGGACCGGCTCCCGCAACGCACCCTGTCCAAGGACGAGTTGCGCGACCTGGCAGCCTCCGTCGCGGCACGCCCGGAACTCTGGAGCCGCCACGTCGCCCACGACGGACAGACGCGACACTACGTGTCGCTGCACCGCGACGCCCACGTCGACGTCTGGGTGTTGTGCTGGATGCCCGAGCAACGACACCGGCTGGCACGACCACGACATCTCGTCGGGAGCGGTTGCCGTCGTGCGTGGCTCGCTGACCGAGCACAATCTCGCCGTGGGTGCCCCGAACCTGGCCACCGATGTGCCGGCCGGTCAGGTGTTCGGGTTCGGTCCGGACCACATCCACCGGCTCACCGGCAAGGACCCGCGCTCGGTGTCGATCCATGCCTACTCGCCCCCGCTTTGGCGGATGGGCCTGTACGCCGTGGGGTCGACCGGCGTGCTGCGCAGGCTCTCGGTGTCCTACGCCGACGAGCTTCGACCCCTCGACGACGCGCTCTCCACCTAGGTGCGGGACCGTCCGCGAGCCGGGACCTCATCCTCGAGTTGGTCGACAGGGAAGGCACTGTCAGAGCTGCGGCCGCAGCGGCAAGGGTTCACGAGAGCGCGGCGTACACCTGGCTGCGCAACGCCGGCCTGACGATGCAGCGGGCGACGCCGTGCGTGTACTCGAGCTGGCGACGACCGAGTGGCCGAGCAGACGTGGGCGTTGAGTCCTGTCAGTCGTGGTAGAGCGCTGCGGCACGGCGGAGTCGTTCGGCGACCTGGCTGCGGAGAGCGGGCGGTCCGAGAACTTCGACGTGCGGGGAGAGTGACAGCAGATCGGTCGAGGCTGCGCCGAGGGTCTCGACCCGGAAGGTGGCTTGGTGCCAGCCGTCTGCGTCTACGCCGACGCTTCGTTTGACCCGCAGGGGTTGCAGAACACGGAGAACGACGGCGAGCTGACGGCCCTGGGGCGAGATGCGGATCGTGGCGCGTTGCGCGGGTCCCCTGGTCCGGGTCACTGGTCGCCACGCGGTCGGGTCGGGCAGTTGACGGTCAAATCCCTCCAGGAGCTCGAAGCCGCCGCCAGGTCCACGGACGGCATACACGGGCACTCCTGCTCCGGAGAGCTCGTCGATATCGCGCA
This sequence comes from uncultured Actinomycetota bacterium, assembly GCA_963845655.1. Classification (GTDB taxonomy): domain Bacteria; phylum Actinomycetota; class Actinomycetes; order Propionibacteriales; family Nocardioidaceae; genus Nocardioides_B. The sequence goes on along the minus strand of CAWJTB010000002.1, from coordinate 449,224 downwards.
GAATCGTGCGCGGGCTGACGTCAAGCTCACCGGCGAGCTGGGCCGCGGTCGCCCGGCCGCGGCTTTGGAGAACCAGCATCAGCGAGAGCAATCGGCCGGCACGCATCCCGGGAGTCTGGCATCGGGCCCGTATTCATGACAAGAGATGTCACTCTTTGCCTTCTATGGTGGGAGGCATCCGATACCACCGCACGAAGGAGCCAGACGATGGCAGATGTCGAAGGGACGGGAACCCCCTTGGATCCATGGGTCCTGACCACCCCGCCTGGCAAGTCGGAGTTCGAGGCCTACCGTGACGCCGACGCCGATCCGCCGGCGCTGGTCGTCCACGTCGGGGCCACCGAGCTGCGCTACCACCTGTCGTGCATCGAGGAGCTGCACACGATGCTCGTCGCCCACGGCGATTGGATGCCGTTGGGCAACAAGGACGAACAGAAGCAGGCTGAGCAGGGCACGATCGAAGCGTGGGGGCGCTCCGCGAGCAACCCGGTGGGGGGTTGGTATGGCTTGAAGAAGGGACTCCGAGGTCGTTTCGGCAACTATCTTCCGCCTGTGCTGGAGGCGCTCGGCCTGGCCGAAGTCGAGCACAACGCCCGCAACAACCGGATGAGGGCGATCTGATGACCAAGCAGTACAGCGTGACCCGGATGATCGATGCCCCGCGAGACAGGGTGTGGGAGCTGTTGACCGATGCCTCGAGCTACCGGGACTGGAACCCGGCGGTCATCAGGATCGAGGGCCCGATCGTGGTGGGCAACACGATCGAACTCGTGTCGGTCGTGAACCCGAAGCGATCCTTCAAGCTCAAGGTCACGGTGACTGAGCCACCCGTACGGATGGTCTGGTCACAAGGGATGCCGCTGGGACTGTTCACGGGTGAACGCACCTACCTGCTCGAAGACCACGACGGCCGCACGGAGTTCTCGATGACCGAAGTGTTCTTCGGGCCGCTGTCGGGTCTCATCACCAAGTCGATCCCCGACATGACCGACTCGTTCAACCAGTTCGCCGACGGTCTCAAGGCCGCGTCCGAGTCGGGCCCTTCCGCCGGGTGATCCCGAAGGCCACCGACAGCCGATGACGTGCGGAGCGTAGTCAGGACGGGCTCTGCTGGCTGCTGGTCCAGCAGCCGCGACGGCCACGCGTGATCTGGCACATGCGCAGCGTCGACCACCTCGGCCTCCACCTGCATGAGCGGACGGTGCGGCGTAGGCGTCAGGGTTGGGCGTTCGGTACCGGGACGTGCTGGCGGAGGAACGCGAGCTGGTCGGCGATGACGGAGGTGAAGAGGGGTTCGACGTAGGGATCGAAGTGGCCACCGGAGTAGACGCGCACGGTCGCGTCGGCCATGCGTGCTGCCGTCGCTTCGGCGACATGGCGCGGGGTGACCGCGTCAGCGTCGGCAATCTGGACGAGGGCAGGGCACCGGACACCGGACGCCCATCGCTTCGGGGAGTAGAAGCCGATCTTGAGGACGATCCTGGCGGCGACGGTGACGGGGTAGTCCCCTTCCTTGAGACCGGACTCAGTGATCAATGCGTTCATGCCGGGCACGGCGTCGGGCGTGGTCATCACGCCGGTCTCGCCAGGTCTGCCTGCTGAGTCGACGTACACCGGCTGGCGACCCATCCGGGCACCGATGAGATCGCGGATGCCCGGTCCGGCGACGCGGAGGCTGGCGCCAAGACCGGTTGCACGGACCGCCGCTGGTCCGCTGACGTGAGGGACCTGGGCGATGATGGCTGCCAGTGGTTCACCTTGCCCCGCAATGCTGATGACGTGGCCGCCACCGAAGGACGTGCCCCAAGCCACCACCTTCTCGGAGTCGACGCCAGGGAGAGTCCGGGCGTAGGCCAGAGCGGCGCGCCAGTCCTGGTGCTGCATGGCTACATCGAGCAACTGGCGAGGGGTGCCGGCGCTGTCGCCGAAGCCTCGATAGTCGAACACCGCGACCGCGTACCCCGCAGCGGCGAACTGCTCGGCGTAGGCGTACAGGCGCAAGGCCCGAACAGCGCCGAAGCCGTGCGCCATCACGATCACCGGGATCGGGGCGCCTTGGTCCGAGGCGGGCCGGTAGACGCGTATGGCGCACTCGGTGCCCTGCGACAGGAACGTCTCGTCGGACCAGGCTTGGTGGCTGTCGGGGGTGTCGCTCACTCGCGGACTGTAATCCGGCCGGAACGGGCCATCAAACGGCGTCCGCTCGTCGGCACGGCCGGTCGCGGCTGCAGTTGCGTCAGACTGACGGCATGACGGAGGTACGCCCGGCCCCGAATCTGGACGCGGCTCGATGGCTGCTCCGGCTGATGCTGCCTCAGAAGAGGATCGCCTCGCCTCGCCTCGCACTCGCGACCCTCGCGGCCCATACGGCCACGCCCACCAACGCGTATGCCGCGATCTGGGAGGGCTGGGGCGGAGATCCGCCTCCCGCAGCGCCACGAGTGACCATCCCCCATCGAGCCATGCTGCTGTTCACTGGGCCTGTCCGAGTCCTCAGAGACGCGCCAGCCCTCGCTTGGTACGGCTCTGCACGGGGCTATCAGGAACCGCACCTGGTGGGGCCCGAGGATCAGGCGTGGTCCCTGGCGTGCGAGGTCGACGAGGAAGTCGAGTTCACGGTGGGATGCTCTCTCGGCGCTTTCCAGGCCCTGGCTGAGGCCCTACCCGGTGCCGTCCGGCGGGTTGGCTATGGAGAACAGGCGGCGCTGTATCGCGATCCCGCCTAGCGTGCAGGCGATGACCGACGTGGATCAGTTCGGGACGTCGAGGTGCGGGACGAGTCGGTAGCTGTCGCCGGTCGGTCCTGGGGCCGCCAGGGTGCAGCGCCCGCGGGCGATGTCGCACTCGAGGATGTCGCCGTAGCCCGGGAAGCCGTTCCAGCCGGACTCGCTGCGCGAGGCCCCGGCCATCACGACGAACCTGTCGTCGTCGAGCCAGTGGAACAGGGTGTAGACGGAGGCCGCCGGGGTGTAGCCACGAGGAAGTCGCAGGCGCAGTCGCCTGCCGGTGGTGTCGAAGCCGCCGTAGCCGTAGACGGCCTCGCCGTCGGCGGTTTCTCGGATCAGGTGGCGCAGTTCCAGGGATGAGCCATCAGGCTCGAAGTAGACGTTCTCCTGGTTGACGTCGTGGGTGACGACCTCTCCGTCCGTGAAGGAGTCGCCCCGGACGAACCCGCGCGGGGAGGTGCGCAGGTACTCCGTGAGGGCTGCCTCGTCAGTGGCGGACACCGTCCCACTGGCCGGCTCCAGCATCTTCAAGGGGCGCCCGGCCGCCGGCGGGTCCGACTCGGACCAGTAGACCCGGTCGCCGACGACGGTGACGAGGCGACATTGGCTCGGGCTGCACCCGGGGACGCGAATCCGTGCGACCACGTGGCGTTCACGGGTGTCGTAGACGACGAGGGACGGATCGGACTTCGCCGGCGCGAACCATGCCAGGAGCGAGCCGGCACTGGAAGCCTTCACGTCGGAGTCGCTGAAGCGGGTCTCGATGGTCGTGCGGCCGATCTCCTCGACCGACGAGCCGTCGGAGAAGTAGATGCTGCCGTCCTCGGCGAGCACCGCCAGACCGTCGTCAGTGACGTCCATGTGCAGGACTTCGCCTAGACGCAGCGTCTGCTCGCCGTGATGGATGGTCTCGATCCGCCAGTTCGGTGCCTGCTCGCCGGGTACGTCGGCGTAGGTGAGCGGGCGCGTGGGGAGGGCTACGGACGTCTCGGTGACCGTCGGCGTCGGGTCGTCGAGCGGCGGGTTGGTCTGTTTGCTCGACCCCGCATACGTCGCACCCAAGACAAGGGCAGCGACGACCAGGCCCACAGTCCCGGTCGCCAGACCAGCGCGGCGGCGGCCGAGCCGCACGTCGCCGCGCGCGACGATGTCGTCGATGTCGAAGGACGGAGGTGCGAGCTCCTCCGCCCGGCGCTGGAGGTCACGCAGGGATGCGTTCACGGGGTCACCGACTTCTCGTCGAGGTTCGGAAGGATGAGCTGGGGGCCCATCTGGACGCGGAGCTTGCCCAAGGCGACGGATACCTGGCGTTTGACGGTGCCGACCGAACAGCCCATCAGCTCCGCTGTCTGCGCTTCGGAGCGGTCCTCGCAAAAGCGCAGCACGACCGCTGTGCGTTGCCTTGGCGGTAGCCCACGTACCGCGGCCCAGAGCTGGTCGTCCTCGGAGATCGTCTGTGTCGAGTCGATGACACCCCGGTCCGGAAGAGTCTCTGCGGGCCGTTCACTGAAGGATCGTCGGCGGCGCCACGAGATGGCCGTCGTCACGATGACCCGGCGGGTGTAGGCATCGGCGTTGTTCACGTCGCGCAGCCGTGGCCAGGCCAGGTAGGTCTTGGTCAACGACTCCTGCACGAGGTCCTGCGCGAGCTGGTAGTCACCCATGACCAGGTAGGCCGTCCGGAACAGACTCCCCGACCTGGCGGAGGCGAACGCGGAGAACGCTTCTCGATCCGGCGTGCGAAGCACGGCCATGGCACTCCTCCTCGATGCCGAGGTTCGTCGTACAACCCCCACCTGAAGACGCGCGACCTCGCCCGAAAGGTTGAACGGCTCTTGCCCAGTGTGCGGGCTAGCCGACCGGCGCCACCTCTGTGCGCGGCGCCAAAGCCCAGAGGTGCGCGAGCCTCAACAGCTCATTCGAGGGTCGAAAGGGGAGCGGAGGGCTCCTGGCGCACACGCCGCATCCGGCGCGCGGTCAGGAGCAGGCTCAGCGCGATGTAGTAGCCGACGTAGCCGAATGAGACCGCCAGCCACACCGGGCTGGAGTCCGGCAGCTCGATGAGCAGCGCCGCATAGCTGACCAGCCACAGCGCGCTGAGCGCGAGGGTGAGCGGCCGCAGCGTCTCGGTGCGGGAGGGGTAGACGTAGCCGATCGGCACGAACACCAGCGCCGCACAGACGGCCAGCAGCGCCGCCACCGCGGCGGGCTGCAGGTCGAGCACGACGACGTAGAACGCGACCACGTTCCAGTAGCTGGGGAAGCCGAGGAACAGGTGATCCTCGGTCTTGGCGTCGACCCGGCAGAACTGGAACGCCGAGGCGAGCAGCGGCAGCATCGCCACGACCATGGCCGTCGTGCCGGTGCCGAGGTAGCCGGCGCTCCACAGCAGCACCATCGGCACGAACGCGTAGGTGAGGTAGTCGACGATGTTGTCCAGCAGGGCCCCGTCGAAGCCGGCGATGTGCCGGCGTACCTCCAGACCTCGGGCCAGCATCCCGTCGGTGCCGTCGACCACGAGGGCCGCCAGCAGCAGCCACAGGGCGCGGACCGTGTCACCCTCCCAGGCGGCCATCACGATCAGCATGGCCAGCACGACCCCGGTCGCGGTGTAGACGTGCACCAGCCACGCCGCCAGCAGGGCCCGCCTCGTCGTCTCCATGTGCGTCACGCGCTCCGTGGTCTCTGTCGCCTCGCGCACGACCTCGGCGCGTCTCCGGATCCCAGGGACGGGTTGAAGTGGAGCGCGAGACTCACCGCGGGGTCGATGATCCGTGAGCTGGCAGTCTGCATCTTGGTGCGTTCTTCCTTTAGCGGGACGGGCGCGGACGGTCAGCGACGCGAGTCGTCGACGTAGCCTTCGACCTCGATCTGCACCGTGCGGACGTCCCCGGTGCCCGCTCATTGTTCAGCACGACCTCGTGCTCTGCTCGCAGAGGTCCGTCACGCGGATGGCCTGGTCGCCTCTGACCTGGGGACCTCACGAATCAGAGGGTCTTGTGCCGGGTGCGTCGGCGCTCGGCTCCGGTCGCGCGCTGCAGCCGATATCGGGCCAGGGCGGCGCGGGCCGCATTGGATCCCGGTGCACCGTGTACGCCGCCGCCGGGATGGGCCGAGGCGGACCCGAGGTACAGGTTGCGGATCGGGGTCTCGGCGCGGCCCGCCCCCGGGACGGGTCGGAAGACGAGCTCCTGGTGCAGCTGTGAGGTGCCGCCGTTGATCGCGCCGCCGATGAGGTTGGCGTCGCGCGCCTCGAGCTCGCGCGGCCCCAGGATCGCGGCGGGTCAGCACGCGCGAGGAGAAGCCCGGGGCGAGTCGCTCCAGGCGGTCCTGCATCCGGTCCGCGAAGCGCTCGAGGTCGTCGTGGCCCCAGTCGCCGCGGATCGAGCCGTCGCCGGCGTCGCGGGTGGTCTGCTGGGGCACGTGGGTGTAGGCCCACAGCGACTCGGTGCCGGCTGGGGACCGCGTGGGATCGGTGGTGGTCATCTGTCCCGCGAGCAGGAAGGGGTGTGCGGGGACGGCGTGGGCGGCGACCTGGGCGAGCGACTCACCCATCTCGTCGACCGAGTCGGCCACGTGCACGGTCCCCGGTGCGTACGGCGGGGGCGAGGCCCAGGGCACCGGGCCGCTGAGCGCCCAGTCGACCTTGACCGTTCCAGGGTCCAGGCTGAACCGCCGCATGTCGCGGACGGTACGGGCGGGGAGGTCGTCGGTCGAGACGAGTCCCCCGTAGAGGTTCGGAGCGACCACGTCGGCCACCACGGCGCGGCTGGCGAGGACCCGGTCGCCGTCGGCGGTGCGCACGGCCGTGGCGCAGCCGTCCACCACCTCGATGCGGGTGACCTCGGTGGAGCACTCGATGCGGCCTCCCTTGGCCAGCACCCGGCGTGCGAGGGCCTGGCTCAGCTCGCCGGCACCGCCGCGGGGGACCGGGAAGCCGACGGTCTGGCCGAGCATGGTCATCAGCAGGCCCATCAGCCCCGAGCCTGCGGCGACGAGCGGGATGTCGGCGTGGCCGGCGTTGCCGGCGAGGAGCAGCCGGGCGGAGTCGCCCTCGAAGTGCGTACGACCCAGGTCCACGGCGGGCGAGAGCAGCGTGCGGACGAAGCTCAGGCCGCCGACCGAGCGCAGACGCGCGAGGGCGGCCAGTCCGTGTCGCACCGGGGGGAAGGGGCTGAGCAGCGCACCGATCAGCTGAGTCCCGATGCGGTCCCAGTCCTCGCAGATCCGCAACCAGGCCTCACCGTCCCCGGCGTGCTGCTCCTCCAGCAGTCGGGCGGTGACAGTGCGGTCGCGGTGCAGGGTCGCCCAGGTGCCGTCGGGTCGGGGGTGACCCAGGACCGCGGGAGCGTGCTCCCAGATGAGCCCGTGCTCCTCGAGTCGCAGTGCGCGCAGCGTCGGCGAGGCCCCCGCCAGCGGGTAGAAGGCACTGAACGTGTCGTGCACGAAGTCGGGGTGTACGTCGTTGGCGCTGCGGACTGCGCCACCGACCTCCGGTTGCGCCTCGAGGACCAGGACCGACCAGCCGTGGTCGAGCAGCAGGTTGGCCGCGACCAGCCCGTTGGGGCCGGCTCCGACGACGACGGCATCGTAGGTCGAGGTGGTCACGTCACGGCTGCTGGCGGTGCTCGGCGATGTAGGCGAGGCGACGGAGGGTCTCGTTGTTGCGCACCTTCATCATCGCCCCCTCGATCGCGTCCGGGATCAGGCGGGCGGGCCCCGAGACGACCTCCTCCGAGATCTGCACCCGGGTGCCGGCACCCTCCGCCTCCAGGGTGATGACCACCTCGGCCTCGCCCATCGGCCACCCACGCGCCCGCAGCCTCAACCGCTTGCCGGGCTTGCAGTCCAGGACCTGGGTGTTGTCGCTGACGGTCAGCGGCCAGACGCCCGCGGAGTGGTGGAGCTTGGCTCCCTCCGCGGGCCAGTCGGCGTCGACGTCACGCATCCGGGTGGCACCGACCACCCAGACGGGGTAGAGCCAGCCGTCGGCGAGGACGGACCACACCTGGTCGGGGGTGGCCTGGACGACACGTGTGTTGACGCTCATGCGACGTCGTACCCGAAGCGACACACGGCATGCCGTCGGCGTCGGTCATCCCCACAGGTGCGGCCACCGCCCGTGGACCTTCTCCAGTGCGGGGACGGGCTCGAAGACGTTCCCTGGTCCGGCCTCCACCGGTGACCTGCCCATTCCCAAGGTCTTCATCAGCGGGCGCACCATCACATCGAACGCGCCGGGCAGCACCCGGAACCCCGCCACCATCACCCAGTTGACCGGCCCGACGGCGATCTCGCGCCCTGGCCGGTCGATGGCCCGCACCGCGGCTGCAGCCACCGTCTCGGGTCGAGACACGGGGGGCGGTGGATGGCCAGACCTGCCGGCGTAGGTGCCGGCCTGGTCGTAGACGGGCGTGTCGACGCCGCCGGGCGAGACCAGGCTGACGTGGATCTCCCGCTTGCGCCGGGTCTCGATCTGCAGGGTGCGGACCAGGCCGTGCAGCGCCCACTTGCTCGTGCAGTACGGCGTCATGAACGGGGTCGCGATCTTGCCCAACACGGAGCCGATGACAACCAGCGATCCCCGGCCCTGCACGTCGAACTGCCTCAGCGCCGCGCGGGCGACGTTCGCGGAACCGGTGACGTTGGTCTGCAGCACGCGGTCGAAGACCTCGGGTGGGATGTCGACGAACTCGCCGTAGGCCAGCACGGCCGCCGAGTGGATCACGGCGTCGACGCGACCGTAGGCCCGCACCGCGGTGTCGAGCGCATGCTCGACCTGGTCGCGCTCGCCGACGTCCGCGACCACCACCAGGACGTCCGCCGCGCCGCGCGCCCGGCACTCCTGGCTGACCTGCTCCAGGGTCTCGCCCGAGCGCGAGACGAGCACGAGTCGGTCACCGGTGGTCGCGAGTCGGTGCGCAGACGCACGGCCGATGCCCGAGGAGGCGCCGGTGATCAGGACCACGCGGCGCTCGTCGTCCGTGCTCACGGGTGGAGGACCACCTTGATGCACTCGTCCTGCTTCTTCTGGAAGATCTCGTAGCCGTGGGCCGCCTCGGCCAGCGGGAGGTGGTGGGTGGTCATGTCCAGCGTGCCGAGCGGATCGGAGTCGTCCTGGACCAGGGGCATGATGTCGTCGATCCAGCGCTTGACGTGGCACTGCCCCATCCGCAGCGTGATGCCCCGGTCGAACATCTCCATCATCGGCAGGGGGTCGGCCTCGCCGCCGTACACGCCGCTGATCGACACCGTGCCGCCCCGGCGGACCGCCTTCAGCGCTGTGCGGAGGGCACCGAGACGGTCGATCGCCATCTTGTCGGTCATGGGCTTGGCGAGCGCGTCCGGAAGCAGGCCCACCACGGTGTGGGCCGCCTTGCCGACGGGGGAGTCGTGCGCCTCCATGCCGACGGCGTCGATGACCCCGTCCGGGCCCCGGCCTCCGGTCATCTCGATGAGTGCCTCGGCGACGTCGTCGACGTCGCGGCTGTCGAGGGTCTCGATGCCGTGCCGCCGAGCCATCGCGAGTCGCTCGGGGACCGAGTCCACGGCGATGACCCGCTCAGCCCCGGTCCGGAGTCCGATCCGGGCGCAGAACTGACCGACCGGGCCGAGGCCGAGCACGGCCAGCGTTCCGGACCTGGGCAGGTCGGCGAACTGCACGGCCTGCCAGGCGGTCGGAAGGATGTCGGAGAGGAACAGGTAGCGCTCGTCGGGGTGCTCGTGGGGCACCGGGATCGGACCGAAGTGCGCCTGGGGAACGCGGAGGTACTCCGCCTGCCCGCCGGGGACCGAGCCGTAGAGCTCGGTGTAGCCGAACAGGGAGGCGCCCTTGCCCGTCGCCCGGTTCTGGGTCGTCTCGCACTGTGCGAACAGACCGCGGCTGCACATCCAGCACGACCCGCACGAGATGTTGAAGGGGATCACCACGCGGTCACCGGGCTTGATGTGGGTGACGTCGGCCCCGACCTCCTCCACGATGCCCATCGGCTCGTGGCCCAGGACGTCGCCGGGACTCAGGAACGGGCCCAGCACCTCGTACAGGTGAAGGTCCGATCCGCAGATAGCGCTCGAGGTGACGCGGATCACGGCGTCGGTGGGCTCCTCGATCCGCGGGTCCGGGACCTCACTGATACGGACATCGCGCTTGCCTTGCCACGTCAGTGCGTGCATGAGGTCTCCTTCGAGTGGTGGGACGGTGACGGCGCGGTACCCAGGGCGCGCCCGCGCACTCGGCCGCGGCAAGGTGAATGCCGCGCGAGACGCGCTGTTAGAAGTCGCGGTCACTGGGCATCGGGTGGCACGCGAGAGAAGGAGTGAGATGAGCCAACCCCCTCAGCAGCAGAAGGTGCCCGGGCTGCAGTCGCAGATGGACCCCGTGCCCGACTGCGGAGAGCAGAGCTACCGCGGCTCGGACAAGCTGGTCGACAAGGTCGCGGTCATCACCGGCGGCGACAGCGGCATCGGTCGTGCGGTCGCCATCGCCTACGCACGCGAGGGTGCGGACGTGGTGATCTCCTACCTGTCGGAGGACTCCGACGCCGAGGAGACGGCCGGCTACGTGCGCGAGGCCGGCCGGAAGGCGCTGCTGGTCCGAGGCGACGTCTCCGATCCGGCACACTGCCGCGACATCGTGGACCGGACGGTCGCAGAGTTCGGCCGGGTGGACGTGCTGGTCAGCAACGCGGCCTACCAGATGAGCCACTCCGAGCTGGACGAGATCAGCGACGAGGAGTGGGAGCACACGTTCGCGACCAACGTGTCCGCGATGTTCTACCTGGTGAAGGCCTCCCTTCCGCACATGGGACCGGGGTCCTCGATCATCGGCAGCACCTCGGTGAACTCCGACATGCCGTCGCCCGAGCTGGCTCCCTATGCGGCGACGAAGGCCGCGATCGCGAACTTCTGCGCCAGCCTGGCGCAGCTGCTCGGCCCCAAGGGGATCCGGGTCAACAGTGTGGCTCCCGGGCCGATCTGGACCCCGCTGATCCCCGCGACCATGCCCCCGGAGAAAGTCGCCGAGTTCGGTGACGACACGCCCCTGGGTCGCCCCGGGCAGCCGTCCGAGCTCGCCGGCGCCTACGTCCTGCTCGCCAGTGACGACGGCAGCTACATGTCCGGTGCCCGCGTCGCGGTCACCGGCGGCCGGCCGATCCTCTAGTCCCGCCCGGCCTGCGGGGCCGGCGGCATGCGCCGTCGTCCTTGGGGGTACGACATGCTCCACCTCGAAGGAAGGAGCCGATCGTGGGCGCACGCCTCCTCGGTCTGCAGCAAGGTCCCGCCTCCATCGTCCTGGTGCGGCACGGAGAGAGCGTGGGCAACCTCGCGGATGCGGAGGCCCGGCGCCAGGACGCCGAGCGCCTGGACCTGACCGCTCGCGATGCCGACGTCGAGCTCTCGGAGACCGGCCAGAAGCAGGCGGAGTCGCTGGGCCGCCACGTGTCCGGGCTCGCCGACCAGGAGCGCCCGACCCTGATCGTGTCCTCGCCCTACGAGCGAGCCACCTCGACGGCCGGACGGGCCCTCGAACACGTCGGGCTGGACATCGTCCTGGACGAACGGCTGCGGGAACGGGACCTGGGGCAGCTGGACGGACTCACCGGTCGGGGCATCCGGCACCTGCACGCGGGGGAGGCGGATCGGCGCAGCCGCGTGGGGAAGTTCTACTACCAGCCGCCGGGAGGTGAGAGCTGGGCCGACGTGGTGCTGCGGGTCCGCTCGCTCCTGGCCGACCTGCGGGTCGGGTTCGAGGGACAACGGGTCTGGATGTTCACGCACCAGGCCGTCATCATGGCGTTCCGCTACGTCCTGGAGGGCATCTCCGAGGCGGACCTGCTCGAGATCGACCGCGACACGGCCATCCCCAACTGCTCCCTGACGGTCTACGACCTCGACCAGGACGGTCCGGTCCTGCGTACCTTCGCCGACACCGCGGCCCTGGACGGTGACCCCGTCGAGGTCACCGAGGAGCCCTCGGCGTCCGAGCCGACGGGAGCGACCTCATGACCGACCCCGTCACCGTCACACCCGACCTCCTCCGTGAGTGGCAGCTGCCGGAGCCCGGGTCCAGCAAGGTCACGCGTGGCTCCGCGCTGATCGTCGGGGGCAGCATCAGCACGCCGGGTGCCGTCATCCTCGCGGGCGAGGCGGCCCTGCGAGCCGGAGGCGGCAAGCTCCAGGTGGCCACGGTCGGCGGGACCGCCGGACAGGTCAGCGTCGCCCTCCCGGAGGCGCTCGTCCGTGGCTTCCCGGAGACCGAGTCCGGTGAGGTGGCCGAGTCCGCGTGCGGGGACGTGCGCGACATGGCGCTCAAGGCTTCGGTCACCCTGCTGGGGCCCGGGCTCATGGACCCCGACCATGCGGCCGCGTTCCTGGCGGGCATCGTCCCGGCACTGGAGGGGGATGTCGTCATCGATGCCCTCGGGTCGGCGTACGTCGCGCACCACCCGGACGGTCTGCACCACCTGGACGGTCGCGCCGTGCTGACGCTGAACCCCGACGAGCTCGCGCACTCGCTGGGTGTCGAGGTCGAGGAGGTCGAGGACGACCCCGCCGGTACGGCGCACGCTCTCGCCGAGCGCGCCCGATGCGTGGTCGTGTGCGGCGGGTCGAGGAAGTTCGTCATGGCCCCCGACGGAGAGGGCTACCTCGTCACCGAGGGCGGGCCCGGCCTGGGCGTCTCCGGATCGGGCGACGTCCAGGCGGGCATCGTCACCGGCCTGATCGCCCGCGGCGCCGAACCGTTCCAGGCCGCGGTGTGGGGCGCCTTCCTGCACGGTGCGGCCGGAGACCGGCTGGCGCAGGAGCAGGGGCGGGTCGGCTTCCTGGCCCGGGAGATCCCCGGGGTGGTGCCGCGTCTGCTGACGTGGCTGGGGGACTGACCCGCCCCGCTCGTCAGCGAGTCGGGAGCAGGCGCCCGACCACGCCGTGCGCTGCCTCGGAGGCTCGCTGCTGCTCGCCGGCGAACGCGCTGACCACGACGAGGGCGCCGGTCAGGGCGGGGACGGCCCACTGCAGCGCCTTGAGCTGCTGCTGCGCCTTCGCGACCTCGGGCGGGGTCTGGCCCGAGGGGGTCGTGCCGTCCTGCGCGGGGACGTCGTGGTGCTGCGAGACGCGGCGGCCCAGCACCCGGCTGTAGGCGGTGGCCCCGAGGGCGGCGGCGGTGAGCGCGGTCTTGGCGGTGGCCATCGAGGCCACGCCCTGCTGACCGGTCAGGCGTCCCTTGTTCCCCGCGATCTGTCCCACGCTGCCGAGCAGGTGGAGGCTGATCGCCCCGGCGTTGACCGGGGTCCAGCGGTCCCACCCCTCGTTGGCGACGGCACCGGCCGAGCGAGCGTCGTTCGCCTGTCCGGCAGCGGGGTTCAGGGCCACGGCGTTCGCGAGCGTTCCTCCGAACCAGGCAGAGAGACCGAGGTCGTGCATCGTGCGAGACAGGGTGTTGCGAGCCATGTCAGCTCCTTCGTCGTGGGTGTGCGAACGGCCTCGGGCCGGTTCGCGCGAGCCCGGTGAGTACCCGGGCGACGAGGGCGGAAACCCCTCGAGGCCACGCCGGCACTCGCAGGTCAGGCGGTGCCGAGACGCTCGACCTCGAACCACACGGTGGTGCCCGCCGCGTCCTGCTCGATCTTCCAGGCCGTGGCGAGCGTGTCGACCAGACCGAGTCCGCGCCCGGCGATCGACAGGGCGTCGACCTCGTCCGTGGGCGGCACGATCTGCGTGCCCGTGCCGGTGTCGTGGACGAGCACCGTCAGGGCTTCCGCGTCGACCTCCGTGTGCAGGCTGACCGGCGCGTCCGTGTGGATGACGGCGTTCGTGACGAGCTCGGAGACGCAGAGCTCGGCCACGTCGACCGTGGTCTCGTCGAGGCCCCACGCGCCCAGCGTCGTACGCAGGAAGTGGCGGGCCGTCCGGGGCGCGGTCAGGTCCCTCGGCAAGGGGAGGGTGGCCCGGCGGAAGTCGGCCGGGAGCGGGGACACGGCCAGCACGGCCAGGTCGGCCCGGTGGTCCCGGGCCAGCCCGGCGAATCGCGCACAGAGCTCCCGTGGACGCCGACGGCGAGCCGGCATCGACGCGACGTGCTGCGCGACCAGGTCGCCGAGACCGGTGTCGTCGTCGGGCGCGGCCCGGCCCGGACGATCGAGGACGAAGGCGACGGTCGTGCCTGCCACCAGCTCCACCACGGTCTCGGGCCACGATGACGAGGCGTCGTCGGTGGCCGCTGACGCCGCGTCGAGCAGGGTGACCGGGCCGTGGGGGTGGACGAGCAGCGGCGGCGGGTGGTCGGCCACCCCGAACGTCAGGGTGCGTCGATCCGGCGTCACCAACGCGTAGGCAAGTCGGACGACCTGCCCGGGGGGTTGGTGGGACTGCACGAAACGGGCCATCCGGTGGAGCACCTGGGAGGGGGACGGGTCGAGCATCGCGTAGGCACGCACGGCCGCTCTCAGCTCGGCCGCGCCGAGGGCCGGCCGGCCCTCGGCCCGGCCGGCGTCGCCCACGACCAGGGCGGTGGACAGGTCGGGGAGGTCGATGACGTCGTGCCACGGCCCCTCGGTCGCGCTCGCGGGGTGCACCACGCCGAGCAGCAGACCGCTCGCGTCCGGGAGGGCCTTCGACACCACATCCCCTCGGCCTGGGTCGGGAGTGGTCCGCGCTGTCCTCGCGCGGGTGACCCGCAGCGCCTGGGTGAGCTGAGCGGCCACCGCGCCGAGCATCAGTCGCTGGTCGGGACCGAACTCCTGCGTCTCGTCGAAGCTGAGCAGCAGTCCGCCCACCCGGTCCGCCCCGGTCGTCAGCGCGAGCGCGACCAGGCTCCGGGTGCCGAGGTCGCGCTGGCGGCTCGCGACACCGGGGAACCGCGCAGCGAGCTCGTCCTCCGTGCGCAGGAAGACGTCGTCACCCGTGCGTACGACGTGGGTGAGGGGGACGTCCGCGAAGGCGTCGATGAGGCACCAGTCGTCGTTCGCCTCGACCAGTGCGTCGGTCGACCTGAACTCGAGCTGCCTGCCGCCCACGGAGTCCAGGGCGATCCCGGCCCGGAACACTCCCGGGATCTCTCGGGTGAAGCCGAGCGCGGCGCTGGCCACCTCGCCGACGGTGGCCGTGTCGGCCAGGGCCGTCGACAGCCGCCGCAGCAGCCGGACCCCGAGGAGTCCACCGTCCGCCGTCATGCTGGTCACCTGCCACAAGATACGCGGTGCGGCTCACACCGGTCGGCGCATCACGACGAGTGCGACGTCGTCCTCCACGCTGTCGTCCCCGAGTCCCCCCGCGATGATGCGGCTGCAGGCCGTCTCCGCGTCGTCGGTGGCCCGGAACGCTCGTCGTACCAGTCCGAGACGCTCGAGGTCGGGGTCGCTGTGCCGGTCCGAGCGCTCTCGACGCTCGACCAGCCCGTCGGTGTAGAGGGCCAACGCGCAGCCCGGAGGAAGCGGGACCTCGTCGCTGCGTCGGGGCCGCTCCGGGTCCAGACCCAGCAGCAGGCCCGGCGTGACGGGGACGATCTCGGCGACCGGCCGACCCGGGGCGGCCATCAGAGGAGCAGGGTGACCCGCGTCGGAGATCGTCAAGACGTCGAAGGGAGGTTCGGTGACCGCGTAGACGACGGTGGCCGAGATGTCGCTCTCGAAGTAGCACAGCTTGCGGTCCAGCCGACGCAGGACCTCCGCGGGGTCGTCGTAGTCGAGCGCGTAGGCGCGCAGGGCGCTGCGCAAGCGACCCATGGCGACGGCCGCTCGAAGACCATGGCCCTCGACGTCGCCCATGACGAGGCCGATCTTGCCGCTGGGCAGTGTGAAGATGTCGTACCAGTCGCCGCCGAGGTCCCCCTCGGCCGGCAGGTAGCGCACCGCCACGTCGAGCCCGTCGATCGCGGGGGGTGCGGCCGGCAGCAGACTGCGTTGCAGGGCCAGCGCCGCCAGGTGCGCGTCGCCATCGGTCCGCTCGGACAGCCTCGTCCCGATCTGGGCGGCCGCACTCTCGAGCCGCGTGGTGTCGGACGGCGAGAAGGTACGGCGCGTCAGGCACCCGACGTGCAGGACCCCGAGCAGTCCTTCGGCACCGAACACCGGGACGCCCAACAGGGTGCGGACCCCGAAATCTCGCAGGATGGGGTTGAGGACCGACGCCTCGTTGACCTCGTCGAGCATCACCGGCTGTCGTCCGGCGGCCACGCGCCCGGCGAAGCCGGACCCGACGGGGACGTGCGTGGCTCCGCGCCAGCGTCGACCGAGACCGGCGGACGCGGCCGGCTCCAGGACGGCGCCGGTGTCATCGAGCAGCAGCAGGGTCGCCGTGTCCGTGCCCATGAGCGCGCGGACGTCGTCGATCAGGCTGTGCACCGACACGGGAGTGGCCGACACGGCTGGCGCGCCCTCCTCATGCCCCCGGCGGCAAGCCTTGGGCGGCCTGCTGTCGGCTCAGTGTTGCACAGGCCAATCGGTTGGCAGAGGCTCTCTCGGTCATCCGTGGCGGGGTCGGTTCGACCTGGTGCTGGCGGACCTGTCGCTGCCTGATGCGCAGGGTCCGCGGGTGGTGCGGGCGGTCCGGACCACGCACCCGCAGACGCCGCTGATGGTGCTGACGGGTCGGGTCGACGGTGACCTGGCCTTGTGGTCGTTGGCCGAAGGAGCGCAGGACTACCTGGTGAAGGGCCAGCACGACGGACCGCGGCTGGCGACGGCCTTGATGCATGCGTTGCAGCGCAAGCGGGCTGAGGAGCACACCCATCGGTATCTGGAGCTGGCACGGGGCCTGCTCGATGCGTTGGATGCGCCGACGTGCGCGGTGGACTCGGCCAGCCACCTCGTCGCGGTCAACCGAGCGTGGCGCGACTTCGGTGTCCGCAACGAGGGTGTCGACGACCTGAGTGGAGTCGGCGTCAGCTACCTGGACGTATGCGATGCGGCTGCGGCGCAGGGAGGCGCGGGAGGTGCCGTGTCGGCGATCGTGGCGCAGGGCATTCGGCATGTGCTGGCTGGCTCTCTCGAACGTTTCCAACATGACTACTCGTGTCACTCTCCGACTGAGAACCGGTGGTTCAACGTCCGGGTCACTCCCGTCGTCATCAACGATGAGCGAGGGGCGGTGATCACTCACCACAACATCACCGACATGCATGTCGCGCAGCTGTCGTTGGTGCATCAGTCGTTCCACGACGAGCTCACCGATCTGCCCAACCGGGTGTTGCTGGTCGACCGGGTCGCGCAGGCGATCAGCGACGCCGAGCGTCGCGGTCTGGGGGTCGCGGTGTCGCACCTGGACCTGTCCCGCTTTCAGCGGGTCAACGACAGGTGGGGGCATCGCGCGGGAGACGCGGTCATGGTCCAGGTCGCTGAGCGGCTCACGACCCAGCTGCGTGCGGGTGACACGCTGGCGCGGAGCTCGGGCGACGAGTTCCTGGTGCTGTGGCGTGACCTGGGCAGTCCCGAGCAGGCGGTCGCGTTGAGCAGGGGACTGGTCGCTGCGCTGACCGAGCCGTTCGAGGTCGAGGGGGAGGCGGTGCCGGTCTCCGCGAGCGCGGGGGTGGCTCTGCACCGCTCTGGTCAGAGTGTCGATGAGCTGCTGCAGTCGGCCAACGCCGCTCTGTACGACGCCAAGAGCCAGGGCGCGGGCCACGTCCTGCTGTTCACCGAGGAACTGCGGGCGGCCGCGAAGTTCCGCACCAGCATCGAGGAGGAGCTGCGCAGAGCGTTGACGGGACCGATCACCGAGCTCGTCCTGCACTACCAGCCGGTCGTCGACCTGGCCTCTGGTCGGGTGGTCGGGGTGGAGTCGCTCGTGCGCTGGAAGCACCCCGTGCGCGGCTTCCTGCCTCCGGACCGGTTCGTCCCGGTCGCCGAGGCCAGCGGTCTGATCCACCCGCTGGGGGACTGGGTCCTGGAGCAGGCCATCCGCGACGGGGTGAACCTCACCCACGAGGGTCGCGAGCTCGACATCGCGGTGAACTTCTCGGTGCGCCAGCTCGACGACCGGGCTGTCGCGCGGGTGGGAGAGGCGCTCGAGGCCAGCGGTCTGCGGCCGGGTCGGCTGACCCTGGAGGTGACGGAGTCGGCGTTCGTGGAGGACGAGGAGACCGCCGCGGCGACCCTGCACGCGCTTTCGCAGCTCGGGGTCAAGATCGCGATCGACGACTTCGGCACCGGCTACAGCTCGCTGCTCTACCTGCGCCGCTACCCCATCACCACCCTGAAGATCGATCGCGAGTTCGTGGCCGGCATCGGGCTCAGCGTGGACGACGAGGCCATCTGCGCGAGCATCACCAGCCTGGCGACCGCGGTGGGCGCGTCCTCGATCGGTGAGGGCGTGGAGACCGCCGAGCAGTACGCCGTGCTGCGCGCGCTGGGCTGCGGGCAGGGGCAGGGCTACCTGTGGTCCCCGGCCGTGCCGATCGACCAGCTCGGTGCTGCCCTGGCCGCGTGCGCGAAGGTCCCGGTCGCAGCTCCCGGCGTGCGGATGATCCGCAAGATCGACGAGCTCGAGCCCGACGCGCGTGCCCTGCTCGCCAGGATGCACACCGAGGGCGCCTCCCTGCACACCATCGCCGCCGCCCTCAACCGCTCCCTGGGCCGGCACCCCACCGGCGTTCGCTGGACCGCGAGCTCCGTCGCCCGCGGACTCGCCGGCTGAGGTCGGGCGCGTCCCGCACGTCCTCAGTCGGCAGCGAGCTGCGCGGTGAGCTGGCGTCCTGCCTCCCACAGCCGCGGCACGGCCTGGGCGACCAGCTCGTCGGTCATCCGGGTCACCGGGCCGGAGACCGAGACCGCCATCCAGGACAGGGCGTCCGGGCTCACCGGCACGGCGACGCAGCGCACGCCGAGCTCCTGCTCCTGCTCGTCGACCGCGTAGCCGCGGGCTCGCACCTCGGTCAGGTCCGCCAGCAGGCCAGCCTCCGTGGCATGGGTGTGCTCGGTGCGCTGCGTCAGTCCCACCCGGCGTACGACGTGGCGGACCCGGTCGTCGTCCAGCTGCGCCAGCAGCGCCTTGCCGACGCCGGTGCAGTGCAGCTCGACCTGACGGCCGACCTCGGTGAACATCCGCATGGTGTGCCGCGACGGCACCTGCGCGACGTACTCCGCGTGCGAGCCCGACAAGACGGCGAGGTTGGCGGTCTCCCCGAGCGCGTCGACCAGCCGGCCGAGCACCCGCTCGGTGTCCGCACCGACCATCGAGCTGGCCGTCGCGCCGAGCGGCACCAGCCGGAAGCCCAGCGCGTAGCGCCGGTTCGGCATCTGCCGCATGTAGCCGCGGTCGACCAGCGTGCGCAACAGTCGATGCACGGTCGGCAGGGGTACCTCGGTGGCGTCGGCGATCTCGCCGATGGTCAGGTGACCGCCGCGCTTGGCGACCACCTCGACGAGGTCGAGCGCGCGGTGCACCGACTGCACCCCGCCGTCGGGACGGCGAGGCGTCCGCTCGTCGCTGGGCATCGACCCGCTCCCTCCACGTGTGTGACGGCGACACGCTGGACCTCGGGTTGACACCGGCCGTCAGAGTCCATAGTTTCCGATAACAGAAGAGACATTTCCACATGATGGAAATGCAGGCAAGAGTTCGGCACCATCCGGCTAAGGAGTGGCATGGCAGACCGCGTACAGATCGGTGGGCTCGGCGTCGCCGCCAGCCTGCACCGCTTCGTCACCGAGGAGGCCCTGCCCGGCTCGGGCGTCGACCCGGAGGCGTTCTGGGACGGCGTCGGCGCGATCATCCACGACCTCGCGCCGCGCAACCGCGAGCTGCTGGCCCGGCGCGAGGAGCTGCAGACCCAGATCGACGAGTGGCACCGCGAGCATCCCGGCACCCCGGACGCGGAGGAGTACACCGCGTTCCTGCGCGAGATCGGCTACCTGCTCGACGAGCCGGCCGACGTCGCGGTCACCACCTCCGACGTCGACGACGAGGTGGCCAGGATCGCCGGCCCGCAGCTGGTCGTCCCGCTGCTCAACGCGCGCTTCGCCACCAACGCCGTCAACGCCCGCTGGGGCTCGCTCTACGACGCGCTCTACGGCACCGACGTCGTCCCCCAGGACGGCGAGCTCGCCCCCGGTGACGGCTACAACAAGGTCCGTGGCGACGAGGTCATCGCTCGCGGCCGCGCTTTCCTCGACGAGCACTTCCCGCTGGCCGGCGGTTCGCACGCCGACGTCACGTCGTACGCCGTGGACGGCGACGGCCTCGCGGTGACCGTCAAGGACGACGCGCTCCGGCTCGAGGACCCGGCCCAGCTCGTCGGCTACCGCGGCGACGGGGCCGAGCCGGACGCGGTGCTGCTGGTCCACCACGGTCTGCACGTCGAGATCCAGGTCGACCCGGACGACGCCATCGGCTCGACCGACGCGGCCGGCGTCAAGGACCTGCTGCTGGAGTCCGCGGTGTCCACGATCATGGACCTCGAGGACTCCGTCGCGGCGGTCGACGCCGACGACAAGGTGGTCGGCTACCGCAACTGGCTGCACCTCATGGACGGCACCCTCGCCGAGGAGGTCACCAAGGGCGGCAAGACCTTCACCCGCACGATGAACCCCGACCGCGTCTACACGGCTCCGGACGGCGGCGACGCTCACGCTGCGTGGCCGCTCGCTGCTCTTCATCCGCCAGGTCGGGCACCTGATGACCACCGACGCGGTGCTCGACCGGAACGGCGACGAGGTGCCCGAGGGCATCCTCGACGCGATCATCACGGCCCTCGGCAGCGTCAAGGACGTGCGCGGGGAGTCCGAGCTGGCCAACTCCCGGACCGGCGCGATGTACGTCGTGAAGCCGAAGATGCACGGTCCCGAGGAGGTCGCCTTCGCGGTCGACCTGTTCGGCCGGGTCGAGCAGCTGCTCGGCCTGCCGCGGCTGACGATCAAGGTCGGCATCATGGACGAGGAGCGCCGTACGTCGCTCAACCTCAAGGCCTGCATCGCCGAGGCCGGCGAGCGCGTCGCCTTCATCAACACCGGCTTCCTCGACCGCACCGGCGACGAGATCCACACGTCGATGCAGGCGGGCCCGGTCGTGCGCAAGAACGACATGAAGGGCGAGACCTGGATCAAGGCCTACGAGGACCTCAACGTCGACATCGGCCTGGAGTGCGGCCTGCTCGGCCGCGCGCAGATCGGCAAGGGCATGTGGGCGGCGCCCGACAGCCTGGCCGAGCATGCTCGAGGTCAAGATCGGTCACCCGAAGGCCGGCGCGAGCTGCGCCTGGGTGCCGTCCCCGACCGCTGCGACCGTGCACGCGCTGCACTACCACCAGGTCGACGTCCGGGCGCGCCAGGAGGAGCTGCTGGCCGGCGGTCGCCGCACCGAGCGCGAGAAGCTGCTCCAGGTGCCGCTCGGCGACCCGTCCTCGTGGAGCGAGGAGGACCGGCAGGCCGAGATCGAGAACAACCTGCAGAGCCTGCTCGGGTACGTCGTGCGCTGGGTCGACGCCGGGGTCGGGTGCTCGAAGGTCCCCGACATCACCAGCGAGAAGCTGATGGAGGACCGGGCCACCTGCCGGATCTCCGCGCAGCACGTCGCCAACTGGCTGCACCACGGGGTGGTCACGGCCGAGCAGGTCGAGGAGACGCTGCGCCGGATGGCGGCCGTGGTCGACGAGCAGAACGCCGACGACGAGACCTACACGCCGATGGCGCCGGACTTCGACGGCGACGCGTTCGCCGCGGCTCGGGCGCTGGTGTTCGAGGGGCTCGAGCAGCCCAGCGGCTACACCGAGCCGATCCTGCACCGCCGTCGTGCCCAGAGGAAGAGGAGCGCCTAGATGACCACGCTGGACCTGGAGACCGCCCGCACGATCGTCGCCGGCACCCGCGCCCACGGCAAGGCGGCCGGGTTCAAGCCGCTCACCGTCGTCGTCCTCGACCCCGGGGGTCACGTCGTGGCCGTCGAGCGTGAGGACGGGGCGTCGATGAAGCGGTTCGAGATCGGCTTCGGCAAGGCCCATGGCGCGCTGTCGCTGGGGATGGGATCGCGCTCGCTCATGGGGCGCGCCGAGCAGCAGGCCTACTTCATCGCGGCGGTCACCTCCGCGGTCGGCGGCGCGCTCGTGCCGGTCCCCGGCGGCGTGCTGGTCCGCGACGCGGACGGCGGGCTGCTCGGGGCGGTCGGCGTCACCGGTGACACCTCCGACAACGACGAGGCGGCCGCGGTCGCCGGCATCGAGGCCGCGGGCCTCGTCGCGCAGCCGGACTGAGCAGTCCCGGGTCGAGGTCTTGAAGGTGACGGCCGTCACGACCTAGGGTGCGGCGAGATCGTGGAAGAACTTTTCTGGCATGCGGAATTCAGACAGCGATTGCGAGGTGCTCGGCATGGTCACCGACCTCAGCGACCCGGCCGGTTCGACCAGCGCGCCGGACGCCGACGCCGCCCGGGCGATCGAGGCGGTCGCCGACGTGGCCCGGCGGCTGCTGCGCGCCGAGGACGTCATCACCGACCGGACCCGGCTGCGCACCTACGAGTGCGACGGCCTGGCGCACTACCGGGTGACGCCGGCGCTCGTCGTGATCCCGCAGGACGCCACCCAGCTCGCCGCGATCGTCAAGGCCTGCGCCGAGCACCGCGTGCCCTACGTCGCCCGGGGATCGGGCACCGGCCTGTCCGGCGGAGCCCTGCCGCACGCCGAGGGCGTGCTCGTCGTGACCTCCAAGATGCGCGCGATCCTCGCCGTACGCCGTGAGGACCAGCGCGCCGTCGTCGAGCCCGGCGTCATCAACCTCGACGTCACCCGGGCCGCCACCCCGAGCGGCTACTACTACGCGCCCGACCCGTCGAGCCAGCAGATCTGCTCCATCGGCGGCAACGTCGCGGAGAACTCCGGCGGCGCGCACTGCCTGAAGTACGGCTTCACCACCAACCACGTCCTCGGCGCCGACTTCGTCACCGCCGACGGTGACACGGTCGCGCTCGGCAGCGCCGCGCCCGACAGCCCCGGCTACGACCTGCTCGGCGCGGTGGTCGGGTCCGAGGGCACCCTCGGCATCGTCACCGCCACGACGCTCAAGCTCGTCCGGCTGCCCGAGGAGGTCCGCACGATCCTGGTCGGCTTCGAGTCCACCGACCAGGCGGGCGCCGCGACGTCGGCGATCATCTCCGCCGGGATCGTGCCGGCCGCCGTCGAGATGATGGACGCCCTCGCGATCGAGGCCGCCGAGGCCGCCGTGCACTGCAACTACCCCGCTGGAGCCGGCGCGGTGCTCGTCATCGAGCTCGACGGCCCTGCGGTCGAGGTGCAGGCGGAGTACGACGAGGTCGAGCGGCTCTGCAACGACAACGGGGCCTTCGAGCAGCGACTCGCCACCGACCCGGCCGAGCGCGCCCTGATCTGGAAGGGCCGCAAGTCCGCCTTCGCGGCCGTCGGCCGGATCAGCCCGGACTACATCGTGCAGGACGGTGTCATCCCTCGCACCGCGCTGCCCCAGGTGCTGCGGGCGATCGCCGACCTGTCCAGCTCGTCGGGCGTCCGGGTGGCCAACGTCTTCCACGCCGGCGACGGCAACCTGCACCCCCTGGTGCTGTTCGACGACGCGGTCGAGGGCGCAGGTGAGGCGGCCGAGAAGGTCAGCGGCGCCATCCTCGACCTCTGCATCGAGCACGGCGGGTCGATCACCGGCGAGCACGGCGTCGGCATGGACAAGGCGAAGTACATGCCCCGGATGTACAACGACGAGGACCTCGACACGATGCAGCTGGTGCGGTGCGCCTTCGACCCGCAGAACATCTCCAACCCCGGCAAGATCTTCCCGACCCCTCGGCTGTGCGGGGAGGTGCCCGGACGTCACAAGGGCGCCCACCCGGCGCAGGAGGCCGGCCTGGCGGAGGTGTTCTGATGAGCACCGGCACGCTCGACCGTACGGCGCGGGAGGCGATCGCCTCGGCCTGTGCCGACGTCAGCGACCCGCAGCCCACCGACGACGTGGACGGCGTCCCGCCCGGCGTCGTCGCCCGCCCGGCCGACACCGCCCAGGTCTCCGAGGTGCTGCGCGCCGCGACCGCCCACGGCCTGACCGTCGTCCCGCGCGGACGCGGCACCAAGCTGTCCTGGGGCACCCCGCCGTCCAGCGCCGACGTGCTGCTCGACGTCAGCGCGCTCGACCAGGTCCTCGACCACGCCGCCGGCGACCTCATCGTCGCCACCCAGGCCGGCGCCCGGCTCGCCGACGTCCAGCAGGTCGTCGGCCAGGGCGGCCAGCGACTGGCTCTCGACGAGACCGTCCCCGGCACCAGCATCGGCGGGCTGCTCGCCGCGAACACCAGCGGCCCGCGCCGGGTCCTCACCGGCACCGCCCGCGACCTCCTGATCGGGATCACGATCGTGCGCGCCGACGGCGTGGTCGCCAAGTCCGGTGGCCGGGTGGTCAAGAACGTCGCCGGCTACGACCTCGGCAAGCTGCTGATCGGCTCGGCCGGCACCCTCGGTGTGATCACCGATGCCACCTTCCGGCTGCACCCGGTGCCGGCCGCGCACCGGTGGGTGCACGTCGACGTCACCGACCCCGCACAGGCCCAGGACCTCACGCAGGCGGTCGTGCACGGCCAGGCCGTGCCGTCCGCCGTCGAGGTCGCCTGGCAGGACGGACACGGCACCGTGAGCGTGCTGCTCGAGGGTCGCGAGGACGGGGTCGCCGGCCGCGCCGCGACCATCGCCGCGCTGCTCGGCGCGACCTCGACCGACTCCGGCGACGCGCCGGGTGGCGGATCGACGTACCCGTGGGAGCCGGGGGTGGTCGGCGACGACCGCGCCGCCGCGCTCAAGCTGACCTTCGTGCTCTCCGGCCTGGCCGACGTGCTCGCCGCCGCGACCGAGGCCGGCGTCACCCTGCGCGGCTCCGCCGGCGCCGGCGTCGCCTACGCGTCGCTGCCGCCGGGCACTGCGCCCGAGGCCGTTGCCGAGGCGCTCACCCGGCTGCGCGAGACCTGCACCCGGCACGGCGGGAGCGTGGTCCTCGTCGACGGCCCCGGCGCCGTCAAGGCCGCGGTCGACGTGTGGGGCCCGATCCCCGCGCTCGACCTGATGCGCCGCGTCAAGGACCAGTTCGATCCCGACCACCGGCTCGCGCCGGGCCGCTTCGTGGGAGGCCTCTGAGCATGACCAGCACCCCTGACCGCACCGCCGACCAGGCCGAGCAGGGCGCCGCGACCGCCGAGACCGGCGGCGTCGTCGAGTCCGACCAGCAGTGGGCCGCCCCCGCCCCCGGCGGGGCCTTCGACGACCACAACCCGCCGGACGCCGCGCTGATCGGCGACTGCGTGCACTGCGGCTTCTGCCTGCCGACGTGCCCGACCTACGTGCTGTGGGGCGAGGAGATGGACTCCCCGCGCGGGCGGATCTACCTCATGAAGGAAGGGCTCGAGGGCGAGCCCATGACCGACTCCATGGTCGAGCACTGGGATGCCTGCCTGGGCTGCATGGCCTGCGTGACCGCGTGCCCGTCGGGCGTGCAGTACGACACGCTCATCGAGCAGACCCGCGCGCAGGTCGAGCGCAACCACGAGCGCTCGCCGCAGGAGAAGGCGCTGCGCGGCCTGATCTTCTCGCTGTTCCCCTACCCCCGTCGGCTCAAGGCCGTGCGCGGCCCGCTGCGCGTGCTGCAGAAGACCGGCCTCGACAAGGCGATGCGCCGCACCGGTCTGCTGGAGAAGCTCACGCCGCGCCTGGCCGCGATGCAGAACCTCGCGCCGCGCCTGGGCAGCCCCGAGCCGATCCCCGAGCGGGTGCACGCCTCCGGACCCCGGCGCGCGACGGTCGGCCTGCTCACCGGCTGCGTCCAGGGAGCCTTCTTCCCGGGTGTCAACGCCGCCACGGCGCGCGTGCTCCAGGCCGAGGGCTGCGACGTCGTCGTCCCCGCCAAGCAGGGCTGCTGCGGGGCGCTCTCGACGCACAACGGGCGCGAGCCCGAGGCGCAGCGGTTCGCCCGCAAGATCGTCGACACCTTCGAGGCGGCGGACGTCGAGCACGTCGTCGTCAACGCCGCCGGCTGCGGCTCCACCATGAAGGAGTACGCCGCGCTGCTGGCCGACGACCCGGCGTACGCCGAGCGCGCCAAGGCCTTCAGTGCCAAGGTCCGCGACATCTCCGAGATCCTCGACGAGCTCGGCCCGGTCGCGCCGCGACACCCGATCGACCTCGCCGTCGCCTACCACGACGCCTGCCACCTGGCCCACGCCCAGGGCGTCCGCGCGCAACCGCGCCGGCTGCTCGACGGCATCCCCGGGCTCGAGGTCCGCGAGATCGCCGAGGCCGAGCTGTGCTGCGGCTCGGCCGGCATCTACAACATCATCAACCCGGAGCCGGCGCAGGAGCTCGGCGACCGCAAGGCGAAGAACATCGTGGCGACCGGGGCGCAGGTGCTGGTCACGGCCAACCCGGGCTGCCTGATGCAGGTCGCCTCGTCCATCGAACGGTCCGGTCATCCCATGGGGATGGCGCACACCGTCGAGGTGCTCGACGCCTCGATCCGCGGCCTGCCCGCAGAGAACCTGCTCGCGCACTGACCCCTCGAAGTTCCCTTCAACAACACCGCTCGGAGTGGCCAATATGTTCCAGCAGGACCTCAACCCGGTGGGCGACTCGCTCGCCCTCAGCGCGCTGTGCGCCGCGATCCCCCTCGTCACGTTGTTCGTGCTGCTGGGTGGGCTGCGGCTCAAGGCGTGGATGGCGGGTCTCATCTCGCTCGCCGTGGCCCTCGTGGTCGCGATCGTGCTGTTCTCGATGCCGGTCGGCCAGGCGCTGCTCGCCGGCACCGAGGGCGCGGCGTTCGGGTTCTTCCCGATCCTGTGGATCGTGATCAACGCGATCTGGGTCTACAACCTCACCGTGGCCTCCGGTCACTTCGACGTGCTGCGTCGCTCCTTCGAGAAGGTCAGCCCCGACCAGCGGATCCAGGCCATCATCATCGCCTTCTGCTTCGGTGCCCTGCTCGAGGCGCTCGCGGGCTTCGGCACCCCGGTCGCGATCACGGTCGTCATGCTGATGGCGCTGGGCTTCCGTCCGATCAAGGCCGCGGCCGTGGCGCTGATCGCCAACACCGCGCCCGTCGCCTTCGGCGCGCTCGCCACGCCGATCGTCACCCTCGCGTCGGTCACCTCCGGCGTGAGCGACGACCCGCGGCTGAACGTCGACACCCTCGGTGGGATGGTCGGTCGCCAGACCCCGATCCTCGCGGTGATCGTGCCGCTGGTGCTGGTCTTCGTCGTCGACGGCAAGCGTGGCGTCAAGCAGACCTGGCTCCCCTCCATCGTCTGCGGTATCGCCTTCGGCTTCGCGCAGTTCGTCGCCGCCAACTACATCTCCGTGCCGCTCGCCGACATCCTGGCCGCGCTCGTCGCCGCTGCCGCCGTCGTCCTGCTGCTGCGCGTGTGGACCCCGTCCCACACGCTCACCGCCGACCAGGCGGTCGCCGAGGAGGAGGAGCTCGAGGCTGCGAAGGCCGGCTCCGCGCGCTCGGCGCGTCGTCAGCCCGACGGCATCTCCACCTCGGTCACCTCCTCGACCGGCCGCGGCGCCCCGGCGAGCACCACGGGTGGGGACCGCGACAAGGTGCACGACAGCGGTGCCGAGGTCGCCAAGGCCTACGCGCCGTACCTCGTGATCATCGCGATCTTCTCCCTCACCAACATCCCGGCCATCAAGGAGTTCCTGGCCCAGAAGCCGTTCACGATGGCCTTCTCGTGGCCTGGCCTCGAGGTGCTGAACACCGCGGGTGAGCCGCTGTCCTCCACGACGTACAACTTCAACTGGCTGCCGGCCGCCGGCACCCTGATGATCTTCGCCGGGCTGATCACGATGCTGATCCTGAAGGTCTCGCCGGCCAAGGCCCTGAAGACCTACATCGGCACCTACGTCGAGCTGAAGTCCGCGATCATCACGGTGATGGCGGTCCTGGCGCTGGCCTACGTGATGAACCTGTCGGGCCAGACCGGGTCGCTGGGAGCCTGGCTCGCCGGCACCGGCAGCGCGTTCGCCATCCTCTCGCCGATCCTCGGCTGGATCGGTGTCGCGGTGACTGGGTCGGACACCTCCGCCAACGCGCTGTTCGGCGCGCTGCAGGTGCAGACCGCGACCAAGGCCGGGCTCGACCCGGTGCTGATGGCCGCGGCCAACACGTCCGGTGGGGTGCTCGGCAAGATGGTCAGCCCGCAGAACCTCGCCATCGCCGCTGCCGCTGTCGGCATGGCCGGCAAGGAGGGCGACATCTTCCGCAAGGTGATCGGCTGGAGCCTCGGACTGCTCGTGCTGATGTGCGTGCTCGTCGGGCTGCAGGCGACGCCGGTGCTGAGCTGGATGGTGCCCTGACCGGAGCGTCCTCGCGACACCTCGCAGCCGTCGGTCCCTTCGGGGACCGGCGGCTGCGCGTGCTGGTCCTAGGTCGGGAGCCGGTCCGCGCGGGCGTCGAGCAGGTCCTGCGGAGCGGTGAGCCGCCAGGCCTCGAAGGTCAGCTCGGCGAGCTCGTCGCGCTCGAGGCCGTCGAGGTGGACCACGACCCAGCCGAAGCCGCCCGAGGTGAACTGCACCTCGAAGACCTCGGGCCGCTCGGCGACCAGGTCCAGCTGCTCGGCGACCAGCTGCTTGAGGCCGACCGTGCGGGTGGGCTCCCACAGGTAGCCGAACGGCGCTCCGCGGACCGCGAGCCGGGTGTAGCGGCCGTGGTCGGTGAGCTCGACGTCGGGGAGCTGGCGCGCGAGGTCGAGGAGCTCGGTGATCTGCGTCGGCACCGCCCCATCATGCCGGGCGGAGGGTGGGGGAGATGACACTTGAGGTTTCAAGTGATTGGGGGTATGGTCGGGTTATCAGTTGAACCTTCAACAACTCAGGAGAACCCCATGGCCCTCTTCACCCGCTCCGCCCGCACCGACGCCACGCCGTCCGTGCAGGCACCCAGCGCCACCTCCTTCGACGCCGGTACGGCGGTCCTCGACGACATCGCCGGCGACTACACCCTCGACGTCACGCACACCCGCCTCGGCTTCTCGGCCCGCCACGCGATGGTGACCACGGTCCGCGGCCAGTTCACCGAGTTCGAGGGCGTCGCGCACATCGACACCGCCCGACCCGGCCGACTCCACCGCCACGCTCAGCATCAAGGCCGCCAGCATCAGCACCGGCCAGGCCGACCGCGACGCCCACCTGCGCTCCGGCGACTTCTTCGACGTCGAGACCTTCCCCGAGCTGACCTTCGTCGCGACCGGCGTGGCCCGCGCCGACGCCACCACCTGGACCGTCACCGGCGACCTCACCATCAAGGGCGTCACCCGCCCGGTGTCGATCGACTTCGAGGCGACCGGCTCCGCGCGCGACCCCTTCGGCAACCTGCGCGTCGGGTTCGAGGGCGCGACCACGATCAACCGCAAGGACTGGGGCCTGACCTGGAACGCCGCGCTCGAGACCGGCGGCGTGCTGGTCAGCGAGAAGATCAAGCTCGAGTTCGACGTCTCCGCGATCGCCGTCCCCGCCCAGTCCTGAGCCCCACCGCCGCAGAGGAGCAGCCATGACCATCTCCGCCGTCCGCCTCAACCACGCCGTGCTCTTCGTCTCCGACCTGGAGCGCGCGCTGGACTTCTACACCCGGGCCTTCGGCACCGAGGTGGTCGCCCGGGAGCCGCGCGCCAACGCCGCGTTCCTGCGGATGCCGAGCTCCGAGAACCACCACGACCTCGGGCTCTTCGGGGTCGGCGCGGACGCTCCGCCGCGCCGCCCCGGGACCGTCGGGCTCTACCACCTGGCCTGGCAGGTCGACACCGTCGAGGACCTCGAGCGGGCCCGGCTGACGCTGGTGGACCTCGACGCCTACACCGGCGAGTCCAGCCACGGCGCGACCAAGAGCATCTACGGCGTCGACCCCGACGGCAACGAGTTCGAGGTCATGTGGATGCTCCCGCGCGCCGAGTGGGGCGCGATGGCCGAGCAGTGCCACCACCGAGCGCCTCGACCTCGCTGCCGAGATCGCCCGCTGGGGCGGACGCCGTACGGCGGGCCGGATCGTCGAGGACGCGGTCTAGAAGAGCGTCTCCTGCACGGAGCGGTCGGAGGACTCGCTCTGCGCAGGCACCTTCAGGGGCGGGAACCGGCTCGGCCGGCGCGCCGGGGGGCGCCAGGCGGCGTCGGCGTCGGACGGCCGCGGCGCGGACGTCTCGCGGCCGGTGAGCGCCCGGACCGCCTGCGGGACGTGCAGCGCGAAGCGGGCATAGGTCCCTCGGACGACCTCCTCGTCGAGCGGCAGGCAGCCGACCCCGCCGGGCAGGTCGAGCCCCAGCGGCGCATCGGTGTGCATCGTCATCACCGCACAGTTGAGCTGCCAGCGCTCGCGCGAGGCCGGGTCGGCCAGGATCTTCGCGAGGCCCTGGCCCAGCGCCGTACGGCACCGGTCGCCGCCCTCGGCGGCGTCGTCGAACGCTGCCTGGGCGGTGCCGAACTCCGCCAGCAGCCGAGCCGCCGTCTTCGGGCCGATCCCGGTGACGCCCGGCAGGTTGTCCGAGGTGTCGCCGCGCAGGGCGGCGTAGTCGAGGTACTGGTCGGGTCGCACCCCGGTCACCATCGTCAGTCGGTGCGGGTCGAGCATCGGGGAGGCATCGACGCCCCCGTTGAGGATCCTGAGCATCCGGGTGTGCTGGTCGATCAACGCGAACGAGTCGCGGTCGGACGTCGCCAGCACCGTCTGCGCACCGACGGTGGGGGCGTACGCCGCCGCGCTCGCCAGCACGTCGTCGGCCTCGAGGCCGGGGGGTACGGCGACCACGACGCCGAGGTCGCGCAGCACCTCGACCGCACTCGCGAGCTGCTCCTCCATGCTGTCCGGCTTGGGGGAGCGGTGCGCCTTGTACGACGGCCACTGGGTCTTGCGCACGCTGGACGCCCGGTCGTCGAAGCCGACCACCACGGCGTCCGCGCACGCGCGGTCCACCGCCGCGGTCAGGAACGACAGCAGCCCCCGCACCGCCCAGGCCGGCCGGCCGTCCGGCGTCGTGAAGCCGGTGCGTGCCGAGGCGTGGAAGGCCCGGTGCAGCAGCGAGTTGCCGTCGACGGCGAGCAGCGTGCGAGGAGCCGGTGTGGACATCGCGATCAGGATAGGTCCCGGGGGCGTTCGGGGTGGCGGTGGCTGGGTAGGAGGACAGCCATGTGTGGCATCGCGGCAGTGCACGACCGGTCCGACCGTCCGAGCGACGAGCGGCGGGCCGTGAGCCGGGCCCTGGGGGAGGACATGCTCGGGCGGCTGCACCACCGCGGTCCGGACGGGCGCGGCAGCCGGGTCGTCGGCCGCACCTGGCTCGGGCACACCCGGCTCTCCATCGTCGACCTCGACGGCGGCGCGCAGCCGCTGGCCGACGCGTCCGGGCGGCGCTGGGTCGTGGCCAACGGCGAGATCTACAACCATCAGGACCTGCGTCGACGGCTGCGCGGCCCCTTCCGCACGCAGTCGGACTCCGAGGTGGTGCTGCACGCTGCTCGGCGAGCTGGGCACCGACGCGATCCACGACCTGCGCGGCATGTGGGCGTTCTGCGTCGCCGACGAGGACGGCGGCGTCTGGCTCGGTCGCGACCCGCTCGGCGTGAAGCCGTTGTACTGGGCGCACCACGACGGCCGGGTGCTGGCCGCCTCCGAGCTGCAGGCCTTCCCCGCGAGTGTCCGCGCGGACGTCGAGGAGTTCCCGCCGGCGCACGTCTGGACCCCGGACGGCGGCCTGCAGCCCTACGTCGACCTGCACGTGGACCCGCTGGGGGGTGCCGAGGAGGTCGGCGCCGACTTCGAGACCCGCGAGGCCGCGCAGCGAGCCGTGCGCGAGACGCTCGTGGTCGCCGTACGCGAGCGGATGATGGCCGACGTGCCGGTCGGGGTGTTCCTGTCCGGCGGCCTGGACTCCAGCGTGGTGGCCGCGATCATGGCCCGCGTGAGCGACCGGCCCGTGCACTCGTTCGCGGCAGGCACCCCGGGCAGCTCGGACCTGGCGGCCGCCCGGGTCGTCGCCGACGCCCTCGGGCTCGTGCACCACGAGCGGGTCTACACCGACGACGACGTCGTCGAGGTGCTGCCGCGCGTGGTCGAGGCGACCGAGTCCTACGAGCCGTCGCTGATCCGCAGCGCCGTCCCCAACTACCTGCTCTCCGAGCTGGCCGCGCGGCACGTCAAGGTGGTGCTGACCGGCGAGGGGGCCGACGAGCTGTTCGCCGGCTACCACCACCTGCGCGACCTGTCCGAGGACGACCTGCGCGACGCCCTCGTCGACGGGGTCGCCGCGCTGCACCACCTCAACCTGCAGCGCTGCGACCGGGTGACGATGGCGCACGGGCTGGAGGCGCGGGTGCCGTTCCTGGCCCGCGACATGCTCGCCGTCGCGCAGCGGATCCCGATCGGCTGGAAGCTGCTCGGCGAGGACGGCCAGGAGAAGCGGCTGCTGCGCGAGGCGTTCGGCGGCTGGATCCCGGAGGAGATCCTGTGGCGTCGCAAGGAGCAGTTCGGCGACGGCTCCGGCACGGCCGACGCGATGAACCGGGTCACCGACTCCCTCGTGCCGGACGCCGACTGGAGCGCCGTACGATTCGCGGGCCTGCCCGCCGCCCGCACCCGCGAGGAGCTGGGCTACCAGCGGATCTTCGCCGAGCACCTCGGCGGGATCCGCGCCGAGCAGGTGCTGGGCCGCTTCGCCACCGCCTGACCCCGATAGTTTGTGACGTTGCGCAGGTTCTGGGCCCCGGAAACCTGCGCAACGTCACAAACTACCGGGACACCTGGGCGAAACACCGCCCTTCTACGCTGCTCGCCATGACCTCGACCGTCCCTCACGAGCCGGTCCCCGCGGGGTCGCCGGGCGCCCCGTCGTACGCCGTCCCCCGGGCGACCGGCACGTTGACCGGCCTGCCGGCGCACGCCCTGGCCCGGATGGTCCGCGACGGCGAGGTGTCCGTGGTCGAGATCGCCCAGGCCCACCTCGACCGGGTCGCCGAGGCCGAGCCGTGGACCCGCGCGCTGGTGCACGTGGACCGCGACGAGGTGCTGGACCAGGCCCGGCTCCTGGACGTACGGCGGGCGGAGGGCGCTGATCTCGGGGCCCTCGCGGGCGTGCCGGTCGTGGTCAAGGACAACCTCGACGTCCGGGGCCAGCTCACCACCTCGGGCTCCAAGGCCCCGACGCGCTTCGGGTCGGTCGCAGCGGTCGACGCCGAGGTGGTCCGGCGGGTGCGCCGCGCGGGCGCGCTGCTGCTCGGCCGCGCCAACATGGACGAGTTCGCGATGGGCGCCTCGACGCAGACCTCGGCCTACGGGCGCACGCACAACCCGCACGACGTGCGACGCAGCGCCGGGGGCAGCAGCGGTGGGTCCGCGGCGGCGGTCGCGGCCCGGGAGGCGACCCTGTCGCTGGGCACCGACACCGGCGGGTCGGTGCGGGAGCCGGCCTCGCAGTGCGGCCTGGTGGGCATGGCGCCGACCCCGGGCGTGCTGCCGATGCGAGGTGTGGTCCCCTTCGCGCCGGGCCTCGACCGGGTCGGTCCGCTGGCCCGCAATGTCGAGGACGCCGGCCTGCTGCTGGCGGTGGCGGGCCGTCGCCCGCGTCTGGCGGAGGCCGCACGCTCCGGTGCCCGCCCCGACCTGCGCGGGCTGCGGATCGGGATCGTCGAGGAGCTCGTCGGCCCCCGCAACCAGAGCGGGGTGCTGGCCCGGTTCGACCTGGTGGTCGGGCGGCTGCGCGACCTCGGAGCCGAGCCGGTGCAGGTCTCCGCGCCGGCTGCGGCACGCGCCCTGGCGACGTACATGTCCATCACGTCGGCGCTCGCCGTGGAGGTGCTCGGACCGGCCATCGCCTCGGGTCTCGCCGGGCCGGAGGTGGTGCGCCGCCACGCATGGGGCGTGGAGATGCTGCGCGAGCTCCCCAGCCAGCTCGAGGTGGCGCGCGCCGCCCAGCAGATCCTGCACACGCAGGTGACACAGGCGTGGAGCCGATGCGACCTGCTGGTCTCCCCGACGATGCCGACCACGGCGCCGATGCTGGAGGGACACCTGGCGCCGGAGGCGCTGGCCGATCCGCTGGCCGCCCCCTACACCGACTGCTGGACGGTGGTGGCCAACCTCGTCGGTCTGCCGGCGCTGACCCTGCCGAGCGGGCGGTCCAGCCAGGACGCGATGCCGGTCGGGACGATGCTGATGGGGCCGCCGCGCACCGACCACCTGCTGCTGCGGGCGGCCGCCGCGCTCGAAGCCGTGGGCGTCGACGGTCCCTAGCCGCTCAGCCCAGCCGGTCGGTGTAGCGCAGCACCCGCGCGAACAGCGCGCTGGCGGCCCGGACGTCCTCGCCGGCCTCGGCAGGCACGCCGTCGAGGTTGCCGACCCGGGCGGCCGCGCCCGGGGACAGGGTCTCGGCCAGGTCGGTGCACGCCCGCGCAGCGGCTCGGACCGCGCGCGGCTCGACCGTCCACAGCGACTCGAAGACCCGGTCCTTGTCGCGCACGCCGCGCTGCCCCGGCAGCTCCCAGGCGGCGAGGGCGGCCGGGTGCTCGGCGGAGTCGCAGACCAGGGACCACTCGCGGCGCATCGGTGCCTCCTCGGGCAGGTGCACCAGCGACGTGCGTGAGGCGCCGGCGACTCCCGGCCCCGCGCCGGTGCCGGTGCCGCTGAAGTCCGCGAACACGACGGTGCTGCGAGCCGTGCGGCCGAGCTCGTTCCAGCGCTCCTCGGCCTGGCGGTAGTACCGCTCGTGCTGGAACGCCCCGAACAGCGCCGGCCGCTGGGCGCGCGCGCAGCACTCGTCCTCCATCGCCCAGGTCAGGGCCAGCAGCGTCGCCTTGCGCAGCTGCTGCGGCGCCAGGTGCGGCTGCCCCCGGCGCAGCTCGGCGAAGACCGAGGCGGCCGGCGAGCTCTCCCGGGCGGCGACCACCTCGGCGACCGCGACCTCGAGCCGGGCGCCGGCCTCGCGCAGTGCCAGCACCCGACGTACGGCGGCCACGTCGCGGTCGTCGTAGCGGCGGTGACCGCTCTCGCGTCGCTGCGGGACCGGGAAGCCGTGCCGGGTCTCCCAGGCACGCAGGGTCGCGGGGCTGAGCCCGGTGCTCCGCCCCAGGTCGCCGATGCTCAGGCCGTCTGGACCACCGGGACGGGGTTGCGCGGCGTCGGCGTTTATGGGCACCCTGTGAGGGTAGACCTAGACAAGGCGTTGAACAACGTGTCTAAGTTCGGAACGATCCGGGCGATAATCGTGGAGGTGCAGGGATGAGTGAGCAGACGAACAGGCCCGCCGGTGGCGACGAGGTCGTGGACTGGACCGACCTCGGCCGCGAGATGTGGTCGTTCCTGACCGGCCGCCAGGCCGCGATCAACTACACCTTCCAGGAGATGGCGGTCGAGGTGCCCCGCGACACCGGTCCCGACGCTCCGCGTGCGACGTGGAAGCTCAACGGCACCCTGCGGGTGACCACGAGCGACAACGTCGAGATCCCCGACGCCAGGAGCACGGCCGGCCGATGAGCCGCACCCCTGCGGCCGCGCCGCGGATCAGCCTCGAGGCTGATCTGTCGTTCTCCGTCGCCGTTCCCGGCAGCCGCGAGGTGACCGGCCGGCTGACGGGATCCGGGCTCGACCTCGAGCTCCGGGTCAGCGACCCGTATGCCTTCGCAGGCCGCCGGGACGCCGGCTCCGTGCGCGGAATCGCCGGCGCACTCGCCGAGCGTGGCCTCACGGTGACCGTGGTCGCACCGTCGGGACCGCTGGTGATCCTCGGAGCGCGCCGCACCTCCTGGTTCCAACGACGGATCACCGGCTCGCGGCACATCCGGGTCCCCCGGGGCGCCGGACTGTGGTCGCTGGCCCGCGGCCGGGTGCAGGCCTCCAGCGATCCGGTGCTGCCCACCCGCGACATCGCGCCCGCCCCGACCCTGTGGCCCCCGGCCCCCACCTTCCTGAGGAGACGCCGCAGCGTGACGACCACGCACGATCCGAGTCGCGGCGGCAACCCGCGGCTGATCATGGCCAGTCGTCCCGACCCCTGGCCCGGTGACGGACAAGAGGTGTTCTCCCTGGGAGGCCGCGAGGTCACCGTGATCGGCAGCGACGCCGACTGCGACGTCCGCCTCGGCGGCCTGGACGGTCGGCACGCGATCGTGCGCCACGACGAGCGCGACGAGTTCGTCCTGGAGCGGCTGAGCATGCCGGGCACCACGAAGGTCAACGGCGCCCCGGTCAACCAGGCGCTGCTGCGCACCGGCTCGCGCGTGCAGCTCGGCGACTGGACGCTGTCGTTCTACCGCGAGGAGTACGCCGACCACGGCCGTCCCTTCGGCGGGCGGATCGGCGGCGAGGCGGGCAGGCAGCAGACCCAGCCCGCCCGAGCCGGTGTCTCCCACGGCGACTGGACCGGTCACGGGAGGCGCACATGAGCGACCGCGTGCTGGTTGCCGGTGCGTCCGGGTTCGTCGGACGTCGGTTGTGTGCCGCGCTCACCCACGAGGGCCACGACGTCCGCGCCATGACCCGGCACCCCGACTCCTACGAACGAGCCGGGGTGCCGGTCTACGGCGACGTGCACGAGCCGTCGTCACTGCCCGCTGCGCTCGAGGGCTGCGACACGGCCTACTACCTGGTGCACTCCCTGGACTCCAAGGACTTCGAGCGTCTGGACGCCGAGGCCGCCACGGCCTTCGGTCGCGCCGCCGCCGAGGCCGGCGTCCGGCAGATCGTCTACCTCGGGGGGCTCGGCAGCGACGACGACCAGCTCTCCGCCCACCTGCGCAGCCGGCGCGAGGTCGAGCGGCTGCTCGGCGACGGCGGCGTGCCGGTGACCGTGCTGCGCGCGGGCATCGTGGTGGGCGCCGGAGGCATCTCCTGGGAGATGACCCGGCAGCTCGTCGACCACCTGCCCGTGATGGTCACGCCCCAGTGGGTGAAGACCAAGACGCAGCCGATCGCCGTCGACGACGTGGTGCGCTACCTCGTGGGGGTGCGCGGTCTGCCCGCGGCTCGTGGGCAGGTCTTCGACATCGGCGGTCCCGACGTGCTGCAGTACGCCGACATGCTGCGCCGGGTCGCCAAGCTGAAGGGCCGCCAGCTGCTGCTGATGCCCATCCCGCTGCTCACCCCGGGCCTGTCCTCACGGTGGCTGGCGCTCGTCACCGACGTCGACACGCAGACCGGGCGGTCGCTCGTCGACTCGATGGCCAACGAGGTCGTGGTGCGCGACGACAGCATCCGGGCCGTGGTGCCCTTCGAGCCGATGGGCTACGACGAGGCCGTGCGGCAGGCGCTCGCCGAGGCTCGATGAGCCGGTTCCCGCGTCGTCCGCTGCCGGACGTCGTACGACGGGCGCGCGCCAGCCTCCAGGCCCGGCTGCCGCTGCCGATCACGCACGTCGTCCCGGTGGTGCACGAGGAGACACCGGACGTCGTCGCGCGCCGGCGTCGCGTCGTGGGGGGCGTGTCGCTGCTCGGGGCCGGACTGCTCGGCGTCTCCCTGCGCGCCGAACCGGGCTCGCCCCGCTTCTACGTGCTCACGTTGAGCACTGCGGCGACCTGGACCCTGGGTGGGCTGCTGTCCGGGCCGCTCCACCTGGGCTGGATCGAGGGCCACGACCGGCGCCTGCGTCGGCCGGTCGTCACCCCCGTCCTCACCGGGGTGGGCGCCTTCGGCTTCTTCTACGGCTGCGCCGTCGTCGCCCGACGGATCCCCGTCCTCGACGCGGCCATCAGCCGGGTGCTGGTGTTCGCCGAAGCGGGTCAGATGCCGCTGGTGCTGCTGACCACCTACGCCAACGGGGTGGGCGAGGAGGTGTTCTTCCGTGGCGCGCTCTACGCCACCCTGTCCCCCCGGCAGGCGGTCGCGACGTCGACGGGTGTCTACGCGCTGGCCACCACGACGACGCGCAACCCGTCCCTGGTGTTGGCGGCGACCTTCATGGGCACGCTGTTCGCGTTGCAGCGACGTGCCTCCGGCGGGCTCCAGGCCCCCTTGCTCACGCACCTGACCTGGTCGACGCTGATGGTGCGCTACCTGCCGCCCCTGTTCCGTCACGCACACCGGGAGACCTCGTGACCGACACCGCCGCCGACGTCCTCGTGGTGGGGGCCGGGCTGGCCGGGCTCGCGTGCGCCCGCGAGCTCGAGGCGCGCGGCTTCACCGTGCGGGTGCTCGAGGCGGGGGACGCGGTCGGTGGGCGGATCCGCACCGACCACGTGGACGGCTTCACGCTGGACCGAGGCTTCCAGGTGCTCAACACGGCCTATCCCGAGCTGCGCCGGATCGTCGACCTCGCCGACCTGGACCTGCGCGCCTTCGACCCGACCGTGACCGTCGAGATCGCGGGCCGGACCGTCAAGATCGGCAATCCGTTGCGTGCGCCGAGCTCGGCCCTCGGCGCGATCGGCATCCCGGTCGGGGGAGCGATCGGCAAGGGCGCCTTCGCGCTGTACGCCGGGCTCTGCGCGACCCTGCCGGCCGAGCAGGTGCTCGCCCGCGAGGACGTCAGCGCCGCCCGCGCCTGGCGCGAGGCCCATATCCCGGCGTCACTCGTCAACGGGCTGCTGCGCCCGTTCTTCGCCGGGGTCCTGCTGGAGCAGGACATGTCCACCTCGCGCCGGTTCACCGACCTGATGTTCCGGATGTTCGTCCGCGGCGAGTCCACCGTCCCCGCGGCCGGGATGCAGGCCCTGCCCGAGCTGCTCGCCGGCCAGCTCGCGGCCCGGGTCTCGCTGAACGAGCGCGTGCACCGGGTCACCGCGACGACGGTCGGTCACACCTCAGGTCTCACCCGGGCCCGGGCCGTCGTGCTCGCCACCGACGGCTGGACGGCGGCCTCACTCCTGCCGGGCCGGGTGCCCGCCCCCTCCCCGCGCGGTGTCACGACCCTCTACCACGCCGCCGACGCGTGGCCGGGGCAGTCGGGGGTGCTGCGGCTCGGGGGCGACGCCTCGGTGATCGCCAACTCCCTCGCCATCTCGGCCGCCGCCCCGGAGTACGCCCCGCCCGGCCGGACCCTGATCTCGACCTCGATGGTGCACGGCACCGCGCCCGAGGACCGCGACGGGCGCGAGGTGCGGGCAGCGCTGGCCCGGCTGCACGGCACGGACACCACGCGATGGGAGCTGATCGCGACCTACGACCTGCCGCACGCCCTGCCCGGGATGCCGGCCCCGCACGACTTCTGCAAGCCTGTGAAGGTGTCGGACCCCGACGGGCAGCCCGTCTACCTCGCCGGGGACCATCGCGACACCTCCTCCATCCAGGGCGCGCTCGTGTCCGGCCGCCGGGCCGCCACCGTCCTGGCCCACGACCTGATCAACCAACGGAGCACCACGTGACCTCGACCCTGACCCGGCTGCTCGACAACGCTCTCGACCGAGCGGTCGTGCCGGGCTACAGCAAGATCGGCTACCTGGCCCGTCGGCGCTGCTGGCCCGACGACGACCCGCGCCCTGACGCGCTGCGCGGCAGGACGGTCCTGGTCACCGGGTCCAACTCCGGGCTGGGCAAGGCGACCGCGACCTCGCTGGCCCGGCTCGGCGGCACCGTGCACCTCGTCGTGCGCAACCTCGAGCGGGGTCGTGCCGCCATGGCCGAGATCCGCAGCGAGGTGCCGGGCGCCGAGGTGCTGGTGCACCGGTGCGACGTCTCCGACCTCTCCGACGTGCACGCGCTGGCCGCCTCCCTCTCGCGGTCGCTGCGCCAGGTCGACGTACTCGTGCACAACGCGGGGGTGATGCCGCCGGAGCGCACCCTGTCCGCCGACGGGCACGAGACAGCCTTCGCCACGCACGTGCTCGGTCCGGTGCTGCTGACCGAGCTGCTGCGCCCGCTGCTCGCGGCAGCCCGGCAGTCGCGCGTGGTCCTGGTCTCCTCGGGCGGGATGTACGCCCAGAGGCTGCCGGCCGACGACCCGGAGTTCGAGAGCGGGACCTACGGCGGCACCGCGGCCTACGCACGCACCAAGCGGATGCAGGTCGCGCTGACCCCGTTGATGCAGGAGCGCTGGGCCGGCGACGGGATCGCCGTGCACGCGACCCACCCCGGCTGGGCCGACACCCCGGGCATCGTCGACTCGATGCCCGGCTTCCACACCCTGATGGGCCCGCTGCTGCGCAGTGCCGAGGTCGGCGCCGACACCGCCGTCTGGCTGGCCGCGACCGAACCGCCCCGCGAGGGCGGCCTGTTCTGGCACGACCGCGCGCCGCGGCCGACGCACTACCTGCGACGCACGCGCGAGACCGCGGCCGACCGGGACCGGCTGTGGCGCTACGTGCTGGACGCCCTGCACCTCAGCTGACCCGCACGGGGGTGCGTCCGGACATGCACTCGACCAGGCCCGCGACCGGTCGGCACGCCCGGCCCGGCGCCTCGGAGCCCGCGACTGCATGTCCCAGCGCCGCAGGTCAGGCCAGGAGGACCTCGCTGATCGCCCCCAGCAGCGACTCGCCGAGGTCGAGGCCCTGCAGCGCGAGCGCCGCGTGCGCGGGCGAGGCGGCCGCCCGCACCACGTCGTAGACCTTCGCCTTGAGCTCGAAGCCGATCTGCGCACGGTCGAGGATCGCGAACACCCGCGCCTCGACGTCGACCGGCTCGGTGCCGACCAGCCGGACCTCGTAGGTGCGACCCTCCGGCAGCGTCCCGACCTCCCCCTCGACGTCGTGCACGGTCACCTCCGTGCCGTCGTAGCTGATCCGGGTGCGGGCCCAGCGCTCGTCGTCGCGGTCCTCCACGAGGGTGAGCTCACCCGGTGCGCCGGTGAACACCCGGACCTCGACCGTCGTCGGCAGCTCCGTCCCGGTCTCCACGACGTCCGCGTCGGGGACCATCGGCAGCACGGCCCCGGCCCTGGCCAGCACGGGGAAGGTGTCGAGGTCGCGGTGCAGGTAGATCGTCCGTCCGCCGGTGTAGCGCAGCTCGGTGAAGACGTCGACCCACTCGCCCTCGGGCAGCCACGCCTTCACGCGCGCCAGTCCGGTCGCCGGGTCGGCGGGCGACGTGATCGGTGCGACGAGCAGCTCGCTGCCGAACATGAACTGGTTCGGGACGTCGTACGCCTCGGGTGACTCGGGGTGGTCGTAGTACATCGGCGTCACGACGGGCACGCCCTCGTGCGCCCGCACGTTCATCGTCGCGAGGTAGGGGAGCAGCTCGTGACGCAGCCGCAGGAACCGTTTCATCACCCGCTCGGCGTCGGCGCTGAACCGCCACGGCTCCTTGGTGTTGAACGGGTTGAGCGCCGGAGTGCAGCCGGTTGACCGGCGAGAAGACGCCGAGCTGCACCCAGCGGGTCGCGAGCTCGTCGTCCTTGTAGCCCTTGAAGTGGCCGCCGATGTCGTGGCTCCACCAGCCGTAGCCCGCGTTGGACGCGGTCGCGGTGAAGTAGGGCTGGAACTCCAGCGACTCCCAGGTGATCTCGGTGTCGCCGGAGAAGCCGATCGGGTAGCGGTGGCTGCCGATGCCGGCGTAGCGCGAGAACGTCAGCGGTCGCCGGTCGCCACGGCCGGAGTCGAGGAAGTGGAAGTGGTTGAGCAGCCACAGCGGGTCGAGCCCGGCGATCTTGGTGACGCCGCCCTGCTGCCAGTCGAGCCACCAGAAGTCGACGCCCTCGTCCTCGAGCGGGTGGTGGAGCTCCTCGAGGTAGGCCTCCAGGAAGGCCGGGTCCGTCGGGTCGAAGGACACCGGCAGCTCATCGGCGGGATCGCGTCCCATCCGCTGCGCGATCGCGGCGTACGCCGTCTCGTGCGCGTGCACGCCCTCCGCCGGGTGCACGTTGAGCGACGTGGCAAGACCGCGCTCGTGGAGGT
Source organism: uncultured Actinomycetota bacterium (assembly GCA_963845655.1). Classification (GTDB taxonomy): domain Bacteria; phylum Actinomycetota; class Actinomycetes; order Propionibacteriales; family Nocardioidaceae; genus Nocardioides_B. Next base: position 407,776 of record CAWJTB010000002.1, on the reverse strand, counting down.
CGGCCAGGAACTGCTTCGGGTCCGGGAACAGGTCGGTGTTCCAGGTGTAGCCGGTCCAGCCGCTGCCGTGCCGCGGGTCGATCTCGACCCAGTGCCAGTCCATGTCGATGACCCCGACCGAGAGCGGCACGCCCTCGTCGCGGAAGCGGTCGACGAGCTCGACGTACTCCTGTGCGGTGTAGGGGTGGTAGCGGCTCCACCAGTTGCCGAGCGCGAAGCGGGGCAGCAGCGGCGCGGGCCCGGTGAGCTCGTAGAGCGCGCGCAGCCCGCGTAGGAAGTCACGGCCGTAGGCGAAGACGTAGAGATCCTGCGAGCCGGAGCGGCGCGGGTGGATCCAGCCCTCGTCGTCGAGCAGCACGCTGGTGGAGTCGTCGACCATCGCGACCCCGTCGAAGGCGAGGATGCCGTTCTCCAGGGGGATCGCGCCGTCGGCCTCGTCCAGGGTGCGCGCGGTGCCGCCGAGGTTGGGCGACTCCAGGCCGTAGCGCCACACGCTGTCGGTGGAGTGGTAGCCGCCCTTCGCGTGCACCGACAGGCCGTGCGTCGTGAACGGGCCCTTGTCGTAGATCAGGTGGAAGCGCTCGGTGTGGATCTCCAGCAGGGTGTCGGTCTCGGTGACCTCGAAGTCGCTGGGGCCGAACGCGCGGTTCACCACCATCTGCGAGGCGCGGTCCTCGAACTCTCCGGACTCGCTGTGCTCGAGCCGCACGAGGCCGGCGTCGAGCACGGTGATCCGGTAGTGATCGCCCTGCACGACGTTGGCCGCGTCGGCGAGCGGGTGGGTCTCCAAGCGGAGGTGCTGCTTCACGTGACTCCTCTAAAGGGGGGCTGTCAGACGTTCCCGATGACCTTGGTGAGCGCGATGCGCAGCGCGACGCGGTCGGGGTTCTCGCGCGGCTGGCGGTATCTCTCGGCGTAGCGGCGCACCGCCTCCGCCACGTCGTCGGCGCCGTCCCGGACCTCGGCCCGACCCTCGATCGTCGACCAGCGTCGGCCCTCGACCTGGCACACCGCGACGATCCCGGACCGCCGTACGTTGAGGGCCTTCTGCGACGTCGGCGACGTGATGCCCCACGCGACCTCCGCCTCGACGTCCAGCACGATCCCCATCGGGACGACGTGCGGGGTGCCGTCCGGGCGCAGCGTGGTCACCGTGCACAGGTGGCGCTCGCGCCAGAACGCGACGAGGTCGTCGGTCAGCTCTCGGACGCGGGGCACGTCGTCCACCCTAGGACCCGGCCGCACAGGGGCCACTCGGGCTATCACCTCACCCCTCCTGGGCCGCGGAGTCGCCGTCTCGCCGCGAGGTGATAGCCCGGCGGGCCGCCTCCTCGACCGGCCCTCGAAACGGTGGGGCCGCTCTGAGAGGCTGGGACGCGTGACGGTGGTCGGTGAGGACGGGCTCGCACGCCCGGGGTGGGCGGCGACCGACCCGTTGCTGCGCGACTACTACGACACCGAGTGGGGGATGCCGGTGCGCGACGAGCAGGGGCTCTTCGAGCGGATCAGCCTGGAGGCGTTCCAGTCCGGGCTGTCCTGGGCGACGATCCTGCGCAAGCGCCCCGGCTTCCGTGCGGCGTTCGACGACTTCGACCCCGATGCCATCGCCGCCTACGGCGACCGCGAGGTCGAGCGGCTGATGGGGGACGCGGGCATCGTGCGCAACCGGCGCAAGATCGAGGCCACGATCACCAACGCCCGCGCCACCGTCGCGCTGCGGGAGGGCCCCGGGCTGGTCGACCTGGTGTGGTCCTTCCGGCCGACCGGGACGCCGACCCCGGCGTCCCAGGCGGAGGTCCCGACGACGTCACCGGAGTCCCTGGCGCTCTCCAAGGCGCTGCGGCGCTCCGGCTTCACCTTCGTCGGACCGACCACGATGTTCGCCCTGATGGAGGCGGTCGGCATCGTGGACACGCACCTGATGAGCAGCCATCGACGGGGTACCTCCGGCGTGTGGCCCGACGGGCCGGACGAAGGGGGCGACGGTGCCTGAACGCGAGACCGTGGAGCTGGCCGCGATGATCCTGGTCGGGCTGTTCCTGGTGCTCCTCGTGCTCGAGCGCGTGCTGCGCGGCTCGATCGCCAAGGACGGCACGCGTCGCCCGCGCACGGCGATGTCGACGTCGAAGACCACGGCCGTCGCGCTGCTGTTCGTGGCGCTCCTCGTCGTCGCGCTGCTGCTCGGCCGGGTCCTGCTCGGTCTGATCGCGGTCGCCGGCCTGCTCGTCTTCGGCACCCTGTCCCTCACGCGCTCGAGGGGCCGCTCGTGAGGGCGACGCTGGAGCGTGCGCTGCGCGGCATGCTCTGGGACCAGGTCCCACGCAACCACCGGCAGGACCCGCGGCCGTTCCTGCTGCGTCGGATCGTCACCTGGACCGTGGTGCTGGTCGGCGCCGGCGTCCTGGGCTACACGCTGCGCATCGAGCCGGGCAGCTCGTCGTTCTACGTCGCCACCCTCGTGCTCGCCGGGGTCTGGACCGTCGGCGCGTTCGCGTCCGGGCCGCTCTACCTCGGCCGGATCCCGAGCTCGCGCGACGCGGAGCGACTGCAGCGTCCGGTCGTCGGGTCGATCCTGCTCGGACTCGCGCTGGCGGGCGTCTTCGTCGTCGGGGCGCTCGTCGTACGCCAGATCCCGATCGTCGCCGACCAGGTCAGCAGCGTCCTGAGCTACGCCGACCAGGGCGTCACGCCGCTGCTGCTCCTCGTCACGGTCGTCAACGGGATCGCCGAGGAGCTGTTCTTCCGGGGCGCGCTGTACGCCGCCTCGCCCCGCCACCCGGTCGCGGTCAGCACCGTGGCCTACGTCGTGGCGACCCTCGCCACCGGCAACTTCATGCTCGCCTTCGCGGCCGTGCTGCTCGGCGTCGTGGTCGGTCTCCAGCGACGCGCGTCCGGGGGTGTGCTGGGGCCGATCCTCACCCACGTCACCTGGTCGACGGCGATGCTGTTCGCCCTGCCGGCGATCTTCTAGCCGATCAGCTCGCGCAGCAGCCCCGGCGCACTGTCCGCGCCGGACAGGGCCGCCCACCGCGCACCGGTCGACCGTGCGAACGCCTCGGCCTGCTCGGCGTCGTCGCGAGGTGCGAGCACGACGAGCTCGGGAAGCCGCAGCCCGACCGGGACGGGGTCCTCGTCGGTGTGCCGGCAGTCCGAGAGCAGCACGACGACCTGCCGCTGCGCCCTGGCTCCGACCAGCTCGGTGGAGGCGGCCCTGAGAGCGTCGGCCAGCTTGGTCACGCCGTGTCCGCGCAGGGAGAGCACCCGGTCCACGACCGCGGCCGGCGTCTGGGTGCCGTGCAGCGACCGGACGGTGCGGACGTCGCCGGCGAAGGCGATCACGGCGTGCTGGGCCGGCGCCCGCAGGGCACAGGCGGCCGCGACGGTTGCCGCGACCGCGAGCCGCTCGCCGTTCATCGAGCCGGACGCGTCGACGAGCAGGCACAGCGCCACGTCCTGCCGGCCCCAGTCCCGCGCGACCAGGTCGTCGAGGTCAGCGGGCCGGCGCTCGCCGCGCGCATGGAGGATGCCGTCCATCGAGGCGTCGATGTCGAGGTCCCCGCCGCGGCTGGCCGGGACGTTGCGGGGGCGTGCCGTCCCCGAGCGGACGGCCCGGCCTGCCCGTGAGCGGTCGATCACCAGCCGCGAGGCGATCTTGCGGGCGTGGGCGCGCAGCGACTCGTCGGTCGCGTGCACCAGGTCGGCGACCATCGCGAGCGTGCCGTCGGGGTCGAGGGCCAGCGCCCGGTCCAGCGACTCCTCGTCGAGCACACCGACCTCGGGAGAGATGTCGGCGAAGCGCGCGTGGCGCGACAGGGTCGAGCGGCCCACCGTCTTGGTGCGCGAGGCGTCGCTCTTCGGGTTCTTGCGCTGCTGCGGCTGGCCCGCCGGGTCCGGCGGGCTCAGGCTTCCCCCGGGTCGTCACCACCCGACTCCTCGTCCGACGCACGCGGCTCGGCGCCGAACACCTGCTCGTAGATCTCGCGGACGATCGCCTCGGGCCGTCGCCCGGCCGAGTCGTGCACCCGGATCCGGCCGGACAGCGACACCAGCGCCGCATCGAGCCCGGCGTGCCAGTCCCCAGCCGGGACGGACCGCATCTTCTCCAGGCGCGTCGCGATCGCGACCAGGTCGATGGCGCCGCGCACCGAGGAGCCGATCCGGACGTCCGGGTGCGAGCGGGTACGGCGGACCAGGTCGACGACCTGCGCACGATGGGTGACGTCCCCCTCGCCCTGGCGCAGCGCGACGATCCCCGACTCGGTCTCGGCGGACTGGTAGTCCATGGAGATCCGGCAGGTGCGGTCGTAGATCGCGGAGGAGATCCGCTCGGTGCCCACCGCGTCGAACGGGTTCATCGCCGCGACCAGTCGGAAGCCCGGCTCGGCACGGACCAGGCCGAGCCGCGGCACCATCAGCTCCGACTCGGACATCACCGTGATCAGGACGTTGAGCGTCTCCTCGGGGACCCGGTTGATCTCCTCGACGTACAGCAGGCCGCCCTCGCGCAGCGCCCGCACCAGCGGGCCGTCGACGAACACGTCGGCGACGTAGCCCTGGGCGAGCACCTGCGCAGGGTCGAAGTGGCCGACCAGCCGGGCCGGCGTCAGCTCGGCGTTGCCCTCGACGAGGTGGAAGGGCGCGGCGCGCTCGGCCGAGACCGAGCGCAGCAGCGTGGACTTGCCCGTCCCGGGCGGGCCCTCGAGCAGGACGTGCGCGCCGCCGTCGAGCGCGGCGACGAGCAGCTCGACCTCGCGGGCCCGGTCGAGGACGGGGAGGATCTCGCCACTCAGTCGTGGGAGTGGACGACGACGCCGCGCACGTTCTTGCCCGCGAGCAGGTCGTCGTAGCCCTCGTTGACCTCGTCGAGCGTGTAGGTCCGGGTGATGATCTCGTCCAGCTTGAGGTCGCCGGACTGGTAGAGCCCGAGGATCTTCGGGATGTCCGTGGTCGGGTTGCAGTCGCCGAACAGGCTGCCCTTCAACGACTTGCGGTAGAGCGTCATGACCGTGCCGGGCAGCTCGATCGTCTGCTCCATCACCTTGTTCAGACCGGTCAGCACCACGACGCCGCCCTTGCCCACGGCGTTGAAGCCGCCCGCGACGATCTCGGAGGTCATCAGGCCGGGGGTGAGGATCGCGGAGTCGGCCATCTGGCCGCGGGTCATGTCGGTGATCGCCTCCATGCGCCTCCTCGGTGCTGGCGAAGGCGTGCGTGGCGCCGAGCTCCATCGCCTTCTCGCGCTTGTTCTCCAGCGGGTCGATCGGCGACCACGTTCTTGGCCCCGGCGTAGCCGGGCGCCCTGGACCGCGTTGATGCCGATGCCGCCGACGCCGACGACCAGCACGGTCTGGCCGGGCCTGACGCTCGGCGGTGTTGACCGCCGCTCCCCACCCGGTGGGCACGCCGCAGCCGACGAGCACCGCCTTGTCCAGGGGCAGGTCGTCGTCGACCTTGACGGCGGAGTTCTGGTGGATCACGCCGTACTGGCTGAACGTGCCGAGCATGCACATCGCGCCGTACTGACCGCGCGGCCCGGTGATCGGGAAGCGCTCGCCGGGCAGGTAGCCCTCGAGGATCGTGGCGCCCATGTCGCAGATCGACTGCTGGCCGTTGGCGCAGTAGCGGCACGAGCCGCAGTTGGGGATGAACGAGCAGACCACGTGGTCGCCGACCTTGACGCGCGTGACGCCCGGGCCCGACCTCCTCGATGATGCCCGCGCCCTCGTGGCCCAGCACCATCGGCAGCCGAGCCTCCAGGTCGCCGTGAGCGACGTGCACGTCGGAGTGGCACAGACCGGCGTGCGTGTAGCGGATGAGGACCTCACCCTCCCGGGGGCCGTCGAGGTCGAGCTCCTCGATCTCGATGCGAGCTTGCCCGCTTCGTACACGACGGCGGCTTTGGTCTTCATCTGGTCCTCCTCCGGCCGCAGCGGGGTTGCGGTGGCCTGTGTGTCAGTCAAGCCGCGGTGCCGCGGTAGGCGCACCTGCCCGGACGGTCAGGTGCGGCCCACCCGCCGGTCGGTACGCCGGTGGCACGAGCGGTCTACGGCCGGCGAGGCGGGTCGCCACGGGGCGCCGACCTGGACGGCCCTGGACTCCTACCTGCGTCCGATGAGTCGCGTGTAGCGTGGTGGGGACGTGACAGGAGGTGCCGTGCAGTCGACTGCTGGACCCGGACTGCCCACGCAGCTCCCCGAGCCCGCCCCCCACGCCGGGTCGACCTCCTCCACCCGTGCGCAGCTGGACCACCTCCCTGCCGTCCCGGTTCCGCTGGTGAAGTTCCACGCGCCGGAGATCGTCTTCGGCATCGGCTCGCTCGGCGAGGCGGGCTTCTCCGCAGGGCGCCTCGGTGCACGCCGACCGATGATCGTCACCGATCCGGGCGTCATCGAGGCCGGCTGGGTCGACGAGCTGATCGGTCACCTGCGCGCCGTACGCCTCGATCCGGTGGTGTGGTCGCGACGTCACGCCCAACCCCAAGGACCACGAGATCACGGCGGCCTACCAGCGGTACGTCGAGCAGGGCTGCGACGTGCTGATCGCGATCGGCGGCGGCTCGTGCATCGACGCAGCCAAGGGCGTCGCGATCCTGTCGGGCAACGGTGGCGCGATCCTCGACTACGGCGGCGTCGACCTGGTCGCCAAGCCGATCCCGCCGCTGCTGATGATCCCGAGCACGTCGGGCACCGGCGCCGACGTCTCGCAGTTCTGCATCGTCACCGACACCGCGCGCTCGGTGAAGATCACGATCATGGGCCGGGCGCTGGTCCCGGACATCTCGATCACCGATCCGCGGCTGCTGATGACGATGCCGGAGTGGCTCAACGCGGCCACCGGGCTCGACGCCCTGACACACGGCATCGAGTCGTTCGTGTCGCTGGCGCACAACCCGCTCGCCGACATCCACGCACTCAACGCGGTCGGCCTGGTCTGCGGCCACCTGCGCACCACCATCACCCGGCCCCGCGACGAGGCCGCACGCTCCAAGATGGCGCAGGCCAGCCTCAACGCCGGACTGGCCTTCACCAACGCGATCCTGGGCGCGACCCACGCGATGAGCCACCAGGTCGGCGGCCTGCTCGACGCTCCGCACGGGGTCGTCAACGGCGTGCTGCTGCCGCACGTCATCCGCTACAACGCCGCGAGAGCCCAGAGCGCTTCGTGGAGCTCGCCCGGTCGGCGGGCCTGCCGGTCGACGGAGTCCCGGCGCGACGTCGCGGCCGAGATGCTGGCCGTGCACGTGCGCGAGCTGGCCGACGACGTCGGCGTGCCGCGCGGGCTGCGCGAGCTCGGAGTCGACGAGAGCGCGATCGCGCGGCTCGCGCTCACCACGCTCGACGACGCGTGCCTGACCACCAACCCGCGCTCGGCCTCCTACGACGACGTCGAGACGCTGTTCCGGGCGGCGCTGTGAGGCGATGCCGCCCCCCGGACGCCGACCGCGGCTCGACCTGGCGACCCTGACCGGGGTCCGGTCCGGCAAGAGCTCCTACTACCGCGCCTACGTCCGCTCCGACGAGCGCATGGAGCACGCCGTGCACGCGATGGACTCCATCTCCCGCGCGCTGGTGCGCACGGTCGAGGGACCGCGCGGCCTGCTCGAGGAGGTCGTGCGAGCCGCGGCCGCCCACCTGGCGCCGAGTGGACCGTGCTGGCCCTCGCCGACGGCCACCTCAGGGCGCGCGGCCACGGTTCCTGGCGTCGTACGGCGACGGCGAGATCAGCGTCGACGAGGACGACCTGCCCGCCTTCGGTCCGGCAGGAGCTGCGCGCGATCCGCGCCGGCCACACCCGTCCCGTGATCGACCGGGACGGCTGGATCCGGGTGCCGATGACGCTCGAGGGCCGCACCGTCGGGCAGCCTCGTCGCGCAGCACCGGCTGCAGGTCGACCCCGAGCCCGGCGACCTGTCCGTGCTGCGGATCCTGGCCAACCAGGCGGCGGTCTCGCTGCACACCTCCGAGCAGTACCAGGCCGGCCTCGCGCTGCACCGGCGTGCGCAGCATCTCTACGACGAGGCGACCGCCCAGGCGCAGGACCTCGCCGAGCGCACCGCCGAGCTGCGGCACACCCAGGAGCGGCTGCTGCTGGCCCACCAGCGCGAGCTGCTGGACAGCGAGCGGCACCGGATCGCGCGCGAGCTGCACGACAGCGTCACGCAGTACGTCCTCTCGGCGGGCATGTCGGTCGAGCTCGCCCGCGGCGACGCCGAGGGGCTCGGCGAGACCGGCTCGCAGATCCTGGAGCGGCTGACGACCGCGAAGAAGCTCACGGGTGACGCCGTCGACCAGCTGCGGCGCGCGATCTACGCCCTGCACCAGTCCCACCGCGACACCGTCTCGACGCTGCCGGAGCTGCTGCACGAGGTCGCCCGGCAGCACAAGCCCCATCTGGCCGTCCAGCTGCGGGTCGAGGGGGACGTCGTGTCCCTGCCCGGCGACGCCGACCACGAGATCGCGCGCACGGTGGGGGAGGCGCTGTTCAACGTCGCCACGCACGCGTCGGCGAAGCGGGCCATCCTGCGGCTGCGCTACCGACCCGACGAGATCACCGTGTCGGTGGCCGACGACGGCTCCGGCGACCCCAAGGAGCTCGCGCGGATCCTGCGCCTGGAGCGGGCCACCATGGTCGACGGCCGGCACCGCGGCCTGGTCAACATGGACTCCCGGATCTCCGACCTCGGCGGCGGCCTCGCCTTCCGACGCGCGCGGCTCGGCGGTGTCCGCGTCGAGATGCGGATCCCGCTGCCGCTGCCGCCCTCACCGCACGCGGGCCTGCTCGCCGAGCTCGCGCCACCTGCAGCACCCGACCAGAAGGAAGCGTGAGCCGCATGGCCACCCTCGCCCCGTCCCAGCAGTCCGCTCGCAGCGACGTCGTCGGCATCATGCTGGTCGACGACCACGCGATCGTCCGGCAGGGGCTGCGCTCGATCCTGGAGCGGGAGAACGACCTGCGCGTCGTCGCCGAGGCCTCCAGCGCCTCGGAGGCGTTGGCCGTGATCGGCCGTGCCAACCCGCAGATCGTGCTGCTGGACCTCAAGCTCTCCACCTCCTCGGACAGCGAGGGTCTCGAGCTGTGTGCCGAGCTCACCTCGCGCTACCCGGAGGTCGGCGTGCTGGTGCTGACCACCTTCCTCGACGAGCAGCTGGTCCTCAAGGCGATCCGCAACGGCGCTCGCGGCTACGTCGTCAAGGACGTCGACACCTCCGCCCTGATCCGCGCGATCCGCGACGTCTCGCGCGGCGAGAGCGCCTTCGACGCCCGCAGCGCCGCCGCGATGGTCCGTGGCCTCAACGCGCCCCCGCCGGAGCAGGCGAAGCAGCTGACGTCGCGGGAGCGCGAGGTGCTCGCCCTGCTCGCGCGCGGACTGTCCAACCGCGACATCGGGGCCCAGCTCTACATCTCCGAGACCACCGCGAAGTTCCACGTCGGCAACATCCTGCGCAAGCTGGGCGTGTCCCGCCGCGCGGAGGCGGTCTACGAGGCGAGCAAGCTCGGCGTGATCTAGAGATCCACGTCCGGCTGGGTGCGGTAGCGCTCGAGGTCGGCGGCCGTGACGAAGAACTGGCGGCCGCTGCCCCGGTCGTGCACCAGGGCGCCGTACACGACGCTCTTGCCGAGCTCCCACACGTGCTTCTTGAACATGGCCGACTCGATGCCGTACATGCCGTCGTCGTCGATCTCGAAGCGAGCGGTGTCGCTGATCTCGATCATGCCTCTGCTCCCGTCTTGGGTTCCGGCCACTCCTCGAGCGGCACCACGCCGGCCGCGACCGAGACCTTGGAGCCTTCCGGGAGCACCGTGAGCAGCTCCTCCTCCAGCCCTCCGTTGCCGATGTCGACGGTGGCGAACACGACGTAGTGGTTGAGCGTGGTCCAGGTGTTCTCTCCGAGCAGCTCCACGCGGCTGATGTTGCCGGAGCGCCTCGCCGGCCGCTCCGGCAGCGAGGCGAGCAGGGGGCGCATCGTCGCGATGGCGCGCTCGCGGGCAGCGAGCTCCTCCGCCATCTGCTCGTCGGTGAGCTCTCCGCTTTCCCGCGGCTTCGTCTCCAGCTCCCCGGAGGGAGGCACCTCGATGTGCGCGATCAGGATGGGCATCGCAATCTCCGTCTGTCGTACGCCGACCCCCTGGCTGCGACGGTGCGGGTCGACCAGCCCTCCCAGCATCGTGGCACGCAGCGGCGCGTCCGGCGACGGGTATTTTTCACAGCAGAGCGGACGTCTGGGACGTTCGTGCCCACCGTCCCTGAGGAAAGAGGCCCGATGAGACTGCACGAGTTCCCCCGCCACCCGCTGACGTTCGGACCGAGCCCGGTCCACCGCCTGGCCCGCCTGACCGCGCACCTCGGCGGCGCGGAGATCTGGGCCAAGCGCGAGGACGTCAGCAGCGGTCTGGCCTACGGCGGGAACAAGATCCGCAAGCTGGAGTACATCGTCCCCGACGCGCTGGCCAGCGGCGCGGACACGCTCGTCTCGATCGGCGGCGTCCAGTCCAACCACACGCGGCAGGTGGCCGCCGTGGCGGCCCACCTCGGGCTCAAGGCGCGTCTCGTGCAGGAGAAGTGGGTGCCGTGGGACGACCCGGTGAACGACAAGGTGGGCAACATCCTGCTCTCGCGGATGATGGGGGCCGACGTCCGGCTCGACCCGTCCGGCTTCGACATCGGCATCCGGAGGTCGTGGGAGGACGCCCTGCGCGAGGTCGAGGAGGCCGGCGGCACGCCCTACCCGATCCCGGCCGGCGCGAGCGAGCACCGGCTCGGCGGGCTGGGCTTCGCCAACTGGGCCTTCGAGGTGGCCGAGCAGGAGAAGTCGCTCGGCGTGCACTTCGACACCGTCATCGTGTGCACGGTCACGGGGTCGACGCACGCCGGCATGATCGCCGGGTTCGCCGCGCTCCAGGAGCTGACCGGCGTACGTCGTCGCGTGATCGGCATCGACGCGTCCGCGACCCTCGCGCGCACCACGGAGCAGGTCGCCCGCATCGCCCGGCACACCGCGGAGCTGATCGAGGTGGGCCGCGAGCTGGCCGACGACGAGATCGAGGTGCGCGAGGGGTGGGCGGGGGAGACCTACGGCATCCCGGTCGACTCCACGCTGGAGGCGATGCGGCTCGGGGCCGAGCTGGAGGCGATGATCACCGACCCGGTCTACGAGGGGAAGTCGCTCGCCGGACTGATCGACCTCGTGAGCACCCGGGAGATCCCGCCCGGGTCGACGGTCCTCTACGCGCACCTGGGCGGTCAGCCGGCGCTGAACGCCTACCACTCGCTCTGGGACGGTAGCCTCCGCGCGTGACTGACAGTGAACGCGGATTCGTCGGCCTGATCGGCGCCCAGGCCCCCACGGCCGAGGACGGGGAGGCGCGCCTGGAGGTCGAGGTGGACGCGCGTCACCTCAACGCGGCCGGCGCCGTCCACGGCGGCCTGCTCGCCACCCTGGTCGACATGACGATGGGAGCGGCCGTGCGCAGCGCGGCCGACGGCGAGGCGGCTGCGACCAGCCAGCTCTCGGTCACCTACCTCCGGCCGGGACAGCCCGGCACCCTCGTGGTCACGGCCACCGTGCGGAAGCGGGGCGAGAGCCTCACGGTCTGCGAGGCGGACGTGGCTCAGGACGGGAGGTCGCTCGTGCACGCTCTTGCGACGTTCGCGCTCGTCGACCACTGACGCCCGCACGGACCCGACACGGCGTACCACTCGACTCACGGACAAGGGGCAGGACATGACGGCTAGCCGATCCGCGCGCGAGAGGAAGGCCGCGGCCGAGGCCGGTCCCCTGGGGAGGGTGAGGATCGACCTCGACGCCCAGCGGCGGTTCGTCTACAAGATCAGCTGCTCTGCCTGCGTCGGTCCGGGGCGAGCTCCCGTGGTCGGCCTATCGCCCCGGCGGCGACAACGGGTTCATGGCAGCCATGGACCGGTGGACCTTCCACCTGAGCGAGAAGCACCCGGGTGCCGAGGCGCCGTGCCTGGCCTACCTCCCCGCCGCCCAGCAGCGCCTGCACGAGCGACGCTCGGAGCAGGAGTCGCCCTGAGTTGTCAGGCGGTGACGTCGTCTCGGCGACGTGAGCGCCTGACAACTCGGGGGACGGCTGCCGTCACGCGGCCGTGCAGCCTCGCATCGGTCCGCTCTGGTCGCCGCCGTTCTCGGGAGCCTGGCCAGGGGGTGCGGTGTGCGGGTGGTTGTCGTCACCGCTGCCTCGTCCGGGTCGCAGGTCGAGGGGATCCCGGCCGGGTGCCGCCTGATGACTGTGGTTGTCGTCCCCGTAGCCACAGCCCGGTCGGGGCGGCTCGGCCGAGGCGGGCGACATCCCCAGCAGCGGTAGACAGACGGCGGCGGCGCAGACCACCAGGGTGCGTACGGACATGGAACGGCTCCTCACAGGCTCGCTCGGGGTGTGACACGCCGAGTCAACCAGGTGCCGCAAGGACGATGGCTCGCCTCGACCTTGAGGGCTCGTGGTGCACTGGGCTGGTGTCGACGACCATGCGTGCCCTGACTGCCCTGGCCCTCGCCCTCGCTCTCGCCCTCGGAGGCTGCGCGGAGACCTCCGAGGAGCCGGACGCCGGTGGGGGCGCGGAGTTCCCGGACGTGACGGCCGTGGAGATCGGCCAGGACGACCAGACCTTCACCGTGGACGTGACGATGAGCTCGCCGTACGACTCCCCGAAGCGCTACGCGGACGGATGGCGGGTGCTGGACGAGCAGGGGGACGTGCTCGGCGAGATGGAGCTGGGCCACGACCACGCTGACGAGCAGCCGTTCACCCGCACCCAGACGGGGTTGGCGATCCCCGAGGACGTCACGACGGTGACGGTCGAGGGTCGCGACTCCGAGAACGGCTACGGCGGCGCGACCGTCGAGGCGACCGTCCCCGGCCGGTGAGGCGGACCGACCCGACGCAGCGGCCCGACCGGCACGGTGAGAGGGTGGCTCCCATGCGAGTGAGACTGGCGTACGGCGAGGACGGGCTCGAGGTCGAGCTGCCCGACGAGCGGACGACGGTGGTGGAGCCGACGTACGTCGACGCGCCCGACGACCAGCGCGGGCTGCTGCGCCAGGCACTGCGCGAGCCGGTCGAGGGCGCACCGCTGCGAGAGCTCGTCAAGCCCGGCCAGACCGTGGCGATCTCGATGTGCGACGGCACCCGGCCGCAGCCGCGGCACCTGATGATCCCGGCGGTGCTCGAGGAGCTCGAGGGCATCGTCGACCTCGACGACGTGGTGATCCTGGTCGCCACGGGCACCCACCGCGGCAACAGCGACGCCGAGATCAGGGCCATGCTCGGCGACGAGATCGTGGACCGGGTGCGGGTGGTCAACCACGACGCCCGCGACGACGCCTCGCTGGTGTGGCTGGGCGGCACGGCCGCGACGTACCGGTCTTCCTCAACCGGCTGTGGGTCGAGGCCGACGTGCGCATCACCACCGGCTTCGTCGAGCCGCACTTCTTCGCCGGGTTCAGCGGCGGCCCCAAGCTCGTCGCGCCGGGACTCGCGGGGCTGGAGACGGTGCTGACCCTGCACGACGCGAAGCGGATCGGCGACCCGCGGGCGACCTGGGCGGTCATCGAGGGCAACCCGGTGCACGACGACATCCGAGCGGTCGTCGCGGCGGTCGGTCAGGTCGACTTCGGGCTCGACGTGGTGCTCAACCGTGAGCAGAGGATCGTCGAGGCCTTCGGCGGCGAGCTGTCCGCGATGCACGCGGCCGCCCGCCGGTCCTCGCAGCGGCTGGCCATGCAGCCGGTGCCGGCGCTGTTCGACGTGGTGGTGACCACCAACGCGGGCTACCCGCTGGACCAGAACCTCTACCAGGCCGTCAAGGGCATGTCGGCCGCCATGACCGTGGTCCGCCCCGGCGGCACGATCGTCTGCGCCGCGGAGTGCCGCGACGGCTTCCCGGACCACGGGTCCTACCGGGAGGTGCTCGCCTCCGAGCCGTCGCCGGAGGCGCTGCTCGCCACCATCGCGGCCCGCGAGCGGACCGTCCCCGACCAGTGGCAGGTCCAGGTGCAGGCCAAGGTGCAGGCGCACGCCGACGTGGTGGTGCGCTCCTCCTACCTCTCCGCCGCCGACCTCGCCACCGCCCACCTCGGGCACACCGACGACGTCGCGCAGACGGTGCTCGAGGCGCTCGATCGGTCTGGACCGGACGCCCGCGTGTGTGTGCTGCCGGAGGGCCCGCAGACGATCCCGTACGTCGCCTGACCTTGACTCACGGGCGCGGACGCCTCACCGTGGACCGCAGCCCGTCCCCCCGCGGGCTGCCGTGTCGCGAACGCCGAGTCCTGCTCCCGCGACCGGGCCCTGAACTCCTGGAGCAGGAGCGGGGGACCCACGTTCCTCGGGCGGCACCGGTGGCACCATCAGTCGACCGGGACCGTCCTCGGGGTGAAGCCGCGCACGCGGCCGGGCCAGCTTCGAGGCCCGAACCCGACAGCTCACCTCGCAGGCGTCGTCGAGGTCACCCATGTCCCCGTCCGACCCCTGCGCGCCTGCGCGCTCGTCCTCCACTCCCCGACACCGCGGCAGCCGCCGTCGTACGCCGTTGCTCCGGCTGCTCGCCGCACCCGTCATCGTCCTGGCGGTGGTCGGCGCCTCGCTCGTCGCCACCAGCCCGGCTCAGGCCCGCAGCTCCTACATCGTGGTGGCCCGGGGCGACTCCGGCTCCCAGGTCACGACGGTGCAGCGCTACCTCGACGTCCGCCCCGTCTCGGGGCACTTCGGCCCCCGCACCCAGGCGGCCGTGAAGCGCTGGCAGCGGGCCCACCACCGTCGCGTCACCGGCATGGTGGGCAAGCGGCTCTACCGCGCCGCCACCGGTCGCCCGGCGGTCCGGGCCCGCTCGGCGTCGCGCTCCGGCGACCGTGTCCAGGGCCTCAACTGGCGGGCGCTCGCGCGCTGCGAGTCCGGGGGGCGTCCCGGCGCCGTCAACCCGGCCGGCTACTACGGGCTCTACCAGTTCAGCCCCGCCACCTGGCGCTCGGTCGGCGGGAGCGGGATGCCGCACCGCGCGTCGCCCGGTGAGCAGACCGCCCGGGCGCAGACGCTCTTCCGCCGGTCCGGGTCGTCGCCGTGGCCCAACTGCGGGAGGCATCTGTTCGGCTAGCGCCGGCTCTCAGGTCAGGGGCTGGTCGAGGACGAGCCAGCCCCCGTGGTGCTCGTGCACGTCGAAGCGGCAGCCGCTCGCGCGGCCCCAGCGGTGCAGGTCGTCCAGCGAGACGGTGCGCACGTGGCCGTAGGTCTCGTTGGCCTCCTCCTCCAGCGGTACGGCGACCACGACCCGGCTCGCGGCGAGGCGGAGCGCCTCGGTCAGGACCTGACCGCCGTGCGGGGCCTCGAGGTGCTCCAGCAGGTGCACCGCGAGCACCGTGTCGACCGACCGGTCGGCACCGGGGTGGCGGGCCGCGTCGGCGACCAGCGTCGTCAGGCCGACGCCGAGCCGCGGCGCCATCTGGCCGAGCAGCCGGACCGTCCCGGCCGAGACGTCCGAGGCGATGGTCCGTCGGCCGTCGCCGGCGATGCGCAGCGACAGGAACCCGAAGTAGGAGCCCATCTCGAGCACCGACCCGCGCTCGGGGAGCAGCTCCAGCACGTGGTCGTGCACGGGCGCGTAGCCCGCGATCGACCCGTGCGACCCGGCTGCGGCGTCCGGCGGGCCCTCGAGCCGGGCGAGGGTGTTGAGGTAGAAGAGCTCCCAGCTGGCGAGCGCGTCGTCGGCGCTGGTGCGCACGACCCCCGTGAACACCCGCTCGTACAGGTCCGGCCCGCGCAGCCACCCCGGGCCGAACAGCTCGTCCTGCAGCAGCCCGGCGAGGTCGTCGTCCACCCGCTCGGGCGGGACGACGTGGGTGACGTGGACCCGGCCCCCGGCTGGGCGTGACGTCGAAGTGCCGGGTGCGCACGGTCCGAGCGTCCCGGCCGCCGCGGTCGCCGTGCGCGGCCTCGACCGTGACGACGGCGTCCTCGTAGCGGCCCGCCACCGTGGGTGCGAGGGGGTCGATGGGGTCGAGCGGTGCGGCGACCTCGGTCATCGGCGTCCGGCGACCGACATCGTGGTCGAGACCTCTCCGGGGAAGGGTTCGAGTAGCTCGTCTACCTGCATGGAACGACTCCTGCTGCCTGGGCTCCGACGGTCGTCTGCAACGTAGGAGGGGCACGGACCGGCCGACAGACGAGGATCCGGAAACAGGTCGAACAGGGACCGCCGTCCTGCCCGTTAGCGGGACGGGACCCGTCCGCACGGTCAGGTGGACACCGGGCCTCCTGCCCGTCCGGACAGGTTTCGCCGTCTGGCCGAGCAGGTCACCCAGGGCTGCCGCACCCCTAGCGTGAGGGCACCACCCCTCACATCCCGAGCAGAAGGCGATACCGCGATGACGGACCCCCAGATCAGCGACGAGACCACCCCGACCGAGGACCTCGCCGAGACCGCCCTGGTCGAAGAGGTGTCGATCGACGGGATGTGCGGCGTCTACTGATGGAGATGCTCCTCGAGGCCTGGCGCCTCGACGACTCCGTCGCCCTGCGGCCCGAGCCCTTCGGGGCGCTGGCCTACCACTTCGGCACCCGCAAGCTGAGCTTCCTCAAGACCCCGGAGCTGGTCGACGTGGTGCAGCGCCTGGGCACCAGCCCGTCCGTGCAGCACGCACTCGCCGACGCCGGCGTCCCCGCACAGCACTGGACGGCGTACGTCGCCGCGCTGCGCGGTCTCGCCGACGGCGGGATGATCAGCAGGAGGGAAACCGCATGACGACCCTGCAGGAACGCCCCGAGCGACCGTCGTCGCCGCCCGCACCGGGCCGGCTGGTCGACCACTTCGAGAAGGGCCTGGACGCCCCGATCTGCCTGACCTGGGAGCTGACCTACGCCTGCAACCTGGCGTGCGTGCACTGCCTGTCCTCCTCGGGCCGTCGCGACCCCGACGAGCTCACCACCGAGGAGTGCAAGGCGCTCATCGACGAGTTCGAGCGGATGCAGATCTTCTACGTCAACATCGGCGGCGGCGAGCCGACCGTGCGCCCGGACTTCTGGGAGCTGCTCGACTACGCCGTCGATCACCACGTCGGCGTGAAGTTCTCCACCAACGGCTTCCGGATCACCCCGGAGCGGGCCGCCAAGCTCGCGGCCACCGACTACGTCGACGTGCAGATCTCGCTCGACGGCGCCACCGCGGAGATCAACGACCCGGTGCGGGGCCAGGGCACGTACGACGCCGCCATGCGCGCGCTCGCGAACCTCCAGGACGCGGGCATGAAGGACTTCAAGATCTCGGTCGTCTGCACCCGGCACAACATCGGCCAGCTCGACGAGTTCAAGGCGATCGCCGATCGCGTACGGCGCCCAGCTGCGCCTCACCCGCCTGCGGCCGTCGGGTCGCGGCGCGGACGTCTGGGACGAGCTGCACCCGCTGCCGGAGCAGCAGCGCGAGCTCTACGACTGGCTGGTGGCGCACGGCGACGACGTGCTGACCGGCGACTCGTTCTTCCACCTCTCGGCCTACGGCGAGGCGCTGCCGGGGCTGAACCTGTGCGGCGCCGGGCGCGTGGTCTGCCTGGTCGACCCGGTCGGCGACGTCTACGCCTGCCCGTTCGCGATCCACGACCGGTTCAAGGCCGGCAACGTGCGGCCCGCGGCCGGACACGCCTACCTGACCGACTTCGACACGGTGTGGAAGCACTCCGCGCTCTTCGAGGACCTGCGCAGCCCGCAGACCGGCGGCGCCTGCACGATGTGCTCGGCCTACGACTCCTGCCGGGGCGGCTGCATGGCGGCGAAGTTCTTCACCGGCCTGCCGCTCGACGGTCCGGACCCCGAGTGCGTCAAGGGCAACGCCGGCACGCCGGGCGAGGTGCCGACCTCGTCGGGGGACCACTCGCACACCGGCACGGTCCGCAACGCGCCGGTGTCGCTGACCCTGACCAGGCGGCCGCCGGACAAGGCCTGCGACGAGAGCCCGCTCGCGGGTCTGCGCGCGGGAAGCTGAGGGGCGGGCTCGTGCCGCGGACGGCGCGTCCCCCGGTGCCGCAGGCCACGTCCCTGGGGCTGGGGCAGCAACGCTGGCCGCGGGTGCCCACGGACGAGGCGCTGCTGCTCGTGCCGGTCGGGTCGGTGGAGCAGCACGGCCCGCACCTGCCGTTGGCCACGGACACGATGATCGCCAACGCGGTGGTGCGCGCGGCCGCCGAACGGCTCGACGCCCAGGGCGTCAGCGTGCTGGTCGCCCCGTCCGTCAACTACGGCGCGAGCGGCGAGCACGAGGGCTTCCCCGGCACGATCTCCATCGGTCACGAGGCGCTGTTGCTGATGCTGACCGAGTTCGGACGGTCCGCCTCGCGGTGGGCGCGTGGCGTGATCTTCGTGAACGGCCACGGGGGCAACACCGCGACGGTGACCAAGGTCGTCGACCTGCTGCGCTACGAGGGCCGGTCGGTGGCGTGGACCTCGACGGCGCTGGTCGGCGCCGACGCGCACGCCGGCGACACCGAGACCTCGCTGCTGCGCCACCTCGCGCCCTGGGCGGTGCGCGTCGACCTGATGGCGGCCGGCGCCACCGAGCCGGTCACCGAGCTCATGCCGCGGCTGCGGGAGTCCGGGGTCCGGCCGGTCTCGCCCAACGGCGTGCTCGGCGACCCGACGACCAGCACCGCCGAGCGCGGCCAGGAGCTGTTCGATCGGCTGGTCCGCAACCTGGTGGAGGAGCTGCAGAGCCTCGACGTCTCCGCCAACGGACGACTCGAGCCGCTGCCCACGGTCTCGCCGTGAACGACCCGCGCCCTCCGGTCGCGCTCGTCACCGGGGCCGCCCGCGGCATCGGCGCGGCCGTGGTGCGCCGGCTGCTCGCGCGCGGCTACGTCGTGCACGCCCTCGACATCTGCTCGGGCTCGGCGCAGACGCCCTATCCGCTCGCGTCCCGCGAGGACCTCGACGCCGTCGTCGCCCTCGACCCGGAGCGGGTCGTCGGCGTGGTGGCCGACGTGCGCGACACCGACGCCCTGCGTGCGGCAGCCGAGGACGCCGTACGACGTCACGGGGGGCTGGACACCGTGGTGGCGGCCGCCGCGGTGCTGGCCGGCGGGGCGCCGCTGTGGGAGACCGACGACGCGCAGCTGCGGCTGGTCTGGGAGACCGACGCACTGGGCGTGTGGAACACCGCGCGGGCGACGGTGCCGCACCTGCTGACGTCCGCGGGTCAGGGTCGGAGCCCGGCCTTCGTGGCACTGGCCTCGACCGCCGCGGACCGTGGGCTGTGGCGGCTGTCGGCCTACGTGATGGCCAAGCACGCGGTCGTCGGGATCGTGCGCGGCCTGGCCGCCGACCTGCACCGGCACCGGCGTCACCGCCTGCGCGGTCGTCGCCCGGGTCGACCGACACCGCCATGCTGCAGGCGACAGCCGACGTCTACGGCGTGCCGGTGGCCGACCTGTCGACGTCGATGACGGCCGGTCGGCCGATGACCCCCGACGAGGTCGCGGCGGTGGTCGAGCTCGGCTGCACCGCCGGACCGGTCGTGCACGGCGCGGTGCTCCCCGCCGACGGCGGGCTTCGCGTGAGCGCGCCCCGGCTGCCTGACGGCTTCGCGGTCCGGCTCGGCGCCGGCACCCAGCGGTGCGACGGCGGCCGCATGCTCGTCGGCGCCGGGGGAGCGGTCCTGTTCCTGCGGCCCGCGGCCCACCGGATGCTCGACGACGACGGCACCCTGGTCGCGCACGACCCCGACTCGGCCGCGGTCGCCCGGCTGCTGCTCGACCGCGGGCTGGCCGACCCCGTGTGGTCCTCGCGCGGCTCCGCGCAGGCCGAGGACGCCGACGTCCGGGACGTGACCGTCGTGGTCCCGGTGCGCGACCGGCACCGTCAGGTCGCCCGGCTGCTGTCCGTGCTGCCACCGCACCTCACGGTCGTGGTCGTCGACGACGGCTCGAGCGACCCGGCGTCGCTGCGCGCGGTGACCGGCGAGTTCGGTGCCCGGCTGGTGCGGCACCCGGTCAGTCGCGGGCCCGCCGCCGCACGCAACACCGGGCTGGCGCAGGTGCGCACGGCCCTCGTGGCCTTCCTCGACTCCGACGTCGTGCCGCAGCCCGGCTGGCTCGGCGCCCTGCACCGGCACCTCGACGACCCGGCCGTCGGCGTCGTCGGCCCGCGCGTGCTGGGCAGTGCGTCACGCTCGGACGACTCCTGGCTGTGCCGCTACGAGGCCGCTGCGCTCCTCCCTCGACCTCGGGCCCGCGCCGGCCTCGGTGCGGCCGCTCGGCCGGGTGGCCTACCTCCCGAGCGCGGCCCTGCTCGTGCGCCGTTCTGCGCTGGCCGAGGCCGGCAGCTTCGACGAGCAGATGCAGGTCGCCGAGGACGTCGACCTGGTCTGGCGGCTGCACGACGCCGGCTGGCGGGTGCGCTACGAGCCGTCCGCCGTCGTTCGCCACGACCACCGCACGACCCTGGGCCCCTGGCTGCGCCGCAAGGCCTACTACGGCACCGGTGCCGCGCCCCTGGCGAAGCGGCACGGCAGCGACGTCGCCCCGCTCGTCCTCACGCCCTGGACGGCCGCCCTGTCCGTCGTACTCCTGGCGCAGCGGCGGTGGTCCGTCCCCGTCGCAGCCGCGATCGGTGCCGCGGTCGCGCTGCGGATGTCGCGACGGCTCGGCAGCAGCGACCACCCGCTGCGCACGGCCGGGGCGCTCACCGCGCTCGGGGCGGTCGCCTCCGTGCGGCAGGTCGGGTCCGCGCTCACCCGGCACTACTGGCCGGCGGCCCTGGTGGTCGCGACGCGCTCCCCGCGGGCCCGCCGTGCGCTGCTCGTTGCCGCCCTCGCCGACGCGGTGCTCGACCACCGGCGGGTGCGCCCCGACCTCGACCTGCCCCGCTACGCCGTCGCGCGCCGGCTCGACGACCTCGCCTACGGCGCCGGCCTGTGGGTCGGTGCGGCGCGTGCGCGCGACCCCCGATCGCTCCTTCCCGCCGTGCGCGGGCTGCCCGCCCGCCGTACTCCCACGAAAGGCACGCCATGAGCAAGTCCGCCTGGTTCGAGACCGTCGCCGAGGCCCAGCGACGCGCGAAGAAGCGGTTGCCTCCGTCCGTCTACGCCGCACTGCTGGCGGGGTCGGAGGCGGGCACGTCGTACGGCGACAACACGCGTGCCTTCGCCGAGCTCGGCTTCGCCCCGCACGTCGCCGGCGCCCCGGCCACGCGCGACCTCGCGACCTCGGTGATGGGGCAGGACCTCTCGATGCCGGTGCTGATCTCGCCCACCGGCGTGCAGGCCGTGCACCCCGACGGCGAGGTCGCGGTGGCGCGGGCCGCGGCGGCTCGAGGGATCGCGATCGGACTGTCGTCGTTCGCCAGCAAGCCGGTCGAGGAGGTCGCGGCCGCCAACCCGCAGACCTTCTTCCAGCTGTACTGGATGGGCAGCCGCGAGGACATCCGCGCGCGCATGGACCGCGCCAAGGCAGCCGGCTGCGTGGGCCTGATCGCCACGCTGGACTGGTCGTTCTCGCACGGCCGTGACTGGGGCAGCCCCTCGATCCCGGAGTCGATGAGCCTGCGGACGATGGTGCAGTTCGCCCCCGAGGGCATCCGCCGGCCCCGCTGGGTGCTCGACTTCCTGCGCAACGGCGGCATCCCCGACCTCACCGCGCCCAACCTGGCGGAGGGCTCGACGCCGGCGCCGACGTTCTTCGGGGCCTACGGCTCCTGGATGCAGACCGACCCGCCCTCCTGGGAGGACGTGGCCTGGCTGCGCGAGGAGTGGGGCGGCCCGTTCATGCTCAAGGGGGTGTGCCGTGTCGACGACGCCCGCAGGGCCGTCGACGTCGGCGTCACCGCGATCTCGGTGTCGAACCACGGTGGCAACAACCTCGACGGCACCCCGGCCCCGATCCGGGTGCTGCCCGCGGTGGTCGACGCCGTCGGCGACCAGATCGAGGTCGTGATGGACGGCGGCATCCGGCGCGGCAGCGACGTCGTCAAGGCGGTCGCCCTGGGGGCGCGCGCGGTGATGATCGGCCGGGCCTACCTGTGGGGTCTCGCGGCCAACGGCCAGGCCGGCGTGGAGAACGTGCTCGACGTGCTGCGCGGCGGCATCGACTCCGCGCTGCTCGGGCTGAACCACGCCTCGATCCACGACCTGTCCCCCGACGACGTGCTCGCGCCCGAGGGCTTCTTCCGCCCGCTCGGCACCTGACGCGCCCCGCCCCCCCTTGTAACGCGGGGTTATGGACGGTGAAGCAGGCGTATGACGCTGGCAAACCGTCCACGCGCCTGGCAAAGCTCAGGCGCGACGCCCGATGCCGGGCCGACCGCCTCGCCGTACGCCGGTCCGCCTCGCCGTACGCCGGGCCGACCGCTCCGCCGTACGCCGGGCCGTAGACCGACTTTGCCAGGCGTGTCGTCGCCTTACCAGCGTCATACGCCTGCTTCAGCGTCCATAACCCCGCGTTACAAGGGGGTCGGGGGAGCCGCTCATCCAGGCGGCGCCACCGGGATCGCCAGGCGCGGAAGCCGGCGACCAGGGACGAACCGCCAGCGAGGGTATGCCGCGTCCGCCTCCGCGCTCGGAGTGCCGAGCGCTGCCGCGCTACTCCCGTGCGGCGTCCGCAGCCTGGCTTCCGAAGCAGTTCGCCGAGGGCAGCGACGCCGACGCCGCGGTCGCGCTCGGCCACGCCGCCTAGCTGCGCGGTTCCCACCGATTGGTCTGCGATCGTGCGGGTCTGCGCAGGCGGCTGACCGCAGACGAATCGGGGTCTAGGCTCCTCCCATGGAGCCTTCCCGTCGTCACAACGTGACCATCACCGGTCCCGCGGACGGACAACCCATGGTGTTCGCCCACGGGTTCGGCTGCGACCAGCACATGTGGCGGTTCGTCGCGCCGGCCTTCGACGACGAGTTCCGGGTGATCCTGTTCGACCACGCCGGAGCCGGCGGCGCCGACCCCTCGGCGTACGACGCGCAACGGCACGGCTCGCTGAACGGCTACGCGCAGGACCTCATCGAGGTCTGCCGCGATCTCGGGGTCACCGACGGCGTCTTCGTCGGCCACTCCGTCTCGTCGATGATCGGCGTGCTCGCCGACCTGGAGGCACCGGAGCTGTTCGAGAAGCTGGTGCTGGTCGGACCGTCCCCGCGCTACCTCGACGACGAGGGCTACGTCGGCGGCTTCACCGAGGCCGACATCCGCGACCTGCTCGACTCGCTCGCCAGCAACTACCTGGGATGGTCCAGCGCGATGGCGCCGGTGATCATGGGCAACCCCGAGCGGCCCGAGCTCGGAGCCGAGCTGACCGAGAGCTTCTGCCGCTCCGACCCGGAGCAGGCACACCGGTTCGCCGAGGTGACCTTCCTGTCCGACAACCGCGCCGACCTGGCGAGGATGCAGAAGCCGGCGCTGGTGCTGCAGTGCCGCTCGGACGCCATCGCGCCGGTCTCCGTGGGCCAGTACGTCGCCGACGCGCTGCCGCACGCCGAGCTGGTGATGCTCGAAGCCACCGGGCACTGCCCCAACCTCAGTGCTCCCGAGGAGACCGTTGCCGCCATGACGCCCTTCCTTCGAGATCACGCCGCATTGGCGAGATGAGCGCGCACACGGCGAGCGAGGCCTTCTACGCGGCGCTGCTCGACGACGACCCCGAGAAGCTCTACGAGCGCGCGCCGTGCGGCTACCTGACCACGACGCCCGACGGCACGCTCGTCAAGGTCAACGCCACCTTCTGCTCGCTGACCGGGTTCACCCGCGAGGAGCTGGTGGGACGGCGGACGTTCGCCGACCTGCTGACGGCGGGCGGACGGATCTACCACGAGACGCACTACTCGCCGATGCTGAAGCATGTCGGGCACGGTGCGCGAGGTGGCCCTCGACCTGGTCCGCGCCGACGGTGAGCGGCTGCCGGTCCTCGTCAACGCGGCGATGGAGACCGGGTCCGGACGGCATGCCGAAGGTGATCCGGGTCGCGGTGTTCGACGCCACCCACCGCCGGGAGTACGAACGCGAGCTGCTGCGCGCCAAGCAGCGTGCCGAGGCCTCGGAGCACCGCGCGCAGGCCCTGGCCCGCACCCTGCAGTCGACGCTGATCCCGCCCTCCCCGCCGCACCTGCCGGGACTCGAGGTCTCGGCCGCCTACCGGCCCGCCGGCAACGGCGAGGAGGTGGGCGGCGACTTCTACGACATCTTCCAGATCGCCGTCGACGACTGGGTCGTGGTGCTCGGCGACGTGTGTGGCAAGGGAATCGACGCCGCGGTGGTGACGACGCTCGTCCGGCACACGGTGCGCGCGCTGACGGTGCAGCAGACCCGCCCCAGCGAGGTGCTCCAGGCTCTCAACGAGGTGCTGCTGCGACAGCAGACGGACCGGTTCTGCACCGTGGTCCTGGCCCGCTTCCGCCGCGAGAGCGACGCCTGGGTCGTCACCCTCAGCACCGGAGGCCACCCGCTGCCGCTGCTGCTCCCCGCGCAGGGTGGCGTGAGCGCCGTCGGCGAGCCGGGCTCGCTCATCGGCGTGCTGTCCGCGGTCAGCACCCACGACACCGAGCTCCGGCTGCTGCCCGGCGACCTGCTGGTGATGTCGACGGACGGGGTGACCGAGGGCCGTCGCGGCGCGGAGTTCTACGGCGAGGACCGGCTGGCCCGGTCCGTCGAGCGGCATCGCGCCGCCGCCCTGCCCGCCGAGCTGGTCCTCGGCGACGTGCTCGACTTCCAGGGCGGCGAGGCCCGCGACGACATCGCCGTGGTCGTCGTCCGCTCCCCGGTCCTCACGACCTGACCTCACGGCGTCGGGGTACTAGGGTTCCCAGACATGAGTGAGTCCCGCGCCGGCACCGTTGCCGAGCCCTCCGACCTCGTCGACATCGCCCACCTCGTCACCGCGTACTACACCGGCGACCCCGACCCGTCCGACCCCGACCAGCGCGTCGCGTTCGGCACGTCCGGGCACCGCGGCAGCAGCCTCGACAACGCCTTCAACGAGGCGCACATCGTCGCCACCACCCAGGCCATCTGCGACTACCGGTCGCAGCAGGGGTACGACGGTCCGCTGTTCATCGGCCGCGACACCCACGGTCTGTCCGAGCCCGCGTGGGCCTCGGCGCTCGAGGTGCTCGCCGCCAACGACGTCACGGTGATGGTCGACGACCGCGACGGCTACACCCCGACCCCTGCGGTATCGCACGCGATCCTGCGGGCCAACCTGGGCAAGACGTCCGGTCTCGCGGACGGCATCGTGGTGACGCCGTCGCACAACCCGCCGCGCGACGGTGGCTTCAAGTACAACCCGCCCAACGGCGGTCCCGCCGACGGCGACGCCACCTCGTGGATCGCCGACGCGGCCAACGCCTACATCGAGGCCGGCCTCACCGGCGTGCGACGGACCCCCTTCACCCGGGCGCGCGCCGGCGCGACGTCGTACGACTTTCTGGGGACGTACGTCGACGACCTGCCCCACGTCGTGGACCTGGCGCGGATCAAGGAGGTCGGCATCCGGATCGGCGCCGACCCGCTCGGCGGCGCCTCGGTCGCCTACTGGGGCGAGATCGCCGACCGGCACGGCCTCGACCTCACGGTGGTCAACCCGCTGGTGGACCCGACGTGGCGCTTCATGACGCTCGACTGGGACGAGAAGATCCGCATGGACTGCAGCTCGCCGTCCGCGATGGCGTCGCTGATCAGGCAGAAGGACGCCTACCAGATCGCCACCGGCAACGACGCCGACTCCGACCGGCACGGCATCGTCACGCCCGACGGGGGGCTGATGAACCCCAACCACTACCTCGCCGTCGCGATCGGCTACCTGTACGGCGGCGCCCGGCCGTCGTGGCCCGGCGACGCAGCGATCGGCAAGACGCTCGTGTCGTCCTCGATGATCGACCGGGTCGCCGAGAAGGTCGGTCGCCGGCTGAGCGAGGTGCCCGTCGGGTTCAAGTGGTTCGTGCCCGGTCTCATCGACGGGTCGATCGCCTTCGGTGGCGAGGAGTCTGCCGGAGCGTCGTTCCTGCGGTTCGACGGCACCGTCTGGACGACCGACAAGGACGGGCTGATCCTGGCGCTGCTGGCCTCGGAGATCCTCGCCGTGACGGGGAAGTCACCCTCGCGAGCACTACGCCGCGCTGACGACGGAGTTCGGCTCGCCGGCCTACGCGCGCGTCGACGCACCGGCCAACCGCGCCGAGAAGGCGGCGCTCGGCGCGCTGTCGCCCGACGCCGTGACCGCGTCCACGCTGGCAGGCGAGGAGATCACCGCCAAGCTCACCGCGGCGCCCGGCAACGGCGCCAAGATCGGCGGGCTCAAGGTGACCACGCAGAGCGCGTGGTTCGCCGCGCGCCCGTCCGGCACCGAGGACGTCTACAAGATCTACGCCGAGTCGTTCCAGGGTGCCGACCATCTCGCGCAGGTGCAGGCCGAGGCGCGGGAGGTCGTGGCCGCGGCACTGAACGCCTGACGCGGACGTACGTCGCGGTGGCCGCACCCGGCTGCCGCGGGTCAGCTCAGGACAGCAGCGTGGCCAGCGCCGCGATGTCGGACGGCCCGACCTGGCAGCAGCCACCGACGTACGACGCCCCGGCGGCGACCCACGCCGGCGCGAGCGCGACGTCGTAGGACGTGTCGCCGCTCCACGTGTGCGTCCCGCTGTCCCACCCCTGGCCGGAGTTCGGGTAGGCCAGCCCGGGTCTGTGCGAGGTCGATGCGGCGACGCGGAGCGCGGGCAGCACGTCGTCGGGCGCGCAGCAGTTCACGCCGGTCGCGACGACCGACGGGCTCGAGGCGACGACGGCGAACGCGTCGGCCAGCGGCTGCCCGGCCCGCGTGAACAGCCCGTCGCAGGAGTAGGACAGCCACCAGGGCAGGCCCATCTCGTCGAGCAGCGGCACCAGCACCGCGGCCTCGTCGACGTCGGGGATCGTCTCCACGGCGAGCAGGTCCGGCCCGGCGGACGCGAGCAGCTCGAGGCGTGGCAGGTGGAAGTCGCGCAGCCGGGCGGCGCTCAGCCCGTAGCGGCCGGTGTACTCCGAGCCGTCGGCCAGCACCGCACCGTAGGGCCCGACCGAGGCGGCCACCAGACCGTCCGGCGCGACCTCGTCGCGGACGTCGCGGGCGACCTGCACGCTGCGACGGATCAGCTCGCCGGCGGCGGTCCGCGACAGCCCGGCGCGCTCGAAGCCGGCGACGCTGGCCTGGTAGCTCGCGGTGGTTGCCACCTCGGCCCCCGCCTCGAAGTAGGACCGGTGCACCGCGCCGATCTCGTCCGGGTCGTCGCGCAGCAGACGCGCGGTCCAGAGGTCGTCGGAGAGGTCGTGGCCACGAGCCACCAGGGCGTTGGAGAGACCGCCGTCGAGAATCACCGTCGAAGTCTGTCAGGCGGGATAGGTTCGGTCGCATGAGCCCGCGCGAGCAGCCCTGGTCCGATGACGCTCCCGAGGGAGGTCACGTCGTCGTCGTCACCGACAACCCGATCGGCCGCGCCGTCGTGACGATCGCGAACGTCACCGGGCGGCGCGCGACGCTGCTGCGGGACGAGGACGTCGACGTCACCCCGCTGCAGTGGCTCGAGAAGCACCCGCTGACCCCCGTCGACGCCTTCGTGCTGTGCGACCACGACACGCCGGACATGGAGCAGCTGCTGCGGGCAGCGCTGGCGGGGAAGGCGGGCTACGTCGCGATGATGGGCAGCCGCCGCCGGGCGCAGACGGTCTTCGACGCGCTCGAGCAGGAGCTCCCGGACGAGACGCTGGCGCGGTTGCACGTGCCGGCTGGGCTCGACACCGGCGGCAAGGCACCCGGCGAGATCGCCCTCAGCGTCGTGGCCGAGATCGTCGCGGTGGCCCACGATCGTCCCGGCGGGCCGATGAAGGAGCGCTGAGCCCCGCGGATCAGCGCAGGTAGGTCGTCTCGCTGGCCAGTGACGTGATCCGCGCCCAGTTGCCGTCCACCACGGCGTCGGGCGGCGTGAGCCAGGAGCCGCCGACGCAGCCGACGTTCGGCAGCGTGAGGTACGACGCGGCGCTGGCCGAGGTGATCCCCCCGGTGGGGCAGAAGCGACACCTGCGGCACCGGAGAAGCGATGGACTTCAGGAAGTCGGTGCCGCCGGACGCCTCGGCCGGGAAGAACTTCAGCTCGGTGTAGCCGAGCTCGAGCAGGCGCAGCGCCTCGGAGACCGTGGCGGCCCCCGGCAGGTGCGGCAGCCCGGTCTCGCGCATCGCGTCCGAGAGCGCCTCGGTGGTGCCCGGGGAGACCAGGAACTGCGCCCCCGCGGACAGTGCGTCCTTGGCCTGGCCAGGGGCGACGATCGTGCCGGCGCCGACGAGGATCTCGGGGACCTCGCGGGCGATCGCCTCGACGCAGTCGAGCGCGGCCGGGGTGCGCAGGGTCAGCTCGATCACCGGCACGCCGCCCTCGACGAGGGCGCGGGCGACCGGGACCGCGTGGGCGACGTCGTGCAGGACCACCACCGGGATCACCGGCACGCGGTCGAGCAGGCTCTCAGTCATCGATGGTCTCCGTCTCGAGGCTCGGGGTGGGGAAGATGCTCGCGCCCAGGTCGGCCGGACCGACGGCTGCGCGGAACGAGGCGAACAGCTCGCGGCCGGTGCCGAACACCAGCGAGTCGTCGGGTACGGCGGCTGTGCGGGCCTCCAGCTCGTAGGGCGCGACGTGCAGCTCCAGCAGCCCGGCGTCGGCGTCGAGGGTCACCAGGTCGCCGTCGCGCACCCGCGCGAGCGGACCGCCGACGGCCGCCTCGGGGGTGAGGTGGATCGCGGCGGGGACCTTGCCGGAGGCGCCCGACATGCGGCCGTCGGTCGCCAGCGCGACGCGCTGGCCCCGGTCCTGCAGCACCCCGAGCGCCGGCGTGAGCTTGTGCAGCTCGGGCATGCCGTTGGCGGCAGGGCCCTGGAAGCGCAGCACGGCCACGAAGTCGCCCTCGAGCGTGCCGTCCTCGAAGGCCTGCAGGAAGTCGAGCTGGTCGTCGAACACCCGCGCCTTGGCCTTGACCTGCCGGTGCTCGGGCTTGACGGCGGAGGTCTTGATGACCGCGCGGCCGAGGTTGCCGTCGAGCATCCGCAGCCCGCCGTCGGCGGAGAACGGGTCGTCGGCGCCGCGGAGCACGGCGGTGTCGAGGCTCTGCTTCGGCCCCTCCTCCCAGGTCAGCTGGCCGCGGTCGAGGCGGGCCTCGGTGGTGTAGCGCCACAGTCCGTGCCCGGCGACGGTGTGCACGTCGTCGTGGAGCAGGCCGGCCTTGAGCAGCGTGTGGATCGTGAACGCCAGCCCGCCGGCGGCGTGGAAGTGGTTCACGTCGGCGCCGCCGTTGGGGTAGACGCGGGCAAGCAGCGGCACCACACCGGACAGGTCGGAGAGGTCGTCCCAGGTGAGGGTGATGCCGGCGGCGCGGGCGATCGCGACCAGGTGCAGGGTGTGGTTGGTCGAGCCGCCGGTGGCGAGCAGAGCCACGCAGGCGTTGATGATCGCGCGCTCGTCGACGATCTTGCCGATCGGGGTGAACTCCTCGCCCCAGGCGGTCAGTGCGGTCGCCCGCGCGGCGGCCGCGTCGGTGAGCGCCTCGCGCAACGGGGTGCCCGGGTTGACGAAGCTGGCGCCCGGCAGGTGCAGGCCCATGACCTCCATCAGCATCTGGTTGGAGTTCGCGGTGCCGTAGAAGGTGCAGGTGCCTTGCGAGTGGTAGGACGCCGACTCGGCCTCGAGCAGCTCCTCGCGGCCGATCTCGCCGGCGGCGTACTGCTGGCGGATCCTGGCCTTCTCGTCGTTGGGCAGGCCGGAGGTCATCGGGCCCGCGGGCACGAACACCGTCGGCAGGTGACCGAAGGACAGGGCGCCGATCAGCATGCCCGGCACGATCTTGTCGCAGACGCCGAGCATCAGCGTCGCGTCGAACATGTCGTGCGACAGCGCGATCGCGGTGGACATCGCGATCACGTCGCGGCTGAACAGCGAGAGCTGCATGCCCTCGCGGCCCTGGGTGATGCCGTCGCACATCGCGGGGACGCCGCCGGCGAACTGCGCGATGCCGCCGGAGCGCAGCACGGCCTTCTTCAGCTGGGCCGGGAACGACTCGAAGGGCGCGTGCGCCGACAGCATGTCGTTGTAGGCCGAGACGATCGCGACGTTCGGCTTGACCGTGCCGCGCAGTGCCTGCTTGTCGACGGGACCGGAGGCGGCGAAGCCGTGCGCGAGGTTCGCGCAGGCCAGCCGGCCGCGAGCCGGGCCACGGGTGGCGGCGGCGTCGAGCCGGGCGAGGTACGCCGTGCGCTCGGCCTTGCTGCGCTCGACGATGCGGGCCGTCACCTCGGCGACGACGGGATGGATGCGGGTCATGGGCTGCCTCATTCGTGCCAGGAGCGGTTGTCGCGTTCGAGGAGAGTGATCGCTGCACTGGGACCACTCGTGCCCGCTGGGTAGGGGCGGGGCCGATGGTCGGGGCGCGACCAGCGGTCCAGGATGGGCTCGACCCACGCCCACGCGGCCTCGACCTCGTCGCGGCGCATGAAGAGCGTGGGGTTGCCGCGCACGACGTCCATGAGCAGCCGCTCGTAGGCGTCGGGGGAGCGGCGCTGGAAGGTCTCGGCGTAGCTGAGGTTCAGCGACACCTGACGCAGCCGGATGCCGCCGGGGCCCGGCTCCTTGGCGGTCATGTGCAGCCGCATGCCCTCCTCGGGCTGGAGCTGGATGACCAGGCGGTTGGGCTCCTGGCTGCCTTCGCTGCCGGGGAACATCTCGTGGGGCACGGCCTTGAACTGGATCACGATCTCCGAGCAGCGCCGGTCCATCCGCTTGCCGGTGCGCAGGTAGAACGGCACCCCGGCCCAGCGCCAGTTCTGCACCTCGGCCTTGAGCGCCACGAACGTCTCGGTGGTGGAGCCGGGATGCTCCGCGTCGTCCTGGTAGGACGCCGCGGCGAGCCCGTCGACGAGTCCGGGGGCGTACTGGCCCGCGACGACGGCCCGGTCGACGTCCACGCCGGCGATCGGCTTGAGGGCGTGCAGGACCTTGAGCTTCTCGTCGCGGACGGTCTCGCGGTCGACGTACGTCGGGGGCTCCATGGCGACCAGGCAGAGCAGCTGGAGCAGGTGGTTCTGCACCATGTCGCGCAGGGCACCGGAGCTGTCGTAGTAGCCGCCGCGGCTGCCGACGCCGAGCGCCTCGCTCGCGGTGATCTGGACGTTGTCGATGGCGCCGGCGTTCCACAGCGGCTCCAGGAACGTGTTGGCGAACCTCGTGACGAGGAGGTTCTGCACGCTCTCCTTGCCGAGGTAGTGGTCGATGCGGAAGATCTGGTGCTCCTCGAACACCGCGCCGACGGCGTCGTTGACCGCTTGCGCGGAGGCGAGGTCGTGGCCGAGCGGCTTCTCCAGCACCAGGCGGGACGCCTCGGTGACCAGACCGTGCTCGGCGAGCTTGTCGCTGACCGGGACCGAACAGCGACGGCGCGATCGCGAGGTAGAAGACCCGGACCCGCTCGTCGTGGGGGAGCCGGCCGACCAGCTCGGGCCAGGAGGACTCGTCGTCGATGTCGAGGCTGACGTGCGAGAGCCGGGCCACGAAGCGGGCCGTGGTCGCGTCGTCGAGCTCGGCCGCCGAAAGGAAGCGCGGCAGCTCGCCGAGGATCTTGTCGCGGTAGCCGGCGTCGTCGAGCCCGGCGCGCGAGACCGCGATGATCCGGGTCGCGTCGGGCAGCTGACCGTCGCGGTCACGCAGGTAGAGGGCGGGCAGCAGCTTGCGCACGGCGAGGTCGCCGGTGCCGCCGAAGACCACGAAGTCGCAGGGTGCGACCGGGTGCAGCGACGGGGTGGAGCTTCCGGGAGTAGCGGCCATGGACCCAGAGTGAAGGACTTCTGCGTGCGATGCAAGCAGCATTAGGTATTTTGGAACGCAATAATGCGGGACGAGGCGTCTCCTGAGTGCGGGAGGTGGTCTAATGCGACTCATGACCGAGGTGCGCGCCGACCTGCGACCGGGCACCCTCGCGACCCCCGCCACCACCGGCCAGGTGTTCTCCCTGATCCGGGACGGGCGCGCGCTGACCCGCAGCGAGGTGGGACGTCTCACCGGCCTCTCGCGGACGGCGGTCGCCGCCCGCCTCACGGCGCTGATCGACTCCGGGCTCGTCGTGGAGGGCGTCGCCGACGCGGCCTCCACGGCCGGACGACCGCCCGCGCACCTGCTGTTCAACAGCGACGCCGGCGTGGTGCTGGCCGGGGCGATCGGCCGCAGCCGCACCCAGCTCGGCGTGTGCGACCTCGACGGCGCGGTGCTCGGCGAGCTCGACCTGGACCAGGAGGTCGGCCCCGGTCCCGACGACCTGATGCCGCGGGTCGTCGACGGCTTCCGGGCGCTGCTCGCCGACGTGGGGCGCCGACCGGACGCCGTACGAGCCGTGGGGCTGAGCATCCCGGGCACCGTCGACTTCGCCGGCGGCGCGAGCCTGGACTCGCCGATCATGGCCGGCTGGGACGGTGTCGAGCTGGCCCCCTTCCTGGCGGCGCTGAGCGATGCGCCGGTGTTCGTCGACAACGACGCCAACGTGATGGCGCTCTCGGAGCGACGCGGACACCTCGAGACGCACCGCGACCTGCTGTTCGTGAAGGCCTCCACCGGCATCGGCGTCGGGATCGTGTCCGGGGGCGAGGTGCTGCGAGGAGCCTGGGGCGCGGCCGGGGAGATCGGGCACACCAAGTCGGCCGCGGCCGACGGGCTGCCGTGCCGGTGCGGCGACACCGGGTGCGTCGAGACGCTCGCCGCCGGCTGGGCCCTGGTCCAGGCCGCGCGCGAACGCGGCAGCGACGTGGGTCACGTGCGCGACCTGGTCGCGCTGGCGGTGTCGGGCGACCCCGATGCCCGGCACGCCGTACGAGAGGCCGGACGGCGGATCGGCGAGGCGCTCGCCGCCGCGGTCAACCTGCTCAACCCCGAGGCCGTCGTCGTCGGCGGGGACCTGGCGCTCGCCTACGACACGTTCGTCGCCGGCCTGCGGGAGACCGTCTACTCGCACGCCTCCGCGCTGGCGACCCGCGAGCTGCGGATCGTGCCGGTCACGCACGGTGAGCACTCCGGCGTCGTCGGGTGTGCGGCGATGGCGATCCGCGAGGTGCTCGACTCCGCGGCCGTCGACCGCGCTCTCAGCGCTGGCTGAGCTCTGCCTCCTCAGTCGGTGAGGTTCTGCAGCCGCACCTGGCCGCGCGCGGCCACCTTGCCGTCGGGGCCGACGGTCTCCACGACCCACACCTGCTGCGAGCGACCGCGGTGCAGGGGCGTCGCGGTCGAGGTGAGCTCGCCCTCGCGGACGGCGCGGTAGAAGTCGGTGTTGTTGTTCACCCCGACGACCTTGCCCCGGCCCTCCATCCAGAGCGCGGCGCCGACGCTGGCGAGCGTCTCGATCACGCTGCAGTGCACGCCGCCGTGCACGATGCCGTAGGGCTGGTGCAGGTCGGGCTTGGCCGACCAGGTGGCGACCACCCTGTCGGCGGTGGTCTCGACGAACCGGACGCCGAGGTGCCGGACGAAGTCGCCGGTGATGTCGTCGTCGAGCATCGAGCCCTGGTCAGCGGGGGAGTCGGTCACGGGCCCATTCTCCCGCTCGGTACGTCGATCGCGTCGGCGGGGCGCGAGCGACAAAAAGTTCTACATTATTCTTGCGAAACGACAGTGTGTCGTCGCAAGATGGAGGCGCCCCCGCCGTACAGAGGAGTCACGATGAGCGCTTGGTCCCTCGTGGCGCCGGTTCGCGCGCCCAGCCTGCCGCGTCACGCTCCGCCGTGGAGGGGACGACCAGCGGCGGCTACGACCCCGCCGCCGACGGCGACCGCGGCCCCGGGCGCGAGGAGTCCGGTGGCTACGTCGACATCGACGAGCACCGCTACTGACCCCGATAGTGTGTGACGTTCTGCAGGTTCTGGCACGCCAGAACCTGCAGAACGTCACAAACTAAGCGGGTTGAGGCGCCGACGAGTCGAGCCCGGCTCGGCGCCCGTGAAAGAGTCGACCCATGCTGGACCTGCGCTCACTGCCCGACGTCGAGGTGCTCGACCTCCTCGAGGAGGCGCGCGGCGACGACCGTGCGGTGCTGACCCGCACCCTCGGCGTCACCAGCGGCGACGAGGGCGTGCCGTACTTGACGGCGTTGCTCGCGGCCGATGGCAAGGGCTCGGCCCACGAGCGCGCCGCGGCGACGGAGGCGTTGGCGCGGCGTACGAGCGGTGCAGTCGTCTCCGAGGCCGACCTCGCGCGCCTGGCCCTCGAGGCCGAATGGGTCGTGGCCAAGCTGCGCCGCCGCCGCGACCGCGACGCCTGACTGATTACCAGGGGATGCAGCGAATCTTTCGCTTCCCACGGTGATATCACCATGGGAAGCGAAAGATTCCCTGCATCCCCTGGTAAACGGGCAAACGGGGGAGGAAGCGCTGGGTCAGGCAGCGGCGTCGTCGATGCGCAGGCCGTGCATGCCGAGCACCAGCTCGACGCGTGAACGTTCGCGGTCCAGGTCCGGTCCGGGGGTCAGGATGCCGATCAGGTGGTCGATGCCGAGCGCCTGGCAGGCCTCGGTCAGGACCGCGTCGTAGGCCTGCCTCCGGCCCTCGTAGCGGGAGAAGGACGTCTCATCGGGCAGGGTGTGGAAGTCGTAGCCGAGACGTTGGGCGTGCCAGGCCACGACCTCGAAGGGCCGGCCGACCGCCTTGGGCGGCGCGGGGTGGCGGGCGCGCCAGAGCGCGGTGGCCGGGCGGGCCAGGTCGGCGACGCGGCGACCGAGACGCCGGCATCGGATCGGGCCGAGTCCGGTCGCCACGATCATGGCGCAGAACAGCAGCACGCTGACCGCCTCGTGCGCCTTCACCTCCCCAGAGTAGGTCGGCCCGCCTGACCAGGAGACAGAAGTCAGGGACGGGGCCCGGCGGCCCGGTCCATCCGGTCCCACTCGTCCTGGGCCGAGCGGTGCCACGCGGCGTGCCGGGCGTGGAAGGCGGCCGCGGCGCGGGGTCCCGGCCAGTCGTGGTCCAACAGCTCACGGGGAAGATCTGGATCGAGGAACGGGAAGCGGCGCCACTCCTGGACGATGCGCACCTGCGCCGCGAACGACGCGCGCGGACCCGCGGCGTCCAGGTCCGCGAAGGCGGCGAGGAAGCCGAGGTAGCGGTCCTCCACGTCGGCGAGGTCCCACGCGTCGGCGAGCAGCCGCTGCTCGTCGCCGATGCCGGAGGCCGGACCGGTCCACGCGAACGCCCGCGACTCCAGGCCGAGGTCGCGCAGGACGGCATGGACCTCGCGGTCCTTGGACGCGTCGGGGGTGACCCACAGGCCGGACGTGGGTGCGCCGAGCCCGAGCCAGGTGAGGCGGGTGCGCAGCCGGTGCCGGAGCTGGCGCTGCGTCTCGGGGATCGGCACGCTCAGCACCAGCCACCGGCCGTCCCACGGGTGCCGCTCGCGCATGAAGCCGTAGATCCGCTGCGTGCCCTCCTCGAGCAGCCCCGCGCCGGACTCGGTGAGGTCCCAGAGCACGCGGCGCCCGTGCCGGGTGGAGGTGAGCAGCCCCTCGGACGCGGTGCGGGTCAGGGCCTGGCGCGCGGACTTCTCCTCGACCCCGAGCGCCCCGAGCGCCTCCACCAGCGTCGCGGTCCAGACCGACGTACGGCGGGGGTGCACGAACTCACCCAGGACCGTCAGCAGCAGGGCCCGGGCGCTCGCCGAACCGACCTCGCGGCGGCGGGACGAGGTGGCCGACGTGGCCGGGGAGGCAACGGGGAGAGGCTCCGGCATGGGATCAGTCTGGCAGGCCCCGACTGATATACGACAAACTCTTGACGATGTTGCAGCAAAGCGTAGAGTGTTTGCCAGCGCTTCGAGGACCTGCTGCCGCTCGTCGATCACAACCCGACGCGCTTTCGTCCCGTGGCCAATGTCAACCCGCACCTGCACGCGCCGATCGCCGTCGAGGTTCGGCGCCAGCTCGACCTGGGAGCCGCGGCCCTCAAGCTGCACCCGGTGCACGGCGGCTTCCGGTGCGACGACCCGATGCTCTACCCGGCCTACCAGGTGCTCGCCGAGCGGGGGGTGCCGCTGGTCGTGCCTGCGGAACCAGCAGCTTTCCCGGCTCGATGAACGAGCTGGCCGATCCGGCCTTCCTGCTGCCGGTGGTCCGCGACGTCCCGACGCTCGACATCGTGCTCGCCCACGGCGGCCGCGCCTGGTGGTACGACGCCTCGGCTTTCATGGCACTGGCCAACCCGACGGTGTGGATCGAGCTGTCGGGGTTGCCTCCGAAGCGCCTACCGGAGTACTACCGGAACTACGACCTGGGCCGGCTCGCGCGGAAGTGGATCTTCGCCACGGACTGGCCCGGGGTGCCGGGCACCGCGCAGAACGCCCGTGACGTCGTGGGGCTCGGGCTCGCGCAGGACGTTGCTGCGGGCGTGCTCGGGGCAAACGCGCTCCGCGTCTATGCGGGGCTTTCGACGAAGGGAGCCACATGAACGAGATCGCGACCGGCGGCCGGCCGGCGAGCGAGCTGTCCGACGAGGAGCTGGAGGCGCAGGGCAAGCAGCTGCACGACTCTCGCAACCGCGTCTTCCTGCACGGCACCGCCGCGCAGTTCGACAACCACACCAAGCGGATGCTGGAGCTGGAGCAGGAGTACCTCCGCCGCCACCCGAAGCGCACGTGGCAGGGCTACCTCGACACCGGCGACACCGGCGACACCGGCGAACCGCCACCGGACCCGGTCGCGGAGCTGCTGCGCCGCGTGGCCGCGGCCGAGGGCGGGCGGCTGCACAAGCTGGAGGTCCACCAGATCGCTCGCGAGCTGGGGATCGAGCGAGGCGAGCTGGCTGCGCTGTACACCTCGGAGCAGCCCGACCTCGCCACCGAGCAGCAGGACCGGGTCATCACCGACCGGGGACGCGCCCGGATCTCCAACATGCGCTGAGCTGCGACCGGCGACGCCCTCCCCAGCAGGTTCCGGGCCGAAGGCCGGGAACATCGAGGTCTGGTGGCAGCTGCTGATCGCGCACGTCGCGGGGTCCGCGATCCTCGCAGCAACAGGTCCACGCGTCGTTCCTCGAGCAATGAGGGGTCAGACGACCTCGAACCAGACCGACTTCCCCTGATCGGGCGGGGTGGCCGGCTCGACTCCCCATGCGACGGCCAGTGCGTCGACCAGCTGCATGCCGCGGCCGTGATCGGACTCCAGGTCCCGTGGCTTGACGCGGGGAAGCGAGGTCTGCCCGTCGCTGATCGCCACCCTCAGGCGGCCCTGGCGGTTGGTGACCCGGACCCCGATCTCCCCGGCGCCGTGCTGCACGGCGTTGGTGACCAGCTCGGAGAGCAGCAGCACTGCTGTGTCGAGGGAGTCCTCCCCCATCCGGGGGCAGATCTCGGCGTAGTGGAGCGTGAAGTGGTGGCGGAGAGCGGCGGGGGCTCTCACGTCCGGCTGGAAGGTCCAGGCCAAGGCGGAAGTCATGACGTCACCTCCCGAGAATCGTGACTTCCTGCTTTTACCCGTCGGAATGGGTCACGAAACCGATCGGCGCGCACGGTGGGTGCGGCCTCCGAGCGCCAGGCGGGACCACACCGAGCGCGGAGCCTGCCGGATGCGTCCGTGCCGCACGGAGACAGACCCGCCTGACCACGCCGGGTCGGTGGGGGCAGGTGCCTGCGGGTCGCCGCCGCGCTCGGTGCCCTCCTCGGTCGGCGCGAGCGACCGTCGTAGGGCCTGCTCCAGGCCGAGGAACTCATACGTCGGCTCGAGCAGGTCGCGCTCGGCATCCCGCTCCTGGCACACCATGTCGTGCGAGAGGCTGTCGATCAGCGGGGTCACTGTCCCGCGCGGCATTCCCGCGATCCAGGCGACGAGCATGCCGACGACCGGCACCGACCCACGGTACGACGACCTGGTGGCGCTTCAGGCCGGCCGTGCGCGCGAACAGGCGCAGCAGGTCGGAGTAGGTGAGCTGCTCCGGACCGCCGATGTCGTAGTGGCGGTTGCGGGGTTCGCCGCGCAGCGCGCCGACGATCAGCGAGAACACGTCCTGCACGGCGACCGGCTGGAGCGTACGTCGCATCCAGCGGGGGATCGGGGTGAGCGGCACCCGCTCGGTCATCCGGCGCAGCAGCTCGAACGAGGTCGACCCTGCCCCGATCACCATGGCGGCCCGGAGCGCGACCGTCGGGACGGCGGACTCCAGGAAGACGGTCTCCACCTCGAGGCGTGAGCGGAGGTGGTCCGACAGGTCCCCGCTGGGGATGAGGCCGGAGAGGTAGACGATCCGCTGCACGTCCGTTGTCCTCGCACGCGCGCGCCATCGTCTCCGCTGCCGCCCGATCCTTCTGGACGAAGTCGCCCTCGCCCATCGAGTGGACCAGATAGATGACGGCCTCGATCCCCTCGGTCGCCGACCGGATCAGGTCCGGGTCCTCGATGTCGAACGCGGTCTCGGTGACCGCCGCGCCCCAGGCGAACCGCCGGGTCGAGCCCTCGCTGCGCACCGCCGCCACCACCTCGTGACCGGCGTCGAGCAGACGGGGGACCAGGCGCGAGCCGACGTAGCCGGTCGCTCCGGTCACGAGCACGCGCACAAGATCTCCTGAAGGTGCCGGGGGGGGGCGGGTGCCCACTCCACAGGTGCCCAGCCTCTGCGCGGGGATGCGCCGAGCGAGGTGAGGGCTAGGGTGGCAGGCGACTCGCGTCGGTCGGCGCGAGGTGCGTCGCGGCCTCCGGGCCGTGGAACACGGCGATCTCCGCCGATCGTGACGGGCCGATGGTCCCGACCGGCCCAGTCCACCCGCGCAGCGCAGCCGGGACGGTTGGTACCGTCTCGCGACCTGCACCGTGCGCTCCCTCCGGACGGACGCATCGATGCGGCTCAGGGAGAGGACGTGGGCACCGCGATGGACGAGCGGGACCGGCGCCGCGAGCGAGTGGCAGCGCTCGTGCGGGACGAGCCCGCGCTGGCAGGCGACCTCGCCGATCCCCTGGGCTCGCTGCAGCGGCTGTGCCGATCGGCAGCGCTGCACCTTCCGGCGGCCGGGGTCGGGGTCAGCGTGCTGGCCGACGAGGGGCGGGTGATGACGGCGGCGTCGTCGCCCGCGATCGCTCGCCTCGAGGAGCTGCAGGTGACGCTCGGCGAGGGACCGTGCCTCGACGCCTTCGAGACCGGGCGGCCGATGCTGGTCTCCGACCTCGATGCCGAGCCAAGGTCGCGCTGGCCCGCCTTCGCCGCAGAGGTACGCCAGCAGGGGCTGCGGGCCATGTTCGCCTTCCCACTCCAGGTCGGAGCGGCCCGTCTCGGCGGCCTCGACGTCTACCGCGAACGTCCCGGACCCCTCTCGCGCGAGTCGCGCACCGACGCCCTCGTCTACGCCGACCTGGCTCGCGACGGGCTGCTGGACGCGCAGGACCACGCGGTCGGCACCGACCGACCGGCCGGCGTCGAAGACCTGGACGGCTCGCAGTTCGACGTCTACCAGGCCCAGGGGATGGTCATGGTGCAGCTCAAGGTGAGCCTGGGAGAGGCGATGGTCCGGATGCGGGCGCACGCGTTCGCGCACGAACGTGGGCTCGTGGAGGTGGCGCGCGACGTGATTGCTCGTAGGCTGGTATTCGAGCGGGATGCCACATGATGCGCCGACGCGATGGCGCGGGACACGCGGGCCCCGACCAAGGAGGGCATGCATGACCAGGATCCCCGCCGAGCGGCTGGCCGAGGTGTTCGTCGAGATGGCAGACACGCTGGTCGACGAGTTCGACCTGATCGAGTTCCTGCAGCGGGTGACCGGGCACACCTCGCAGCTCGTGGACGCCACGGCCGTGGGGCTGCTGCTCGCCGATCACCACGGGCGCCTTCAGCTGATGGCCGCCTCCGACGAGCGGGCCGAGATGGTCGAGCTCTTCCAGGTGCAGTCCCTGGAAGGACCCTGCCAGGACTGCTACCGGGGTGGCTCTGCGGTCTCCGAGAACGACCTCACCGCGGGTCTGCAACGCTGGCCGGCCTTCTCGCCCCTGGCCGCCTCGGCCGGGTTCCGATCCGTCCAC
The DNA here is from genome assembly GCA_963845655.1 of uncultured Actinomycetota bacterium. Classification (GTDB taxonomy): domain Bacteria; phylum Actinomycetota; class Actinomycetes; order Propionibacteriales; family Nocardioidaceae; genus Nocardioides_B. The sequence continues at coordinate 367,761 of CAWJTB010000002.1, read as the reverse complement.
GCGTTCCCGCTGCGACTGCGCAACGAGGTCATCGGGGCGCTCAACCTGTTCGGCACCGATCCCGGAGCGTTGACGGACGACGACGCGCGGGTGATCCAGGCGCTCGCCGACGTGGCGACGATCGGGCTGCTGCAGGAGCGGGCCATCCGTCGCGGCGAGCTCCTGACCGAGCAGCTGCAGGCCGCCCTCAACAGTCGCGTCGTGATCGAGCAGGCCAAGGGCGCGCTGGCCCAGATCCATGCCATCACCCCCGACGAGGCGTTCGCTCGACTCCGCGACTACTCCCGCGGGCGCCGGCTGCGGCTCGGTGAGGTCGCCCGGGCCGTGACCACGTCGCCGGACGAGCACCCCGAGCTGACGACACGATCCTGAGCCGTCGCGCGGCTCCTCGCCCGGGCGGTAGAAAGACCCCATGAGCCTCCCGTCGCCGGATCCGACCTACCCACCGCCCGATCACGTCGTCGCGATCGTGACCGGTGCCGGCCGCGGGATCGGTGCCGCGATCGCCGAGCGCCTCGGCGCCGACGGCCTCGCCGTGGCGTGCCTGGACATCGACGACGCGAGCGCGCGGAGGACCGCCGACCGTCTCCTCGCCCAGGGCGTCCGTGCTGCGCCGTACGCCGCGGACGTCTCCGACGAGGAGGCCGTGAGCAGGTCGTGGCCCGCGTGGCGGACGAGCTGGGTCCCCCCACCGTGCTGGTCAACAACGCGGGTGTCCTGCGCGACAACCTGCTGTTCAAGATGTCCGGTGCCGACGGGACACGGAGCGGTGCCCTGCCGCCCGCGCAGCAGCCATGACCGCCGCCCGGTGGGGCGCGTGGTGAACCTGTCGTCGACCTCGGCGCTCGGCAACCGGGACAGGCCACTACGCCGCCCAAGGCGGGTCTGCAGGGCTTCACCAAGACCGTCGCCCATGAGCTCGGGAAGTTCGGCGTGACCTGCAACGCGGTCGCTCCGGGCTTCATCGTGACCGAGATGACGAGGTCCACCGCCGAGCGGGTCGGACAGTCGTTCGAGGACTTCAGCGCCGCCCGCGTCGCCGCCATCCCGGTGAGCCGGGCCGGCCGACCCGAGGACGTCGCCGACGCCGTTGCGTTCTTCTGCTCACCACGGTCCGGGTTCGTCTCCGGACAGGTGCTGTACGTCGCGGGCGGACCGCGCACCTAGGGGTCAGCCCACCCAGACCGTCTTGATGTTCATGAACTCGCGGATGCCGTGCGCCGCCAGCTCGCGCCCGTGGCCGGAGGCCTTGATCCCGCCGAAGGGCAGCGTCGGGAAGGAGGCGGTCATCCCGTTGATGAAGGTCTGCCCGGCCTCGAGGTCGCGCACGAAGCGCTCCTGCTCGTCGGCGTCGGTGGTCCAGGCGTTGGAGCCGAGGCCGAACCGCGTCGCGTTGGCGATCCGCAGCGCGTCGTCGAGGTCGTCGGCCCGGAACACCGAGGCGACCGGCCCGAAGACCTCCTCGAGGTAGAGATCCATCTCCTCGGTGACGTCGGCGAGCACCGTCGGGGGATACCACCACCCGTCCTGGTCGGGCCGCTCGGCTCCGAGCAGCACGCTGGCGCCCTTCGCGACCGCATCCGCGACCAGGGCCTCGACGTCCTCTCGGCCCTGCTCGTTGGCGAGGGGGCCGACGTCGGTGCCGTCCTCCATCGGGTCGCCCACGACCAGCGCCCTCATCTCGGCCACGAACAGGTCGACCCACTCGTCGTACACGTCGGTGTGCACGATGAAGCGCTTGGCCGAGATGCAGCTCTGGCCGTTGTTCTGGCAGCGCGACGTGGTGGCGACCTTGGCGGCCTTCGCCAGGTCGGCGGAGGGCATCACGACGAAGGCGTCGGACCCGCCGAGCTCGAGCACCACCTTCTTCAGCGACTCGCCCGCGGTGCGGCCGACCGCGACCCCGGCGCCCTCGCTGCCGGTCAGGGTCGCTGCGGCGACGCGGGGGTCCTCGCAGGAGGTTGTCGACCTTGCCGGAGCCGATCAGCAGGGTCGAGAACACCCCGTCGGGGAATCCGGCGTCGCGGAAGAGCTCCTCCATGAACAGGGCCGTCTGCGGCACGTTGCTCGCGTGCTTGAGCAGGCCGACGTTGCCGGCCGCCAGTGCAGGGGCCGCGAAGCGCATCGCCTGCCACAGCGGGAAGTTCCAGGGCATGATCGCCAGGACCACGCCGAGCGGGAGGTAGCGGGCGTAGGCCTTCGAGGCGTTGACCGTGCTCGGGTCCGCCACGACCTCGTCCGCGAGGAGGTCGGCGGCCGTGTCGGCGTAGTAGCGCAGCACTGCCGAGCACTTGCCCACCTCGGCTGCGGAGGCCTTCTTGGTCTTCCCCATCTCGAGCGTCATCAGCTCGGCGATCTCGTCGCTGCGCTTGTCGAGGATGTCGGCGGCGGAGCTGAGCCAGCCGGACCGTTCCTCGTGGGACGTCAGCCGATAGGTCGCGGCCGCGGCTGTGGCGCGCGCCACGCGCTCCTCGACCTGCTCGTCGGTCAGCTCGTCGAACTCGCGGAGGACCTCGCCGGTCCGGGGGTCAGTCGTCGCAATAGGCATGCACCCATGCTTTCACGCGTCTGCGCGACGTGACAGTGCGGATTCCGTCGTCTCCAGCCGGACGTCGGAGCGGTGAGTGAAGCCGGTAGGTTCAGGGCACTCGTGGTGCGGACACACCGCCCCCATGCGAGAAGGAGTGGCATGCAGATCTGGCCGGGAAAGCCCTACCCCCTCGGGGCGACCTATGACGGCGCGGGGGTCAACTTCGCGCTGTTCTCCGAGGTCGCGACCAAGGTGGAGCTCTGCCTGATCGCCGACGACGGCAGCGAGACCAAGATCGAGCTGGCCGAGACCGACGCCTACGTGCACCACGCCTACCTGCCCGGCATCCAGCCCGGGCAGCGCTACGGCTTCCGCGTCTCCGGCCCCTACGAGCCGTCGCAGGGCCATCGCTGCAACCCGACCAAGCTCCTGCTGGACCCCTACGCCAAGGCGGTCGAGGGCCAGATCGACGGCGACGAGTCGCTGTTCTCCTACAAGTTCGACGACCACGCGAAGCACAACCGCAAGAACAGCCGCGGGCACACGATGCTGTCGGTCGTCGTCAACCCGTACTTCGACTGGGGCAGCGACCGCAACCCGCAGCACGAGTACCACGACACGGTCATCTACGAGGCACACGTCAAGGGCCTCACGATGACGCACCCCGACATCCCCGAGGAGATCCGCGGGACCTACGCCGGGATCGCGCACCCGGCCACGATCGCGCACCTGAAGGGGCTCGGCATCTCAGCGATCGAGCTGATGCCGGTCCACCAGTTCGTGCAGGACACGACGCTGGTCGACCAGGGTCTGGCCAACTACTGGGGCTACAACACGATCGGCTTCTTCGCGCCGCACAACTCCTACTCCGCGACCGGCCAGCGCGGTCAGCAGGTGCAGGAGTTCAAGTCGATGGTGCGCGCGCTGCACGAGGCCGACATCGAGGTGATCCTCGACGTGGTCTACAACCACACCGCCGAGGGCAACCACCTCGGGCCCACGCTGTGCTTCCGCGGCATCGACAACGCCGCCTACTACCGGCTGGTCGACGAGGACAAGTCGCACTACTTCGACACCACCGGCACCGGCAACAGCCTGCTGATGCGGCACCCGCACGTGCTGCAGCTGATCATGGACTCGCTGCGCTACTGGGTCACCGAGATGCACGTCGACGGCTTCCGCTTCGACCTCGCCTCGTCGCTGGCCCGCCAGTTCCACGAGGTGGACCGGCTGTCGGCGTTCTTCGACCTGGTGCAGCAGGACCCGGTCGTCTCGCAGGTCAAGCTGATCGCCGAGCCCTGGGACGTCGGCGACGGTGGCTACCAGGTCGGCAACTTCCCGCCGCTGTGGACCGAGTGGAACGGCAAGTACCGCGACACGGTCCGGGACTACTGGCGCGGCGAGCCCGGCACGACCGGCGACTTCGCCTCACGACTGTCCGGCTCCAGCGACCTCTACGAGCACTCCGGTCGCAAGCCGATCGCCTCGATCAACTTCGTCACCGCGCACGACGGCTTCACGGTGCGCGACCTGGTGTCCTACAACGACAAGCACAACGACGCCAACGGCGAGGGCAACAACGACGGCGAGAGCCACAACCGCTCCTGGAACTCCGGCGTGGAGGGGCCGACCGACGACCCGGACGTCATCGCGCTGCGTGCTCGACGGCACCGCAACTTCCTGGTGACGCTGCTGCTCTCCCAAGGCGTGCCGATGCTGCTGCACGGTGACGAGCTCGGCCGCACCCAGCAGGGCAACAACAACGTCTACTGCCAGGACAACGAGCTGTCCTGGATGGACTGGGACCTCGACGAGACCCAGACGGCGCTGCTGGCGTTCGCCAAGCGCGTCGTCGCGCTGCGCAACGACCACCCTGTCTTCCGGCGGCGTCGCTTCTTCGCAGGCGAGGTCACCCGCGCCGGTGGCGACGTTGCCGACATCGTGTGGTTCGACCCCGACGGCAGGCACAAGAAGGACTGGGGCACCGGGGCGACCGCCGACGGCAAGGCCCTGATGGTGTTCCTCAACGGCGAGGGGATCCCCGAGCCCGACCGGCGCGGTGAGCGCGTCGTCGACGACTCCTTCCTGATCGCCTTCAACGCCAGCGACACGACAGTGACGTTCACGATCCCGGACGAGGTCTACGGGGACGGCTGGACGGTCGCCCTGGACACGCAGGACGACACGGCGGGGAGCGTGTCCTACTTCGACGACGCCTTGCCGATGCAGCCGGGAGTCGAGTTCCAGGTGGCCGACCGCTCCACGGTGGTGCTGCGACGGCCGCGCGCCTGACCTCAGGGTCCGGTGGGTAGGTTCGACCGCATGTCGGCCTACTCCTGGACCCTCTCGGACATCCCCTCGCTGCAGGGGACGACGGTCGTCGTGACCGGCGCGAACAGCGGCATCGGCTGGCACACCGCCGCCGAGCTTGCTCGCCACGGCGCCGACGTCACGTTGGCGGTGCGCAACGTCGACAAGGGCGAGGCGGCTGCCGACCGGCTGCGCGAGACAGGCGCGGGCGCCGTACGCGTCTCCGAGCTGGACCTGGGCTCCCTGGCGTCCGTGCGCAAGTTCGCGGAGGGCTGGACCGGGCCTCTGGGCCTGCTGGTCAACAACGCGGGGGTGATGACGCCCCCGCGCTGGACCGCGACCGCTGACGGGCACGAGCTGCAGTTCGGCACCAACCACCTCGGACACTTCGCGCTCACCGGCCTGCTGCTCCCGCACCTCCTGGAGGCGCCCGCCCCCCGCGTGGTGACCGTCTCCTCGATCGCGCACCGGCGCGGTGGACGCGACGTGGTCGAGGGCAACCCGCAGGGCCGGTACTCAGCCGACAAGGCCTACGGCAACTCCAAGCTGGCCAACCTGCTCTTCGCGATCGAGCTGCAGCGCCGGGCTGCGGCAGGCCGGCTCCGGGCTCACGTCGACGGCTGCGCACCCCGGCGTCTCGGCGACCAACCTCGTGACCAGCGAGCAGGGTCTCGGCTCGATCCCCGGCGTCACCAAGGTGGCCCCGCTGATCCTCAAGGTGCTCTTCCAGTCGGCGCAGGCCGGCGCGCTGCCGACGCTGTACGCCGCGACCGCCGCTGAGCCGGGCTCCTACACCGGCCCGCAGTCGCTGCGGGAGTCCCGCGGCAAGCCCGGCCCGGCCGCGACCCAGCGGCTGGCGCACGACGGGCAGCTCGCGGCCCGGCTCTGGGAGCGCAGCGAGGAATGGACCGGCGTCAGCTACGACTGGTCGCCGACCGCCTCCTGACGGGAGCCGACTCCCCGCCGAGTCCGCACGCGCGGCTTCGCTTTTCAGGAGCGGTCCTAGGCTCGGTCGCATGAGCCACCACCCCGTGACCCGCGGCGCACTGCGGGAGAGCGGCTACCGCTCGCGGACGGTCAAGACCGAGATCCGGGAGAACCTCCTGGACCGGCTGCGTTCCGGCGAGACCGCCTTCCCCGGGATCGTCGGCTTCGACGACACCGTGCTGCCCCAGCTCGAGAGCGCCCTGCTCGCCGGCCACGACCTGGTCCTGCTCGGAGAGCGGGGCCAGGGCAAGACCCGGCTGATGCGCACCCTGTCCACCCTGCTCGACGAGTGGACACCGGTCGTCGAGGGCTGCGAGATCAACGACGACCCGCTGGCGCCCGTGTGCTCGCGCTGCAAGCGGCTGGCCGTGGATCTCGGTGACGAGCTGCCGGTCGCCTGGCGGCACCGCAGCGAGCGGTACGTCGAGAAGCTGGCGACCCCGGACACCAGCGTGGGCGACCTGGTCGGCGACGTCGACCCGGTCAAGGTCGCGGAGGGGCGCACCCTGGGCGACCCCGACACGGTGCACTACGGCCTGCTGCCGCGCACCAACCGCGGTGTCTTCGGCATCAACGAGCTGCCCGACCTCGCCGAGCGCATCCAGGTCGCGATGTTCAACGTGCTGGAGGAGCGCGACATCCAGGTGCGCGGCTACTCGCTGCGGCTGCCGATCGACGTGCTCCTGGTGGCGTCGGCCAACCCGGAGGACTACACCAACCGCGGTCGCATCATCACGCCCCTCAAGGACCGCTTCGGCGCCGAGATCCGCACCCACTACCCGGCCGAGGTCTCGGAGGAGGTCGCGCTCGTCTCCCAGGAGGCGCAGCTGGTCGCGGACGTCCCCGAGCACCTGCTCGAGGTCGTGGCACGGCTGACCCGCGGGCTGCGGGAGTCGTCGGCCGTGGACCACCGCTCGGGAGTGAGCGCGCGCTTCGCGATCGCCGCCGCGGAGGGTGTGGCCGCCTCGGCGCTGCGCCGCGGTGCGCGGTCCGGCGAGGACCACGCCGTCGCCCGCGTCTGCGACGTTCCCACCGTGCTCCCGACCCTGCTCGGCAAGGTCGAGTTCGAGATGGGCGAGGAGGGCCGCGAGGTCGAGGTGGTGCAGCACCTGCTGCGCCTCGCTGTCGCCGAGACGTTCCGCGACCGGCTGCACGGGCTGGACCTGTCGGGCTTCACCGATCTCTTCGCGGAGGGGGCGGTCGTCGAGACCGGAGAGCTGGTGCCGGCCGCGCGGCTGCTGGAGCAGGTCGGGACGGTCCCGGGACTCTCCAAGGTCCTGGACGCACTCGGCCACGGCGACGATGCCGGCCCCGGCGAAGTGGCGGCGGCCATCGAGCTCACCCTCGAGGGCCTGCACCTGACCCGCCGCATCGACAAGGACACCGTCGCCGGACGGTCGGTCTACGGAGCCTGACGTGTCGCGGTTCCGCTACGGCCCCTGGCAGGACGGTCCCGACCCGCTCGCGCCGCCGTACGACGTCCGCGCGGCGCTCGACGCGATGGGCCGCGACGTGCTCGCCGGCGGGTCGATGCGCGACGCCCTGCGCGACCTGCTGCGCGAGGGCTTCGACGGCAACCGCGGGCTCGACGAGCTGCGCGCGAAGGTGCGCCGGCTGCGCAATGCGGCTCGTCGTCGCGGTGACCTCGGCGGCACGCTCGACCAGGTGCGGGCCGCCCTGGACCAGGCCCTCGCCCAGGAGCGCGACCAGCTCGCCGCCGAGGACGACGACGACGCCCGTTGGGCCGAGCTGGAGCTCGCGACGCTGCCCGACGACGTCGCCGGGGCGGTCCGTTCACTGTCGCCGTACGCCTGGCACAGCGACGAGGCCCGCGCGACCTACGCCTCGATCCAGCAGATGCTGCAGCGCGAGGTGCTCGACGCCCAGTTCGCCGGGTTGAGGCAGGCGCTCGAGGACCCCGACCCCGAGGCGATGGCCGCGGTCAAGGACATGCTGGCCGACCTCAACGGCCTGCTCGCCGCGCATGCGCGCCGGGAGGACACCGAGGACCTGTTCCGCGCCTTCATGGACCAGCACGGTGACCTGTTCCCGGAGCAGCCGCAGGACGTCGAGGAGCTCATCGACCTGCTGGCCCGACGCCAGGCCGCCGCGGACCGGCTGATGGCCTCGCTGTCGCCGGAGCAGCGTGAGCAGCTGGGTCAGCTGATGAGCGAGGCGATGGGCGATCCCGACCTGGCCTCCCAGATGGCGCAGCTCTCCGACAACCTGCGTGCCCTGCGGCCCGGCCTGAGCCGCGGCCCGGTCGCCATGCGCGAGGGCGGCGAGCCCCTCGGCTACGGCGACGCCGTCGGGACGCTCGCCGAGCTGGCCGACCTGGAGGCACTCGAGGCGGCGCTGTCGCAGGCGGCACCGGGTGCCAGTCTCGACGACGTCGATGTGGAGACCCTCGAGCAGCACCTCGGCGCGGCTGCGGCCACCGACTTCCGTGCCCTGCGCGAGCTGGAGCAGGAGCTCGAGCGGCAGGGTTTCGTGTCCCGCGGCGACGACGGTCTGCGGCTCACCCCGCGGGCCGTGCGCCGGCTGGGCGAGACGGCGTTGAAGCGGGTCTTCGCCCAGCTGGACGCTGCCGGGTCCGGGGACCACCAGGACCACCGCACCGGGTCGGCCGACGAGCTCACCGGCACGACGCGGCCCTGGGTGTTCGGCGACGAGCTTCCCCTCGACGCCGTGCGCACGGTCTCCAACGCCCTGCGGCGGGGGGCCGGGATCCCGGGGCGGCTGCTCGTCGAGGACTTCGAGGTCGTCGAGACCGAGCGGCGCACGACGGCGGCGGTCGCGCTCTGCGTCGACCTGTCGTTCTCGATGGTGCAGGAGGGGCGCTGGGGCCCGATGAAGCAGACGGCGCTGGCGCTCTCGCACCTGGTGGAGACGCGGTTCCGCCAGGACGCGCTGCAGATCATCGGCTTCGACCGCACCGCACGGCGGCTGGCTCCCGTGCAGCTCGCCGAGGTGGAGCCCGCCTGGGTGCAGGGCACCAACCTCCAGCACGCGCTGGTGATCGCGGGGCGCCATCTGCGCCGGCACTCGGACGCCGAGCCGGTGGTGCTGGTCGTCACCGACGGTGAGCCGACGGCGCACATCGGGCCGGACGGGTCGCCGTCCTTCCATTGGCCGACGACGATGGAGACGCTGCGCAGAACCGTCGGCCAGGTCGACGAGCTGACCCGCTTCGGCGCAGCGATCAACTTCTTCCTGCTCGGCGACGACCCGGGCCTGGGGCGCTTCGTCGACGCGGTCGCGCGGCGAGCCGGCGGCCGGGTCTTCACCCCCGACCTGGGCCGGCTGGGGGAGTACGTCGTCGCCGACTACCTCCGTGCCCGCCGAGGCCGGCGCTAGCCCGCGCCGTCGAGGGGCTAGGTGAAGAGCTCCTCGTGCTCGGTCAGCACCCGGTCCACCCACACCCCGGCCGGGGGCGGATCCGGAGGCGACGGCAGCACCTCGGTCAGCTGCGCGAGGTTGTGCGCCATCGCGTCGTGGTCGAAGACCACGTCGGGCAGATCAGGCCGCGGCCCGTTCGGCGGCCCCGCCGGCGAGCCGCAGCATGGCCCTCAGCGACGCCCACTCGGCATGCCAGGCGCCGGAGGGCCGCTCCTGCTCCGCGACGCCGGAGGCCGCAAGCACGGACCCGAGGGCCGGCAGCTGGCGGGCCGCGGACGCGACGAGCACCGACTGGGTCGGGTTGGACTTGTGCGCCATCGACGACGACGGGCCTCCAGAGCCCTCACGGGCCTCGCCGACCTCGCTCTGGCCCATCACGAGCAGATCCGCGGCCACCTTGCCCAGTGCGGCGCCGGTCACGCTCAGCGCATGCGCCAGGGCCAGGACGGGCGTGCGTCGGGTGTGCCACGGCAGCACCGGCTCGGCGAGGCCGAGGGCCTCGGCGTAGGCCCGCAGCACGGCCGGACCACGGTCGCCGTACGCCGCGAGGGTCCCGACCGGGCCGCCGAGCGAGGCCGGCAGGGACAGCGCCCGGAGCAGCCGGACGGCATCGTGCACGCCGGCGAGCCAGCCCGCTGCGCGCAGGCCCAGCGTCGTGGGCAGCGCCTGCTGGGTCAGGGTGCGGCCGACAACCGGTACGTCGCGGGTCACGGAGGCGAGCCCCGCGAGGTGCCGCGCGATCGCACTGAGGGAGGTGTCGAGCGAGGCGACGACGTCCGCCGCGACCAGCATCAGGGCGCTGTCGAGGACGTCTTGCGAGGTCGCCCCGTGGTGCACCCACGCGGCCACGTCGTCCGGCACCGCTGCCCGCAGCGCCCGCACGAGCGGGATCACCGGGTTGCCGCCCGCCACGGCGTCGAGCGCCAGGGTCCGCGCGTCCAGCGAGACGGCGGCCAGCGACGGCATCGCTGGCGCGATCGCAGCGTCGGCGAGTGCGTGCAGCAGTGCTGACTCGACCCGCACCAGCGCGCGCACGAGCGCGTCGTCGGACGTCAGCTCCTCGGCTCGGGTGCCCGCCCACCCGGGGTCGAGCAACCCGACGTCAGCGGGCGAAGACATCGAGGAAGACCGTCTCGTCGGCACCTTGGATGCGCACGTCGAAACGGTAGCCCTCCTGCTCCGGCGTCGCGATCAGCGTCCGGCGGCGCGCCTCGTCGAGCCCTGACAGCAGGGGGTCGTCGGGGGAGTCGGCGAAGTAGACCCGGGTGACGACCCGGCGCAGCATGCCGCGTGCGAACACCGACATCGCGACGTGCGGCGCCTGGGGCACCCCCTGCGCGGTGGGTACGGCGCCGGGCAGCGTCACGGTGAAGGCGAAGCGACCGTCGGCGTCCGTGGGACAGCGCCCGAAGCCGCGGAACCCGTCGTCGGACGGCGCGTCGTAGATGCCCGGGTGCTCGTTGAACGCGCCCTGCTCGTCGGCCTGCCACACCTCGACGAGCGCGTCCGGCACGGGCGCGCCGTCGCCGTCGTACACGTGGCCGTGGAGGGTGAGCGCGCCCGGACGCCCGGCACCCACCACCGACGGCCCGGACGCGTAGGGCAGTGCATCGTGGAAGAACGGGCCGACCGTCTGCGAGGGGGTGAGCCCGGGGGAGGCCTCGACGCCGCTCACGGGGTAGGTGAAGGGCATCAGGACTCCAGGGGGGTGGCCGCGGCGCCGCCGAGGACGATGTCGAAGCGGTAGCCGGTGGCCCACTCGGCCTGGGTGGCCGTGTGGTCGTACTGGGAGATCATCCGCTTGCGGGCCTGCTCGTCGCGGACCGCGTTGAAGATCGGGTCCTGGAAGAAGAGCGGGTCCCCGGGGAAGTACATCTGCGTCACCAGTCGCTGGGTGAACGCGACGCCGAAGAGCGAGAAGTGGATGTGCGCCGGCCGCCAGGCGTTGGCGTGGTTCTTCCACGGGTAGGGGCCGGGCTTGACCGTGGTGAACCGGTAGCGCCCGTCGTCGTCGGTCAGGCAGCGGCCGGCGCCCACGAAGTTCGGGTCGAGCGGCGCGGGGTGCCGGTCGAGGTGGTGGATGTAGCGACCGGCTGCGTTGGCCTGCCACACCTCGACCAGCGAGCGGCGCACCGGTCGGCCGTCGCTGTCGCTCACCCGGCCGTGCACCACGATCCGCTCGCCGATCGCCTCACCGCTGCCGTGCACGGTGAGGTCGGAGTCGCTCTCGCGCACGTCTCCGGGGCCGAACTTCGGCCCGGTGAGCTCGGAGAGTCCGGCGGGCGGGAGCACCAGGGCCTTGGACGGCGAGCGGAGCATCGTCGAGGCGTAGTCCTCGAACCGGTAGGCGGGGTCCAACGAGCTCGTGCCCCATCACCGCTCCCTCATCGGCGCGAGGCCCCGGCCGACCGCGGTCTGTCGCTCGTGCACGGAGCCTCCCGTTGTGCGGATAGCGAACACTTGTTAGCCTGACGCACACACTGTAGAAGCACGTCCGTGCCAGGTCAACGGACGCCGGGAGGGGTCGTGGGTCAGACGAGAGCCCCGCGGGAGCCGCACTTCGTGCAGTCGCTGGAGCGCGGCCTCAGCGTGATCTCCGCCTTCGGGCCCGGACGATCGACCCTCACGCTCAGCGAGGTGTCCCGGGCCACGGACCTGACCCGCGCCGCAGCCCGCCGCTTCCTGCTGACGCTGGTCGACCTCGGCTACGTCCGCCACGACGGCAGGCTGTTCTCGCTCACGCCCAAGATCCTCGGACTGGGCTACGCCTTCCTGTCCAGCCTGACCCTCCCCGGCGTCGCCGAGCCGCACCTCGACCGGCTCAGTCGCCAGCTGCACGAGTCGGCGTCGGCGTCCGTGCTCGACGGCACCGACATCGTGTACGTCGCCCGCGTGCCGGCCGCCCGCATCATGACCGTCGCGATCAACGTCGGCACCCGCTTCCCGGCCCACGCCACCTCGATGGGGCGCGTCCTGCTGGCCGGTCTCGACGCCGACGCGCTCGACGCCTACCTCGACGCGGCCGTGCTGGAGCAGTTCACGCCGCACACGGTCACCGACGAGGCCGTCCTCCGCGAGCGGCTCGACGAGGTCCGGACGCAGGGCTACGCGCTCGTCGACCAGGAGCTGGAGCACGGCCTGCGCTCGATCGCGGTCCCGGTGCGCGACCGGCAGGGCACGGTCGTGGCGGCCGTCAACATCTCCTCCCACGTCAGTCGCGTCACCCGCGACAAGGCGCGGCGCCAGTTCCTCCCCCCGCTGCTGCGTGTCGTGCACGACATCGAAGCCGACCTGTCCCGCACCCGTTAGGAGCACCACCATGAGCACCCACCGCACCCGCGTCGCCATCATCGGGGCCGGCCCGGCCGGACTGCTGCTCGCGCACCTGCTCGACCGGGCCGGCGTCGACTCGGTGCTCATCGAGAACCGCACGCCCGACTACGTGCTCGGCCGCATCCGGGCCGGCGTCCTGGAGTCGGCGTCGGTGGACCTGCTGACGGCGGCCGGCCTCGGTGCCCGGATCGCCGCGGAGGGTGACGAGCACCGCGGCATCCACCTGCAGTGGAACGACTCGGGTCGCGACGGGGCCGGGGAGCGCCACCACCTCGACTTCGTCGACCTGGTCGGCCGCTCGGTCTGGGTCTACGGGCAGACCGAGGTCACCAAGGACCTCATGCAGGCGCGTGCACAGGCAGGCCAGCAGGCCTACTACGAGGTGTCCGACGTGACTGCTGCACGGCCTGGAGTCCGAGCGGCCCGCCGTCACGTTCACCGATGCCGACGGCGTCGCCCAGCGGATCGAGGCCGATGCCGTCGCGGGCTGCGACGGCTTCCACGGGCCCTCTCGCGGGTCGATCCCGGACGCCGTACGGTCGAGCTGGGAGCGGGTCTATCCCTATGCCTGGCTCGGGATCCTCGCCGACGTGGCTCCGTCGACCGACGAGCTGATCTACGCCTGGCACCCCGACGGCTTCGCCCTGCACTCGATGCGCTCGGCGAGCGTCTCCCGGCTCTACCTGCAGGTGCGGCCCGACGAGGACCTCGATCAGTGGTCCGACGAGCGGATCTGGGACGCGCTGGCCGCCCGACTCGGGCACGGCCAGGACGGCTGGACGCTGACGCCGGGACCGATCACCGAGAAGAGCGTGCTGCCGATGCGCAGCAACGTCCTGACGCCGATGCGCCACGGTCGGCTGTTCCTCGCCGGCGACGCCGCCCACATCGTGCCCCCCACCGGCGCCAAGGGACTGAACCTCGCCATCGCCGACGTCGGCCGGCTGGCTGCGGCGCTCGCGTCGTGGCTGGTCGACGGGTCGCCCGCGCTGGTCGACTCCTACTCCGAGGACGCGCTGCGCCGGGTGTGGCGCTGCACGCACTTCTCGTGGTGGATGACCTCGATGCTGCACACGTCCGGTGACCCGTTCGACGCCCAGCTCCAGCTCTCCCAGCTGAGGTGGGTGACGTCGTCGCCGTCCGGGGCGGCCGGGCTCGCGGAGAACTACGCCGGCCTGCCGCTGTAGCGCCGCCGTGCGGGTCAGGCCGCCCGGTGCTCCTGCGGCACGGACTCCTCGTCGCGCGGGGGCGGCGGGGGAGTGCCGTCGCCGAAGGGTCGGCCACCGAGGTCCTCGCGGCCGTGCGGGGTCAGCCAGCCCGCGAGGTCCGGCCCCAGAGGGGACGACCTGCGTCGGGTTGATGTCCTTGTGCACGACGTAGTAGTGCTGCTTGATGTGCTCGAAGTCGACCGTGTCGCCGAACCCGGGCGTCTGGAAGAGGTCACGGGCGTAGGCCCACAGTGCGGGCATCTCGATCAGCTTGTTGCGGTTGGCCTTGAAGTGCCCGTGGTAGACGGGGTCGAAGCGCACCAGCGTCGTGAACAGCCGGACGTCGGCCTCGGTGATCTGGTCGCCGACCAGGTAGCGCTGGTCGGTGAGTCGCTCCTCGAGCCGGTCCAGCGCTGCGAAGAGCTGACCGTAGGCCCGCTCGTAGGACGCCTGCCGGCCGGCGAAGCCACAGCGGTAGACGCCGTTGTTCACGTCGGTGTAGACCCAGGCGCTGACCTCGTCGATCTCGTCGCGCAGCCGCTCGGGGTAGAGCTCGGGTGCGCCGTCGCGATGGTGCTCGCGTCCACTCCAGCGACAGGTCCAGCGTCATCTGGGGGAAGTCGTTCGTGACGACCTTGCCGCTCGACACCTCGACGATCGCCGGCACCGTGATGCCCTTGGGGTAGTCGGGGAACCGGGCCACGAAGGCGTCCTGCAGCCGCTCGATGCCCAGCACCGGGTCGCGGCCTCCGGGGTCGAGGTCGAAGGTCCAGCTGCGGGCGTCGTGCGTCGGCCCGCACACCCCCATGCCGAGCGCGTCCTCGAGCCCGAGCAGGCGGCGCACGATGATGGCGCGGTTGGCCCACGGGCAGGCCCGGGCGACGACGAGCCGGTAGCGGTCGGGCTCGACGGGCCAGCCGTCCCGGCCGTCTCGGGTGACCCGGTCCTCGATGTAGTCGGTGTCGCGGTCGAAGTCGTCCTCGACGTACTGGCTCTCGGCCATCGGCTCAGCCCTCCCGAGCGGTAGTTGCATAGTCAACCACCTAGTACCCACCCGCGCTGGAGGAAACCTCCCGGGCCCGGCCCGACTCGCTACTCGGGCACGTTTCGCTGCGCGCCACCGATGCGGAAGGGCGTGGACACGCCTTCGTAGGCCAGATGCGTCACCAGCCCCTGCTGCGCGTGCTTGAGGTTGTGGCAGTGGTCCATCCAGATCCCGGGGTTGTCGGCGACGAAGGCGACGTCGTAGGTCTCGCCGTTCTCGACGTTGAGCGAGTCGAACCACCACGGGCTGCCGGACGCCTCCACGCCGTCGCGCGCGAGGACCACGGCGTGGTGACCGTGCAGGTGCATCGGATGGACCTCGCCGCTGCGGTTGGAGATCCGCATCCTGACCACGTCGTCCTCGCGGACGACGGACATCGGGAGGTTCGGGAAGAGGTGTCCGTTGACCGTCCACCACAGACCCGGCCGGCCGTGCACGAAGCCGGGTCGGCGCCCGATGTCGTAGCGGAAGCGGCGGTCGGCGTCCGCGGGGTCGAAGCCGAGCGGGGCCGGACTGCCGTAGGACAGCAGGTCGAGCTCGGAGGACGGCTCGGCCACCGGCGCGGAGGCGCGGCGCCGGCGCCGCCGACCACCATCGCGTTGGAGCCGCCGACCTGCACCCGCACCGCTGCGCCGTCGTCCGGGGCGACGACCTCGAGGTCGACCCGTCCGCCCGCGGTGAGGGTGACCGCCCGGTCCCGCACCGGCGTCGGTCCGTGGACCTCCGTGCCGTCCACCGCCACCACCCGGTAGCCCGCGTCGGACCAGACCCGGGTGGGGCCGTTGTCGGAGTTCACGACCCGCACCCGGACGGTGTCGCCCGGCTCCGCCGCGACGGGTACGTCGCCCTCGCGGCCGTTCACCGTCTGGGTGCTCCGGTAGCTGTGCGAGAGGGCGACCACGTCGACGTCCTCGCCGGTGGGCTGCCGTGGGTGGACTACGAGCGCACCGAACAGCCCGCGCTGCACCTGGACGTGGGAGACCTGGTGGGAGTGGTACCAGAAGCTCCCGGCCTGGTCGGCGACGAAGCGGTAGGTGTGCGACCCCCCGCGGTGGACTGCGTCCTGGGTGACGCCCGCGACGCCGTCCTCGGCGTTGGGCACGTCGAGGCCGTGCCAGTGCAGGGTGACCCCGGCCGGGACGTCCGCGTTGCGCAGCCGCACCTCGACCAGCTGTCCCCTCGGTGGCCGCGATGAGCGGACCCGGTGTGGTGCCGTTGAGGGTGTAGCCGTCGATCGTCCTTCCGGAGGCCAGCCGCACCCGCTCCTGCCGGGCGACCAGGTCGACCCGCACGTCGGCGCGCCGATCGGTGTCGGTGACCAGGTCCGTCACGCTGCGCCCGGTCGTGCCGTGTGCCTCCCCGTGCCCGCCTGCGGCACCGCCCGCAGGGCGCGGACCGCCGCCGTAGTCGGCGTAGCCCATGTCCATGACGCTGTAGACGTCGGGCATCCGGCTCTGCTGCCACAGCCAGCCGAGGGGCGCGAGCAACGCCAGCGTCGCCAGGCAGGCGAGCGCCAGGCGTAGCCGTCGGCGGGTCACGACTGCGGCCCAGGAGAGGCGGTCCTCAGACCCGGGCCGGTTCGCCTCGGTACACGTCGGCGTCGGTCGCGGCACGGACCCGCTTGCCCGCCATCACGGCGAGGCCGAAGAGGATCAGCGCGTTGATGCCGTGCAGCGCGCCGAGGCCGGGCAGCCCGTGGGCGAAGAGTCCGAGCGCCACCTGCAGCAGCACGGCGAGGAACACGAAGCCCGCCCACTTGACGCCACCCGGGATCTTGGCGAAGAACGAGACGATCAGCAAGATCAGCGCGAAGAGCGGGATGAGGTACATCCCGTTGAGCGCATGGATGAAGAAGCCGATGCCCTCGACGAAGTCCGGTGGCTCGTCGGCCTCGAGGACCGCCTTGTTGAGGGTGGCGCCCCCGTCGATCCACTTGAGCAGGCCGAAGATGGCCATCACGATGGCGGCCGACTGGACGGCCACCTCGGCGGCGATGACGTAGGCGATGACGCGGTAGGCGGATTTCATGGCGATGTCCTCCGGAGGTCGGTGGCGCCGCCCCGGCGCCACGCTGTGCAAGGGCCCCCCTGGTCAGAACCCCGCAGCTCCACGATGCCCCTCCTCCGACGGTTTGTCCGTGACGACTTCGGGCTAGTGCGGACGGGTCACGCGGGTTGCGCCTTCGGGCAATTCGGCGGGGTGCGACCAGCAGGCTCTGGGCGCTGCGTGCGACCAGCCCGCGCCCGTCGTACACCCGGGAGACGGCGGCGCCGACGCTGCCCGGGGTGACCCAGGTCTCCCGGTGCGCCAGACGCCTCGGCGGTGCGGAAAACAGGCGTGGAACGGGCCCTCGGACTCGATTTCATGTTCCACCGAGCGCGTGTGTATCCTTCCTTGTCGCTTGCCCCTTTAGCTCAGTCGGCAGAGCGTCTCCATGGTAAGGAGAAGGTCTACGGTTCGATTCCGTAAAGGGGCTCTGGGTAGGGACCTCGTCCACACGGGCGAGGCACTCCGTCCCGGCGGCGGGGTAGCTCAGGTGGTTAGAGCACACGACTCATAATCGTGGTGTCGCGGGTTCGAGTCCCGCCCTCGCTACGCGCCAGACATCCAGCCAGCACCAACCAGCAGCACCGAAAGTAGAGGCAGTCCCGTGGCCAGCAAGAGCTCTGACGTTCGCCCCAAGATCACTCTGGCCTGCGTGGAGTGCAAGGAGCGCAACTACATCACCAAGAAGAACCGTCGCAACGACCCGGACCGCATGGAGCTGAAGAAGTTCTGCCCCCGTTGCCGCACGCACACCGCGCACCGCGAGACTCGCTGAGGCTCGCAGCCGCACCAGACGACCACGACGACCCCGAGGCGATGCCCCGGGGTCGTCGTGCGTTTCGCGCGAGGGCGATAGGTTCGCCTGCATGGCAGTCGACGCAACCCTGCACGGCCGGACGTTCCCGCCGACCGCGCCCTACACCGTCTCCCGCGAGAGGCTCTTCGAGTTCGCCCATGCCACCGGATCGACCTACGACGGCGGGGCAGCACCCACGACGTTCCCGATCGTCGTGGCGTTCGCGGCGATGACCGGCCTCATGCAGGACCCGTCCGTCGGCATCTCCCTGCACCGGGTGGTGCACGGCGACCAGCGGTTCAGCTACACCCGACCGGTCGTTGCGGGCGACGTGCTCACCGCGACGCTCACGGTCGACTCGCTGCGCCAGATCGGCGGCGCGGACATCATCGGCACCCGCAGCGAGATCGCCGACGCGGACGGCAAGCCGGTCTGCACCGCCTTCGCGACCCTGGTGCACCGCGGGGAGGACGCATGAGCACGCCGAGCGACCTCGGCACGGGCGACGTGCTGCCCGAGCAGACCTACACCGTGACCCGCGCCGATCTGGTCCGCTACGCCGGCGCCAGCGGCGACTTCAACCCGATCCACTGGTCCGACCGGGTCGCCGGCTCGGTCGGCCTGCCCGGCGTGATCGCGCACGGCATGTTCACCCTCGCGCTGGCCGCACGCGCTGTGGACACCTGGGCCGGTGGTCCGGGCCACGTCGTCGAGCTGGGCTGCAAGTTCACCAAGCCGGTCGTGGTCCCGGACGACGACATAGGGGTCGACGTGGTCGTCCGCGGCACCGTCAAGGCCGTCACCGACGCCGGCGTCCAGGTCGCCCTCGAGGTCCTCTGCGACGGCCAGAAGGTGCTCGGCATGCCCAAGGCGGTCCTGCGTGCCTGAGCGGCTCGCCGCCCTCACCACGCTCCGGCTCGGCGGCCCCGCCACCGAGGTCGTGCACGCGACCACCGAGCAGCAGCTGGTCGCCGCGGTCCGCGAGGCGGACGCCGCCGGGACCCCGCTGCTCGTCGTGGCGGGCGGCAGCAACCTCGTGGTCGGCGACGACGGCTTCGACGGCCGCGTCGTGGTCGTCGAGACGACCGGCCTCGACGTGGCCCAGGACCTGTGCAGCGGCGCCCAGGTCACGGTCGCGGCGGGGGAGTCCTGGGACGCCCTGGTCGCGCACGCCGTCGAGCAGCAGTGGGTGGGCGTCGAGGCGCTGTCCGGCATCCCGGGCAGCGTGGGCGCGACGCCGATCCAGAACGTCGGCGCCTACGGCCAGGAGGTGGCCGACACGATCGCCTCGGTCCGCTGCTGGGACCGCGTCGATGACGTGCAGCGCACCTTCTTCGCGGCCGACTGCGGCTTCGGCTACCGCACCAGCCGCTTCAAGCAGGACCCGTCGCGGCACCTGGTGCTGTCGGTGACCTTCCAGCTCCGGCTCGGCGACCTCGGTGCCCCGGTGCGCTACGCCGAGCTGGCCCGCACGCTCGGCGTGCAGCCGGGCGAGCGCGCCCCCTCGGTCGACGTACGCCGTGCAGTGCTGGGCCTGCGGGCCGGGAAGGGCATGGTGCTCGACGCCGAGGACCACGACACCTGGAGTGCCGGGTCGTTCTTCACCAACCCCGTGCTCGACGCCGCGGACCTCCCGGCGGACGCACCGCGGTGGGAGCAGCCGGACGGCAGCGTCAAGACCAGTGCCGCCTGGCTGATCGAGCACGCCGGCTTCTCCAAGGGCCACCGCGCCGGACGGGTCGCCCTCTCGGGCAAGCACCCCCTGGCGCTGACCAACCGCGGAGGTGCGACCACGACCGAGCTGCTCGCGCTCGCGGGGGAGATCCAGCGGGCGGTGCAGGACCGGTTCGGGGTCTGGCTGGTCAACGAGCCGGTGCTCGTGGGCTGTGCGCTGCCCCGGGTCGGCGAGCCGCTCTCCGGTCAGCTGTAGCTGGCGCTGCCCATCATCCCGACGACGGCGAGCACGACGAGACCGACCGCGACCAGCAGGGCGAGACCGAGCAGGATCGTGCCGATCAGGCCGAGGATGTAGCCGGCCTGCGCGGTGCCGCGGCCGCCGAGCTGGCCGTGCGAGGCGTCGATCTCGGAGACCGTGCGCTTGCCCATCTGCCACGCGAACGGTGCCAGGATCCCGCACACCACGAGGCCGAGGATGCCGAGGATCAGCGAGGTCGTCGCCTTCGGGTGGTCCGGCGCGTAGCCGCCGTAGCCGGGCTGCTGCCCGTAGGCCCCCTGGGGCGGGTACGGCGGCTGCTGACCGTAGGGCGTCTGGGGCGGGTACGGCGGCTGCTGACTGGGCTGCTGACTGGGGCCTTGGGCGTACGGGTCGTTCGGGTCCCCCGGTGAGTTCGTCATGGCGACCAGCCTAGGGGCGCGGCGCCGGTTCGCGGGCGAGCCACTCGTCGATGTCGGCGAGCAGCTCGGTCCGGGTCGTGTCGGGGGCTCGCGAAGCGCGCACGGACATGCGGGCGAGCTCGGCCAGCACCTCGTCGGACAGCTCGTGGGCCGCCCGCATCGTGGCGTACTGCGAGGCCAGCCGGGACCCGAACAGCAGCGGGTCGTCCGCACCGAGGGCGACCTGGGCCCCGGCGCGCAGCAGGTCCGGCAGCGGCACCGAGGTCAGGTCGCTGTAGACGCCCAGCGCGACGTTGGAGACCGGGCACACCTCGAGCGTCACCCCGGCCTGCACCACCCGGTCGAGCAGCTCGGGGTCCTCCGCGACCCGGACGCCGTGACCGAGCCGGTCGGCGTGCAGCACGTCCAGGCAGGTCCGCACGCTCTCGGGTCCGAGCAGCTCGCCGCCGTGCGGCGCGAGCAGCAGTCCGGCCCGCTCGGCGATCGCGAAGGCGGGGGCGAAGTCGGCGGTGGTGCCGCGCCGCTCGTCGTTGGACAGCCCGAACCCGACGACGCCGCGCCCGGCGTACTGGCCCGCGAGCCGCGCCAGCGTGCGCGCGTCCATCGGGTGGCGGGTGCGGTTGGCCGCGATGACCACCGCCATCCCGAGCCCGGTCGCGTCCGAGGCGTCCCGCACGGCGTCGACGACCAGGTCGGTGAAGGCCGTGATGCCCCCGAAGCGCGCCGCGTAGCCGCTCGGGTCGACCTGGATCTCCAGCCACCGGCCGCCATCGGCCACGTCGTCCTCGGCGGCCTCGCGCACCAGCCGTCGTACGTCGTCCTCGGTGCGGAGCACGGAGCGGGCGATGTCGTAGAGCCGCTGGAAGCGGAACCAGCCCTTCTCGTCGGCCGCGGACAGCCGGGGCGGCCAGTCCTCCACGAGCGCGTCGGGGAGCACGACCCCGTCGCGGGCCGCGAGCTCGACCAGCGTCGGGTGCCGCATCGACCCGGTGAAGTGCAGGTGCAGGTGCGCCTTGGGCAGCCGGCGGACGTCCCGGCCGGTCGAGCTGGGCGAGACCACTCAGCCGAAGAGCTTCTGCAGCCGGGTGATGCCCTCGACGAGGTCGTCGTCACCGAGCGCGTAGGAGAACCGCAGGTAGCCCGGTGAGCCGAATGCCTCGCCCGGCACGGCGGCGACCTCGACCTTGTCCAGGATCAGCTCGGCGAGCTCGGCCGAGGTGGTGGGCGTGACCCCGTCGACCTCCTGGCCGAGCAGCCCCTTGACGGAGGGGTAGGCGTAGAACGCGCCCTTCGGCTCCGGGCAGACCACGCCGTCGATCTCGTTGAGCATCGCCACGATCGTGCGCCGGCGACGGTCGAACGCCTCCTTCATCTCGGCGACGGCCGACAGGTCGCCGGCGACCGCGGCGATGGCGGCGCGCTGGGCGACGTTGGAGACGTTGGAGGTCGCGTGCGACTGCAGGTTGGTGGCCGCCTTGACGACGTCCTTCGGCCCGATCACCCACCCGATCCGCCAACCGGTCATCGCGTAGGTCTTGGCCACGCCGTTGACCACGATGCAGCGGTCCGCGAGCTCGGGGACCGCCACCGGCAGCGAGACGGTCTCCAGGCCGTCGTACACGAGGTGCTCGTAGATCTCGTCGGTCATCACCCAGAGGTCGTGCTCGACCAGCCAGCGGCCGATCTCCTCGACCTCGGTGCTCGTGTAGACGGCACCGGTGGGGTTCGAGGGGGAGTTGAACAGCAGCACCTTGGTGCGGTCGGTGCGCGCGGCCTCGAGCTGCTGCACGGTCACCTTGTAGTCCTGGGTCTCGTCGGCGAGCACCTCCACGGGTACGCCGCCTGCCAGCCGGATCGACTCCGGGTAGGTGGTCCAGTACGGCGCGGGCACGATCACCTCGTCGCCCGGGTCGAGGATCGTCGCGAAGGCCTCGTAGATCGCCTGCTTGCCGCCATTGGTGACGAGCACCTGAGCGGCCTCCACCTCGTAGCCGGTGTCGCGTCGGGTCTTCTCGACGATCGCCGCCTTCAGCTCCGGCAGGCCTCCGGCCGGGGTGTAGCGGTGGTTGCGGGGGTCGTGGCAGGCCTCGACGGCGGCGTCCACGATGTAGCCGGGTGTCGCGAAGTCCGGCTCGCCGGCACCGAAGCCGATGACCGGGCGGCCGGACGGCCTTGAGGGCCTTCGCCTTGGCGTCGACCGCCAACGTCGCGGACTCGGCGATGGCACCGATCCGGGCCGAGACGCGCCGGCCGGTGCGGGGGAGGGATTCGCTCATGGCGCCTATGCTCGCACCAGGCCGGTGCACACCGCGACCGGGTCGGCTCGGTCGGTTCGACTTCACTTCCGGGTTCCCCGTACACTTCTCCTTTGGTGGATCTCACCCTTGATCGGCATGCCCGCACCCAGGTCGCGCCGGCGCAGGTCACGCCCCCGGGCGCGACGTGGAGATCCGTCGGAGGGCACTAGCTCAACTGGCAGAGCATCGGTCTCCAAAACCGAAGGTTGGGGGTTCAAGTCCCTCGTGCCCTGCAGGACCAGCACAGCGAACACCGCAGGACCCACACACTCGGACACAGGAAGGCGGAGGGAACCGTGACGCAGAGCGGCCCGGTGCGCTCGACCTCCCCGTCGGGCGACAAGCGGACCAGTCCCGCCACCTTCTACCGCCAGGTCGTGGCCGAGCTCCGCAAGGTCGTGTGGCCGACCCAGCAGCAGCTGGTGACCTACTTCATCGTGGTGCTGGTGTTCGTCCTCGCGGTCATGACGTTGGTGTCCTTGCTCGACCTGGGCTTCGGTCGGCTCGTCTTCGCGATCTTCGCCTAGCCGAGAGCCCGCGCCCGGGACCGCCGCGGCGAGCAGGACCCGCACGCAACGAGCAGCAACAATCCAGACAACGAAGGTGACTGAGTAACCGTGTCGCAGCAGTTCGACGAAGAGCTCCAGGGCGCGACGTCCACCGACGGCACCGAGCCGACGCTGGCCGACGACGCCCCCACCACCGAGGACCTGACCGCAGCCGACGAGGCCGTGCTCCCGGACGACGCCGCCGGCTCCGAGGAGGTCCCCGCGGCCGACGAGGACGTCGAGGGCGCCGAGAGCGCCGACAGCGCCGACGAGGCCGACATCGACGCACCCCCGGCCGACCCGATGGAGGAGTTCCGTCAGGCGCTCCGCGCCAAGATCGGCGACTGGTACGTCGTGCACACCTACTCCGGCATGGAGAACAGGGTGAAGGCCAACCTCGAGAACCGGATCTCCTCGCTGAACATGGAGGACTACATCCACGAGGTGATCGTCCCGACCGAGGAGGTCGCGGAGATCAAGAACGGCCAGCGCAAGCTGGTCAAGCGCACGGTGCTCCCCGGCTACGTCCTGGTCCGCATGGACCTCACCGACGAGTCCTGGTCCGCGGTCCGCCACACCCCGTCCGTCACGGGCTTCGTCGGCCACAGCCACCAGCCGGTGCCCCTGAGCCTCGACGAGGTCGAGAGCATGCTCGCGCCGGCGGTCGCCGCCGAGGCCGAGGCAGCTGCGGCCCCGTCCGCCGGCGGAGGTGCCGCGACCAAGAAGAAGGTCGAGGTCGCCGACTTCGACGTGTCCGACTCCGTGATGGTGGTCGACGGTCCGTTCGCGACCCTGCACGCCACGATCACCGAGATCAACGCCGAGTCGCAGCGCGTCAAGGCGCTCGTGGAGATCTTCGGCCGGGAGACCCCGGTCGAGCTGAGCTTCAGCCAGATCCAGAAGGTCTGAGCCCCGGCTCCTCGAAACCCGGAGGCGGAACGCGTCTCCGACCAGGTAAGTGTGGCAGGGAAGCGACTTCCCGTCATGACCACGAGAACAGAGAGAAGAACAGCAATGCCTCCCAAGAAGAAGAAGATCGCCGCGCTGGTCAAGGTGCAGCTCCAGGCCGGAGCGGCCACCCCGGCGCCGCCCGTGGGCACCGCGCTCGGTCCCCACGGCGTCAACATCATGGAGTTCTGCAAGGCCTACAACGCGGAGACCGAGCCCATGCGCGGCAGCGTCGTCCCCGTCGAGATCACGATCTACGAGGACCGCTCGTTCACGTTCATCACGAAGACCCCGCCGGCCGCCGAGCTGATCAAGAAGGCCGCCGGTCTGCAGAAGGGGTCGGGCGTCCCGCACAAGGACAAGGTCGGCAAGCTGACCAAGGACCAGGTGCGCGAGATCGCGACGACCAAGATGCCGGACCTCAACGCCAACGACGTCGAGGCCGCCATGAAGATCGTCGAGGGCACCGCCCGCTCCATGGGCATCACGACCGACTGATCCTCCCGTCGCGCCCGTCGCGACGTTTCGACCGCAGGACCCACCGACCAGCACCACGTGGCAGGGCAGCTGAGCGCCCGACGACCACACTCTGGGCAGAAGCACTGAGAGAAGGAACCAGACATGCAGCGCAGCAAGACCTACCGGAAGACCGCCGAGTCGTTCGACATCGACGCCCTCCACACCCCCGTCGAGGCGATCAAGCTCGCCAAGGCCGGCAGCAAGAAGAAGTTCGACGAGACCGTCGACGTGGCGATGCGCCTCGGCGTCGACCCGCGCAAGGCCGACCAGATGGTCCGCGGCACGGTGAACCTCCCGCACGGCACCGGCAAGACAGCCCGCGTGCTGGTCTTCGCCAACGGTGACAAGGCGGAGGCGGCCCGCGAGGCCGGCGCCGACATCGTCGGCGGCGACGAGCTGATCGAGAAGGTCAACGGCGGCTGGCTCGACTTCGACGCCGTCGTCGCCACCCCGGACATGATGGGCAAGGTCGGTCGCCTCGGCCGGGTCCTCGGGCCGCGTGGCCTGATGCCCAACCCGAAGACCGGCACGGTGACCCCGGACGTCGCCAAGGCGGTCTCGGACATCAAGGGCGGCAAGATCGAGTTCCGGGTCGACCGGCACGCCAACCTGCACTTCATCATCGGCAAGGCGTCGTTCGCCGAGCAGCAGCTCGCGGAGAACTACGCCGCGGCGCTCGAGGAGGTGCTGCGGCTCAAGCCGGCCAGCTCCAAGGGCCGCTACCTGCGCAAGGTGACGCTGTCCACGACCATGGGCCCCGGCGTCCAGGTCGACCCGAACAAGACGCGCAACGTCGCCGGCGAGGACGACGACTGACGCATCCCCCGTCTGCCTCCGGCGCCGATCAGCGAGAGCTGGTCGGCGCCGTGCGCCTTTTCGGGCGGCGGTCAGTCGACGAAGACGCGCTCGTCGACGAGCTGCTCGGTGACCTGCCGCCCGGTCGTCTCGAACCGGGACTGGTCGAAGCGCTTGAGGAACTCCAGGTCGACGCCCGGCCCGGCCGTTGCGGTTCTTCTCGACCGTCAGCACGACCCAGTTCCTGAACTTCTCCGCGTTGCCGAGGCTGTAGACGAGGTGGTGACGGGCCACCACGTCGTACTTGTCGTTGAGCAGCAGCACCGTGTCGGCCTCGTAGGCCAGCGCGGAGGAGCCCCGCAGGTTCCCCACCCGCATCCGCCGGCCGGCGGTGAGGCCCTCCTTGTCGGAGGCCACCACGCACAGGATCGGGACGTCGTGGTCCAGGGCGAGGTCCTTGAGGCCCTCGGTGACCGCCGTGACCCGCTCCGTCTCACCGACGGCCTCGGGGGCGTGCACCTTCTGCAGGTAGTCGACCACGACCATCGGGTTCTCGCCGGTCCGCCCGCGGATCTCGTCGATGGCGGCCTTGATCGTCTCGATGCTCGTCCGGGTGCCGGTGGAGCGGTGCAGCACGAGCCGGTCGCTGTACTCCTCGACGACCTCGATCGCCTCCACGCCGCCCTCGGTGTCGCGCAGCCGCTCCTTGAGCGTGCCCGTCCGACCGTCTGCGCTCTCGAAGGTGCGGCGGATCCGGTTGATGCCCGGCGCCACGATGCCGCCCAGCTGACCGGCTTCCAGGGACACCAGGCGCACCAGGAGGGTCTGGAGGTCGTGCTCGAAGGAGAAGAAGACCACCGAGCGTCCGGAGCGCGCGACGTTGCGCGCCACCTGCAGCACCCAGGTCGTCTTGCCCAGGCCCTGCGGACCGCCGAGGAGGATCAGCTCACCGGAGCGGCAGCCGCCGTTGAGGGTCTCGTCGAGCAGCTCGAACCCCGTCGGCCAGACGCGCGAGGCCGGGTGGGAGCCCGCGGTGACCTGATGGTCGGCCTGCTCCAGCACCTGGCTCAAAGACTCCAGTGACAACTCCACCCCTAGATGGAATCACCTCACCGGACCGGCGCATCCCCGAATACGGAATCCTGGCCCCGTTCGGGCCTCGATTTGGAGCCGGTCGCGACGCTCGCGTACAGTCCTGTCTGAATCCAGAGACCGCCGGTCGTTCGGCGGGCCCGCTCCAGCCTCACCGCTGGGACGCGCTCCCGATCGAAGGTCCCGCAGCAGCGGGCGGCCTGCGCAGGTGCCACGAGTGTCAGACACTCGGCGTACGACGTCCACCGGCCGCACCGGCCGCGGACACCGTCCGCTCCTCCTGACGCCCCGCGCTCCTGCGTCGGGGCGTTCGTCGTTTCCCGGCCTCCAGCGGTCTCCGGCTTCGAGGACCAGCGCTGATGTCCAGCCTGGTCGATGACCGAAGTACGGGAAGGAGACCCATGGCGCGGCCAGACAAGACCGCCGACGTCGCAGAGCTCGTGGAGTCGTTCCAGGAGTCTGCGGGTGCGGTGCTGACCGAGTACCGCGGTCTCACCGTGAAGCAGCTGCAGGACCTGCGGCGCTCTCTCGGCGAGAACGCAAGCTATGCCGTGGTCAAGAACACGCTCACCAAGATCGCCGCGACCGAGGCGGGCGTCGAAGGATTCGACTCCCTGCTCACCGGTCCGACCGCCATCGCCTTCATCAGCGGTGACGTCGTCGAGGCGGCCAAGGGGCTGCGTGACTTTGCCAAGGCGAACCCCTCCCTGGTGATCAAGGGCGGCGTCCTGGACGGCAGGCTGATCGAGGCCGCCGAGATCGCCAAGCTGGCCGACCTCGAGTCGCGTGAGGTCCTCCTCGCGAAGCTCGCGGGCGGAATGCTGGCGTCGCTCAGCCAGGCCGTCTACCTGCTCAACGCCCCCCTGGCCCAGGCTGCCCGTCTCGCGGGTGCGCTCCAGGCCAAGGCCGAGCAGGACCCGTCGATCCTCCAGGGTGGTGCCGGCGAGCCGGCACCGACGCAGGAGAGCGCCGAGGCTCCGGCCGACGCGCCCTCGCAGACGGCTCCGGCGGACGCCGCGGGCACCGACGAGGAGAACACCGAGGCGACGACCGAGGCCTAGGCCCGGTCCGGCTCGACCACCACACCCCCCCGCGTGCGATGCCGCACGTGACCAGCATTGGCCCGCACGGACGTGCGGGACAGCAACCGGAAGGAAACGCCACCATGGCGAAGCTCACCACCGACGAGCTGCTCGACGCCTTCAAGGAGATGACCCTCCTGGAGCTCAGCGAGTTCGTGAAGCAGTTCGAGGACACCTTCGGCGTGACCGCCGCCGCCCCCGTCGCCGTCGCCGCCGCGCCGGCCGCCGGTGGCGCGGGTGCCGCTGACGACGCCGCCGCCGAGCAGGACGAGTTCGACGTCGTCCTCGAGGCCGCGGGCGAGAAGAAGATCAACGTCATCAAGGAGGTGCGCGCGCTCACCAGCCTCGGTCTCAAGGAGGCCAAGGAGCTGGTCGAGGCCGCTCCCAAGGCGGTCCTGGAGAAGGTCACCAAGGAGGCCGCCGAGAAGGCCAAGGACGCGCTCGAGGGCGCCGGCGCCAAGGTCACCGTCAAGTGACGCAGGCTGCTGCCTGATCGCTTCGCACCGCCGGGCGGCGGGTCCACCCCCAGTCGGGGTGGGCCCGCCGTTTCGTGCGTAGCGGGACAAGTTGCACAGTTGGGTCAGACAAGCATCGAACCCCACGGGACCCGCATCCCGCTCATTCGTGACACATGGGTGTCACTCAATGTCACAGTGTGAGCACGACCGGTGTCGCGCGTCACAGTTCGTGACGTAACCTCCACCTTGTTTACTCGTTGGTAGGAGTGGGCACACCTCGGGGCGCTAGCGCGCTCCCGGGTCGGCGTGCCCAGATCGAGGCAGAGACAGGGAGGGCGTCCGTGGGCGTCGAGATCAAGGTCGAGGACCTCACCAAGTCCTTCGGCAAGCAGCTCATCTGGGGCGATGTCACCCTCACGATCCCGGCCGGCGAGGTGTCGGTGATGCTCGGGCCGTCCGGCACCGGCAAGTCGGTCTTCCTCAAGGCGCTGATCGGGCTCCTCAAGCCCGACAAGGGCAGCATCCTCATCGAAGGCACCGACATCGCCTCCTGCTCCGAGCGCGACCTCTACGAGATCCGCAAGCTGTTCGGGGTGCTCTTCCAGGACGGCGCGATGTTCGGGTCGATGAACCTCTACGACAACGTCGCCTTCCCGCTGCGCGAGCACACCAAGAAGTCCGAGTCGGAGATGCGCGACATCGTGATGGAGAAGATGGAGCTGGTCGGTCTCGTCGGGGCCGAGAGCAAGCTCCCGGGTGAGATCTCGGGCGGCATGCGCAAGCGCGCCGGCCTGGCCCGCGCCCTGGTGCTCGACCCCGAGATCCTGCTCATCGACGAGCCGGACTCCGGGCTCGACCCGGTGCGCACCTCGTTCATCAACCAGCTCTTCATCGACCTGAACGCCCAGATCGACGCGACGTTCCTGATCGTCACCCACGACATCAACACCGCCCGGACCGTGCCCGACAACATCGGCCTGCTCTACCACAAGCACCTGGCCATGTTCGGTCCGCGCGAGATGCTGCTCTCCTCCGAGGAGCCGGTCGTGCGGCAGTTCCTCAACGCCCAGACGGTCGGTCCGATCGGCATGTCGGAGGAGAAGGACGCCGACGACCTCGAGGCGGAGAAGGACATGGAGATGCCCCCGCTGCCGCCGATCCCGCTGCAGCTCGAGCCGTCCAACGGCGTGCCGCGGCGCAGCCAGCGCGAGCCCGGTGCCTGGTGCCGCGACAACGACGTGACCCCTCCTCCCGGCTCGTTCGAGGAGAACATGTCGATGGTGACGGGCGGATGACCGCGCCGATGACGTCGCCCTCGCGAGGGTGGCTCACCCGGGACACTCCGTGGCGACGCTGACCTCGTCCCGCGTGCTGGCTCCGATCGGCACCGCGGGCAAGCTCTTCGCCTTCGGCCTCGACGTGGGCCGCGGCCTCTTCCGGCGTCCGTTCCAGCTGCGGGAGTTCCTGCAGCAGGCCTGGTTCATCGCCTCGGTCACGATCGTGCCCACCGCCCTCGTGGCGATCCCGTTCGGCGCTGTCATCGCGCTCCAGGTGGGCGGCCTGATCAAGCAGTTCGGAGCCCAGTCGTTCACCGGCTCCGCCGCCGTCCTGGCGGTGGTGCGAGAAGCCGGGCCGATCGCCACCTCGCTGCTCATCGCGGGCGCGGGGGGCTCGGCTATCGCCGCCGACCTCGGTGCTCGCAAGATCCGCGAAGAGCTCGACGCCATGATGGTGCTGGGCATCGACCCGATCCAGCGGCTCGTCGTCCCTCGGGTGCTCGCCTGCATGCTCGTTGCGGTCTTCCTCAACGGCCTGGTCAGCGTGGTGGGCGTCGCCGGCGGCTACGTCTTCAACGTGGTGCTGCAGGACGGCACCCCCGGTGCCTATCTCGCCAGCTTCACCGCGCTCGCCCAGCTGCCCGACCTGTGGCAAGGCATGGCCAAGGCGCTGGTGTTCGGGCTGATCGCCGCGATCGTGGCCTCCTACAAGGGCATGAACGCAGGCGGTGGCCCCAAGGGCGTCGGCGACGCCGTCAACGAGTCCGTCGTCATCACCTTCATGCTGCTGTTCGTCGTGAACTTCGTGATGAGTGCGATGTACTTCCAGCTCGTTCCACCAAAGACAGGTTAGGGGGCTCACGATGGCCAACGTCCGGGCTGTGTACCAGAAGCCCCTCAAGTCGCTCGACGCCCTCGGTGAGGAGCTGTCGTTCTTCGTCCGCGCCATCGCGTGGACCCCACGGACCATCACGCGCTACAAGAAGGAGATCCTCCGGATCCTGGCGGAGGTCACGCTCGGCTCCGGCGCGCTCGCCGTCATCGGCGGCACCGTCGGCGTCATCACCGCGCTGGCGTTCTTCACCGGCACCGAGGTGGGGCTGCAGGGCTACGCCGCGCTGAACCAGATCGGCACCGCGGCGTTCGCCGGGTTCGTCTCGGCCTACTTCAACACCCGCGAGATCTCGCCGCTGATCGCCGGCATCGCGCTGGCGGCGACCGTGGGCTGCGGCTTCACGGCTCAGCTGGGTGCCATGCGGATCTCCGAGGAGGTCGACGCCCTCGAGGTGATGGCGATCCCGTCCCTGCCGTTCCTGGTGACGACGCGCATCATCGGTGGCCTGATCGCCATCGTCCCGCTCTACGTCGTCGGGTTGCTGTCGTCGTACTTCGCGACGCGACTGACGGTGACCCAGTTCTTCGGCCAGAGCTCCGGGACCTATGACCACTACTTCAACCAGTTCCTACCACCGGGTGACGTGCTGTGGTCGTTCGGCAAGGTGCTGGTCTTCGCCGTGGTCGTCATCATGATCCACTGCTACCACGGCTACACCGCCTCGGGTGGCCCCGCGGGCGTCGGCGTCGCGGTGGGTCGCGCCGTGCGGACCTCGATCGTCGCGATCAACGTCATCGACCTCTTCCTGTCCATGGCCATCTGGGGCACGACCACGACCGTGCGGCTCGCGGGCTGACGATGAGCACACCGAACAGCCGCAGCGGCATCTTCGACGGCATCCAGCATCGCGCCATGGGTGTCGCCTTCCTGCTGCTCGTCGCGCTGTTCGCCTATGGCACCTACGCCATCTTCAACAAGACGTTCGCCCAGTACGACAACGTCACGCTGCTGTCCTCCAAGGCCGGCCTCCAGCTGCCCGATCGAGCCGACGTCAAGATCCGGGGGGTCCAGGTCGGCGAGGTGACGGCGATGAAGGCGGACGGCGACAAGGTCGCGCTCACCCTCGGCCTCTACCCGAGCCAGAGCGAGACGGTCCCGGCCAACGCGACGGCGCGGATCCTGCCGAAGACGCTGTTCGGTGAGAAGTACGTCGCGTTGCAGGTGCCCGAGGACCCGCAGGGGTCGATCGAGGCGGGCGATGAGATCACCGAGTCGCGGGTGGCGATCGAGGTCGAGAAGGTGCTGGCCGATCTGTACCCGTTGTTGCGCACGGTGCAGCCTGAGCAGCTGAACTACACGTTGACGGCGATGGCGACGGCTCTGGAGGGTCGAGGTGAGCAGCTGGGCAACAACCTGGTGGTGCTCGATGACTATCTGAAGCGGATGAACCCGAAGATCCCGTTGTTGATCGATGACCTGAACAAGCTGGCGACGGTGTCGGATGCCTACACCGAGGCGGTGCCGGATCTGGCGAACCTGTTGCGCAACTCGGTGACGACGGGCAACACGTTCGTGGAGAAGGAGGCGAAGGTCTCGGCGTTGTTCAACGACGTGGCGTCGTTCTCCTCGACCAGCAAGGACTTCCTGGAGACGAACGGTGAGAACATCATCCGGTTGAGCAAGCAGGGCCAGAGGCAGCTGCCGCTGTTCGCGAAGTACGCCCCGGAGTACCCCTGCCTGCTCAGAGGGATCGTCAACGTGATCCCCCGGCAGGAGGAGGCGTTCCGCGGCTACACCCTCCACATCGACCTCGAGACCCTGCCGCGGCAGCCGCGGGGCTACAACCCGGGTGACAAGCCGGTCTACGCCGAGCGGGGAGAGAACGCCGTCGACCTCGGCGACTGCCGAGACGCCATCAACGACAGGTACGGCCAGCGCAACCTCCCCCCGAAGTCGCTGGTGCCGAACATCAAGGACGGAGTCAACTACCCCGTGGGCAAAGAGCGCCCCGCAACGGGCTTCGACGTGAGCTCGGGCTACGCCGGATCGGCCGCCGAGCAGACCGTCGTCGACTCGATCGCGGCCCCGGTCATGGGTCTGCGCCCCGAGCAGGTCCCCGATCTCGCGACGCTGCTGTTCGCCCCCCTCGCGCGTGGCACCGAGGTGAGCCTCCGATGAGCCGCTCCGCCTTGGCCACGACCGTCCGCTTCCGGGTGCTCGGTGTCGCGTTCCTCGTCCTGCTCCTGGCGTTCGTCTGGTTGACCTCGGCGATCTTCACCAAGAAGTTCGTCGACTTCGTGCCGGTGAGCCTCACGACCACCAACATCGGTCTTCAGCTGCCAGCCTTCGCCGACGTGAAGCTCCGCGGGATCATCGTGGGCGAGGTTCGCGAGATCACGACCAAGGGCGACGGTGCCGTGATGACGCTCGCGATCAAGCCGAGCATGACCGAGCTGATCCCGGCCAACACGACGGCGCGGATCCTGCCGAAGACGCTGTTCGGTGAGAAGTACGTCGCGTTGCAGGTGCCCGAGGACCCGCAGGGGTCGATCGAGGCTGGCGATGAGATCACCGAGTCGCGGGTGGCGATCGAGGTCGAGAAGGTGCTGGCCGATCTGTACCCGTTGTTGCGCACGGTGCAGCCTGAGCAGCTGAACTACACGTTGACGGCGATGGCGACGGCTCTGGAGGGTCGAGGTGAGCAGCTGGGCAACAACCTGGTGGTGCTCGATGACTATCTGAAGCGGATGAACCCGAAGATCCCGTTGTTGATCGATGACCTGAACAAGCTGGCGACGGTGTCGGATGCCTACACCGAGGCGGTGCCGGATCTGGCGAACCTGTTGCGCAACTCGGTGACGACGGGCAACACGTTCGTGGAGAAGGAGGCGAAGGTCTCGGCGTTGTTCAACGACGTGGCGTCGTTCTCCTCGACCAGCAAGGACTTCCTGGAGACGAACGGTGAGAACATCATCCGGTTGAGCAAGCAGGGCCAGAGGCAGCTGCCGCTGTTCGCGAAGTACGCCCCGGAGTACCCCTGCCTGCTCAAGGGGATGGTCAACTGGACTCCGAACATGGAGGAGGCCTACCGCGGCTACACCCTCCACATCCAGCTCGAGACGCTCCCCAACAGCCCGACGGGCTACCGCCCCGACGAGAAGCCCAAGTTCGGGGCACGCAACGGGCCGCACTGCGAGAAGCTCCCGAACCCGCCCTACAGCCAGTCCAACAAGACCCCGCAGCCCCGCACCTCCGAGGTCGACGACGGGGTCAAGGGCAGCCACGGCAAGTTCCGCCCGCGCAGCGCCCCCAGCTTCGACACCGGGGTCGACATGACCTCCGGCTACGCAGGCACGGCCGCCGAGCGGTCCTTGATCAACACGTTCGCCGCACCCGCGATGGGAGTCCCCCACGATGACGTTCCCGACCTGGCCGCACTGCTGCTGGGGCCCCTGGCCCGTGGAAGCGAGGTGAGCCTGCGATGAAGCTCCTCGACAAGAAGACCAGCATCGACGCCGTCAAGCTCGTCATCTTCATCGTGGTGACCACCATCGCGACCAGCTTCCTGGTCGTGACGATCGGCAACGTCTCCTTCTCGGCCAGCAAGTCCTACAAGGCCGTCTTCAGCGACGCCACCGGCGTGGTCAAGGGAGACGACGTCCGGGTGGCCGGAGTGCGGGTCGGCAACGTGCAGGACGTGGAGATCACCGACCGCACCAAGGCGCTGGTGACCTTCAAGGTCGACAGTGACCGGCAGGTCACGGAGAGCACGCTCGCCACGATCCGCTACCGCAACCTGGTCGGCCAGCGCTACATCGCGCTCACCCAGGGCCTGGGGGGCGACGGGGTCCTCAAGGAGGGACAGACCATCCCCCTGAAGAACACCCGGCCGGCGCTCGACCTCACTGTGCTGTTCAACGGGTTCAAGCCCCTGTTCGCAGCCCTGTCACCGGCCGACATCAACAAGCTGTCCTACGAGATCGTCACGGTCTTCCAGGGCGAGGGCGGCACGCTCGAGAGCCTGCTGTCGCACACCGCCTCGGTGACCTCGACGCTGGCCAGCCGGGACGAGGTGATCGGCTCGCTGATCACCAACCTCAACGACGTGATGGTGACCATCGGCGACCGTGACGCCCAGCTGTCGGACCTGCTGATCAAGCTGCGCGAGTTCGTCTCCGGACTCTCGCAGGACCGTCAGGCCATCCTCGGCTCGCTCGACTCGATCTCGGGGCTCGCGGTGCAGACCTCCGACCTCGTCACCGGGATCCGTCCGAGCCTGACGACCGACATCACCCAGCTGCGCAAGGTCGCCGGCACCCTCGACCGGAACAAGGGCGAGGTGGACCGGGCCCTGCAGGTGCTGCCGATCAAGCTCAACAAGGTCGGCCGCACCGCGATCTACGGCTCCTTCTTCAACTTCTACCTGTGCAACTTCACCGGCACGGCGACCGTGCCCGGGGTCGAGAAACGTATCGACCTGAGCTACGACACCAAGTCAGCGAGGTGTGACCTCGGATGAGCAAGCCCTTCCACGAGCGCAACCCCGTCATCATCGGGGCGGTCAGCCTCGCCGTGATCGCGGCCCTGATCATGGCCGCGTTCAAGGCCGAGGACCTGCCGTTGATCGGCGGGGGCGACACCTACTACGCCGCCTTCTCCGAGGCCGGCGGGCTCAAGCCCAACGACGAGGTCCGGATCGCCGGTGTCCGCGTCGGCAAGGTGCGGACCGTCGAGCTCGACGGCGACCACGTGCGGGTCGAGTTCAAGGTCGCCACGAGTGAGAAGTTCGGCAAGGAGACCGCAGCCGGGGTCCGCGTCAAGACGCTGCTCGGAGCCATGTACCTCTCGCTGGAGCCCGAGGGCTCGGGTCAGCTGAGCGAAGGCACCGAGATCCCCCTCGACCGCACCACGTCGCCCTACGACGTCGTGGAGGCCTTCTCCGGGCTGGCCGAGCGCGCCGAGGACATCGACACCCAGAGCCTCACCAAGTCGCTGAACACCTTGGCGGCACTCAGCGAGAACACGCCCGAGGAGTTCCGCACGGCGCTCACCGGGCTCTCGGCCCTGTCGGCCAACATCGCCGCCCGGGACCAGGAGCTCGAGACGCTGCTGGCCAACACCCGCAAGGTGTCGGGCGTCCTCGGCGACCGCCGCGAGGACATCGTCACGCTGATGCGTGAGGGCAACAAGCTCTTCACCGCGCTCGCCGCCCGCCGCGAGTCGGTGCACAACCTGCTCGTCGCCACCAGCCAGCTCTCGGTGCAGCTCACCGGGCTGGTGCGAGACACC
The DNA here is from genome assembly GCA_963845655.1 of uncultured Actinomycetota bacterium. Taxonomy (GTDB): domain Bacteria; phylum Actinomycetota; class Actinomycetes; order Propionibacteriales; family Nocardioidaceae; genus Nocardioides_B. Next base: position 332,612 of record CAWJTB010000002.1, on the reverse strand, counting down.
CGCCAGGACCTCAAGCCGGCGCTGGACAGCCTCGCCAACGTCGTCGACGTCCTCAACAAGAACCAGCAGAACCTCGACAACAGCCTGCGGCTGATGGCGCCGTTCTACCGGGTCTTCGCCAATACGCTCGGCAACGGGCCCTGGTTCGACACCTACATCGAGAACCTCCCGCCCGCCGGGACCCCGACCGTGATCCCGAGGGGCTGACATGGCGAAGAAGAACCTGCCGAAGAGCAAGGGCGCGATCACCCGCGTCCTGGCCGTGGTGGCCGTGCTCGCCGTGATCCTGGCGCTGGTGCTGGCCGCACTTCCCGGCGACGAGAAGAAGTACGTCACCGCGTCCTTCCCCCGCACCGTCTCGCTCTACGAGGGCTCCGACGTCCGGATCCTCGGCGTCCCCGTGGGCAAGGTGGAGACCGTGGTGCCCTCGGGCACCGACGTCACCGTGAAGATGTCGTACGACGCGAAGTACGACGTCCCCAAGGACGCCGAGGCGATCATCATCTCGCCGGCGATCGTGGGGGACCGGTTCGTCCAGCTGACGCCGGTGTTCACCGAGGGCGACACTCCGCTGGAGGCGCGAGCCACCCTCGGCGTCAGCCGGACCTCGACCCCGCTCGAGCTCGACGAGATCTACCAGAGCATCGACGACCTGACCGTCGCCCTGGGCCCGCAGGGTGCCAACAGCCAGGGGGCACTGACCAACCTGCTGGACTCGACCGCGGAGAACTTCGCGGGGCAGGGTGCGAAGTTCAACTCGACGATCAAGAACCTCAGCAAGTTCACCTCCACCCTGGACAACAACAAGGAGGAGCTGTTCGGAACCGCGCGGGAGATCGAGCGCTTCGTGCAGGCCCTGGAGGAGAACGACACCACGGTGCGGCAGTTCAACGACTCGCTGGCGGCCTCGGCCGACCTGCTCAAGGACGAGCGGGACGACCTGGCGGCGGCGCTGAAGAACCTCGGTGTCGCGATGGAGGCCGTGTCCGGCTTCGTCAAGGAGAACCGTGACTCGCTGGGCCGGAACATCAAGGGCCTCAACCGGGTCACCAAGGTCCTCGTCAAGCAGCGCGGCGCGCTCGACGAGGTGCTCAGTGCCGCGCCGACGGCCCTGAGCAACCTCTTCCACACCTACAACCCGGCCACCGGCACGCTCGACACGCGCGCCAACATCGGTCAGAACGTCGGCCAGCTCGAGACGGACCCGGAGGCGTTCATCTGCAGCGTGCTCAATGCCGGGACCGACTCGGACGAGAACCAGTGCGACCGGCTCCGGGCCTCCGTGCCGCGCGCCGGAGCGTTGGACACCGCGGCGGCCGACCGCGCGAGCGCGAGACAGAAGCCGACCACCGTGGAGTACGTCGACCGGTCGCTGGCCGGGATCGTGGAGGTGCAGCGATGAAGCGGGCCGACGTGCGCACGCGACCCAGGCGTGGTCTACGGGCCAGGCTGACGCGGGGAGTCCTCCTCGCGGTGGCCGGTCTGATGACCCTCACCGGCTGCGACTTCACCGTCTACAGCCTTCCGCTGCCCGGCGGCGCCGATCTCGGGGACAACCCGTACGAGGTCAAGGTGCAGTTCCGCGACGTGCTCGACCTGGTGCCGCAGTCCGCGGTCAAGGTCGACGACGTCACCGTCGGCAGCGTCGACACCATCGAGGTCCGCGGCAACCACGCCGAGGTGGTCATCAAGCTGCGCGACACCGTGAAGCTGCCTGACAACGCGATCGCCACGCTGCGCCAGACCAGCCTGCTGGGCGAGAAGTTCGTCTCCCTGGCGCCGCCGGCCCAGGGCGCGAGCGGCAGCCTCGGCGACGGCGACAACATCCCGTTGAAGCGCACCGGTCGCAACCCCGAGGTGGAGGAGGTGCTCAGCGCGCTGTCCCTGCTCCTCAACGGCGGCGGCGTGGCGCAGCTCAAGACCATCTCGGTCGAGCTCAACAAGGCGCTCGACGGCCGCGAGGCCAACGTGAAGTCCGTGCTGTCCAGGCTCGACGAGTTCATGGAGCAGCTCGACACCGGCAAAGAGGAGATCGTCCGGGCCATCGAGAGCCTCAACCGGCTCGCGCTCGCGATCAAGAAGCAGACGCCGTCGATCACGCTGGCCCTCGACGAGCTGCCGCGCGCGATCGCCTCGATCAACAGCCAGCGCGACGACCTGGTCAAGATGCTCACGGCCCTGGCCGACCTCAGCTCGGTCGGCACCCAGGTGATCCGCGACTCGAAGGCGGCCACGATCGACAGTCTCGAGGCGCTCGCCCCGACGCTGACCAAGCTGGCCGAGACGGGGGACGCGCTGCCCAAGGCGCTGCAGGTGTTCTTGACCTACCCCTTCGTCGACGCGGTCGTCGGCAAGAACCCCGCCCAGGCGCGCAACCTGCACATGGGCGACTACACCAACCTGTCCGCGCAGCTCGACCTCGACCTGGGTCTGCTGCTGGACAACTCGCCGGTCGACTGCGACACGATCCCGAACCTCCCGAGCGAGCTGGAGGACCTCTGCAAGAGCAACTTCGAGTGCGTCCAGAAGCTGCTCAGCGGCGGCAGCCTGGCCGACTGCAAGGGAGTGGCTGCGGAGATCTGCAAGCGCCTTCCCGACCTCCTGGGTCGCGACGTGTGCGCGCTGGTGGGGGTCGGCACCCTGCCCGAGCTGGAGGTCCCGCAGCTGTCCGCGCTGCAGAAGTGCATCAGGAGCGGGCGACCGCTGGGTGCGCGCTGCGACGCGGTCCGGCCGAAGGTCCTGCTCAGCAACTGTCTGAACAAGAGGTCGGAGTACTACGGCTCCCTGACCTGCGAGCGGTATCGCAAGCTGGCACAGCGGCCGGGCAACCCGATCAGTGACCTGACCGACCGCCTCCTCGGCGGCAGCGGCAACCCGACAGGGGGCTCCGGCGGCACCGGTGGGGTCGGCGGCCTGACCGGCGGCCTGCTGCGTCCCGGGTTCGGCCCGACCGACGGGTCGGCGACGACCACGACCACGAAGCCGGACTCCGATCTCGGGGCCCTGCTCGTGTGGGGGATGGTGCAGCGATGATCACCAAGCAGACCAAGGTGCAGCTCCTGGTGTTCGTGCTGATCACCCTGATCGGGGTCTCCTACGTGGGAGCCCGCTACGCCCGCCTGGACCGGCTGATCATGGACGAGTCCTACGAGGTCGTTGCGCACTTCTCGGAGTCCGGAGGCATCTTCAGCGGTGCCGAGGTGTCCTACCGCGGCGTCACCATCGGGCAGGTCGAGAGGATGGAGCTGACCGACAAGGGCGTCGACGTCATCCTCGACATCGACAACGAGTTCGATGACATCCCCGACGTGACGAAGGCGGTCGTGGCCAACCGGTCGGCGGTCGGCGAGCAGTTCGTCGACCTGCAGCCGCAGACCAAGAAGAAGCCGTTCCTGACCAGCGGCTCGGAGATCCCGCTCGACATGACCGAGACTCCGATCGAGACCACCAAGTTCCTCACCGACATCAGCAACACGGTCGAGTCGGTCAACAAGCAGAGCCTGACGACCGCCGTCAACGAGCTCGGCCAGGCCTTCAAGGGCACGGGCCGCAACCTCAGCACGATCGTCGACACCTCGAACTCCTTCATCGAGGCGGCCAACGCGAACTTCGACATCACGACTGCGCTGCTCGAGGAGAGCAACACGGTGCTGCAGACGCAGATCGACAAGTCCTCGGCGATCAAGAGCTTCTCGCGCGACCTGTCGCTGTTCTCCGACACCCTCGTGACCAGCGACGCCGACCTGCGCCGGGTCATCGACAACGGCAGCGAGACAGCCAACCAGCTGCGGACGTTCCTCGAGCAGAACAAGGTCGACCTCGGCCAGCTGATCAACAACCTGGTCACCACCGGCGAGGTCACCGGCAAGCACCTCGCCGGCACCGAGATGGTCCTGGTCGTCTACCCCTACGTCGTCGCCGGCGGCTACACGGTGGTCGACCGGGACAAGCAGACCGGCCGCTACAACGCCCACTTCGGGATCATCACCCAGGAGCAGCCCCACGTCTGCGAGCGCGGCTACAACGCCAAGAAGCGTGATCCCAACACCGAGCGCGGCAACAAGGCGATGGACGAGTCGGCGCGGTGTGCGGAGCCGGCCGCCCAGAGCAACGCGCGCGGTGCGCAGAACGCACCCAAGCGGGCGCCCGCCGCCTACCGCGCCCCCGTGCTCGGTGCGTACGACAGCGACGGGTCCTTCCGCTACACCGACCGCAACCCCACCGGCGACGTGACCTACACCGGCGGCGCCGCGTCCGTGATGGGCGAGAACTCCTGGAAGTGGCTGCTGCTGCAGCCGCTGTCCAGGCAGGAGTGACCGGCTTGAGCGAGACGACCGATGACCACACCGGCAACCACGACCAGGACGGCGGCCCCGACCAGGACAGTGCGGGCGACCGCGGGGCCGGGCAGGGCCGAGTCCGCCTGCGCTGGGTGCTGAGTGGCGTCTTCGCGCTGCTCGCGCTCGGGGCTGCGGTGGCGCTGGTCCTGACGCTGCTGGTGGTCCGGCCCCAGGCTGAGGCCACGGAGCGCGAGCAGGGCAACCGCGCCGCCGTGGTGCGGGCGGCCGAGCGGTTCACGGTCCAGGTGAACAACTACGACGTCGCCTCCATCGACGGCTACCAGGACTCCATCACCCCGATGCTGTCGCCGAAGTTCAAGGGCGAGTTCGAGAAGGCGATGACCGACATCGTCTCCTCGGTCAAGCAGGCCGAGATGACCTCGAAGGGGCAGGTGCTGACCTCCGGGGTGGCCAGCCTCGACGACGACTCCGCCCAGGTGCTGGTGGTCTCGGACGCCAACGTCAAGACCGTGTTCGACGCACGGGCCCGGCACTTCCGCTGGGAGGTCGACCTGGTGAAGATCGACGGTCGCTGGCGCGTCGACAACTTCACCCCGGTCGCCTGACCCGTCAGCTGTCACCCGACGGCCACCACAGCCCGAGGCACGCCCCCGAGCGGTCCCCGACTCCGCGCGAGCAGGTCCGCGCGCCATACTCGAAGGAAGCATGAGCAGCCAGAGCCCCCGCAGCCCCCGCCCACGCCGCCGGATCGCCGGCGAGCGCAGGCCGGCGCGCCCCGACGAGATCACGGGGGAGATCGATGGGGAGGCCGACGGCGAGACCGCTCCGATCGTCGAGACAACGTCTCCCGTCCCCGACGGGACTCCGCCGACGCACTCGGAGGCCCCCGCGGCCGACGAGACCGCAGAGCCGTCTCGGCGCGCGAGAGCGCCCCGGCGCGAGAAGGTGCTCCGGCGCGAGAAGGTCCGATCGAGGCCGACGAGGGGGAGCGTCCGGCCAGACGCGCTGCGCCCGGCTGGCGGCTGGTCGTCGTTCTGGCGGTGCTGGCGCTGACGCTGGTCGTCGTGACCGGGGTGCTCGCCCTGGGGGTCTGGCGGGTCGGGGAGGTCCGTGAGCAGGACGCCGTGGCCGAGGCGCGGCGTACCGCTCCCGCCGCGGCCGAGCGGGCCGCCGCCGCGATCCTGTCCTACGAGCACACCACGCTCGACGCCGACGCCAAGGCCGCGGCGCGGTACATGACCCCGGAGTATCGCAAGCAGTACCTCTCGACGTTCGACGAGCTGGTCCGCCCCAACGCGGCCGAGAGCAAGGCCGTCGTGGCGGCGGACGTGAAGGCCTCGGCGGTCAGCCAGGCGGACCCCGAGCGGGTCTCGGTGCTGCTCTACGTCAACCAGACCACCACCAGCACCGCCAACAACGGCGAGCCCCAGCTGGCGCTCAACCGGGTGCAGATGACGATGGTCGAGAGCGACGGGCGCTGGCTCGTCTCGAACATCACCTCCTACTGACCGCGGTGCCGACCCAGGTCCGGCAGCCTCATGCACAGGGCTGTGCGCGGGGTCCTTGACTCCGGCCCGGCTTCGGTTCATGCTTCTGGTGCGTTCCGCGAGGCCGCCGTCCGACTGGCACCTCTCACGACCGCGCGACACCGACGGACCGGGCTCCACTCCCGCCGATGTCCCGCTGCCGTGATCGAGGCCGGGAGGGTTGCATTTGACGGTTGCGGTTGACCCTGCCCTGGGGTAGCATCGCTCTTTGCGTCCGCCCTCAAATGCTTCCAGCCTGCCCGGTGAGCTGGTCTGTGGTCGGAAGACGCCTCTGAACAAGAGTCCGCGAGCCCCTCGGAAGGACCACCTCTTGGCCGCCTCGCGCAGCACCAAGAAGAACGTCAACTCTGGCACCGAAAACCCCCTGGCACCCCCGCGCATCTCCTTCGCGAAGATCGCCGAGCCCCTCGAGGTCCCCAAGCTCCTCGACCTCCAGACCAAGAGCTTCGACTGGCTCGTGGGCAACGAGGCATGGGAGGCCGACGTCCAGGCCCGCCTGGACAACAACGAGGACGTGTCGCAGAAGTCCGGTCTGCAGGAGATCTTCGAGGAGATCTCCCCGATCGAGGACTTCTCCGGGACCATGTCCCTCTCCTTCGAGAACCCGGTCTTCTACGACCCGAAGAACACGGTCGACGAGTGCAAGGAGAAGGACTTCACCTACTCCGCACCGCTCTACGTGTCGGCGGAGTTCACCAACAACGAGACCGGTGAGATCAAGGGCCAGACGGTCTTCATGGGCGACTTCCCGCTCATGACCGACAAGGGCACCTTCGTCATCAACGGCACCGAGCGCGTGGTCGTCTCGCAGCTGGTCCGTTCGCCCGGCGTGTACTTCGAGCGCAGCGCCGACAAGACGTCCGACAAGGACATCTTCACCGCCAAGGTCATCCCGTCGCGCGGCGCCTGGCTCGAGTTCGAGATCGACAAGCGCGACCTCGTCGGCGTCCGGCTGGACCGCAAGCGCAAGCAGAACGTCACGGTGCTGCTCAAGGCCCTCGGCTGGACCGAGCAGCAGATCCGCGACGAGTTCGGCGAGTACGAGTCGATGATGCTCACCCTGGAGAAGGACCACACGTCCGGCCAGGACGACGCGCTGCTCGACATCTACCGCAAGCTGCGCCCGGGCGAACCCCCCACCCGCGAGGCCGCGCAGACGCTGCTGGACAACTACTACTTCAACGGCAAGCGCTACGACCTGGCCAAGGTCGGTCGCTACAAGATCAACAAGAAGCTCGGCACCACCGAGGCCTTCGACCAGCAGACGCTGACCACCGAGGACATCGTCTCGGCGATCAAGTTCATCGTCGCGCTGCACGACGGCAAGGACACCCTCGAGATGGTGGCCGGCTCCGGTGCCGAGATCGAGGTCCGCGCTGACGACATCGACCACTTCGGCAACCGCCGGATGCGCACCGTGGGCGAGCTCATCCAGAACCAGCTCCGCACGGGTCTGGCCCGGATGGAGCGGGTGGTCCGCGAGCGGATGACGACGCAGGACGTCGAGGCCATCACGCCGCAGTCCCTGATCAACATCCGTCCCGTGGTGGCGGCGCTGAAGGAGTTCTTCGGCACCTCCCAGCTCTCCCAGTTCATGGACCAGACCAACCCGATCGCGGGCCTGACGCACAAGCGCCGGCTCTCCGCGCTCGGCCCGGGCGGTCTGTCCCGTGACCGCGCCGGCTTCGAGGTCCGCGACGTCCACCCGTCGCACTACGGCCGCATGTGCCCCATCGAGACCCCGGAAGGCCCGAACATCGGCCTGATCGGCTCGCTCGCGACGTTCGGACGGATCAACCCGTTCGGCTTCGTCGAGACGCCGTACCGCAAGGTCGAGAAGGGCCAGGTGACGACGAAGGTCGACTACCTCACCGCCGACGAGGAGGATCGCTTCGTCATCGCGCAGGCCAACGCCGCGCTGACCGAGGACTTCACCTTCGCCGAGGAGCGGGTGCTGGTCCGCCAGCGCCACGGCGAGGTCGACATCGTCCCCGCCGACGAGGTCGACTACATGGACGTCTCGCCGCGCCAGATGGTGTCGGTCGCGACCGCCCTGATCCCCTTCCTCGAGCACGACGACGCCAACCGGGCGCTCATGGGTTCCAACATGCAGCGTCAGGCGGTGCCGCTGATCAAGAGCGACGCGCCGCTGGTGGGCACCGGCATGGAGTTCCGTGCCGCCGTCGACGCCGGTGACGTGGTCGTGGCGGCCCAGGCCGGCGTCGTCCAGGAGGTCTCGGCCGACGCGGTCGAGGTCATGCAGGACGACGGCACCTACCGCACCTACCGGATGCAGAAGTTCAGCCGCTCCAACCAGGGCACCTGCATCAACCAGCGCCCGCTGGTCGCCGAGGGGCAGCGCCTCGAGGTCGGCTCGCCGATCGCCGACGGTCCCTGCACCGACGAGGGCGAGATGGCGCTCGGCACCAACCTGCTGGTGGCGTTCATGCCGTGGCAGGGCCACAACTACGAGGACGCGATCATCTTGTCGCAGCGCCTCGTGCAGCAGGACGTGCTCACCTCGATCCACATCGAGGAGCACGAGGTCGACGCCCGCGACACCAAGCTGGGGCCGGAGGAGATCACCCGCGACATCCCCAACGTCAGCGAGGAGATGCTCGCCGACCTCGACGAGCGCGGCATCATCCGGATCGGCGCCGAGGTCACCACGGGCGACATCCTGGTCGGCAAGGTCACGCCCAAGGGCGAGACCGAGCTGACCCCGGAGGAGCGGCTGCTGCGGGCGATCTTCGGTGAGAAGGCGCGCGAGGTGCGCGACACCTCGATGAAGGTCCCGCACGGCGAGTCCGGCACCGTGATCGGCGTCCGGGTGTTCGACCGCGAGGAGGGCGACGAGCTGCCCCCGGGCGTCAACCAGCTGGTGCGGGTCTACGTCGCGCAGAAGCGCAAGATCTCCGTGGGCGACAAGCTCGCGGGCCGGCACGGCAACAAGGGCGTCATCTCCAAGATCCTGCCGGTCGAGGACATGCCGTTCATGGAGGACGGCACCCCGGTCGACGTGGTGCTCAACCCGCTCGGCGTGCCGGGCCGGATGAACATCGGCCAGATCCTGGAGATCCACCTGGGCTGGCTGGCCAAGCAGGGCTGGCAGGTCGAGGGCGACGACGAGGACTGGAAGAAGCGCCTCATCTCGATCCACGCCCAGGCAGCGGAGGCGGACACCAACGTCGCCACGCCGGTGTTCGACGGTGCGCGCGAGGACGAGATCGTCGGTCTGCTCGGCTCCACCCTGCCCAACCGCGACGGCGTCCGCGTCGTCAAGGAGAACGGCAAGGCGATGCTGTTCGACGGTCGCTCGGGAGAGCCCTTCCCGGACCCCGTCTCGGTCGGCTACATGTACATCCTGAAGCTGCACCACCTGGTGGACGACAAGATCCACGCGCGCTCGACGGGCCCGTACTCCATGATCACGCAGCAGCCCCTGGGCGGTAAGGCCCAGTTCGGCGGCCAGCGGTTCGGCGAGATGGAGGTCTGGGCGATGGAGGCGTACGGCGCCGCCTACGCCCTGCAGGAGCTCCTGACCATCAAGTCCGACGACGTCCCCGGACGCGTCAAGGTCTACGAGGCCATCGTCAAGGGCGAGAACATCCCCGACTCCGGCATCCCCGAGTCGTTCAAGGTTCTCGTCAAGGAGATGCAGTCGCTCTGCCTCAACGTCGAGGTGCTGTCCCAGGACGGCTCCGCGATCGAGATGCGCGACGCGGAGGAAGACGTCTTCCGTGCCGCCGAGGAGCTCGGCATCGACCTGTCGCGCCGCGAACCCAGCAGCGTCGAGGAAGTCTGAGGTGGGAGGGGTGCGGCGCCGGGGGACCGGCAGCCGCACCCCTCACCCCCGCAGTCCCCGTCCTTAGTTCAGTACAGACATCACGAGGAAAGAAGCCACCGTGCTCGACGTGAACTTCTTCGACCAGCTGAAGATCGGCCTGGCCACTGCGGATGACATCCGCACGTGGAGCCACGGCGAGGTCAAGAAGCCGGAGACGATCAACTACCGCACGCTCAAGCCTGAGCGTGACGGCCTCTTCTGCGAGAAGATCTTCGGTCCCACCCGGGACTGGGAGTGCTACTGCGGCAAGTACAAGCGCGTCCGCTTCAAGGGCATCATCTGCGAGCGCTGCGGCGTCGAGGTGACCCGCTCGAAGGTCCGCCGTGAGCGGATGGGCCACATCGAGCTCGCCGCCCCGGTGACCCACATCTGGTACTTCAAGGGTGTGCCCAGCCGGCTCGGCTACCTGCTCGACCTCGCCCCCAAGGACCTCGAGAAGGTCATCTACTTCGCGGCGTACATGATCACCCACGTCGACGACGACGCCCGGCACCGCGACCTGTCCTCCCTCGAGGGCAAGGTCGACCTCGAGCGCAAGCGCCTCGAGGGCCGTCGGGACAACCAGATCGACGAGCGCGCCAAGAAGCTCGAGGAGGACCTCGCGGCCCTGGAGGCCGAGGGCGCCAAGGCCGACGCGCGTCGCAAGGTCAAGGACGGTGCCGAGCGCGAGATGAAGCAGGTCCGCGACCGGTCCCAGCGTGAGCTGGACCGTCTCGACGAGGTGTGGAGCCGCTTCAAGAACCTCAAGGTCCAGGACCTCGAGGGCGACGAGCTGCTCTACCGCGAGATGAAGAACTGGTTCGGCAAGTACTTCGAGGGCCACATGGGCGCCACCGCGATCCAGAAGCGGCTGGAGACCTTCGACCTCGACGCCGAGGTGGAGAGCCTGCGCGAGACCATCGCGACCGGCAAGGGCCAGCGCAAGGTCCGTGCCCTCAAGCGTCTCAAGGTCGTCGACGCGTTCCGCAAGACCACCAACTCCCCCCGCGGCATGGTGCTCGACGCCGTCCCGGTCATCCCCCCGGACCTGCGCCCGATGGTCCAGCTCGACGGTGGCCGCTTCGCCACCTCCGACCTGAACGACCTGTACCGCCGCGTCATCAACCGCAACAACCGCCTCAAGCGGCTGCTCGACCTCGGTGCGCCCGAGATCATCGTCAACAACGAGAAGCGGATGCTCCAGGAGGCCGTCGACTCGCTGTTCGACAACGGTCGTCGCGGACGTCCGGTCACCGGCCCGGGCAACCGGCCGCTGAAGTCGCTCTCGGACATGCTCAAGGGCAAGCAGGGTCGCTTCCGTCAGAACCTCCTCGGCAAGCGCGTCGACTACTCCGGCCGTTCGGTCATCGTGGTCGGCCCGCAGCTCAAGCTGCACCAGTGCGGTCTGCCCAAGCAGATGGCGCTCGAGCTGTTCAAGCCGTTCGTGATGAAGCGGCTCGTCGACCTCAACCACGCGCAGAACATCAAGAGCGCCAAGCGGATGGTCGAGCGTGCGCGTCCGGTCGTGTGGGACGTGCTCGAAGAGGTCATCACCGAGCACCCGGTGCTGCTGAACCGTGCGCCCACCCTGCACCGGCTCGGCATCCAGGCGTTCGAGCCCCAGCTGATCGAGGGCAAGGCCATCCAGATCCACCCGCTCGTCTGCTCGGCCTTCAACGCCGACTTCGACGGTGACCAGATGGCCGTCCACCTGCCGCTCTCCGCGGAGGCGCAGGCCGAGGCCCGCATCCTGATGCTGTCGACGAACAACATCCTGAAGCCGTCCGACGGACGTCCCGTGACCATGCCCACCCAGGACATGATCATCGGCCTGTTCTTCCTCACCCGCGAGATGGAGGGCGAGCTCGCCGGCCACGGTCGCGCGTTCTCCTCGACCTCCGAGGCGATCATGGCCTTCGACCGGGGCGAGATCACGCTGCAGAGCACGGTCAAGATCCGCTTCCCGCAGATCGTCCCGCCGTTCGGCACCCCGCTGCCCGAGGGCTGGGAGCAGGGTCAGCCCCTGATCCTGGAGACCACCCTGGGTCGCGCGCTGTTCAACGAGACGCTGCCCGCCGACTACGCCTTCGTGAACTACGAGGTCGGCAAGAAGCAGCTCGGTGTGATCGTCAACGACCTCGCCGAGCGCTACAGCAAGGTCGAGGTCGCCGCGGCGCTCGACGCCCTCAAGGACGCCGGCTTCCACTGGGGCACCCGCTCCGGTGTGACCGTGTCCATCGAGGACGTCGTCACCCCGCCGCGCAAGGCCGAGATCCTCGAGGTCTTCGAGGAGCAGGCCGCCAAGGTGCAGAAGCAGTTCGAGCGCGGTCTGATCACCGACGACGAGCGTCGCCAGGAGCTCATCGAGATCTGGACGCAGGCCTCCAACGAGGTCGCGGCCGAGCTCGAGAAGACCTTCGACAAGATGAACCCGATCTACATGATGGTCCACTCGGGTGCGCGCGGAAACATGATGCAGGTCCGTCAGATCGCCGCGATGCGTGGCCTGGTGGCCAACCCCAAGGGCGACATCATCCCGCGGCCGATCAAGTCGAACTTCCGCGAGGGCCTCACGGTGCTCGAGTACTTCATCGCGACGCACGGTGCCCGCAAGGGTCTGGCCGACACAGCGCTGCGTACGGCGGACTCGGGCTACCTGACCCGTCGTCTCGTCGACGTCTCGCAGGACGTCATCATCCGTGAGGACGACTGCGGCACCGAGCGCGGCCTGCCCAAGCGGATCGGCGTCAAGCTCGACGACGGTCGCGTGGTCAAGGACGAGAACGCCGAGACCGCGGCGTACGCCCGCTCGGCCGCCGTCGAGGTCACCCACCCCGGCAGCGGCGAGGTTCTCGTCGAGGCCGGTGGCGACCTCGGGGACGTCAAGATCAACGAGCTCGTCGCAGCCGGCATCGAGGAGGTGAAGGTCCGCTCGGTGCTCACCTGTGACGCCCGGACCGGCACCTGCGCGAAGTGCTACGGCCGTTCGCTGGCGACCGGCAAGCTCGTCGACATCGGCGAGGCCGTCGGCATCATCGCGGCCCAGTCGATCGGTGAGCCAGGCACGCAGCTGACGATGCGTACCTTCCACACCGGTGGTGTGGCCTCCGCGGACGACATCACGCAGGGTCTGCCCCGCGTGGTCGAGCTCTTCGAGGCCCGTCAGCCCAAGGGACGCGCCCCGATCACCGAGGCGGCCGGTCGGATCACGATCGACGAGACCGACAAGGCCAAGAAGGTCCTGGTCACGCCGGACGACGGCTCCGAGGTGCAGGAGTACCCCGTCAGCAAGCGGTCGCGTCTGACCGTCGGCGAGGGCGACCACGTCGAGGTCGGCCAGCAGCTGACGCAGGGCACGCCCGACCCGCAGGAGGTGCTGCGCATCCTGGGTGTCCGCAAGGCCCAGGAGCACCTGGTGGACGAGGTCCAGGCTGTGTACCGCAGCCAGGGCGTGGCCATCCACGACAAGCACATCGAGATCATCGTGCGGCAGATGCTGCGCCGTGTCCTCGTGCTGGAGCAGGGCGACACCAAGCTGCTCCCGTCGGACCTCATCGACCGCGTCATCTTCGAGGAGGAGAACCGTCGGGTCGTCTCCGAGGGCGGGAAGCCGGCGGCCGGACGTCCGCAGCTCATGGGCATCACCAAGGCGTCGCTGGCCACCGAGTCGTGGCTGTCGGCGGCGTCCTTCCAGGAGACCACGCGCGTCCTCACCGACGCGGCGATCCACGGCAAGTCGGACTCGCTGCGCGGCCTGAAGGAGAACGTGATCATCGGAAAGCTCATCCCGGCCGGCACCGGCCTGGAGCGCTACCGCAACATCCGGGTGGAGCCGACCGAGGAGGCACGGGCGAACGCCTACTCCGTCACCGGCTACGGCGACTACGACTACGACTTCGGGAACTCCGGAGGCCAGGCCGTGGCGCTGGACGACTTCGACTTCGGTTCCTACCAGAACTAGGCCCGAAGCCGAGGCTCGCAGCCCGAACCGTACGACGCGACGACGCCCACCCAGGATCATCTGGGTGGGCGTCGCTGCGTGCGGTGGCAGTCCTGCGGGAAGGCGGCTGCGAACATGGGGGCGTGGAGCTCGTCTACCCGCCCGTCATCGTCACCGCCCGGGTGCTGTTCCGCGCCCTCGGGCTCCGGCTCCAGGTCGAGGGTGACGAGCAGGTGCCGGTGTCCGGACCGGTGGTGCTGGCCGGCAACCACGTCAGCTTCCTGGACTTCCTGCTGGTCGGCCTCGCCGCGCGACGGAGCCGTCGCTCCGTGCGGTTCCTGGCGCGGCACGACGTGTGGGCCAACCCGGTCGCGCGGCCGTTGATGAACGCCATGCAGCACGTGCCGGTCGACCGTGCGGCACCGGCGGCGGCCTACCTCCGGGCTCGGTCGCTGCTGCGCCGGGGTGAGGCCGTCGGCCTGTTCCCCGAGGCGGGCGTGAGCACGTCGTACACCGTCCGCTCGCTGATGCCGGGTGCGGTGGCGCTGGCCCGGGACACCGGGGCTCCCCTGGTGCCGGTGGCGCTGTGGGGCTCGCAGCGCATCCTCACCGCGGAGCAGCCCGTCGACCTGACGCGCGGCCGCACCGTCTCGATCCTGGTGGGGGAGCCGTGGCACCTCGGTCCGCGGACCGACGTGGCGGCCGAGACGCGGCGGCTGGGGGGTGTCCTGCAGCACCTCCTGGACGACCTGCAGGCACGCCCGGCGCACCAGCCGCGACCGGGGGAGCGGGCGCCCTGGCATCCCGCCCATCTCGGTGGCAGCGCGCCGGACGCGGCGCACGCCCGGACGTTGGAGTCGGTGCCGCGAAGCGCCCTGCTGCCGTCCTGGCTCCCGGGCGAGGTGCCCCCCAGCGACGTGGCCGGGGAGCAGGCGTCCTAGCGGTTGCGAGCCCCGTGCCGGATCAGCGCACCCCCTAGGGTGGTCGCGTGCCTCCCGAGCCCACCCCGCCGCGCCGACAGCGGATCGCGGCCTATGCCGTGCTGCTGCGCGGCAGCGGCGCGGACCAGGAGGTGCTGCTGACGCGGATGTCCTCGCGGACCCGGATCCAGGGGCGCTGGACGTTGCCGGGAGGCGGCATCGACCACGGCGAGGACCCGCGTGACGCGCTGCGGCGCGAGGTCTACGAGGAGACCGGGCTGCACGTCGAGCCGGGCGCCGCGCTCGACGTCCATGCGACCCACTTCACCGGAGCACGGCACGACGGGGTCGTGGAGGACTACCACGGCATCCATCTGATCTTCGACGCCGCGGTGCTCCCGGCCTCGGACGGCGTCGACCCGCACGTCGTGGAGGAGGACGGCTCCACCGACCTCGTGGCGTGGGTCCCGCGTGCGGCCGCGCTGGACCTCGACCTGTTGAGCGCGGCCCGACACGCCCTCACGGCCGTGGCGGTCGCTCGGTAGGTTGGGCGCATGTCCCGCACTCCCGAGACCGTCTTCACCTACGGTGCACCCCAGCTCAAGTTCGGCGCCGGATCCTCCGACGAGATCGGCTACGACCTCACGACGTACGGCGCTCGCCGGGTGCTCCTGGTGACCGACGCGGGCGTCGCAGCGACCGGGCACCCGCAGCGGATCGCGGAGCAGATCGCCGGCTACGGCATCGAGGCCGTGGTGTTCGACCGCGCCCGGGTCGAGCCGACCGACGCGAGCATCCAGGAGGCGGTCGACTTCGCGCGCGACGGCGGCCCGTGGGACGCGTTCGTCGCGGTGGGCGGTGGCTCGGCGATCGACACCGCCAAGGCGGTCGACCTGCTGTGCACCAATCCCGGCGAGCTGCTCGACTACGTGAACGTCCCGGTCGGGAAGGGCAACGCCCCGGTCAACACGCTCGCGCCCCTGGTCGCCGTACCCACCACCACCGGCACCGGCAGCGAGAGCACGACCGTGTGCGTCCTCGACGTGCTCGAGCAGCAGGTGAAGAGCGGAATCAGTCACCCGCGGCTGCGACCGACCCTGGCCGTCGTGGACCCGCGGCTGACGCTGTCGCAACCGGCCGGCGTCACCGCCGCGTGCGGCATGGACATCTTGTGCCACGCGCTCGAGAGCTACACCGCGCGGCCCTTCGACTCCTACGACCGCAAGCAGCCGGAGCAGCGCGTGCCCTACTGCGGCGCCAACCCGATCGGCGACATGTGGTCGGAGAAGGCGATGAGCCTGCTCGCGACGTCGTTCCGCACCGCCGTGCACCACGGCGACGACGAGGCGGCGCGGGAGCAGATGGCGCTGGCCGCGACCTTCGCCGGGATGGGCTTCGGCAACGCCGGCGTGCACATCCCGCACGCGAACGCCTACCCGATCGCGGGCCGGGTGCGTGACTTCCAGCCCGTCGGCTACCCCGAGGGGGAGCCGATGGTGCCGCACGGCATGGCGGTGTCCCTGACCGCACCCGAGGCCTTCCGCTTCACCTTCGAGGCGTCCCCCGAGCGGCACCTGCGGGCGGCGCAGCTGCTCGCCCCGGAGGCCGACCGACCCTCCGACGCCCGCTCGTTCCTGCCCGACGTGCTGGCCGCGCTGATGCGCGACATCGACATCCCCAACGGCATCGGCGCCGTCGGCTACGGCGAGGGCGACGTCTCCGCGCTGGTCGAGGGCACCCTGAAGCAGCAGCGGCTGCTGGCGACCGCGCCGCTGGAGGCGACTGCGGACGACCTGGCCGGCATCCTGCACCGCTCCGTCGAGCTGTGGTGAGCGCCGACCTCGTCGAGGCGCTGCAGCGGGAGGGCGTCGCGGACGTCGATGCGTCCACCTTGGCGCGCGCCCTCTACTCCACCGACGCCTCCCTCTACCGCGTCGTGCCGCAGGTCGTGGTGCGCCCACGCGACGCCGACGAGCTCACCGCCACCGTGGCCGTCGCGCACGCCACCGGCACGCCGCTCACCCTCCGGGGCGCCGGTACGTCGATCGCCGGCAACGCGGTCGGACCGGGCATCGTCGTGGACACCAGCAAGCACCTCAACCGGGTGCTGGCCATCGACCCCGAGGCCCGCACGGCCGTCGTGCAGCCCGGCACGGTGCACGCGACGCTGCAGAAGGCCGCGATCGCGCACGGGCTGCGCTTCGGCCCGGACCCGTCGACCCACACCCGCTGCACGGTCGGCGGGATGATCGGCAACAACGCCTGTGGCTCGCGGGCACTCGGCTACGGCCGCACGTCCGACAACGTGCGCTCGCTCGACGCGATCACGATCGACGGCCGACCGGTCGCGGTCCTGCAGCCCGGACTGGACGCCCTGGTCGAGGAGCACCTCGCGACCGTGCGCACGAGCTTCGGGCGCTTCACCCGGCAGGTGTCCGGCTACGCGATGGAGCAGCTGCTGCCCGAGCACGGACGCAACCTGCACCGGTTCCTGGTCGGCAGCGAGGGCACGCTCGCCGTGGTGCGCGAGGCAAGCGTGCGGCTCGTCGAGGACGCGCCCTTCCGCGCCCTGGCGGTGCTCGGCTACGCCGACATGTTCGCGGCCGCCGACGCGGTGCCCGCCCTGCTGCACCACCCCCTGGTCGCCTGCGAGGGCCTCGACGCGCGCATCGTGGAGGTGGTGCGGAGCCAGCGCCCGGTGCCCGACCTGCCCCGGGGTGCGGGCTGGCTCTTCGCCGAGGTCACCGCCGACACCGAGGCCGAGGCGCGGGCGCTCGCCGCGGCCGTCGTCCGCGACTCCGGTGCCCTGGACTCCTCGGTGGTCAGCGACCCGCGGGAGTCCTTCGCGCTGTGGCGGATCCGCGAGGACGGTGCCGGTCTCGCGGCGCGCAGTCTCCCCACACCGGCGCACTCCGGCTGGGAGGACGCCGCGGTCCCGCCGGAACGGCTCGGCGACTACCTGCGCGGCTTCGACGCGCTGCTGCGCGAGCACGGCCTCGACGGGGTCCCCTACGGCCACTTCGGCGACGGCTGCGTCCACGTCCGGATCGACTTCCCCCTGCACGAGGCGCGCGGTCCCGCTGCCTTCCGCCGCTTCGTCGAGGACGCGGCCGAGCTGACCGCCTCGCACGGCGGCAGCCTGTCCGGCGAGCACGGGGACGGCCGGGCCCGCTCGGAGCTGCTGAGTCGGATGTACTCCGCCGAGGTGATCGACCTCTTCGCGGCCGTCAAGCACCTCTGCGACCCCGGGGACCTGCTCAACCCCGGGGTGCTCGTCGACCCGCGCCCGTTCGACGCCGACCTCCGGCTCGCGGCGAGGCTCCGCGAGCCCCGACGGTCGCTGCGCCTGCTCCACGACGCGGGCTCGGTCGTCGACGCGGTGCACCGCTGCACCGGCGTGGGCAAGTGCCTGGCCGACAACACCGGCGCAGGGGGGGTCATGTGCCCGTCGTACCTCGCGACGAGGGACGAGAAGGACTCCACCCGCGGTCGTGCCCGGGTGCTGCAGGAGATGGTCAACGGCACGCTCGTGAAGGACGGCTGGGCCTCCGACGAGGTGGCGGAGGCGCTCGACCTCTGCCTGGCCTGCAAGGGCTGCGCCTCCGACTGCCCGACCGGCATCGACATGGCCACCTACAAGGCCGAGGCGCTGCACCAGCGCTACCGGGGCAGGCTGCGTCCGCGCAGCCACTACGCCCTGGGCCGGCTGCCGATGCTCGCCCGGCTGGCCCAGCCGCTCGCCCGGGTGTCCAATGCGGCCCTGCGCGTGGGGCCGCTGGCCCGGGCGGCGACAGCGGTCGCGGGCATCGACTCCCGGCGAGGCATCCCGGCGTTCACGACCGACCCGTTCCGTCGCTGGGCGCGCCGCTCGTCCTACGACGCGACGGCGAGGCCGGCCACCGACTTCGACGTCGTGCTCTGGGCCGACTCGTTCACCGACTCCTTCGCCGCGGACTCGGGACGGGCCGCGGTCCGGGTCCTCGAGGCCGCGGGCCTCCGGGTCGGCGTGGTGGGGGAGCCGGCCTGCTGCGGGCTCACCCTGGTCAGCACGGGCCAGCTCGATGCCGCCCGCCGCACGCTCGCCCGCACCCTCGACGTGCTGCACCCGTACGTCGATCGCGGGACCGTCGTGGTGGGGCTGGAGCCGTCGTGCCTGGCCACGCTGCGTTCCGACGCCGTCGAGCTGACCGCCGACCCGCGCGCCGCAGCGGTCGCGGCCGGTGTGCGTTCGCTGGCCGAGGTGCTCGCCGGGCTGCCCGACTGGCAGCCGCCGGACCTGGCGGGCACCACGGTGGTGGTCCAGCCGCACTGCCACCACGCCAGCGTCATCGGCTGGGAGGCGGACGCCGCGCTGCTCGCGCGCACCGGCGCCGATGTCACCCGCGTGGGCGGGTGCTGCGGCCTGGCCGGCAACTTCGGCGTCGAGCGCGGGCACTACGAGGTGTCGGTCGCCGTCGCGGAGCAGTCGCTGCTGCCCGCGGTCCGGGCGGCGCAGGAGCGGGCGGGGGAGCAGACGGTGGTGCTGGCCGACGGCTTCTCCTGCCGCACCCAGCTCGACGACCTGGCCGGGGTGCAGGCGGTGCACCTCGCGCAGCTGCTCGCCACCGGTCTGCGCTGAGTGCCCCGGCTGGTGACCGAGCACGCCCTCGGACCCCGTAGACTCCAGGTCCAGTCGCGACGAGGGGGCCCGCCCCCTTTACCGCATCGCCCCATCGCTCGTTTTGACCGCGTTCCGGCGAGCCGGTAATCTTTTCCTTCGTGTCTGGGACACCCAGGCCCTGCGTGTGCCCGTGACTCGAACGATCTGGAGTCGTGGCCGCGTGGCCGCGCAAGCGGCGCTCCTCCCCATGGCATCACCGCCGAAGATGGCGGAGGTCCGGGGTGGGCGACACGCCCGACCGCGGGGGTCACGCACGACGACGACGCTCACGGAACCCGGCACGAAGACGAGTCACGAGACAGCATCACCGAACAGGAAAAGAGACGCACGCGGTGCCCACCATCAACCAGCTGGTCCGCAAGGGCCGCCAGGACAAGGTGTCGAAGAACAAGACGCCCGCTCTGAAGGGATCCCCTCAGCGGCGTGGCGTGTGCACGCGCGTCTACACGACCACCCCGAAGAAGCCGAACTCCGCGCTCCGGAAGGTCGCCCGCGTGCGCCTGTCGTCCGGCATCGAGGTCACGGCCTACATCCCGGGCGTCGGCCACAACCTCCAGGAGCACTCGATCGTGCTCGTCCGTGGCGGTCGTGTGAAGGACCTTCCCGGTGTCCGCTACAAGATCATCCGCGGTTCGCTCGACACGCAGGGCGTGAAGAACCGCAAGCAGGCTCGCAGCCGTTACGGCGCGAAGAAGGAGAAGAGCTGATGCCGCGCAAGGGACCCGCTCCGAAGCGCCCGCTCGACGTCGACCCGGTCTACGGCAGCCCCGTGGTGACCCAGCTGGTCAGCAAGGTGCTCAAGGACGGCAAGAAGCAGACCGCTCAGCGCATCGTCTACGGCGCCCTCGAGGGCTGCCGCGAGAAGACCGGCTCCGACCCCGTCGTGACGCTCAAGCGTGCGCTCGACAACGTCAAGCCGGCCCTCGAGGTTCGCAGCCGTCGCGTCGGTGGCGCCACCTACCAGGTGCCGGTCGAGGTGCGCGGCTCGCGCTCCATGACCCTGGCCCTGCGGTGGCTCGTCGGCTACTCCGCGGCTCGCCGTGAGAAGACGATGGCCGAGCGCCTGATGAACGAGATCCTCGACGCCTCCAACGGTCTCGGCGCTGCAGTCAAGCGTCGCGAGGACACGCACAAGATGGCCGAGTCCAACAAGGCCTTCGCCCACTACCGCTGGTGACACCGGTCGGTACGCCGGCCCGCCGAGCCCCACGAGGGTGGCGGGCGACGTACCTGCCGCCCAGCAGTCGTGGCACCCACTGGCACCCGCCAGCCGCACCTACCCGAGGGGATCACTGAAAAGTGGCCGTCGACATCACGACCGACCTGACCAAGGTCCGCAACATCGGCATCATGGCGCACATCGACGCCGGCAAGACCACCACGACCGAGCGGATCCTCTTCTACACCGGCATCTCCTACAAGATCGGTGAGGTCCACGAGGGCGCTGCCGTCATGGACTGGATGGAGCAGGAGCAGGAGCGCGGCATCACGATCACGTCCGCCGCGACGACCTGCTGGTGGAAGAACCACCAGATCAACATCATCGACACGCCCGGTCACGTGGACTTCACCGCCGAGGTGGAGCGTTCGCTCCGCGTCCTCGACGGTGCCGTCGCCGTGTTCGACGGTGTCGCCGGTGTCGAGCCGCAGACGATGACCGTGTGGCGGCAGGCCAACAAGTACTCCGTGCCGCGGATGTGCTTCGTGAACAAGCTGGACCGCACCGGCGCGGACTTCTTCCGCTGCGTGGACATGATGGTCGAGCGCCTCAACTCCACCCCGCTGGTCATGCAGATCCCGATCGGCGCCGAGGGCGACTTCCTCGGGGTCGTCGACCTGGTCGGCATGCGCGCCCTCACCTGGCGCGGCGAGACCAAGATGGGCGAGGACTACGACGTCGAGGAGATCCCGGAGGCGCTCGCCGAGCAGGCCGCGGAGTACCGCGAGAAGTTCCTCGAGACGCTGGCCGAGGCCGACGACGCCGTGATGGAGAAGTACCTCGAGGGCGAGGACCTCTCCGTCGAGGAGCTCGAGGCCGCGATCCGTCGCGCCACGCTGGCCGACAAGATCAACCCGGTCCTGTGCGGCACCGCGTTCAAGAACAAGGGCGTGCAGCCCCTGCTCGACGCGGTCGTGAAGTACCTCCCCTCGCCGCTCGACATCGACGGCATCCAGGGCCACGACGCCAAGGACGAGGAGAAGGTCATCGTTCGCCAGCCGAGCGACGACGAGCCCTTCGCCGGTCTGGCCTACAAGGTCGCCACCGACCCGCACCTCGGCAAGCTGATCTACGTCCGGGTGTACTCCGGCAAGCTCGTCGCCGGCTCGACCGTCGTCAACTCGGTCAACGGCAAGAAGGAACGAATCGGCAAGGTCTACCAGATGCACGCCAACAAGCGTGAGGAGATCGCGTCGGTCGGTGCCGGTCAGATCGTGGCGGTCATGGGTCTCAAGGACACCAAGACCGGGCACACGCTGTCCGACCCGCAGAACCCCGTCGTCCTGGAGTCGATGACGTTCCCGGCCCCGGTCATCGAGGTCGCGATCGAGCCGAAGACCAAGGGCGACCAGGAGAAGCTCGGCGTCGCGATCCAGCGGCTCTCCGACGAGGACCCGACGTTCACCGTCAAGTCCGACATGGAGACCGGCCAGACGATCATCGCGGGCATGGGCGAGCTCCACCTGGAGATCCTCGTCGACCGCATGCGTCGCGAGTTCCGCGTCGAGGCGACCGTCGGCAAGCCGCAGGTCGCCTACCGCGAGACCATCCGCAAGAAGGTCGCGAACCACAGCTACACCCACAAGAAGCAGACCGGTGGGTCGGGCCAGTTCGCGAAGGTCGTCATCTCCCTCGAGCCCAACATCGACGCCGAGACCGGCGCCGGCGGCGGCTACGAGTTCGTCAACAACGTCTCGGGTGGTCGCGTGCCGCGCGAGTACATCCCGTCCGTCGACCAGGGCGGCCAGGGCGCGATGGAGTTCGGCGTGCTGGCCGGCTACCCGATGGTGGACGTCAAGTTCACCCTCGAGGACGGCGCCTACCACGACGTCGACTCCTCCGAGCTGGCGTTCAAGCTGGCCGGTGGGCAGGCCTTCAAGGAGGCGGCCCGGATGGCCAAGCCGGTCCTCCTGGAGCCGATGTTCGCGGTCGAGGTGACCACCCCGGAGACCTTCCTGGGTGACGTCATCGGCGACATCAACTCGCGCCGCGGTCAGGTGTCCACGATGTTCGAGCGCTCGGGTGACCGGGTGGTCGAGGCGCTGGTGCCGCTGTCTGAGATGTTCGGGTACGTTGGTGACCTGAGGTCCAAGACCTCCGGCCAGGCGTCGTACTCGATGGAGTTCGACTCGTACGCCGAGGTTCCGCAGAACGTCGCCGACGAGATCATCAAGAAGGTCCGCGGCGAGTAACTGCGTCGCGCGTAGCACCACAACCCCCCAGCAGACGAGTCAAGTTTCCTAACGAGGAGGAGCCCCCGTGGCTAAGGCGAAGTTCGAGCGGACTAAGCCGCACGTCAACATCGGCACCATCGGTCACATCGACCACGGCAAGACGACGTTGACCGCAGCGATCACCAAGGTGCTGCACGACAAGTACCCGAACCTGAACGAGGCCTCGGCC
Source organism: uncultured Actinomycetota bacterium (assembly GCA_963845655.1). Taxonomy (GTDB): domain Bacteria; phylum Actinomycetota; class Actinomycetes; order Propionibacteriales; family Nocardioidaceae; genus Nocardioides_B. The sequence continues at coordinate 309,796 of CAWJTB010000002.1, read as the reverse complement.
TTCGATCAGATCGACAAGGCTCCCGAGGAGCGTCAGCGCGGCATCACGATCTCGATCGCGCACGTCGAGTACCAGACCGAGGCGCGGCACTACGCCCACGTCGACTGCCCGGGTCACGCCGACTACATCAAGAACATGATCACCGGTGCGGCCCAGATGGACGGTGCGATCCTCGTGGTCGCCGCCACCGACGGCCCCATGCCCCAGACCCGTGAGCACGTGCTGCTCGCGCGTCAGGTCGGCGTGCCGGCGATCGTGGTCGCGCTCAACAAGTGCGACATGGTCGACGACGAGGAGCTCATCGAGCTCGTCGAGATGGAGGTGCGCGAGCTCCTCTCCGAGTACGAGTTCCCGGGCGACGACATCCCCGTGGTCCGCGTGGCTGCCTTCCCGGCGCTCCAGGGCGACGAGAAGTGGGGCGAGTCGATCCTCGAGCTGATGGACGCGGTCGACGAGGCCATCCCGCAGCCCGAGCGCGAGGTCGACAAGCCCTTCCTGATGCCCGTCGAGGACGTCTTCACGATCACCGGTCGTGGCACCGTCATCACCGGTCGCATCGAGCGGGGTGTCGTCAAGGTCAACGAGACCGTCGACATCATCGGCATCCGTGAGGTCAAGCAGACGACGACCGTCACCGGCGTCGAGATGTTCCGCAAGCTCCTCGACGAGGGCCAGGCGGGCGAGAACGTCGGCCTGCTGCTTCGTGGCACCAAGCGCGAGGACGTCGAGCGCGGCATGGTCGTCATCAAGCCCGGCACCACGACTCCGCACACGGAGTTCGACGCGTCGGTCTACATCCTCTCCAAGGAGGAGGGCGGCCGCCACACGCCGTTCTTCAACAACTACCGCCCGCAGTTCTACTTCCGCACCACGGACGTGACCGGCGTCGTGACCCTCCCCGAGGGCACCGAGATGGTCATGCCCGGCGACAACACCGACATGTCGGTCGCGCTGATCCAGCCGATCGCCATGGAGGAGGGGCTCCGCTTCGCGATCCGCGAGGGCGGTCGCACCGTCGGCGCCGGCCGGGTCACGAACATCAGCAAGTGACCCACCGCTGACCCAGCAGCACGCGTCCAGAGGCCCGGTCCACCAGGACCGGGCCTCTTGGCATGCCCCCACCGTCGCGCGCCCACCGGAGGATCAGCCGCGCGGCGTCCGTCCGGCGCGACCGCACACCGGTCTCACCGAGGGCGGCCACCGGGTCCGCGAGGTGCTGACCTACAGCCGCCGGGGGAGTCGCCTCAACGCGCGCCAACAGGCCGCCTGGACGGCGCACGCCGAGCACTGGTGGATCCCCGACGAGGCGGTCGACGACCCCGCCTTCGACGTGCGCGACCTGTTCGGGCGCGAGGCGCCGCTGGTGGTCGAGATCGGGTCGGGTGTCGGCGAGGCGACCGCCGTCCTGGCCGAGCAGCGCCCCGACGTCGACGTGCTCGCCCTCGAGGTCTGGCATCCCGGGGTCGCCGACACCCTGCACCGGGTGGCGCAGCGCGGCCTGACCAATGTGCGCCTGCTGAGCGTCGACGCGGTGTGGGCGGTCGAGCACCTGCTGGGACCGGACTCCGTCGCGGAGCTGTGGACCTTCTTCCCCGACCCCTGGCCGAAGGCACGGCACCACCGCCGCCGGCTGGTGCGGCCCGACTTCGCCCGGCTGGCAGCGAGCCGGCTCGTCCCGGGCGGCGGCTGGCGGCTGGCCACGGACTGGCCCGACTACGCCGCCTGGACGGCGCAGGTCCTCGATGCGGAGCCCCTGCTGGAGGGCGGCGTCACCGCACGCTGGGACGACCGGCCGCCGACCCGCTTCGAGCGGCGCGGGCTCGCCGCGGGACGCGCGATCGTGGACCTGACCTACCGACGCGTCTGAGGCCCGCGCAGCCGGGCGCGCAGCTGCTCGTCGCGCGCGAGCCGGTGCTCGTCACGACGGCGACGCTCGGCGAGCACGGCCGCGAGGACGGTCTCGGGGTGGTGGCCCGGGGGCGGCGACGGAGCGACGTACCCGAGGACCTGGGAGGTGAGCGTGCCGCCGAGGGTGGCGCGCGAGGCCGGGTTGAGCCCGGGGGCGCGGTCCAGGAACTGGCGTACGGCGAGCGCCAGGCCGTCCGGCAGCGGTGCCATGTCCGCGGCACCGGCCCACCCGGCGAGCTGAGGCGGCATGGCCGAGGGGCGCACGCCCGGGAACGGGAACCGGTCGCGGACGACGTACGTGCCGGCGGCGTAGTCCCCGACGCGCTTGCCGCGTGCGGACACCAGGGCCGACAGCAGGGCCGGGACGCCGTAGAGCACCCAGATCTCCACGAACCCGACCAGGGCCCGGAGCAGCGCCTGGCGGAACGTGATCGGTCCGGCGTCGTCGCGGACCGTGCGCAGCCCGAACGCCAGCTTGCCGAGGGTGCGGCCGCGCGTCAGCGTCTCGAACGCCGTCGGGTAGCCGATCACGACGGACACGACGACCACCAGAGCCGCCACCGCCACGAGCGCCTCGTCGCTGTCGGAGACCGCGACGAGTCCGATGGTGAAGAGCACGACGAGCAGCACCAGCTGCGTCAGGACGTCGATCACCCCGGAGCCGACCCGGACCGCCACGGTCGCCGCGGGGAGGTCCAGCGCGACGGCCTCGCCGGTCACGAGGTCGTCGCTGCCGACGAAGGCATCGGGGGAAGGTGGGTGCGACATCAGGTGCCCAGGCTAGCCGCGCACCTACAGTTGCCTCGTGGACATCGACGCATTCGTGGCGGCGCACGCGCGCCGCTGGCACCGGCTCGAGGAGCTCAGCCGCAGCCGCCGGCTGTCGGGTCCTGAGGCCGACGAGCTGGTCGACGCCTACCAGGAGGTGGCCACGCACCTCTCCGTGGTGCGCTCCGCGGCCCCGGACGCCGCGCTGGTGGCCTACCTGTCGGGGGTGCTCGCGAAGGCCCGCACGCGCACCACGGGCACCCGCACCGCGTCGTGGCGCGATGTCGGAACCTTCCTCGGCGCGACGTTCCCCGCCGCGCTCTACCGGCTGCGGCGGTGGTGGATCGCGACCGCGCTGATCAACGTCGCCGTGGCGGCCGTGATGACGTGGTGGCTGGTCGGCCATCCAGGGGCGACCTCCTCGCTGCTCACGCCGGCCGAGATCGAGCAGCTGGTCGACGTGGACTTCGAGAGCTACTACAGCGAGTACGCCGCCTCGCACTTCGCCGCTCAGGTGTGGACCAACAACGCCTGGGTGGCGGCGCTGTGCGTCGCGCTCGGGGTGTTCGGGCTGCCGGTCGTGTGGCTGCTGTTCCAGAACGTCGCGAACGTCGCGATCATCGGCGCGCTGATGATCCAGAACGACCGCGCGGGCGTCTTCTTCGGCCTGATCCTGCCGCACGGGCTGCTGGAGCTGACGGCGGTCTTCGTCGCGGCAGGCGTGGGACTGCGGATGTTCTGGTCCTGGGTGGATCCCGGAGAGCGCACCCGCGCCCAGTCGCTGGGCCACGAGTCGCGCAGCGCCGTGGCGGTCGCCCTGGGGCTGGTGCTGGTGCTGTTCGTCAGCGGGGTGATCGAGGCCTTCGTCACGCCGTCGCCGCTGCCGACGTGGGCCCGGCTGACGATCGGGGTCGTCGCGGAGGTGGCCTTCCTGGGCTACGTCTTCGGCCCGGGGCGCGCGGCGTACCGTCGCGGCCACACGGGAGACACCGCGGACGGCACCCGCGAGGACCAGGTCGCGGTCGCCGGCTGAGCGCTACAGCAGGCCACGTCCCTTGAGCATCAGGTAGTGGTCGGTCAGGGCCACGGGCAGCCGCTCGGCGTCCGCGTCCACGACGTCGACGCCGAGGCGGCGCAGCAGCTCGGCGGTGTGGTCGCGGTCGGTCATCACCTGCTCGGCAGCAGCCGCGGCGTAGACGTCCGTGGGGCGGTCCCGACGCGCCGCCATCCGCTCGAGCTCGGGGTCGCGGACGGAGGCGAGCACCACCCGGTGGTGACGGACCAGGGTCGGCAGCGCGGGGAGCAGACCGTGCTCCACCGCCGCGGGCTCCAGCGCCGAGAGGAGTACGACGAGCGCGGGCTGGCGCCCCAGACCGCCGACGGCCGCCATCAGGCGGGACCAGTCGGCCTCGACGAGCCGCGGCTCCAGGTCGGCCATCGCCTCGACCAGTCGGTGGAGGGTGTCCCCGCGGGCCCCGGCGCGCACCCGGGAGCGGACGGCCCGGTCGCCCGCGAGGAAGTCGACGTGGTCGCCGGCCCGGGAGGCGAGCGCACCGAGCAGCAGCGCGGCGTCCATCGCGGAGTCCAGGCGCGGCACGTCCTCGACGCGTCCGGCGGAGGTCCGGGAGGTGTCCAGGACGAGCAGCACCCGGCGGTGCCGCTCCGGCTGCCAGGTCCGGACGACCACGGTGCGGCTGCGCGAGCTCGCGCGCCAGTCGATGCTGCGGACGTCGTCGCCCTCGACGTACTCCCGCAGCGAGTCGAACTCCGTGCCCTGGCCGCGCACCCGTACGGCCGAGCGGCCGTCGAGCTCGCGCAGCTTCGCCAGGCGGCTGGGCAGGTGCTTGCGCGAGTGGAAGGGCGGCAGCACCCGCAGCCGGCCGGTCACCTCCCGCCCGGCCTGCCGGCCGGCGAGCCCGAGCGGCCCCACCGTGCGGAGCGTGACCTGGGGGGCGCGCAGGTCGCCCCGGCGCACCGGGCGCAGCGCGGTCGAGACCAGCACCTGGTCACCGGGGGCGAGGTCGATCCGGTGCCGGTTGCCGGTGGCGCCGGCCGACGGCTGCCAGGCGTCGCGCAGCTCCCCGCGCAGCGGGCGGCTCCCGGTGTTGGCGACCACCAGGTCCGAGCGGGTCGGCTCGCCCTGCCGCACGGTCGGCAGCGGCCGCCTCTCGTACGACGCCCACGCCGGCCGGGACGCGAGCGCGAGGTCGAGGCCGACCAGGACCGCGACGGCGAGCACCCACCAGGCAGCCGTGCTTCCGGTCGGTCGCACCAGCAGGGCGAGCACGCCCAGCAGCAGGACCAGCGGAACCCGGCCGGTGAGGGTCATCGGGGCACGGGCACCGAGTCGACGGCGCTCTGCAGCACCTGGGTGACCGACACTCCCTCGAGCTCGGCCTCCGGGCGCAGCCCGAGCCGGTGCGCCAGCGTCGCGCCGGCCAGGGCCTTGACGTCGTCCGGGGTGACGAACGACCGGCCCTGCAGCCAGGCCCAGGCCCGGCTGGTGCGGAGCAGGGCGGTCGCACCGCGCGGGCTCACCCCCAGGCTGAGCGAGGGGGAGACCCGGGTGGCCCGGGCGATGTCGACGATGTAGCCGCTCACCTCAGGCGACACCGTGACGGTGCGCACCGCGACCATCCCTGCCTCGACGTCCTCCGGGCCGGCCACCGCGCGGACCCCGGCGGCACCGATGTCGCGGGGGTCGAAGCCGTCGGCGTGCCGACGCAGGATCTGCAGCTCGGCGTCGCGCTCCGGCACGGGCAGCACCACCTTGAGGGTGAACCGGTCGAGCTGGGCCTCGGGCAGTGGGTAGGTGCCCTCGTACTCCACGGGGTTCTGCGTGGCGGCCACCAGGAAGGGCCTCGGCAGAGGGCGGGTCTGACCGTCCGCGGAGACCTGTCCCTCCTCCATGGCCTCCAGGAGCGCCGACTGGGTCTTGGGCGGCGTGCGGTTGATCTCGTCGGCCAGCAGCAGGTTGGTGAACAGCGGGCCCTCGCGGAAGGACAGCTCGCCGGCCCGGTTGTCGTAGATCAGCGAGCCGGTGATGTCGCCGGGCATCAGGTCGGGGGTGAACTGCACCCGCTTGCTGTCCACCGCCAGGGCACCGGCGAGGGTGCGCACCAGCAGCGTCTTGGCCACGCCCGGCACGCCCTCCATCAGCACGTGCCCACCGGTGAGCAGGGCCACGAGGAGCCCGGACACGGCGGCGTCCTGCCCGACGACGGTCTTGGCCACCTCGGCCCGGACCCGGTTGAGGGCCTCGTGGGCGGCGTCGACCCCGGGTGCCGGCGAGGTGGGCGTCGGTGACGCGGGTCGGGGAGCGTCGCTGGTGTGGTCGGTCACGGGTGGTGTACCTCTTTCTCGAGCCGGGCCAGGTCGTCGGCCAGGTGGGTCAGGGCTGCGTCGTCGTCGACCCGCCGGGTCACGAGCAGGTCGTGCAGGTCGTGCGGGTCGCGGCCGGTGCGGTCGGCCGCGGCGAGGACGAGGTCGGCGGGGTCGGTGCCGCGGGGGAGTCGCAGGTCGGTGGCGAGCCGCCGGGCGGAGGCCCGGCGCAGCACCCTCGCCACGTGGTCGCGGTCGCGCACCCGGCGATAGAGCCGCCCCCGCCCCTGCGTGGACTCCACCGCCTTCACGACCACCGGGAGCGGCTCGGTCACCAGGGGCCCCAGACGTCGGCCACGCCACAGCATGGTGGCGAGGAGGGCGGCGAAGGCGAGCCAGACGCCGGGGAGCAGTCCCGCGGGCAGCTGGGCAGCGAACGAGCCGGTGTCGCCGGGGGCGATGTCGTCGGCGTCGGCGATGTACCAGACCAGGCGTGGATGCTGGCCGAGCAGGCGCAGCGCTGCCGCGGCGTTGTCCTGGTCGGTGACGGCGTCGTTGCTCAGCACGCCGTCCGAGGCCACGACGTACGTCGTCGGGTCGGCGTCGACCCGGAGCACCAGCGACGCCGGACGGGGTGGAGGGGAGCTGAAGCAGGCGGTGACCGTGTCGGCGGCGGCGCCGATGGGTCGGTAGGCCCGCGTCGGGCCGGGCTCGAGGCGCAGGCCCTCCAGGAGCGGGTCGTCGCACGTCGCCGTGAGGACCCGCTCGAGGCCCCCGGCGGCCGGCGTCACGGGCAGGCGGAGCCCCTGCACCGCGGCCGGGCCCGGAGTGGTGACCACGAGCCCTCCCGCCAGGCGAGCGAGCCGCCCGAGGTCACGGGCGGTCTCGCGGCCGAGCCGGGTGGTGGAGGTGACCAGGACGGTGGTCCCGGCGTCGACCCCGGCGGCCTCGAGCTGGGCGGCGCCCCGCGCGACCTCGACCTCGACGCCCTGCTGCACCAGGACCCGCGCCACCGCCTGGGCGCCGTTGCCGGCCGGGTTGTCGGGGTCCAGGTCGTCGCCGCGCGGTGCGGCACGGAGGGTGAGCGCGCTGAGGACCACCAGGGTCACCAGCACCAGGACGGTGAGCGCGACCGCCGGCCGGTTGCGTCGCAGGACGGCGTTCACGGCGCGGCCTCGAACGCGCCGAGGCGGGTCGGTCGAGGCGGTGCCCAGCTCGTCGTCGAGGTCCAGCACGGCCTGGGCATCGTCGGGCACGACCGGCTGCCGTCCGTAGAACGCGGCGTCGAAGCGGTCGGCGGCACGGTGGAGGCGCTCGGTGTGGTCGGGGAAGCGGGGTGCGAGGGCGGAGACCAGCTCGTGCGCGGTGATCCCCGGCCGCGCCTCGACCAGACCACGCTGCACCGACCGCACGGCCAGGGCGCGGAAGGCCTCGACCAGCGCCTCGGAGGCCGCCTCGCGCCCCAGGGCGCTCAACGCCGCGGACCGGTGCCCGTCGGGCCCGATCGTCGGTCCGCTCAGCAGACCGTCCTCCCGGGTCGGGCCGACCGGGTCACGCCGCACCCGGCTCACCGCGAGGACCAGCAGCACGGCCAGCACGACGGCGAGGACGAGAGCCACTCCGGTCGAGAGCGGGGTGGCGCTCAGCGCGGTACCGGTCAGCCGGTCCCACAGGTCCCCGACCCAGGAGGTGAAGCGCTCCAGCAGGCTCCTGCGGTAGTCCGGGCGGGCCAGCTCGCGCTCGAGCCACGACCGCGCCTCGTCCGGACCGGGACGAAGGCCCGTGGACGGGAGCGCCCCGAGGGCGGCAGCCGGGTCGATCACGGTCAGCGCACGCCGTCCGAGCGGAGCGCCTGGGAGGCCGCGATCAGCTCGACGTCCAGGCCCTCCTTGCGGATCCGCTGGTCGACGTACTGCAGGGCGGTGACGCCGGAGGTGAAGGGCGTGGTCACCGTGCCGACGACGACCTGGGAGAGATACGTGCCCAGCACGACGACGAGCCCGGCCGCCGTCGGTTCGAGGAAGAACGGGCCGCCGAGCGTGACGACCAGGAACGGCACGGTGAGCACCTGGCCCACGACCCCCACCACCAGCCCGGTGAGCAGCTGGATCCCGAACAGCCGCCACCACTGACGCCGGGTTGAGCACGGCCGACCGGCGCAGCGCCCCGGTGAACGAGGTGCGCTCGAGCACCAGGACGGCGGGTGCGAGCAGGAAGTAGCGGAAGTGCACGAAGACCGCCAGCACGAGGCCGACCAGGGTCAGGGGGATCCCGACGAGCAGGCCTGCGGCCAGCCCTGCGGTGGCGCCGAGCAGGACCCCGAGTCCGACGGGCACCCCGACCAGCGTCACGAACATGACGATGTCGAGCAGGGTCAGGCCGACGAGCCGCCACACCCGGCCACGCACCGCGGTCCACGCCTGTCCCATCGACGTACGGCGGCCGAGCACGGCCTCGGCCACGACGTGCACGATCATCCCGTTGAGCAGCACGATCGCCGCGAGTCCGAACAGGGCGCCGAAGTTGGCCACGTTGAGGGCGGAGCTCGACCCCGCCTCGTCCACGTCGTAGCTGAAGGCCAGGTTGCCGGTCGCCGCGAGCACCAGCGTGATCAGCGCGGGCACCACCAGGAAGGCCGTCGTCACCACGGCGGCCAGGCCGATCATCGCCTGGGGGTTGCGGCGGATCGTCTTGAACGCACCGTCGTAGAGGTCCCCGAGGTTCAGCGGGCGCAGGGCGACCACGCCGGGCTTGTGCCGGCACCGGCGCCCAGGACCCACCGGTGGGGCCGTAGCCAGGTGCCGCGCCGTACGCCGGCGGTGGTGGCGGGGTGGGGGCACCCGGCACCGGGTGCCGTCGATCCCCCAGGTGGCACGTCGCTCATCGTGGAGACTCCCCCGTCTCGGTCCCGATACCGGGATCGCCTGCTCGCTGCTGGGCGGACATCCTCGCACCCCGCTGCGCGAGAGGAGCGACGACGGTCCGGTCCGCGGGAGCGCCTGGTCGGCCCGATTTGATCCCGGCCACCGGTCTCTGACAAGATAGTCCGGTTGCTCCGGCGAGGTCGCCGGGGTGCGTGGCACGACAGCAGCACGTCTGCACGTTTGACTCCTGAACAGGCTCTCCCTGGTTTGCGGTGGTCCGGCGTGTGCCCGCACCGCACCAGGAGACCTCATCCCAGTCCGACGGATCCATCTCGTCGGATGCCACTCCACTAGTTACCTGCGGTCGAACAGCGTAGAAGAATACGCGACACGCCCGACCGCGGGGGTCGGCGGAGGGGTACGCCGGACGGGAGCGACGAGGCAGGGCCCGCCGGGTCGTGTCATGACCTGGCGGCACACCTGGCAGGCCAGCAGCCCAGCACCACCACCACCCGGGCCGCACGGCAGCCAACGACAGTAAGGACGAACTGAGAGCTATGGCGGGACAGAAGATCCGCATCCGGCTCAAGGCCTACGACCACGAGGTGATCGACACCTCGGCGCGCAAGATCGTTGACACGGTCACCCGTACGGGCGCGAAGGTCGCCGGCCCTGTGCCCCTGCCGACCGAGAAGAACGTCTACTGCGTGATCCGCTCGCCGCACAAGTACAAGGACAGCCGCGAGCACTTCGAGATGCGCACCCACAAGCGTCTCATCGACATCATCGACCCCACGCCGAAGACGGTTGACTCGCTCATGCGTCTCGACCTGCCGGCCGGGGTCGACATCGAGATCAAGCTCTGAGTGGCGACGAGGACCTGATATTCCATGAGCACTCTTGAGAGAAACGTCCGCGGGCTGCTGGGCACCAAGCTCGGCATGACCCAGACCTGGGACGAGAACAACCGTGTCGTACCGGTGACGGTCGTCGCGGCAGGCACCAATGTCGTGACCCAGGTCCGCCAGGCGGCCACCGACGGCTACAACGCCGTGCAGGTCGGCTTCGGCGAGATCGAGGGCCGCAAGGTGACCAAGCCGCAGGCCGGCCAGTTCGAGAAGGCCGGCGTCACGCCGCGCCGTCACGTGGTCGAGATCCGCACGGCCGATGCCACGTCCTACGAGGTCGGCCAGGAGCTCAGCCCCGAGCTGTTCGCTGCCGGCGACGTCGTCGACGTGACCGCGACCAGCAAGGGCAAGGGCTTCGCCGGTGTCATGAAGCGTCACGGCTTCCACGGCGTCGGCGCCTCCCACGGTGCCCACCGCAACCACCGCAAGCCGGGCTCCATCGGCGGCTGCGCGACCCCGGGTCGCGTCTTCAAGGGGATGCGCATGGCGGGCCGGATGGGTGGCGACCGCGTCACCACCCAGAACGTCTCCGTCCACGCCATCGACGTGGAGAACGGCTTGATCCTGCTCAAGGGCGCCGTGCCCGGCCCCAAGGGCGGACTCGTCGTGATCCGCAGCGCCGCGAAGGCCCGCACCACCGAGGAGGTCAGCGCATGAGCGCCGAGGCACTCAAGGTCGACCTGCCTGCAGAGATCTTCGACGTCCAGGTCAACATCCCGTTGATCCACCAGGTCGTCGTCGCGCAGCAGGCCGCCGCCCGCCAGGGCACGCACTCCACCAAGACCCGTGGCGAGGTTCGCGGCGGTGGCCGCAAGCCCTACAAGCAGAAGGGCACCGGCCGCGCCCGTCAGGGCTCGACCCGCGCCCCCCAGTTCGTCGGCGGTGGCACCGTCCACGGACCGCAGCCGCGCAGCTACGACCAGCGCACCCCGAAGAAGATGAAGGCCGCCGCCCTGCGCGGGGCCCTCTCCGACCGGGCTCGCGCCGGCCGGGTGCACGTCGTCGACGCGTTCGTGTCCGGCGACAAGCCGAGCACCCGCTCCGCGCTGTCCGCCCTCAGCGGTCTGACCGGCGAGGGTCGCGGTCGTCCGCGCACCTTGGTCGTGCTCGAGCGCGGGGACGACCTGACCTGGCTGTCGCTGCGCAACGTGGACACGATCCACCTGCTCGCCGTCGACCAGCTCAACACCTACGACGTGCTGCTGAGCGACGACGTGGTCTTCACCAAGTCTGCGTACGACGTCTTCGTGGCGGGTCCTGCGACCGGCAAGTCGGTCAAGGCCGTCGCCACCTCGACCGAGGCCGAGGAGGCGTCGAAGTGAGCAACTTCCACAAGGACCACCGCGACGTGCTGATCGCACCGGTCGTGAGCGAGAAGAGCTACGGCCTCCTCGACGCGAACAAGTACACCTTCCTGGTGCGCACGGACGCCAACAAGACCGAGATCAAGATCGCGGTCGAGAAGGTGTTCAACGTCAAGGTCACCGGCGTCAACACCCTGAACCGCGAGGGCAAGACGCGCCGGACCCGCTTCGGGACCGGCAAGCGCGCCAACACCAAGCGCGCGATCGTCAGCCTCGCCGAGGGCCAGCGCATCGACATCTTCGGGGGTCCGGTCTCCTGACCGGCTCCGCTGATAGAGGACTGAGAACACATGGGCATCCGTAAGTACAAGCCGACCACCCCGGGCCGTCGCGGCTCGTCGGTCGCCGACTTCGTCGAGGTGACGCGGTCGACGCCGGAGAAGTCGCTGGTGCGTCCGCTGCCGAAGAAGGGCGGCCGCAACAACCAGGGCCGCATCACGACTCGGCACCAGGGCGGAGGGCACAAGCGTGCCTACCGCATCATCGACTTCCGTCGCTACGACAAGGACGGCGTGCCGGCCAAGGTCGCGCACATCGAGTACGACCCGAACCGCACGGCTCGGATCGCGCTGCTGCACTACGCCGACGGCGAGAAGCGCTACATCGTCGCCCCGCAGAACCTCCAGCAGGGCGCGACGGTCGAGGCCGGTCCTCGGGCCGACATCAAGCCGGGCAACAACCTGCCGCTGCGCAACATCCCCGTCGGCACCACGATCCACTGCATCGAGCTGCGTCCGGGCGGTGGCGCCAAGATCGCCCGCTCGGCCGGCAACTCGGCCCAGCTCGTCGCCAAGGAGGGCAGCCGCGCGCAGCTGCGCATGCCCTCCGGCGAGATGCGCTACGTCGACGTGCGCTGCCGCGCCACCGTCGGCGGGGTCGGCAACGCCGAGCAGTCCAACATCAACTGGGGCAAGGCCGGCCGCATGCGCTGGAAGGGCAAGCGCCCGACCGTCCGCGGTGTCGTCATGAACCCGGTCGACCACCCGCACGGCGGTGGCGAGGGCAAGACCTCCGGTGGACGCCACCCGGTCTCGCCCTGGGGCCGCCCGGAGGGTCGCACGCGCAAGCGCAAGGCCTCCGACGCGCTCATCGTCCGTCGCCGCAAGTCCGGCAAGCGTCGCTAGAAGGGATTGAGAAGACATGCCTCGCAGCCTGAAGAAGGGTCCCTTCGTCGACGGCCACCTGATCAAGAAGGTGGACGGACAGAACGACAAGGGCACGCACAACGTCATCAAGACGTGGTCACGTCGCTCCATGATCGTGCCGGCCATGATCGGCCACACGATCGCGGTGCACGACGGCCGCAAGCACGTCCCGGTGTTCGTGACCGACTCGATGGTCGGACACAAGCTGGGCGAGTTCGCACCGACCCGCACCTACCGCGGGCACGTCAAGGACGACCGGAAGAGCCGCCGCCGCTGACCGCGGAGGCCTATTTCGCCCACGCAGGATCAGCACGGGAAACGAGAGATATCTGATGAGCACTATGGAGCGTAGGCGCGTGAGCGCCCGTCGCGAGAGCCTGCTCGGCGCCGAGCCGGGTGCCTTCGCCAGCGCGCGCTTCGTCCGGATCACCCCGATGAAGGCTCGCCGTGTCGTCGACATGGTGCGCGGTCTGGGTGTCGACGACGCGCTCGCGCTGCTGCAGTTCGCCCCCCAGGCGGCCAGCGAGACGGTCTACAAGGTTCTGGAGAGTGCCGTCGCCAACGCGGAGGGCACCGAGGACCTCGACCGCGCCACCCTCGTGGTGAGCAAGGCGATGGTCGACGAGGGCCCGACGATGAAGCGGTGGCGCCCCCGTGCGCAGGGCCGCGCCTCGCGGATCAACAAGCGCACGAGCCACATCACCTTGGTGGTGCAGCCGCGGGTCGACACGTCGATCACGGCTCCGACCGGGTCCAACAAGAAGGGACGGAAGGCCTGATGGGTCAGAAGATCAACCCGAACGGTTTCCGCCTCGGCATCTCCACCGACCACAAGAGCCGGTGGTACGCCGACAAGCTGTACAAGGCCTACGTCGGCGAGGACGTCGCGATCCGCCGCCTGCTGTCGAAGGGCATGGAGCGCGCCGGCATCTCGAAGGTGGAGATCGAGCGCACCCGTGACCGCGTCCGCGTGGACATCCACACCGCCCGTCCCGGCATCGTCATCGGTCGCCGCGGCGCCGAGGCCGACCGGATCCGTGGCGAGCTGGAGAAGCTCACCGGCAAGCAGGTCCAGCTCAACATCCTCGAGGTCAAGAACCCCGAGCTCGACGCCCAGCTCGTCGCGCAGGGCGTGGCCGAGCAGCTCGCCGGTCGGGTGGCGTTCCGCCGCGCGATGCGCAAGGCGATGCAGACCTCGATGCGCAGCGGCGCCAAGGGCGTCCGCATCCAGTGCTCGGGTCGCCTCGGTGGCGCCGAGATGTCGCGCTCGGAGTTCTACCGCGAGGGTCGCGTCCCGCTGCACACGCTGCGCGCCGACATCGACTACGGCTTCTACGAGGCCAAGACCACCTTCGGCCGCATCGGCGTGAAGGTCTGGATCTACAAGGGCGAGGTCGCGGGCACCCGCGCCGAGCGCGAGGCCCAGGCGGCCGCGCGCGCCGGCGCTCCCGGCCGGGGCCGTCCCGCCCGGGGTGGCGCCGCCGAGCGTCCCACCCGGGGCACCCGCGCCGAGCGTCCGACGCGTTCCGCGCGTCAGGGCGACGCGCCCGCCGAGACCGCTGCTGCCCCGGCCCAGGCCGAGGCTCCGGCGCCGACGACCAGTCAGGAGGCCTGACCCGCATGCTGATGCCCCGCAGGGTCAAGCACCGCAAGCAGCACCACCCCAAGCGGTCCGGTGCGGCCAAGGGTGGGACCGAGCTCGCCTTCGGCGAGTTCGGCATCCAGGCCGTCGAGCACCACTACGTGACCAACCGGCAGATCGAGTCCGCTCGTATCGCCATGACGCGTCACATCAAGCGTGGCGGCAAGGTGTGGATCAACATCTACCCCGACCGTCCGCTGACCAAGAAGCCGGCCGAGACCCGCATGGGCTCGGGCAAGGGCTCGCCCGAGTGGTGGGTGGCCAACGTCAAGCCCGGACGCATCATGTTCGAGCTGTCCGGTGTCCCGGAGGACGTGGCCCGCGAGGCCATGCGCCGTGCGATCCACAAGCTCCCGATGAAGTGCAAGTTCGTGACCCGCGAGAGTGGTGACTTCTGATGGCTACGACCGCTTACGAGCTGAACGACCTGACCAACGTCGATCTCGAGACCAAGCTCCGCGAGGCCAAGGAAGAGCTGTTCAACCTGCGCTTCCAGGCCGCGACCGGCCAGCTCGAGAGCCACGGCCGTCTCCGGACGGTCAAGCGAGACATCGCCCGCATCTACACCGTGGTGCGTGAGCGCGAGCTCGGCATCCGGCAGACGCCGGGCGCCAACGAGGACGGTGCCGCATGAGCGAGGGAAACAACGTGAGCGTGAACACCCCCCAGGTCGACGAGAAGGGCCACGAGGGCCGTCCGTACCGCAAGATCCGCGAGGGTCTCGTGGTCAGCGACAAGATGGAGAAGACCGTCGTCGTCTCCGTCGAGGACCGCGTGAAGCACGCGCTGTACGGCAAGGTCCTGCGTCGCACGAGCAAGCTCAAGGCACACGACGAGACCAACCAGTGCGGCGTGGGTGACCGGGTCCGGATCCAGGAGACCCGCCCGCTGTCCGCGACCAAGCGCTGGCGCGTGGTCGAGGTCGTCGAGAAGGCCAAGTAACACCCCCCAGTTTCCGCCCCACCAGTTCCGCCAGGCTTGGTCACCGCGACTGAGAACCGGCGAGACAACCAGGAGAAAAACCGATGATCCAGCAGGAGTCGCGACTCAAGGTCGCCGACAACACCGGTGCGAAGGAGATCCTCTGCATCCGTGTTCTCGGTGGCTCGGGTCGGCGCTACGCCGGAATCGGCGACACCATCGTCGCCACCGTGAAGGACGCGATCCCCGGTGGCAACGTGAAGAAGGGTGACGTCGTCAAGGCCGTCGTGGTCCGCACCGTCAAGGAGCGTCGTCGTCCCGACGGCTCCTACATCCGCTTCGACGAGAACGCCGCAGTGATCCTCAAGAACGACGGCGAGCCCCGTGGCACGCGCATCTTCGGTCCCGTGGGCCGCGAGCTGCGCGAGAAGAAGTTCATGAAGATCATCTCGCTGGCTCCGGAGGTGCTCTGAGATGGCTAAGAAGAGGAACTTGAACATCAAGAAGGGCGATGTCGTCCGCGTCATCGCCGGCAAGGACAAGGGCGCTGAGGGCAAGGTCATCAGCGTGCTGTCCGAGCAGGACCGCGTGATCGTCGAGGGCGTCAACCGCATCAAGCGGCACACCAAGGTGGTCAACCAGGGCGGCCGCGCCGGCACCACCGGCGGCATCGTCACCCAGGAGGCGGCGATCCACGTGTCCAACGTGATGCTGCTCGTCGACCCGCCCAAGGACGGCGAGTCGAAGGGGGGCAAGGTCACCACGCGCATCGGCTACCGACGCGACGAGGTCACCAAGCGCCGCTCCGACGGCTCGACGTACGCCGCACAGCGCAGCACCCGGGTCGCCCGCCGGTCCGGTGAGGAGATCTGATGAGCACCACCACGAACGAGCCCACCAACGAGGCGAGCGGCCGCGAGGCCGTGCGCCCCCGGCTGCAGACGCGCTACCGCGAGGAGATCCTCCCGGCGCTGCACGAGCAGTTCGCCTACGCCAACGTCATGCAGGTGCCCGGTCTGACCAAGATCGTGGTCAACATGGGTGTCGGCGAGGCGGCGCGCGACTCGAAGCTGATCGAGGGCGCGGTGCGCGACCTGACCGCGATCACCGGTCAGAAGCCGCAGGTCACCAAGGCCCGCAAGTCCATCGCGCAGTTCAAGCTGCGCGAGGGCATGCCGATCGGTGCGCACGTCACGCTGCGCGGCGACCGGATGTGGGAGTTCCTCGACCGCCTGCTGTCCCTGGCGCTGCCCCGCATCCGCGACTTCCGCGGCCTGTCCGACCGGCACTTCGACGGTCGCGGCAACTACACCTTCGGTCTGACCGAGCAGGTCATGTTCCTCGAGATCGACCAGGACAAGGTCGACCGCTCCCGGGGCATGGACATCACGGTCGTGACCACCGCCACGAACGACGACGAGGGTCGCGCGCTGCTCAAGCAGCTCGGCTTCCCCTTCAAGGAGCAGTGACCCATGGCCAAGACGTCCCTCAAGGTCAAGGCGGCACGCAAGCCCAAGTTCAAGGTGCGCGGCTACACCCGCTGCCAGCGCTGCGGTCGCCCCAAGTCCGTCTACCGCAAGTTCGGCCTGTGCCGCATCTGCCTGCGGGAGATGGCGCACCGAGGCGAGCTGCCCGGCATCACCAAGAGCAGCTGGTAGACCAGCCGCTCGTGCTCGACCGACCCTGACCAACCCCGCAACAACGAGAACGTCGAAGGTCGCCGCTCCGCTCCGGACCGGCGAAACCACGGTGAGAAAGGGCCTCACGGCCATGACGATGACTGACCCGATCGCAGACATGCTCACTCGTCTGCGCAACGCCAACCAGGCGTACCACGACGCTGTGGCGATGCCGCACAGCAAGCTGAAGGTGGGCGTCGCCGAGATCCTCCAGCAGGAGGGCTACATCACCTCCTGGAAGGTCGAGGACGCTCCCGAGGGTGAGGTCGGCAAGACGCTGACCCTCACCTTGAAGTTCGGCCAGAACCGCGAGCGCTCGATCGCTGGCATCCGGCGCATCTCCAAGCCGGGCCTCCGGGTCTACGCCAAGCACACCGGCCTTCCCAAGGTCCTCGGTGGCCTGGGCGTCGCGATCATCTCGACGAGCCAGGGTCTGCTGACCGACCGCCAGGCAAACAAGAAGGGCGTGGGTGGGGAAGTCCTCGCCTACGTCTGGTAACGACGAGACCGAGAAGAGAGGAACAAGCATGTCGCGCATTGGCAAGCTCCCCATCGCGGTCCCGTCGGGTGTCGACGTCACGCTGGCGGAGCGCCTGGTGACGGTGAAGGGGCCCAAGGGGACCCTGAGCCACACCGTCGTCGCACCGATCGAGGTCGGCCGCGGCGACGACGGGGCCATCGAGGTGGCCCGCCCCAACGACGAGCGTGAGAGCAAGTCGCTGCACGGGCTCACGCGCACCCTGATCGCCAACATGGTCCAGGGCGTCACCGAGGGCTACGAGAAGAAGCTCGAGATCGTCGGCGTGGGCTACCGCGTCCTTCCCAAGGGTCCGACGCAGCTGGAGTTCCAGCTCGGCTACTCGCACACGATCACGTTCAACGCCCCCGAGGGCATCACATTCACGGTCGACGGACCGACCCGCCTGGCTGTCCAGGGCATCGACAAGCAGGTCGTCGGAGAGGTCGCCGCCAACATCCGCAAGCTGCGCAAGCCCGAGCCCTACAAGGGCAAGGGCGTGCGATACGCCGGCGAGCAGATCCGTCGCAAGGTCGGAAAGGCTGGTAAGTGACGATGGCTATCTCACTCAAGTCCGGCAAGCACACGAGCGCCCGCGTCGCGTCGCGGCTGCGTCGTCAGGTCCGGGGCCGCAAGAAGCTCTCGGGCACGGCGGAGCGTCCGCGTCTCGTGGTGACCCGCTCGTCCAAGCACATCACCGTCCAGGTGGTCGACGACCTCGTGGGTCGGACGCTCGCGTCCGCCAGCACGATGGAGGTCGACGTCCGCTCGCTGGACGGCGACAAGTCGGCCAAGGCCCGCAAGGTCGGCGCGCTCGTCGCCGAGCGTGCCACGGCTGCCGGTGTGCAGGGCGTGGTCTTCGACCGCGCCGGCAACAAGTACCACGGGCGCGTCGCCGCCCTGGCCGATGGCGCCCGCGAGGGCGGCCTCGCGTTCTGATCGCGAAGACCAAACAGGATTTCAAGGAAGGGAACTCGACATGAGCGGATCCCAGCGCCGCGGTGGCGGTGCGGGCGGTCGTGGAGGCCGTGACGACCGTCGCGGTGGCCAGGCTGCGGACAAGACCGCCTACATCGAGCGTGTCGTCGCGATCAACCGTGTCGCCAAGGTCGTGAAGGGTGGCCGTCGCTTCAGCTTCACCGCCCTCGTGATCGTGGGCGACGGCGACGGCATGGTCGGAGTCGGCTACGGCAAGGCCAAGGAGGTGCCCGCGGCGATCGCCAAGGGCGTCGAGGAGGCCAAGAAGCAGTTCTTCAAGGTCCCGCGCGTCCAGGGCACCATCCCGCACCCGGTCCAGGGCGAGAAGGCCGCAGGCGTCGTCCTGCTGCGGCCGGCCGCTCCCGGTACCGGTGTGATCGCGGGTGGCCCGGTGCGTGCGGTGCTGGAGTGCGCGGGCATCCACGACGTGCTCAGCAAGTCGCTCGGATCGTCCAACCAGATCAACATCGTGCACGCGACCGTCGAGGCACTCCGCTCCCTGGAGGAGCCGGAGGCCGTGGCGGCTCGTCGTGGGCTGCCCGTCGAGCACGTCGCGCCGGCTGCTCTGCTGCGCGCCCGCGCGGAGGTGAATCCGTGATGGCACGCCTCAAGGTCCAGCAGCAGCGGTCGACGATCGGCTGCAAGAAGAACCAGCGGGACACCCTCCGCACGCTTGGTCTCAAGCGCATCGGCGACGTGGTCGTCAAGGAGGACCGTCCCGAGATCCGAGGGATGCTCCAGACGGTCAGGCACCTGATCGTCGTCGAGGAGGTGGACTGACATGACGCTCAAGCTGCATCACCTGCGCCCGGCCCCGGGCGCCAAGACCGCCAAGACCCGTGTGGGTCGTGGTGAGGGCTCCAAGGGCAAGACCGCGGGCCGTGGCACCAAGGGCACCAAGGCGCGCTACCAGGTGCCGGCTGGGTTCGAGGGTGGCCAGATGCCGATCCACATGCGGCTTCCGAAGCTCAAGGGCTTCAAGAACCCGTTCAAGGTGGAGTTCCAGGTCGTGAACCTGGATCGCATCAACGCGCTCTTCCCGGACGGTGGCACCATCGGCGTCGCGGACCTGATCGCCAAGGGCGCGGTTCGCGACAGCCTTCCGGTCAAGGTTCTCGGGCAGGGCGACATCTCGGTCGCCGTGGACGTGAGCGCGCACGCGTTCTCCGCCTCGGCCAAGGAGAAGATCGCCGCTGCCGGCGGAAGCACGACCCAGATCTGAGGCGCTGACACCGGGGCCCGGCGGGACGGATGGCACGAACTCTCGTGCGATCCGCCCTCCGGGCCCCTGTTAGGCTCTCGAGGTCCCCACAGTCGGCCGGCCGTGCCTGACGGACCCGCTCATTCGCACATGATGGAGAAGAGGACCAGGTGCTAGGCGCTTTCGCCAACGCGTTCCGGACGCCCGACCTGCGACGCAAGCTGCTGTTCGTGCTGCTGGTCATCGTGATCTTCCGGCTCGGGTCGCAGATCCCGACGCCTGGCGTCGACGTCGCCAACGTGCAGCGCTGCTTCGACGCGACCAAGAACGAGGGCGTCTACGGCCTGATCAACCTCTTCTCGGGCGGTGCGCTCCTCCAGCTGACGATCTTCGCGCTGGGGATCATGCCCTACATCACCGCCAGCATCATCCTGCAGCTGCTCGTGGTGGTGATCCCGCGGCTGGAGACCCTCAAGAAGGAGGGGCAGGCCGGCCAGACGAAGATCACCCAGTACACCCGCTACCTCACGCTCGCGCTCGCGATCCTGCAGGCGACCGGCATCGTGGCGCTGGCGCGCAGCCGCCAGCTGCTCCAAGGCTGCCCGGACCCGCTGCTCTACGACGAGAAGAGCCTCAACACCATGCTGGTCATGGTGATCACCATGACCGCGGGCACCGCCGTGATCATGTGGCTGGGCGAGCTGATCACCGACCGCGGCATCGGCAACGGCATGTCGATCCTCATCTTCACCCAGGTCGTCGCGACCTTCCCGGCCTCCCTGTGGGCGGTCAAGGTCTCGCGCGGCTGGTGGGTGTTCGTCCTGATCACCGCCATCGGACTCGTCCTGGTGGCCGCGGTGATCTTCATGGAGCAGGGGCAGCGGCGGATCCCCGTGCAGTACGCCCGCCGGATGGTCGGCCGCAAGATGTTCGGCGGGTCCTCGACCTACATCCCGCTGAAGGTGAACCAGGCCGGCATCATCCCGGTCATCTTCGCCTCGAGCCTGCTCTACCTGCCCGCCATGGCCTCGCAGTTCAGCGGCAACTCCGCGTGGGCGGGGTGGATCTCGACGTACCTCGTCAAGGGCGACCACCCGCTGTACATGCTGCTCTACACCGCCCTCATCATCTTCTTCACCTATTTCTACGTCGCCATCACCTTCAACCCCGAAGAGGTGGCGGACAACATGAAGAAGTACGGCGGCTTCATCCCCGGGATCCGGGCGGGCAAGCCGACTGAGGAGTACCTCAACTACGTCCTGTCCCGCATCACGCTGCCCGGAGCGATCTACCTCGCCCTGATCTCGCTCGTCCCGTTGATCGCGATCGCGCTGGTCAACGCGAACCAGAACTTCCCCTTCGGCGGCACCTCCATCCTGATCATGGTGGGTGTGGCCCTGGACACGGTGAAGCAGATCGAGAGTCAGCTCCAGCAGCGCAACTACGAAGGATTCCTGCGTTGATGAAGCTGCTGATCATGGGTCCGCCCGGAGCCGGCAAGGGCACCCAGGCCAAGGTCCTCGCCGCGCGGCTCGACGTGCCCGCCATCTCGACGGGGGACATCTTCCGTCAGAACGTCCGCGACGAGACCGAGCTCGGCGTCGAGGCCAAGCGCTACATCGACGCGGGTGACTACGTCCCCGACGAGATCACCAACGGCATGGTGCGCGACCGGATCGCCGAGCCGGACGCCGTCGAGGGCTTCCTGCTCGACGGCTACCCGCGCACCCTGGCCCAGGTCGAGGAGCTCGACGCGATGCTGGCCGAGCGGGGTCACGAGATCGACGCCGTCGTCGAGCTGACCGTGGACCGCGAGGAGATCGTGGCCCGGCTGCTCAAGCGCGCCGAGGGCGAGGGCCGCTCCGACGACACCGAAGAGGTCGTGCGCCACCGCCAGGAGCTCTACACCGAGCAGACCGCACCGCTGCTCGGACTCCTACGACACCCGCGGCCTGCTGGTGCGCGTCGACGGCATGGGCGCGCCGGACGAGGTGTCGACCGCGCGTGCTCGAGGCGCTCGGGGAGACCGACGGCGCCGCGACGAGCTGAGCAGGGCTCGTGTTCCGCGAGCGCGGCGTCGAGATCAAGACCCCCGAACAGATCGAGCGCATGCGCGCTGCCGGCCTCGTGGTGGGCGAGACCCTGCAGCTGCTGGGACGCACGCTGCGTCCCGGCCTGACGACGCGTGAGCTCGACGCGGTGGCCGAGGACAGCATCCGCTCCTCCGGGGCGGTGCCGTCCTTCCTGGGCTACCACGGCGTTCACCGGGTCGATCTGCGTCTCGGTCAACGACGAGGTCGTGCACGGGATCCCCGGGGACCGGGTGATCGCCGACGGCGACGTGGTCTCGATCGACTGCGGCGCCATCGTCGACGGCTGGCACGGCGACGCCGCCCTGACCCTGGCCGTGGGGGAGGTGCCCGCCGCGGCGCTCGAGCTGATGCGGGTGACCGAGGAGGCGATGTGGCGTGGCTTCGCCGCGGCTGCCCTCGGTGGCCGGGTCACCGACATCTCGCACGCGGTCGAGGAGTACGTCCGGAGCCAGGGCGACTTCGGCATCGTCGAGGAGTACGTCGGCCACGGCATCGGCTCCGCGATGCACCAGCCGCCCAACGTCCCGAACTTCGGCCGGCCCGGCAAGGGCCCACGGCTCGTCGAGGGACTCGCGCTGGCGGTCGAGCCGATGATCGTCGCGGGCAGCCCGGCCACGCACGTCCTCGACGACGACTGGACCGTGAAGACCGACGACGGCTCGCTCGCGGCCCACTTCGAGAACACCTTCACGCTCACCCCGCGCGGACCCTGGGTGCTCACCGCCCTCGACGGCGGCGCGGCCAAGCTGGCCGAGCTCGGCGTGCCCTGCGGCGCCCCGACGTAGGGCCCCGGCGTACGCCTGGCGCAGGCCCAGGGACGTCGGCCACGATTAGGGCGTGCGGCCCGAAGTCCCGTAGACTCGTCGAGTCGGCCCAACGTGGGTCTGTCTTGTGGCGCCCTGCGGCTGCCCGGCCAGCTTCGACTGCTCGTCCGTCGTCGCGTGCCCCGGGAAGGGGCTCCCGGCCTAACCACGAGGTCCACCGGATCGTCCGTACGCCTCCCGGGGTCGCCGGCGCTCGGGCGGTTCCCGGGCCGGGTAGACACGCACGACAGCCCAGACTCACCAGCGAGACAGATTGTGGAGGACATGCCGAAGAAAGAAGGCGTGATCGAGATCGAGGGCACCGTTGCCGAGGCTCTCCCGAACGCGATGTTCCGGGTCGAGCTCAGCAACGGGCACAAGGTCCTCGCCCACATCAGCGGCAAGATGCGTCAGCACTACATCCGGATCCTCCCCGAGGACCGGGTCGTGGTGGAGCTCTCGCCGTACGACCTCACCCGTGGTCGCATCGTCTACCGCTACAAGTGACCAGCCGAGACCAGCAGGAAGGCCTACTCATGAAGGTCAACCCGAGCGTCAAGCCGATCTGTGACAAGTGCAAGGTGATTCGTCGCCACGGCCGCGTCATGGTGATCTGCGAGAACCCTCGCCACAAGCAGCGCCAGGGCTGAGCCCAGGCGCGAGCACCACCGCACGACCAGCAGCACCACAACTGAACACACCTCAACGTGATCGCTCCTCCCGCAGCCCGACCGCTGGGAGGTCACCCCCGGACCGGAGGCCGGGGCCGAGCCAGCACGTGGAGTCGGGCGCGACACGACCTGACACCTCCGTGACCATCCGAAGGGAACCGCCACCACATGGCACGCCTCGTTGGTGTGGATCTCCCGCGTGACAAGCGCGTCGAGATCGCACTCACCTACATCTACGGCATCGGCCGCACCCGCGCCCAGCTGCTCCTGTCCACGACAGGCGTCGACCCGAACCTTCGGGTCCACCAGCTCGGCGACGAGGAGCTGGTGAAGCTCCGCGACGCGATCGAAGGAAACTTCAAGATCGAAGGTGACCTCCGTCGTGAGGTCCAGGCGGACATCCGCCGCAAGATCGAGATCGGCAGCTACCAGGGTCGCCGGCACCGTCAGGGTCTCCCTGTCCGTGGCCAGCGCACCAAGACCAATGCGCGCACCCGCAAGGGCCCGAAGCGCACCGTCGCCGGCAAGAAGAAGACCAAGTGACCCAGCGGGCAACCGCCGTCACCAGCTGACTTCGTTCGTACCGCTCTTCACCAGAACTTCAGGAGAACCCTATGCCTCCCAAGGGCCGTCAGGCTTCCGGCGCCAAGAAGGTGCGCCGCAAGGAGAAGAAGAACATCGCTCAGGGCGAAGCCCACATCAAGAGCACGTTCAACAACACCATCGTCACCATCACCGACCCCACGGGTGCGGTGATCTCGTGGGCCTCGGCCGGCACCGTCGGCTTCAAGGGCTCGCGCAAGTCCACCCCGTTCGCCGCCCAGATGGCAGCCGAGGCTGCCGGTCGTCGAGCGATGGACCACGGCATGAAGAAGATCGACGTCTTCGTGAAGGGCCCGGGCTCGGGCCGCGAGACGGCGATCCGTTCGCTGGGTGCCATCGGCCTCGAGGTCGGCACCATCGCGGACGTCACCCCCACGCCGCACAACGGCTGCCGCCCGCCCAAGCGCCGTCGAGTCTGACCGACCGAGACCTGCGAAAGGAATTTTGACATGGCCCGCTACACCGGCCCCATGACCAAGAAGTCGCGCCGTCTCGGCGTCGACCTCGTCGGCGGCGACGCAGCGTACGAGCGTCGTCCCTACCCGCCCGGCCAGCACGGCCGCGCGCGCATCAAGGAGAGCGAGTACCGCACTCAGCTCCAGGAGAAGCAGAAGGCGCGCTACACCTACGGCGTGCTCGAGAAGCAGTTCCACAACTACTACACCGAGGCCAGCCGTCGTGCCGGCAAGACCGGTGACAACCTGCTGCAGATGCTCGAGTGCCGCCTGGACAACGTGGTCTACCGCGCCGGGTTCGCCCGCACGCGTCGCCACGCGCGTCAGCTCGTCACCCACGGGCACTTCCGGGTGAACGGCCACAAGGTCGACATCCCGTCGTTCCAGGTGAGCCAGTTCGACGTCATCGACGTCAAGGAGAAGTCCCTCGAGACGACTCCGTTCATCGTGGCTCGCGAGACCCACGGCGAGCGCGTCGTCCCCGCGTGGATGGACGCGCTTCCCAACCGGATGCGCATCCTGGTCCACCAGCTCCCGGTCCGGGCCCAGATCGACGTCCCGGTCCAGGAGCAGCTGATCGTGGAGTTCTACTCCAAGAAGTGACACCCCCGGCGGTCGGGGAGACAACCTCTCCCCGACCACCACTCCCTCCTCACCACATGTTCGAGTCCGTCAAATAGCGGGTGGGCTCGGAAAGGAAACAGCCAGTGCTTATCGCTCAGCGCCCGACCCTGTCGGAAGAGTCCGTCGACGAGTTCCGGTCGCGGTTCGTCATCGAGCCCCTCGAGCCCGGCTTCGGCTACACGCTCGGCAACTCGCTCCGCCGTACCCTGCTGTCCTCCATCCCCGGTGCCTCGGTCACGAGCATCAAGGTGGACGGCGTGCTCCACGAGTTCTCCACGATCGAGGGGGTCAAGGAGGACATCACCGAGGTCATCCTCAACCTGAAGGACCTCGTCGTCTCCTCCGAGCACGACGAGCCCGTCACGATGTACCTGCGCAAGCAGGGCCCCGGTGACGTCACCGCCGCCGACATCGCGCCCCCGGCCGGTGTCGAGGTGCACAACCCCGACGTCAAGATCGCCACCCTGAACGACAAGGGCAAGCTCGAGATGGAGCTGGTCGTCGAGCGCGGCCGCGGCTACGTCTCCTCGGTCCAGAACAAGGGCGGCGACAACGAGATCGGCCGGATGCCGGTCGACTCGATCTACAGCCCGGTCCTCAAGGTGACCTACAAGGTCGAGGCCACCCGCGTCGAGCAGCGCACCGACTTCGACAAGCTCGTCATCGACGTCGAGACCAAGCCCTCGATCCGTCCTCGCGACGCGATCGCCTCGGCCGGCAAGACGCTCGTCGAGCTGTTCGGGCTGGCCCGCGAGCTCAACGTCGAGGCCGAGGGCGTCGACATCGGCCCCTCGCCCGTCGACGAGCAGCTCGCTGCGGACCTCGCCCTCCCGGTCGAGGACCTGCAGCTCACCGTCCGCTCCTACAACTGCCTCAAGCGCGAGGGCATCCACACCGTGGGTGAGCTCATCTCGCGCTCGGAGCAGGACCTGCTCGACATCCGCAACTTCGGCGCCAAGTCCATCGACGAGGTCAAGGCGAAGCTGCACGAGATGGGTCTCGCGCTCAAGGACAGCGCTCCGGGCTTCGACCCGCAGGCGGCTCTGGCGGCGTACGACGACGACGACGACTCGTTCGTCGAGGACGAGCAGTACTGAGCCTCGGCTCACCTTCGCAGACACCCTCTATCCGGGTACCTGACACGGCCCGGGAGAAACGAGTAGACGACGATGCCTACCCCCAAGAAGGGCGCTCGCCTCGGCGGCAGCCCCGCGCACCAGAAGCTGATCCTCGCGAACCTCGCGACCGCCCTGTTCGAGCACGGCCGGATCACGACCACCGAGGCGAAGGCGCGCGTGCTGCGCCCCTACGCCGAGAAGCTGATCACCAAGGCCAAGAAGGGCGACCTGCACAACCGTCGCCAGGTGCTCAGCACGATCCGCGACAAGGGCGTCGTGCACGAGCTGTTCGTGGAGATCGGCCCGCGCTACGCGGAGCGTCCGGGTGGCTACACCCGGATCACCAAGATCGGCCCGCGCAAGGGCGACAACGCCCCGATGGCGGTCATCGAGCTGGTGACCGAGGACTACACCCCGAAGGCGGCCCGACCGGCCGCTCGCACCTCCACCCCTGCGGCTGCCCCGGCTGAGACCCCGGCCAGACTCCGGCCGAGACTCCGGCCGCCGCCGAGGTCGAGGCCGACACCGTGGAGCCCATGGCCGAGGAGGTCGGCGTCGCGCCGGCCGTCGAGGTCGAGGGTGCCGACGCCGAGGCGTTCGAGGAGACCGAGGGTGGGGTGTCGGGCCCCTACGACGGGTCGCACGTGCCGCTCGAGGACGAGTCGCAGGCGCCGGAGGGCTTCCCGATCAAGGGCAACGAGGGCTCGAAGAAGTTCCACCAGCCCGACGGCCAGTGGTTCGAGCAGACCACGGCCGAGGTCTGGTTCGCCTCCGCGGAGGCTGCCGAGGCCGCCGGCTTCACCGAGGCCGGTGCCTGAGCACCAGCCCCGTCCGCACACTGAGGCCCGTCACCCCGCAGGGGGTGGCGGGCCTTCGTGCATCAACGGGGCCAGGCCTGCTCCACGAGCCGGCTGGCCTCGGCGAGGGTCAGCCCGGAGCGGCGTACGGCGTCCACGAACTGCTCGGCCGCGGCGCTGGCGTCGGTGTCCTCACCGGCCAGCACGGAGGAGCTGACGAACGTGCCGCGCCGGCCCTGGGTCGCGATGACGCCGTCGCCCTCGAGCTCGCGGTAGGCCCGGGCCACGGTGTTCGGGGCGACGCCGAGCTGCTCGGACAAGGCGCGGACGGTCGGCAGCTTGGTGCCCGCGGGCAGTGCCCCGGACACGATGCGGGTGGCCACCAGGGTGCGCAGCTGCTCGTACGGCGGCAGCCGGCCGCCGGACTCGAGGCGCACGTCGAGGAGCGCTGCGTCGGGTGGGGAGCCGTCCGTGCTCATGGTTTGGCAGGATACGCGGGTGCGGCTCCGACTCGATCTCGCCTATGACGGCACCGACTTCCACGGGTGGGCCTCCCAGCCCGGGCTGCGGACCGTCCAGGACCTGCTGGAGAGCGCACTCGCGCAGGTGCTGCGCACGGACCGGCTGCCGGTGACGTGCGCGGGGCGCACCGACACCGGCGTCCATGCGCGTGGGCAGGTGGTGCACGTCGACGTCGACGAGCAGCGGCTCGAGGCCGCGGCCGCACGCACCCGGGACACCCCACCGGAGGCGCTGCTGCGCCGGCTCAACGGCGTGCTACCGCTCGACGTCCGGGTGCAGCGCGCCCAGGTCGCGGCGCCCGGCTTCGACGCCCGGTTCTCGGCACTGTGGCGGCGCTACGCCTACCGCATCGCCGACGACGTGGCGCTGGTCGACCCGTTGCTGCGACGCTCGGTCCTCACCTGGCCACGCCCGCTCGACCTGGACGCCATGAACGACGCCGCCGCCGCGCTGCTGGGGGAGCACGACTTCGCGGCGTTCTGTCGCAGGCGAGCGGGGGCCACCACGATCCGCTCGCTGCTCGACCTCACCTGGGCGCGCGACGACACCGGCCTCGCGGTCGCCACGGTGCGGGCCGACGCGTTCTGCCACAACATGGTCCGGGCACTCGTCGGCTGCCTGGTCGCGGTGGGCGAGCAGCGACGAGACCCGGCGTGGGCGGCCGGGGTGCTGCGCGGGAGGGTCCGCGACCCGGGGGTCACCGTGCTGCGGGCGCGCGGGCTGACCCTGGAGGAGGTCGCCTATCCCTTTGACACCGAGCTGGGCGCGCAGGCCGTCGCCACCCGGCGGGTGCGGACGCTCTCGCATGGATGAGCACTACTTCTCCGCCGACCCCTCGGTCGCGTTCACTCGGCAGCCGGTCGAGGCGCACGTGTGGGGCCACGACCTGAGCCTGGTCTCCGGGTCCGGTGTCTTCGCGCGCGGGCGGCTCGACATCGGCACGGCGGTGCTCTTCCGGGAGACCGAGCCGCCGACGGCGCGGCGCTACCTCGACCTGGGCTGCGGGTACGGCGTCATCGGGGTCGCCCTGGCCACGGCGGTCCGCGGGTCCGTCGTACGCGCGGTGGACGTGAACGAGCGGGCTGTGCTGCTGACCGCCGAGAACGCCATGGCCGCCGGGGTCGGGGACCGTCTGTCGGCCTGCACGCCCGAGGAGGTGCCGGCCGAGGAGACCTACGACGAGATCTGGTCCAACCCGCCGATCCGGATCGGCAAGGAGGCGCTGCACACGCTGCTGCTCGCGTGGCTGCCGCGCCTGGTCCCCGGTGGCCGGGCGGTGCTGGTCGTGGGCAAGAACCTCGGCGCGGACTCGCTGCAACGGTGGCTCGGGGAGCAGGGCTACCCCGCCGTCCGGCTGGCCAGCGCCAAGGGGTTCCGGGTGCTGGAGGCGCGTCGGGGCTGACCGGTGGGACGCGAGAGTGTCGACGCAGCGGCGTGGGTACGACGAGGTGGAACCGACCGACTACCTCAGGAGACCCACCACATGCAGCAGCGACAGCTCGGCGACACCCAGGTCAGCGCGATCGGGCTCGGCGGGATGCCGATGTCGATCGAGGGTCGTCCCGACCGGGAGCGCTCGGTCGCCACGATCCACGCCGCCCTCGACGCCGGCGTCACGTTGATCGACACGGCGGACGCCTACCACCTGCCGGGCGTCGACGTCGGCCACAACGAGTCGCTGATCGCCGAGGCGCTCGCGTCGTACGGCGGTGACAGCTCGGCCGTGCTGGTCGCGACCAAGGGCGGCCACCTGCGCCCGACCGAGGGTCCCTGGGCCCAGGACGGCCGACCGGAGCACCTGAGGTCGGCCTGCGAGGACTCCCTGCGCCGGCTCGGCGTCGACGCCATCGGGCTCTACCAGTACCACCGGCCCGACCCGGAGGTCCCCTTCGAGGAGTCGGTCGGCGCGCTGAGCGACCTGCTCGACGCCGGCAAGATCCGGCTGGCCGGCATCTCCAACGCCGACCCCGACCAGATCCGCGTCGCCCAGGAGGTGCTGGGGGGTCGGCTCGCCTCGGTCCAGAACCAGTACTCGCCGGCCTTCCGGTCCAGCCAGGCCGAGCTCGACCTGTGCGCCGAGCTCGACATCGCCTTCCTGCCGTGGAGCCCGCTCGGTGGCATCAAGAGCGCGGCCGACCTGGGCTCGAGCAACGCCGCGTTCGCCGAGGTGGCCGAGGAGCTCGACGCCACCCCGCAGCAGGTCGCCCTGGCCTGGGAGCTCGCGCAGTCCCCGGTCGTCGTCCCGATCCCGGGCTCGAGCCGGCCGCAGACCATCCAGTCGTCGGTCGCGGCGGCCGACCTGCAGCTGAGCGAGGAGCAGCTGGCGCGCCTGAACGGCTGAGCGCGGCCCGTCGGGCTATCACCTGGGCGCCACACCGCCCCCGCACGGTCTCGCGACGGCACAGGTGATAGCCCGAGTGGCCGGGGGTGGTGGTTCGATGAGGACATGAGCGACTACCAGCCGGCCGAGACCCGCTACGACACGATGGACTACCGCCACACCGGCCGCAGCGGTCTGCAGCTGCCCGCCCTGTCGTTGGGCCTCTGGCAGAACTTCGGCACCGACCGGCCGCGAGGAGACGCAGCGGGCGATCCTGCGTCGGGCGTTCGACCGCGGCGTCACGCACTTCGACCTGGCCAACAACTACGGCCCGCCCTACGGTCGCGCCGAGGAGAACTACGGCAGGTTCCTGCGTGAGGACTTCGCTGGGCTGCGGGACGAGCTGGTGATCTCCACCAAGGCGGGCTACGACATGTGGCCGGGGCCCTACGGGCAGGGGGGCGGCTCCCGCAAGTACGTCCTGGCCTCGCTCGACCAGTCGCTGCAGCGGCTGGGGCTGGACTACGTCGACATCTTCTACAGCCACCGCTTCGACGCCGACACCCCCGTCGAGGAGACGATGATGGCGCTCGACACGGCAGTGCGGTCCGGACGGGCGCTGTACGCCGGCATCTCGTCGTACTCCGCGACGAAGACGAAGGAGGCGGCCTCGATCGCCCGCGAGCTCGGCACCCCGTTGCTCATCCACCAGCCGTCGTACTCGTTGCTGAACCGGTGGATCGAGAAGGGGCTGCTCGACGAGCTCGAGGAGCAGGGCATGGGGTGCATCGTGTTCACGGCGCTGGCCCAGGGGCTGCTGACCGACAAGTACCTCGATGGTGTCCCGGCCGACTCGCGCGCGGCGCGGACGAACAGCTCGCTGCCGCAGGACCACCTCGACGAGGCGACGCTGGGACACGTGCGTCGGCTCAACGAGATCGCCCAGGGTCGTGGGCAGAAGCTCGCCCAGCTGGCGCTGCAGTGGGTGCTGCGCGACCACCGGGTCACGTCCGCGGTGATCGGCGCGTCGTCGGTGGAGCAGCTCGACACCAACCTGGACGCCCTCGACTTCCCGCGGCTGACCGACGAGGAGCTCGCGACGATCGACCAGGACGCCGTGGATGCGGGAGTCAACCTCTGGGCGGGGGTGACTGCGGAGTAACCGCGAGGCATGATCTCCCCATGAGCGGCGACCCCGAGATCACGACCTACGTCTACGACTTCTCCGAGGGCGGCAAGGACCAGAAGGAGCTGCTCGGCGGCAAGGGAGCCAATCTCGCGGAGATGACGAACCTCGGGCTGCCGGTGCCGCCGGGCTTCACGATCAGCACCGACGCGTGCCGGGCGTTCCTGGAGCACGGCGACTTCCCGGACGGCCTCGACGAGCAGGTCTCGGAGCACCTCGCCGCGCTCGAGGACACCATGGGCCGCCGGCTCGGCCAGCCCGACGGTCCGCTGCTCGTGTCGGTCCGCTCGGGTGCGGCGGTGTCGATGCCCGGGATGATGGAGACGGTCCTCAACGTCGGCCTCAACGACGAGTCGGTGCACGGTCTTGCGACCCTCGCCGACGGGGACGAGCGGTTCGCCTACGACTCCTACCGCCGGTTGCTGCAGATGTTCGGCAGCACCGTGCTCGGCATCGAGGCGGCGGAGTTCGCCGACGCGCTCGACGACCTCAAGGAGCGCGTCGGGGCCACCAACGACGTCGACCTGGGAGTCGAGGACCTGACCGGCCTCGTGGCGACGTACAAGCAGCTGATCGAGGACCGCTCCGGGCGGCCCTTCCCCCAGGACCCGCGCGAGCAGATGGACGCCGCGACCCGGGCCGTCTTCGAGTCGTGGAACACCGAGCGGGCGGTGCTCTACCGCCGCCAGGAGCGGATCCCCGGCGACCTCGGCACCGCGGTCAACATCTGCTCGATGGTGTTCGGCAACGGGGGCGACGAGTCCGGCACCGGCGTCGCGTTCACCCGTGACCCGGCCTCGGGCGCGCAGGGGATCTACGGCGACTACCTGCAGAACGCCCAGGGCGAGGACGTCGTGGCCGGCATCCGCAACACCGTCCCGCTCGCCGACCTGGAGCAGATCGACAAGGGCTGCTACGACGAGCTGCTCACCATCATGCAGCGGCTCGAGGAGCACTACCGCGACCTGTGCGACATCGAGTTCACCGTCGAGCGGGGCAAGCTCTGGATGCTGCAGACCCGGGTCGGCAAGCGCACCGCGGGCGCGGCCTTCCGGATCGCCACGCAGCTGGTCGACCAGGGGCTGATCGACCTCGACGAGGCCCTCGAGCGCGTCACTGGTGCCCAGCTGGCCCAGCTGATGTTCCCGCGGTTCGACGAGCATGCCGATCGCACGCTGCTGGCCAAGGGCATGAACGCCTCACCCGGCGCGGCCGTGGGCCGTGCCGTCTTCGACGCGGGTACGGCGGTCGCGTGGGCCGAGGACGGTCAGGACGTCATCCTGGTCAGGCGCGAGACCAACCCCGACGACCTGCGGGGGATGGTGGCGGCGCGCGGCATCCTCACCAGCCGCGGCGGCAAGACGTCGCACGCCGCCGTGGTCGCGCGCGGGATGGGACGCACCTGCGTGTGCGGCGCCGACGCCCTCAACGTCGACGTCAAGGCCAAGCGGCTCACCACCAAGGACGGCACGACGGTCTCGGAGGGCGACGTGATCTCGATCGACGGCACCACCGGCGAGGTCTTCCTCGGCGAGGTGCCGGTCGTGGACAGCCAGGTGGTCCGGTGGTTCGAGGGCGAGCAGGCCGACGACTCCGGGGACGCGGGCGAGGCCGGCGAGCAGGCCCAGCTGGTGGACGCCGTGGCCCGGCTGATGGAGCACGCCGACGGGCGACGCCGCCTGGCGGTCCGCGCCAACGCCGACACCCCCGGCGACGCGGAACGGGCCCGTCGCTTCGGGGCGCAGGGCATCGGGCTGTGCCGCACGGAGCACATGTTCCTCGGCGACCGGAAGGCGCTGGTGGAGAACCTCATCCTGGCCGAGGACGAGTCCGAGCAGGAGGCGGCGCTCGCGGAGCTGCTGCCCCTCCAGCGCGACGACTTCGTCGCCATCCTGGAGGCGATGGACGGCCTGCCGGTGACCATCCGGCTGATCGACCCACCGCTGCACGAGTTCCTGCCCGACTACACCGACCTGTCGGTCGAGACCGCGCTGATGGACGAGCGCGGCGAGCGCGACACCAAGCAGCACAAGCTGCTCGACGCGGTGAAGCGGCTGCACGAGGAGAACCCCATGCTCGGCCTGCGCGGCGTGCGCCTGGGCATCGTCATCCCGGGCCTGTTCGCGATGCAGGCGCGGGCGATCCTCGAGGCGGCGGCGCTGCGGGTGCAGGCCGGTGGCGACCCGCACCCCGAGATCATGATCCCGCTGGTCGCGACCGTGCAGGAGCTGGAGCTGGTGCGTGCCGACATCATGGAGGTCGCGCAGGAGATCGAGGAGAGCACCGGCGTCCGGCCGGACTTCGCGGTCGGCACGATGATCGAGCTGCCGCGGGCGGTGATGGCGGCCCGGGAGATCGCCGGTGCCGCGGAGTTCTTCTCCTTCGGCACCAACGACCTCACCCAGATGACCTGGGGCTTCTCGCGCGACGACGTCGAGGCGTCCTTCTTCTCGACCTACCTGGAGAAGGGCATCTTCGGCATCTCGCCCTTCGAGTCGCTCGACACCGAGGGCGTCGGCGGCCTGGTGAAGCACGCCGTCACGCTCGGCCGTGAAGCGCGCCCCGACCTGCACCTCGGCGTGTGCGGTGAGCACGGCGGCGACCCGGACTCGATCCACTTCTTCGACGAGGTCGGGCTGGACTACGTGTCCTGCTCGCCGTTCCGGGTGCCGGTCGCGCGGCTCGAGGCGGGTCGTTCGGCGGCAGCGCAGCGCTAGGTCCGACAGGACCCCGCCGGCGAGCGCCTCACAGGAAGTCGAGCGGGTCGAACTCGTCGATCGGGATGATCCGCACGCGCGGCAGCCGGGTCGTGAACGCCTCGACGTCGTGCTCGAGGTCCACCAGCTCCAGCCCTCGCCCGACGAGCGCGTTGAACTCGTGGTTGCGGAACTCCGTGAACCCGACGACCCCGACGCGACGCCGCCCGTCGAGCAGCACCTCGATGCCGTCGAGGAAGTCTCCGTCGTTGCTGACCAGCAGCACGTCGTCGGAGCGCTGTGACAGGGCCTCCAGCGTGCGCTGGATCGCGATGTCGACGACCTTCTCGTGGCTGGCGCCAGACAGCGGCACCGGGCGGTAGCCCATCGAGAGCAGCGCCTGCACGAACGACATCGGCAGCTCGCTGTTGGCGGCCAGGAAGAACAGCCCGATGGCGTCCTGCGCATAGCGGTCACGAGCGAACTGCAGCAGCCGGTCCCACCGGGGACGCTCCTCCGGACGAGGACGGCGACCCAGGATCGAGGTGCCGAGTGTGGCGTCGATGTTCTCGCCGTCGACCAGCAGGTACGTCGTACCCGTCCCGCCGTCGGTGCTCATGGCCGGACTCTACGCCGCGGCGTCCGGCGTCACCGGGCAATCGGGTCGCGTCCGGCCCGGGCGTCGGGGACACTGGCGCCCGTGGGACATGTCGACGTCGCGGGAGTGCGCTACGAGCTGCCGGACGGGCGGGTGCTGCTCGACGACGTGGCGTTCCGCGTCGGCGAGGGCGCGAAGGTCGCGCTGGTCGGCGCCAACGGGGCCGGCAAGACCACGCTGCTCAAGATCATCACCGGCGACCTGGCGGCGCACGCCGGCGCGGTGACCCGCACCGGTGGGCTCGGCGTGATGCGGCAGATGGTCGGCGCGGGAGCCACGACGGTGCACGAGCTGCTGCTCTCGGTGTCGCCGCCGCGGGTGCGCGAGGCGGCGGCGCTCGTCGCGGCCTGTGAGCTGCGGCTGATGGACCACGACGACGAGAAGACCCAGATGCGCTACGCGGAGTCGCTCTCGGAGTGGGCCGACGCCGGCGGCTACGACATCGAGGTGCTCTGGGACGTCTGCACGGTCAAGGCGCTCGGCGTGTCCTTCGAGCGGACGAAGTACCGCGAGCTCGCCACGCTGTCCGGCGGCGAGCAGAAGCGGCTGGTGCTGGAGTTCCTGCTCGCCGGCCCGGACGAGGTGCTGCTGCTCGACGAGCCCGACAACTTCCTCGACGTACCCGGCAAGGCCTGGCTGGAGGGACGGATCAACGAGTCCGCCAAGACGATCCTCTACATCAGCCACGACCGCGAGCTGCTCGACAACACCGCGACCCGGGTGGTCACCGTCGAGCTCGGCGCCGCCGGCAACACCGTGTGGACGCACCCGGGTGGGTTCACCTCCTACCACGAGGCGCGACGAGCCCGCTTCGCTCGCTTCGAGGAGCTGCGCAGGCGCTGGGACGAGGAGCACGCGAAGCTGCGCGCGCAGATGCTGATGTACAAGCAGAAGGCGGCCTACAACTCCGACATGGCCTCGCGCTACCAGGCCGCCCAGACCCGGCTCCGCCGGTTCGAGGAGGCCGGTCCGCCGACCGCGCAGCCCCGCGAGCAGCAGGTGACCATGCGCCTGAAGGGCGGCCGCACCGGCAAGCGCGCGGTCGTGTGCGAGCAGCTGGAGCTCACCGGCCTGATGAAGCCGTTCGACCTCGAGGTCTGGTACGGCGAGCGGGTGGCCGTGCTCGGCTCGAACGGCTCGGGAAAGTCGCACTTCCTGCGGCTGCTCGCGGCCGGCGGCAGCGATCCCGACGTGGAGCACCGACCCGTCTCGGAGGTGCCGGTGCAGCCGGTCGAGCACACCGGGCGCGCCCGGCTCGGCGCACGGGTCCGTCCGGGCTGGTTCGTGCAGACGCACGCGCACCCCGAGCTGGTGGGTCGCACCCTGCTGGAGATCCTGCACCGCGGCGACGAGCACCGCGACGGCCTGCCCCGCGAGCCCGCCTCCCGGGCGCTGGACCGCTACGAGCTGGCGCACGCCGCCGACCAGCGGTTCGAGTCCCTCTCGGGTGGGCAGCAGGCGCGCTTCCAGATCCTGCTGCTCGAGCTGTCGGGTGCCACGCTGCTGCTGCTCGACGAGCCCACCGACAACCTCGACGTCGAGTCGGCCGAGGCGCTGGAGGAGGGGCTCGACCGGTTCGAGGGCACGGTCCTGGCGGTCACCCACGACCGCTGGTTCGCGCGCGGCTTCGACCGGTTCCTGGTGTACGGCGCCGACGGGTCGGTCTACGAGCCCGACGGGCCGGTGTGGGACGAGGGCCGGGTGCGGCGCGCTCGCTAGCCCCCCTCCCCGATTCGTCTGCGGTCTGGCGGGTCCTCGACGTCGAGGTCTCGCAGACGAATCGCTCAGGCGAGGCCCCGGGCCCGCAGCTCGGTGCGGAGGTCGACCTGCCCGTCGTACCGGATCGCGTCGAGGCCGGCGTCCGTGGCCGCCGCGACGTTGACGGGGGAGTCGTCGACGAAGACGCACTCCTGGAGCGGGCGACCCACGCGGCGGCGGAGCACCTCGAAGATGGCCGGGTCCGGCTTGGCGACCCCCTCGGCGCCGGAGACCACGAGGTCCTCGAAGAGGCCGAGAAAGTCGAAGCGCTCCAGGGCCTGCGGGAACAGCTCGTCGGACCAGTTGGTCAGCGCGAACAGCGGCACCCCGGACGCCGCGAGGTCGCGCAGCAGGCGCACGTTGACGGCGAGCTCGGAGAGGCTCAGGCCGAAGTTGCGGCGGTAGGCCACGACGTACGGCAGCCACTCGGGCTGCTGCTCGCCCAGCGCGGCCTCGGCGTCGGCGATCCGGCGCCCCTGGTCGAGAAGGTGGTTGTAGGCGTGGAAGTCGAACTCGCTCAGGAAGCGGGTCGCCTCGGCGGCGCCCAGCTCGGCCGCGACGGCTGGGTGCGGGTCCCAGCGGATCAGCACGTTGCCCAGGTCGAAGACCACGGCCGTGACCGTCATGCAGGCGCCTCGGGGGCGTTCAGGGGGCCGACTGCCCATGGAGAACTGTTGCTGCCCACGGCAAGTTCACCGTGGGCAGCGCAAGATTCGCTGCATCCCCTGGTAATCCGTCACTTCCAGCGTTCGGAGGCGGGGACGAAGTCGAGGGTGCGCTCGCCGGTGTAGATCTGCTTCGGGCGAGCGATCTTCTGCTCCTTGTCCTGCACCAGCTCGTGCCACTGGGCGAGCCAGCCGGGCGTGCGGCCGATGGCGAACAGGACGGTGAACATCTCCGGCGGGAAGGAGAGCGCCTCGTAGATCAGCCCGCTGTAGAAGTCGACGTTGGGGTAGAGCTTGCGCTGCACGAAGTACTCGTCCTCGAGGGCGATCTTCTCCAGCTCCATCGCGATCTCCAGGAGCGGGTTGACCCCGGTGACCTCGAAGACGTCGTCGCAGGCCTTCTTGATGATCTTGGCGCGCGGGTCGTAGTTCTTGTAGACCCGGTGCCCGAAGCCCATCAGGCGCTCCTTGCCGTTCTTCACACCGTCGACGAACTCGGGGACCTTGTCCTTGGAGCCGATGCGCTTGCAGCATCCGCAGGACGGCCTCGTTGGCGCCGCCGTGCAGCGGGCCGTAGAGCGCGGCGACGCCCGCGGCCGTGGCGGAGTAGGGGTCGACCTGGCTGGAGCCGACCGAGCGGACCGCGTTGGTCGAGCAGTTCTGCTCGTGGTCGGCGTGCAGGATGAACAGGATGTCGAGGGCCTTGACCAGCCGGGGGTCGGCCTCGAACTTGCGCTCGCTCATCTTGAAGAGCATCCCGAGGAAGTTCTCGGTGTAGGACAGGTCGTTGTCCGGGTAGACGAACGGCTTGCCCTGGGCGTGCCGGAAGGCCCACGCGCCGAGCGTCGGCATCTTGGCGATCAGCCGCACGATCTGCATGTGACGGTTGTCGGCGTCGGAGATGTTGCGCGACTCGGGGTAGAACGTCGACAGCGCGCCGACGGAGGCCATCAGCATGCCCATCGGGTGGGCGTCGTAGCGGAAGCCCTCCATGAAGTTGCGGACGTTCTCGTGCACGAAGGTGTGGAAGGTGATCTCGTGCTCCCACGCGTCGTACTGCTCGCGGGTGGGCAGCTCGCCGTGGATCAGCAGGTAGGCGACCTCGAGGAAGTTGGAGTGCTCGGCCAGCTGCTCGATCGGGTAGCCGCGGTACTCCAGGATCCCCTTCTCGCCGTCGATGAACGTCACCGAGCTCCGGCAGGAGGCGGTGTTGACGAACCCGGGGTCGTAGACCGCGAGCCCGGGCGTGTCCTCGTCGGCCTTGATCTTGCCGATGTCGGCGGCGTTGATGGCCCCGTCCAGGATCGGCACGT
Organism: uncultured Actinomycetota bacterium; assembly: GCA_963845655.1. Classification (GTDB taxonomy): domain Bacteria; phylum Actinomycetota; class Actinomycetes; order Propionibacteriales; family Nocardioidaceae; genus Nocardioides_B. Next base: position 272,298 of record CAWJTB010000002.1, on the reverse strand, counting down.
CGTACGACGACCCGGTGCGGTTGTCGGTGATGGTGAGCGACTCGCCCTGGGGTGCGCCCTTCTCGTCCGGACTGTCGGCGGTGGCAGTGTTCGTGGCCTCTGTCACGTCGGCTCCTCGCTCTGAGCCCGGCCTGCCACGGCGGAGTACGCCGTCACCTGACCGGGGAGTCTGTCGGGGTGGTGTCCCCGCGTGTCACTGATCGAATGCTCTGGGGGGCTGCGTACCCGGTAATCTATGCCCGCAACCAGCCGGTCACCAACAGGGGTGCCCACGGCCTCGTTTTGACCTGGCCGACGCGCCGCCGGTATTCTTGAGGGTCGCGGCTGCCTCCGTGCTCGCTGGGTGCCTATCCAGGGTTCACCGGCGTGCGGCCCGACCGTGTCCCGATCGTCTCGACGGCCCCTCATCGGGCCCGCGGACGGGACCCACCGACACACCCGTTCTCGACCGAAGTGAGCCATGACCGTGCGTACGTTCAGTCCGAAGCCTGCTGACATCCAGCACCAGTGGCACGTCATCGACGCCACCGACGTGCGCCTGGGCCGCCTCGCCGTGCAGGCCGCGACGCTGCTGCGCGGCAAGCACAAGCCGACCTTCGCGCCGCACATGGACGGTGGCGACTTCGTGATCATCATCAACGCCAGCAAGGTCTCGCTGGCCGGCGACAAGGCCACCAAGAAGCTGGCCTACCGGCACTCGGGCTACCCGGGCGGCCTGTCCTCCACCCCGTTCGGCGAGCTCCTCGCCAAGGACCCGCGCCAGGCGATCGAGAAGGCCGTGTGGGGCATGCTCCCGAAGAACCGCCTCTCGCGCGCCATGCTCAAGAAGCTCAAGGTGTACGGCGGCCCGGACCACCCGCACCAGGCGCAGAAGGCCCAGCCGTTCGAGATCACCCAGGTCGCGCAGTAGTCCAGCAGCACCCGCAACGAACCCGCATTCAGCAGCAGCCCACAGCAGCGAGGAAATCTTTCGTGACTGACACGAGCACCGGCTCCACCGAGGTCGAGGAGACCTTCGAGACCAACGAGCAGGGCGTCGCCTACAGCTCGGAGAGCGCGCCGTCCGAGGACGCGCCCGCCCGCCCGGCCACCATCGCGCCGTCCAACGCCACCGGTCGCCGCAAGGAGGCCGTCGCGCGCGTGCGCCTCGTCCCCGGCACCGGCCAGTGGACCGTCAACGGTCGCACCCTGGACTCCTACTTCCCGAACAAGCTGCACCAGCAGGTCGTCAACGAGCCGTTCGTGACCACCGACCTGGCCGACCGCTTCGACGTGATCGCCCGCATCCACGGCGGCGGCATCACCGGCCAGGCCGGCGCCCTGCGTCTGGGCGTGGCGCGTGCGCTGAACGCCATCGACGTCGAGGCGAACCGTCCGTCGCTGAAGGCGGCCGGCCTGCTCACGCGGGACGCCCGCGTCATCGAGCGCAAGAAGGCCGGTCTGAAGAAGGCCCGCAAGGCTCCGCAGTACAGCAAGCGCTGATCCGGTCGGGGTTCCACCCGACATGGGTCGCCTCTTCGGCACGGACGGGGTCCGTGGGCTGGCGAACTCCTCGCTGACCGCCGAGCTCGCGCTCGACCTCTCCGTCGCCGCTGCGCACGTCCTCGGTGAGGCCGGCGCCTTCCGCACCCCCCGCGCGGGGGAGGCGGAGGGACGCCGGCCGCTCGCCGTCGTGGGCCGGGACCCCCGGATCTCGGGGCAGTTCCTCGAGGCCGCCGTGGTCGCCGGGCTCGCGTCCGCAGGCGTCGACGTGCTGCTGCTCGGGGTGCTGCCGACCCCCGGCGTCGCGTTCCTGACCGACAGCCTCGAGGCGGACCTCGGCGTGATGATCTCCGCCAGCCACAACCCGATGCCCGACAACGGCATCAAGTTCCTCGCGCGCGGCGGCGTGAAGCTCGATGACGCGATCGAGGTCGCGATCGAGAAGCGGCTGCGCGAGCCGTGGGACCGGCCGACAGGCGCCGAGGTCGGTCGGGTCTCGACCTACGCCGCGGCCGGCGACGACTACGTCCGGCACCTCGTGTCCACGGTGGCGCACCGGCTCGACGGGCTCAGGATCGTGCTGGACTGCGCTCAGGGCGCCGCCTCCGAGGTCGGGCCCCGGGCTCTGCGGCAGGCAGGAGCCGAGGTGGTCGCCATCTGCGCCGACCCCGACGGTCTCAACATCAACGACGGCTGCGGGTCCACCCATCTCGACGTGCTGCAGCGGGCGGTGCTGGAGCACGGCGCGGACGCCGGCTTCGCCCTCGACGGCGACGCCGACCGCTGCCTGGCCGTGGACGCCGCCGGCGAGATCGTCGACGGCGACCAGCTGCTGGCGGTGCTCGCGCTGGCGATGCGTGACGCCGGCACCCTCAAGGCCGACACGGTGGTCGCGACCGTGATGAGCAACCTCGGCTTCGTGCAGGCGATGCGGGCCGAGGGCGTGGGCGTGCGGCAGACCCGGGTGGGCGACCGCTACGTGCTCGAGGCGATGAAGGTGTCGGGCTACACGCTCGGTGGCGAGCAGTCCGGCCACGTGATCATGAGCGACCACGCCACCACCGGGGACGGGCTCCTGACGGCCCTGCAGGTGCTCTCCCGGATGGCCGACCGCTCGGCCTCGTTGGCCGAGCTCGCCGGCGTCATGAGCCGGCTCCCGCAGGTGCTGGTCAACGTCGACGGCGTCGACAAGGCCCGCACCGACGACGACGCGGTCCTCGCCGCGGCGGTCGCCGAGGCGGAGTACGAGCTCGGCGAGTCCGGACGGGTGCTGCTGCGCCCCTCGGGCACCGAGCCGCTCGTGCGAGTGATGGTCGAGGCCTCGACCGCCGAGCACGCACGCGCCGTCGCGGACCGGCTGGCCGACGTCGTACGCCGCCAGCTCACGCTGGACTAGACCCCCGGAGCCGCCGTACGCCGGGGAGCCGTTCCGCTGCGGCGACCTCTCCGGATGCCTAGGCTGCTCTGTCGTGGAGATCCGCAGGCTCGACGTGAGCGACGAGGACCTGGTGCACCGGCACTGGGAGATCGGCCGTCTCGCTGACCTCGCGGACCGTCCCTACGACTTCCACGCGTCGTGGGAGAGCGTGCGACGTGGCTACGAGCACGGTCGCGAGGACCTGGAGATGGTCGTTCTCGGCGCCTTCGAGGACGGCGTGATGCAGGGAGCGGCGCGCACCGACCTGCCGGTGCTGGACAACCTGCACGCCGCCTACTGCCAGGTGTACGTCGATCCCGCCGCCGTGCGTCACGGGCTGGGCCGCGCCCTGGAGCAGGCCTGCGTCGAGGAGGCGCGCGCGCACGGCCGCCGGGTGCTGATGACCGAGACCTACGCTCCCCTCGACGGGCCGTCGGCCGGGCTGCTGTTCGCCGAGGCGACCGGCTACGCCACGGGGCTCGTCGACGGCATCAAGGTGGTGGACCTCGTCGAGACCGAGGGTGCATGGCCAGAGCTGGACGCCCGCGTCGCCGCGCGGCTGGACGGCTACCGCGTGCTGACCTGGTGCGACGTGGTCCCCGACGAGCTGGTCGAGGGCTACTGCCGCCTCAGCGAGATGTTCTACGACGAGGCGCCGATGGGCGAGATGGACGTGGAGCCGGAGCGCTGGGACCGCGCCCGGGTCGAGGAGCGGATCGAGCGCAACCGCGCCACCGGTCGGGTCGAGCTGGCCGCCGGGGCACTCGCCCCGGACGGCAGCCTGGTCGCGCTGACCGAGGTCGTCGTCGACCGGCATGCGCGCACGCGCGGCTTCCAGAGCGGGACGCTGGTCGACCCGGCCCACCGCGGGCACCACCTCGGTCTGGCCACCAAGCTCGCCAACCACCGGCAGCTGCGGGAGGCGTACGCCGAGTGCCGGGTGCTGATGACCGGCAACGCCGACGTGAATGCGCCGATGAACGCCGTGAACGACCTGCTCGGCTACCGCGAGGTCGAGCGCTGCATCGAGCTGCAGAAGCGCATCTAGGACTGCGCGACGTCGGCCCGCTGCAGGGCCGCGGTCGCGGCGCGGAGCGCGGTCGCCTGCCTGGCCCAGGTGTGGGCCGTCGCCGCCAGCACCGCCCCGCTGCCGGTGGGCCGGTCGAGGTCGGGCAGCGCGATCCAGGTGAGGTGCTGCCAGCCGCCGAACGCGTCACGGGGCGCCGTACCGGCCAGCAGGGCGTGGTCGTCGACCCAGGTGACGTCGCCGTCGGCCGGGTCGAAGACCTCGTAGCGGCCCTCGTCGTGCCCGGTGATCATCACGACGTGCCGCGGCACGGCGTTCTGCAGGGTCCGCGGCTTGCGCAGCTGGCCCTCCCCGCCGACGTAGAGCGGGACGAGGAGGCCGGCGTCCGCGGCCTCCGCCGCTCGGGTGAGGTAGCCGCGGAGGTGCGGGCGGTCCTGGTCGTCGAGCCAGTGGCCGCGGTAGGAGCAGCCGGTGGTGCGGCTCACCGCGTCGAGCACCCGGACCAGGTCGCGGGGCAGGGTGCCGAAGCGGGTCGGCCAGTGCCGGCCGCTGGTGAGCGCCTGCACCGCGCGTTGGGCCGCCCCGAGCCGGTCCGCGAACCCCGGTGCGGCCCACCCGGCGGGGGGCATCCGGGCGAGCAGCGCGGGTGCGTACGACGGGGCCCGGGAGCCGGTGGCGAGCCACAGGGCCAGCAGCGGGTCGTGCTGGGCGACCAGCCGGAGCAGCACGGTGCTTCCGCACGTGGTCGGGGACAGCTGCCGGAAGGCATCGCCGCGGGCGGTCAGGGCGTGCAGCCGCCCCGCCAGGCCCTCGTCGGCGACGAGCGCGGCGGCGAGGTGGTCGACCTGGCGGGCGTCGTGGCCGCGAGCGTGCGCCTCGGCCACGAACGCGCGGTCGAGCGGCGTGCCCGCGTGGCTCAGGGACCGGGCGGTCAGCCGCGTCCAGGCCCGGGTGTCGAGGACCGCGTCGTCAGGGTCGCCCTCGGCCCCCTGGACGGCCAGCGTCAGCGTGTCCAGCTCACCCCAGCCGGCCGGGTCGGGGCGGTCGGCGAGCAGGGCGTGCCCCTCGGCGTCGGCAAGCGCACGACGCAGGGCCTGCGCCTCGAGGTCGGCGGCCGCGGCGGCGCCCGCACGACGGCAGCCGCGGGCACCGAGCTCGGCCAGCACCTGCAGCGCGTCGGCGGCCTCCCGGACCGGTCCGTCGGGATGGTGCGCACCCAGCTCGGCGGCGAGGACGGCGGTCTCCTCGTGCTGCGCGAGGTGCCCCGCGAGGGCGGTGACCACGACGGCGCGGTCGAACGGCACCTCCGGCACGCGCGCATCGCGCCGAGGACGGCGTACGGCGGTCGCCGCACCTCCGAGGGCCCGGGTGACCACCCGGGCGAGATGGGTGACCTGCAGCGACGACGACACGGGCCCCTCCTGTCCTCGACCGCAGTCTAGGACCGGTCCCGGTCGAGCGGAGCGGGCTCAGCCGTCGACGACCTGCGTGTGCGGACGTCCCGGATCGTCGAGCACCGGCTCGCGGTGACCGGCCCGCAGGAACTCCAGCTGCGCACAGACCGCGGCGCCGGCGAACAGCGCGATCGAGCTCAGCAGCGACCACAGCAGCAGCGCGAAGACTCCGCCGAGCGGGCCGTAGATGTCGCCGAACGATCCGCTGAGATGGATGTAGGCCGCGAGCAGGCCGGTGGCGACCATCGCGAGCAGCACCGAGATCGCGGCACCCAGCGCCAGCCAGGACAGCGCCGGCTGCCGGCGTCGCGGGGAGTGGTCGAGGAGCACCGCGATCGTGACCACCAGCAGCGTCACACCGATCGGCCACCGCGCGATGTTCCAGGTCCGGACGGCGCCGTCGGACCAGCCGTAGGACGCCTGCATCGCCTCGGCGAAGGAACCGCCCGCCAGCAGCAGCAGGAAGCCCACGCCGACCGGGGTCGCGAGGATCGCGGTCAGCACCATGGCGCGGCCGTACTTCGCGAGCGCCGGCCGGTCCCGCCGGATCCCGTAGATCCGGTTGATGCCACGTTCGACCTGGGCCATCGCCGTCGTCATCGAGGCGAAGGCGAAGAACAGGCCGACCCACAGCGCGATCTCGCCGGCCCGGTCGCCGGTCTGACCGCCCACCACGGCCGAGGCCATCGCGTCGCGCGAGCCGCCGCCGGGCGAGAGCTGCTCGATGGTGCGGGCGAGCACCCGCGACGGCTTCTCCTCGTCGATGTCGGCGACCAGCCCGGAGAGGGCGAGCAGGAACGGCACGACCGCGAGGCAGGCCTGCAGGGCCAGCGCCCGGCTGTTGGTGAAGCCGTCGGCGTAGCGGAAGCGCACGAACGAGTCCATCAGCAGCCGGCGCAGGCCGATCTTCCGCGCCAGGTGCCAGGCGTCCTCGGCGTCGAGCTCGTCGCCGTCCATCTCGGTCGTGACCGGGACGACGTGGGCGGTCGTCACGTGGTCCTCACCGGGTGGTCACGGGTCGACCGCCGTACGACGGGTCGCGGGAGGTGCAGCACGGAGGAAGTGTCGCAGACCTCGCGCACGCGGAACCGGGACGCTCAGAGCTTGCGGAGGCGGACGAAGCGCACCGAGTGGTCGGGGGACTTGCGCAGCACCAGGGTGGCGCGGCTGCGGGTGGGGCGGACGTTCTGGGTCAGGTTGGGGCCGTTGATCTCGTCCCAGATCCGGTGGGCCTCCGCGGTCGCCTCGTCCTCGGTGAGGTCGCCGTAGCGCGCGAAGTACGAGGCCGGGTTGCGGAAGGCGGTCTCGCGCAGCCGGAGGAACCGGTCGACGTACCAGCGGCGGATGTCGCCGACCGCCGCGTCGACATAGACCGAGAAGTCGAAGAAGTCGCTGATCGCCAGGCCGGTGCGGCCGTCGTCGCGGGTGCGCGCGGGCTGGAGCACGTTGAGGCCCTCGACGATGACCACGTCGGGGTGCGTGACGACGACCCGCCGATGGGGGACCACGTCGTAGGTGAGGTGGTCGTAGGTCGGTGCCTCCACCTCGTCCTTGCCCGACTTGATGTCCATCACGAAGCGGAGCAGCGCCTTGCGGTCGTAGGACTCCGGGAACCCCTTGCGGTGCAGCAGCCCGCGCCGCTCGAGCTCGGCGTTGGGGTAGAGGAAGCCGTCGGTGGTGACGAGTGCGACCGACGGGTGCTCGGGCCAGTGCGCGAGCATCTGCTGCAGGACGCGCGCGGTCGTCGACTTGCCCACGGCGACCGAGCCCGCCAGCCCGATCACGAAGGGCGTGCGGGGTGGCTGCGGCTGGTTGAGGAACTCCTCCTGGGCCCGGTGCAGGGCGCCGGCGCTGCCGACGTACAGGGACAGCAGCCGGGAGAGCGGCAGGTAGACCTGCTGCACCTCGTCGAGGTCCAGCTCGTCGCCGAGCCCGCGCACCGTGTCGATCTCCGCGGCGGTCAGCGGCTGCTCGGTCGCCGCCCCCAACGCCGCCCAGGCGTCGCGGTCGAGCTCGACGTAGGGGCCCGACTCCCGCTCGGTGGGGCCGCCGCTGCCGTGGCTCATGCGCCGCATCCTGCCAGGCGCGGCCGATCGGTCGGCGGCAGGCAGCGCCGGTAGAGTGCCGCGCATGTGCGGAATCGTCGGGTACGTCGGAAGCCAGCCGTCCGAGGGGGTGGTCGTCGAGGGCCTGCGACGGATGGAGTACCGCGGCTACGACTCCGCTGGGATCGCCGTCGTCCACGAGGGCGAGATCACCTCGGTCAAGAGGGCCGGCAAGCTCGCCAACCTCGACAAGGCGCTCGCCGAGCAGCCGCTCCCGACCTCCACCACCGGCCTCGGGCACACCCGCTGGGCCACGCACGGCGCGCCCAACGACCGCAACGCGCACCCACACCTCGGCGCGACCGGCCGGGTCGCGTTGGTGCACAACGGCATCATCGAGAACTTCGCCACGCTGCGTGCCGAGCTCGAGAGGGCCGGGCACGAGCTGCTCTCCGAGACCGACACCGAGATCGCCGCCCACCTCGTCGAGGCCGCCGTGCAGGCCGGGGCCACCCTCACCGAGGCGATGCAGGACGTCTCCGGTCGGCTCAAGGGAGCCTTCACCCTCGTCGCGATCGACGCGCAGGACCCCGACCGGGTCGTCGCCTCGCGCCGCAACTCTCCACTGGTCGTGGGTCTCGGGGACGGGGAGAACTTCCTGGCCTCCGACGTCGCCGCGTTCATCGAGCACACGCGCGACGCCCTGGAGCTCGGTCAGGACCAGGTCGTGACGATCACCCGCGACAGCGTCGAGGTGACCACCTTCGACGGCAGCCCGGCCGAGGGCACGCCGTACCACGTCGACTGGGACCTGACCGCCGCCGAGAAGGGCGGCTTCGACTGGTTCATGCGCAAGGAGATCCACGAGCAGCCCGAGGCGATCACGTCCACGATGCTCGGCCGGCACGACGCGTCCGGCGCGCTCCAGCTCGACGAGCTGCGGATCAGCGAGGACGAGCTGCGCGGCATCGACAAGATCATCATCGTCGCCTGCGGCACGGCGGCGTACGCCGGCATGGTGGCGAAGTACGCCATCGAGCACTGGACCCGGATCCCGTGCGAGGTGGAGCCGTCGCACGAGTTCCGCTACCGCGACCCGATCCTGACCCGCGACACCCTGGTCGTCGCGATCAGCCAGTCCGGCGAGACCGCCGACACCCTGATGGCCATCCGGCACGCCCGCAGCCAGCGCTCCAAGGTGCTCGCGATCTGCAACACCAACGGCTCGACGATCCCGCGCGAGTCCGACGCCGTGATCTACACCCATGCCGGTCCCGAGATCGGGGTGGCGTCCACCAAGGGCTTCATGACCCAGCTGGTGGCCTGCTACCTGCTCGGGCTGTACCTCGCGCAGGTGCGCGGGACCAAGTACGGCGACGAGATCGCCTTCATCGTGCGCGAGCTCGAGCAGATGCCCGCGCACGTGCAGACGCTGATCGACGCCGCCGAGCAGGTGCACCAGCTCGCGCGCGACCTCAACGGTGCGCGGTCGGTGCTGTTCCTGGGGCGGCACACCGGCTTCCCCGTGGCGCTCGAGGGCGCGCTCAAGCTCAAGGAGCTGGCCTACATCCACGCCGAGGGGTTCGCCGCGGGCGAGCTCAAGCACGGGCCGATCGCCCTCGTCGAGGACGGGCTGCCGGTGTTCTGCATCGTGCCTCCACGTGGCCGCGACTTCCTGCACGACAAGATGGTCAGCGGCATCCAGGAGGTCCGTGCCCGGGGTGCGCGCACGATCGTGCTGGCCGAGGAGGGCGACGACGAGGTGACGCCCTACGCCGACGAGCTGATCCGGCTGCCGCGGGTGCCGACGCTGCTTCAGCCGATCGTCGCGGTCGTCCCGCTGCAGATCTTCGCGTGCGAGCTGGCCACCCAGATGGGTCACGACGTCGACCAGCCGCGCAACCTCGCCAAGTCCGTCACGGTCGAGTAGGCGTGGCGATCCTGGGCGTCGGCATCGACGTCGTCGACATCGCCCGGTTCGGAGAGAGCCTCGAGCGCACCCCGGCGATGCGTGAGCGGCTCTTCACGCCGGCCGAGCGGGAGCGGCCGCTGGCCTCGCTGGCCGCCCGCTTCGCCGCGAAGGAGGCGCTGGCCAAGGCCCTCGGCGCGCCGACCGGGATGGGGTGGTTGGACGCCGAGGTCGTCAACGAGGCCACCGGCGACCCGCGCCTGGACATCCGGGGCACCGTGCTGGCCCGCGCCAACGACCTCGGGGTCGCGAGCATCCACGTGTCCCTCTCGCACGACGCCGGGATCGCCTCGGCCGTGGTCGTCCTCGAGGCGTGACCTGGGGCCTCGCCGGCGTGGGGCCTCGACGGCGTGGGCCTCGACGGCGTGGGCCTTGACGGCTTTGGCAGGCGCGTGGACGGTCTGCCAGCGTCGTACGCCTGCTTGAGCGTCCATAACCCCGCGTTACAAGGGGCGGGGAGGGGGGCGGAGGGGGCATAGGGTTCGGCGCATGCGCCATGCCCACACGGTCGAGCAGGTCCGCACGGCCGAGGAGGGGCTGCTGGCGCGGCTGCCCGAGGGGGCGCTGATGCAGCGGGCCGCCGCCGGGCTCGCCTACGCGGTGATCGAGCTGCTCGGCCGGGCGTACGGCGCGCGCGTGCTGCTGCTGGTCGGCGCGGGCAACAACGGCGGTGACGCGTTGTACGCCGGGGCGCTGCTGGCGCGCCGCGGGGTCGCCGTGGAGGCGGTGCTGCTGAGCCCCGACCGGACGCACCCGGCCGGGCTGGACGCCCTGCGCGCGGCCGGGGGCCGGACCGTCGCCCTCGACGACGCGGCCCGCCCCGACGTGGTCGTCGACGGCATCGTCGGCATCGGGGGCCGCGGCGGGCTGCGTCCTGAGGCCCGGCGCGCGGTCGAGGCGTTCCCGGACGCGGCAGTGGTCGCGGTGGACACGCCCTCGGGTGTGGACGTCGACACCGGGCAGATCGACGGCGCGCACGTGCGGGCCGACGTGACCGTCACCTTCGGCACCCATCAGGTCGCGCACCTCGTCGACCCGGCCGCGATGGCCTGCGGGTCGGTGCACCTGGTCGACCTCGGGCTGGACCTGCCGGCGGCCGAGGTCACGGCGCTGCAGGAGCACGACGTGCGCGCGCTGCTGCCGCGGCCCACGGCCGACGCCCACAAGTACACCCGCGGGGTCGTCGGCGTCCGCGCCGGTTCGCGTGCCTACCCGGGCGCGGGCGTGCTCTGCGTCAGCGGCGCGAGCGCGGGGCTGGCCGGGATGGTGCGCTACCAGGGCGGCGCCGAGGACCTGGTCCGCGCGGCGCACCCGGAGGTCGTGGTCAACGACGGACGCGTGCAGTGCTGGGTGATCGGGTCCGGAGGCGGCGACGACGCCGAGCAGGCCCTGCAGGACTCCCTCGCAGCCGGCGTACCCGTCGTGGTCGACGCCGACGGCCTCACGCACGTCACCGGCCCGCTCGGCGTACCCGCCCTTCTCACGCCGCACGCCGGCGAGCTGGCCCGGATGCTCGGGGTGGAGCGCACGCAGGTCGAGGCCGAGCAGCTGCGCTTCGCTCGCCAGGCCGCCGAGACGTACGACGCCGTGGTGCTGCTCAAGGGCCGGCACACCCTGGTCGCTGCACCCGACGGGCGGGTGCGGGTGACCACGGTGGGACCGTCGTGGTTGGCGACCGCCGGAGCCGGGGACGTGCTCGCGGGAGTGTGCGGCGCCCTCGTCGCGGCCGGGCTCGACCTGCTCGACGCCGGGTCGGTCGGGTCGTGGGTGCACGGAGCGGCGGCGACCCTGGCCGGCGGCGGCGGACCCATCACGGCGCCGGACGTCGCGCGAGCGGTGCCGCGCGTGTGCCGCCTGCTGCTGGCAGACTGACCCCTCGTGGAGGACCCCGTCGCACGCGCCGAGCTCGTGGTCGACCTCGACGCGATCGCGGCCAACGTCGCCGCCCTCAAGAAGCGCGCGGGCGACGCGCAGCTGATGAGCGTCGTGAAGGCCGACGGCTACGGGCACGGCCTGGTCGAGTCCGCGCGGGCGGCCCGGGCCGGGGGCGCGCAGTGGCTCGGCGCCGCGGTGATCGAGGAGGCCCTCGCGCTGCGGGCGGCCGGGGACACCGGCCGGATCCTCACCTGGCTCGCGGTCCCCGGCGAGGACTACGCCGCACCCATCGAGGCCGACGTCGACGTCACCGCCTCCTCCGTCCGCGCGCTCGACGAGATCGCCGCGGCTGCTCGGTCGGTGGGCGTGCGGGCCCGGGTGCAGCTCAAGGTCGACACCGGCCTGTCGCGCGGCGGTGCGAGCGAGGCGCTGTGGCCCGGGCTGGTCGAGTCCGCGGCCGACCTCGAGCAGACCGGGGCGATCCAGGTCGTCGGCATCTGGTCGCACTTCGCGTGCAGCGACGAGCCCGACCACCCCTCCAACGACCTGCAGGAGAAGGCGTTCGTGCAGGCGCTGAAGGTGGTCGACGCGGTCGGCATCGAGCCCGAGGTGCGTCACCTGTCCAACTCGGCGGGGACGTTGCTCCGGCCCTGGTCGTCCTACGACCTGGTGCGCTGCGGCATCGCCTCCTACGGACTCTCGCCCGCCCCGGACGTCGTCACCTCCGAGGAGCTCGGGCTGGTGCCGGCCATGACGGCGCGGGCCGGCCTGGCGATGGTCAAGCGGCTGCCCGCGGGGGCGGCCGTGTCCTACGGCCACACCTGGACCGCCGAGCGCGACACGACCGTCGGGCTGGTGCCGGTCGGGTACGGCGACGGGGTGCCGAGATCCGCCTCGTCGCGGGCCTCCGTCCTCGTGGCCGGCCGGCAGCGACGGATCGCGGGCCGGGTCTGCATGGACCAGCTCGTCGTCGACCTCGAGGGCGACCTGCCCGCCGACGGCGACGTGGTCGAGCTCTTCGGCACCGGTGCCGACGGGGGCCCCACGGCCCAGGACTGGGCCGAGGCCTGCGACACGATCTCGTATGAGATCGTCACCAGGATCGGCGGCCGCTGGCGGCGTCGGCACGTCTCGTCGAGGGGACTCGTGGACTGATGGGCAAAGGCAAGTGGTTCGGCCTGGCGGCGGCGGGAGCCGGTGCAGCGGTGGCGGCTGCGACCGCCGGCGTCGTGGTCGAACGCCGGATCGTGCGCAACCGCAAGGCGGGTGCCCGCGGCGCCGACGAGCTCGGCGGGCTGCGCGGCACTCCGCTCACCGTGCTCGCCGATGACGGGGTCAGGCTGCACGCCGAGGTCGACGAGGTCACGCCCTACGCCGACTCGGCGTCCAAGACCCAGCCTCCGAAGGGCCGGCGGCGCAAGGCGCGAGACGGCGAGGACCCTGAGCCCACGCTGGTGTTCGTGCACGGATATGCCCTGAACCTCGACTGCTTCCACTTCCAGCGGGCCTACTTCCGCGGCAAGCACAAGATGGTGTTCTACGACCAGCGCTCCCACGGCCGGTCCGAGCGCTCGCCCAAGGAGAACGCCACCGTCGACCAGCTGGGCCACGACCTCAACCGGGTGCTGGAGGAGGTCGTCCCCGACGGGCCGGTGCGTGCTCGTCGGGCACTCCATGGGCGGCATGTCGGTGATGGCGTTCGCCGAGCTGCACCCCGAGGTGTTCGCCGACCGGGTCGCGGGGGTCGCGCTGATCTCCACGACCGCCGGCGGCATGCGCACGCACCGGATCATCAGCCGGCTGATCCCGGACACCGTGGGCACCCAGGTCGGGTCCCGCGTGATCGCCGGGCTGGCGCTGGTGCCCGAGCTGGTCGACCGGGTGCGCCGGCGGGGCTCCAACATCGGCTTCCTGGTCGCCGAGGAGTTCGCGTTCGGCCAGGACGTCCCCGCGGCCTACGTGGAGTTCGTCGACAACATGCTGGCCCAGACGTCCTTCGAGGTGCTGGCGCAGTTCTTCCCGAACTTCGACACCCTCGACAAGTTCCCGGTCCTGCGGGAGTTCGACCGCGTGCCGACCTACATCGTCAGCGGCACCAAGGACGTGCTCACCTCGGTCGGTCACAGCCGCAAGATGGCCTCGCGGATCAGCGGGGCGCAGCTCGTCGAGTGCGTCGGTGCCGGGCACATGGTGATCCTGGAGCAGAAGGACAAGGTCAACAGCGCGCTCGACGACCTCTACGCCGCCGCGTCCGCCGGCGCGGACGCGCAGGTGTCGTGACCGAGCTCCGCGCCGAGACCGCCGACGACACCCGCGCGCTCGGCATGGCGCTCGCCGGCCTGCTGCGCGCGGGGGACCTGCTGATCCTCAGCGGCGACCTCGGCGCGGGCAAGACCACCTTCACGCGCGGGCTTGGGCGAGGGCCTCGGCGTGCGCGGCGGCGTCACCTCGCCGACCTTCGTGATCGCCCGCGTGCACCCTCCGCTGTCCGACGGCCCGGCGCTGGTGCACGTGGACGCCTACCGGCTCGGCGGGTTCGCCGAGCTCGACGACCTCGACCTGGACACCGTCGCTCGACGAGGCGGTCACCGTCGTCGAGTGGGGCACCGGGGTGGCCGAGGGGCTGGCCGAGGACCGGCTCGAGATCGAGATCCTGCGCGCGCACGCCGACGAGGCGGGTGAGACGCGCACGCTGCGCCTCACCGGGGTCGGTCCGCGCTGGGTGGGCGTCGACCTGACCGCAGTCGGCCCGCGCGTAGCCTCGGACCGTGCTGCTCGCCTTCGACACCGCGACCCCGCCGTCACCGTGGCCCTGCACGACGGGGAGCGAGTCGTCGCCACCACCACCACCGTCGACGCCCGCCGGCACGGCGAGCTGCTGGCCCCGGCGATCGCGGCCGTGCTCGCCGAGGCCGGCGTGCGCACGCCGCGACGTCACCGCGGTCGCGGTCGGCGTCGGGCCGGGACCGTTCACCGGGCTGCGGGTCGGCCTGGTCACCGCGCGCACGCTGGGCCTGGCTCTCGACGTGCCCGTCCACGGCGTCTGCACGCTCGACGTGCTCGCTGCCGAGGCCGGGCTCGACCAGCCCTTCCTGGTCGCGACCGATGCGCGCCGCAAGGAGGTCTACTGGGCGTCGTACGACGCGCGGGGCAGGCGCCTCGACGGACCGCACGTGTCCAAGCCGGCCGACGTCGCCACGCGACGGTCCGGTCGTCGGGGCGCGGCGCGCTGCTCTACCCGGAGTCGTTCCCGCACGCGGTCGGCCCCGAGCACCCGGACGCGGCGGTGCTCGCCGACGTCGTCGCCGACGGAGCTGGTCGAGCTGCTCGACCCGGAGCCGCTCTACCTGCGCCGTCCGGACGCCGCGATGCCGGGCGTGCGCAAGCCCGCCTCGTGACCCGTCCCGCGACGGCCGCCGACGCCGACGCGATCGCCGCCCTGGAGACGTCGCTGTTCGGCGCCGACGCCTGGTCCCTCGCCGCGGTCGAGGCCGAGCTCTCCGGACCGGGACGGCTGGTGCTCGTCGAGCGGCGACCCGGTCGCGGCCTACGTCGTCACGCTGACGGTCGGCGACGTGGTGGACCTGCAGCGGATCGGCGTACACCCCGCGCAGCGGCGGCGCGGCCTGGCCCGCACCCTGCTGCGGCGAGGCGCTGGCCGCCACCGACGCGGACCGGATGCTGCTCGAGGTCAGCGCCGCCAACGAGGCGGCGCTGGCGTTCTACGCAGGCGAGGGCTTCGTCGAGATCGCCCGGCGCGCGCGGCTACTACCGCGACGGCGTCGGACGCGGTCGTCATGCAGCGCGCTGCTCCCGCTCGGAGAGGATGGACGCCATGACCGACGAGCCCCTGGTGCTCGGCATCGAGACCTCCTGCGACGAGACCGGTGTCGGGATCGTGCGCGGCCACACGCTGCTGGCCGACGCGGTCGCCTCCAGCGTCGACGAGCACGCCCGCTTCGGCGGCGTCGTCCCCGAGGTCGCCTCCCGGGCGCACCTCGAGGCGATGGTGCCGACGATCGAGCGGGCCTGCGACACCGCCGGGATCGGGCTGTCCGACGTCGACGCGATCGCCGTGACCAACGGCCCCGGCCTCGTCGGCGCCCTGCTGGTCGGTGTCGCCGCCGCCAAGGCGCTCGCGGTCGGGCTCGGCAAGCCGATCTACGGCGTCAACCACCTGGCCTCGCACGTGGCCGTCGACCAGCTCGAGCACGGCGCGCTGCCGGAGCCGTGCGTCGCGATGCTGGTCAGCGGCGGGCACTCCTCGCTGCTGCGGGTCAGCGACGTCACCGGGGCGGACGGCACCGGCATCGTGCCGCTGGGCGCGACCATCGACGACGCGGCGGGGGAGGCCTTCGACAAGGTGGCGCGGCTGCTGGGCCTGCCGTTCCCCGGAGGACCGCACATCGACCGGGCGGCCGCCACGGGCGAGATCACGATCGACTTCCCGCGCGGGCTGACCTCGCGACGCGACCTGGAGCGGCACCGCTTCGACTTCTCCTTCTCCGGCCTCAAGACCGCCGTCGCACGCTGGGTCGAGGCCCGCGAGCGAGCCGGCGAGCCGGTGCCGGTCGCCGACGTGGCCGCGTCGTTCCAGGAGGCGGTCTGCGACGTGCTGACCCGCAAGGTCGTCGACGCCGCCGTGAGCGAGGGCATCGAGGACATCCTGATCGGCGGCGGCGTCGCCGCGAACTCCCGGCTGCGGGTGCTCACCGAGGAGCGCGCCGCGCGCACGGGGGATCCGGGTGCGGGTGCCGCGCCCCGGCCTGTGCACCGACAACGGCGCGATGGTCGCGGCGCTCGGCGCCGAGGTCGTCGCCCGCGGCGGCCGACCGTCGCTGCTCGACCTGCCCGCCGACTCCAGCCTGCCGGTCACCTCCGTCGTCGCGTAGCCCGCCCGTCGGGCTATCAGCTCCTGCGGCTTGGCCGGGTTTCCGGCGAGAACGGGTCGAGGTGATAGCCCGAGTGGCCGCGGCGACCGCCTACGACGTGGCGGCGAAGTGGTACGGCGAGGTGTCGGCCTTGCCCCGACCGGCGCCGTCGACGATCTCGAGGAGCCGTCGATACCGAGCCGCACGAGCTGCCAGCGGTCGGCGTCCCAGACCGCGGCGATCAGGTGGCTGTCGTCCTCCCAGACCGCACTGCGGCGAAGGCCCGGCCGCGCGCGGCGAACTCGACGACCGGCTTCCCGGTCTCGACGTCGATGAGCGCCATCCGGGACGAGCCGATGCCGTCGACGTCGGAGGGGAAGCCGACCACCAGCGAGCCGTCGGGGCTGAAGGTGTCGAAGGACCAGACGCAGCTCTTCGACACCGTGACCACTCCCGCTGGCCGCGGATCGCCCAGCACGACGTGCCCCGTTCTCGTAGTCGTAGGACGTCTGCGACCGCCATCCGGCCGCTCGGTAGGAGTCAGACGTCGCGAATGTGCACGACATCCTTGATCTCGCTGGTCCCGGTCCCGTCCGTGAGGCCGTCCTCCCCGTCCGGTCCGACGAAGAACCGCGTGCTGAGGTCGCCGGCGGCACCCGACCCGTCCAGCCGGTAGACGACGTCTGGTCCCCAGGAACCCGACCAGCGTGACGGTCCCGGCAGCGAAGGCCTCGAAGCCGTCCTCGCCCTCGCCCTGCCCGTTGGTGGTCCCCAGCACGAGGGCGCTGCGCTGCGTCTGGGTCGTCATTCGTCTCCGACCACGCGGCGCGCAGCCCGTCGGCGTCGAGCACGATCCGGTCGCTGCCGGGCACGCGACCGGTCTGCTTCCCGTCCGACCCGATCCGGGTCAGATAGGTCTCGCCCTCGTTGTCGCGATCGATCCCGAGCCAGCCGCCGCGGTAGGGCGTCGGGCGTCAGGTACTCCCGGTCGAGCTCGGTCTCGGTCGCCGTCGGCGCTGCGTACGTCGTACCTCGCTGGAAGCCGACCGCGGCGGTTCGCCGGTCGGAGCGTCCTGAACCACCAGCGGGACCGGCCCGTCGGGGTCGACGCGGCTGTGGGGGCGGGGGACGGGCTGGGCGGGTCGGTCTGCACGCGGGGGGAGGGCGAGGTCGTCGCCGGGGCGACCGGCCGGTCGGTGCGGGTGGCGCCGTCCAGCCCGAGCCCGACGGGTACGACGACCGCGACCACCGCGGACGCGGCAAGGCCCGCCACCACGCGGCGGCGCCGCTGGATGCCGCGCGCCCGGCCCCGGACCGTCGTCGAGGGCGAGCGGGGCGCCGTGCACGCGGTCGGCCTGGTCGTGCAGGCCGCGGGTCGAGCCGGTCCTCGTCGGCGTCGTCGAGTGGCTCATCGCTCCTCCTCCCGGTTCAGCTGGGGTCGGTCGTGGACCCGGGACCGCATCGACGCGATCGCACGGCTGGCCTGACTCTTGACGGTGCCGACGGAGATGCCGAGGACGTCGGCGGTCTCGGCCTCGCTGAGGTCCTCGTAGTAGCGCAGCACCACGACCGCCCGTTGCCTGCGCGGCAGCGACTGCACGAAGTCCCACAGGCGCGCCGGCCTCGCCGGTGTCGGGACGGTCGAGGGGCGCGAAGACGTCCGGGAGCGCGTCGGTGGTGACCTCGCGCCGCTTCCAGGCGCGCCGCCACAGGCTGTTGTGCTCGTTGACCAGGATCCGGCGCACGTAGCCGTCGACCAGCTCGCGCCGCTGCACCTTGTCCCACGAGAGGTAGAGCTTGGCCAGCGCCGTCTGCGTGAGGTCCTCGGCGCTGTGCCGGTCGCCGGTGAGCAGGTAGGCCGTGCGCAGCAGGCTGGGCTGCCGCGCGTGCATGTAGGCCGCGAACTCCTCGTCGCGTGACGTCTGCTCGACCACGGTGCTCGTCCCCGTCCCCGTCATGCCTGCCACTGCTCCTCACCATCCCTCGTCCCACCACCAAGACGCGGTCGGCGCGCGGAGGGTTGCATCGCGGCGCACGTCGGCGCCGCGCGATGATGCAGGGGTGCTGGACCTGATCATCTCCCTGCTGCTCCTCGGCGGCGGGGCCGCCCTGCTGACCGCAGGTGCCGAGGCCTTCGCGGAGAACGTCACCGCGGCCTCCTCGCGGCTCGGCGTCAGCGTGTTCGCGCTGGGCGTGCTGCTCGCCGGTGCGGAGCCGGAGGAGGCGGTGACCGCGATGCTCGCGTCCGGTCAGGGCCATCCGGCGCTCGCCGCCGGGGACGCCGTCGGCGCCAACCTGGTGATCCTCACGCTGACGCTCGGGCTCGCCGCGCTGCTGACCCGGCTGCCGGTCGAGCCGCCGCGCGCTGCAGTACGGCGTCGCGTCGGCCGTGCTCGGGGCGGTCGCCTGGCTGTTCCTGCTCAACGGCGTGCTCGGCCGGCTGGAGGGGGCCGTGCTGGTGCTGCTCTACGTCGCCGGGGTGGTGATGGTCTGGCGGCGCGAGAAGGCGCCGCCGCTGATCGGGGAGATGGCCGAGCTCGACGGCGCGACCGCCGAGGACCCCACCGAGGCGATGACCGGCCGCGCGGTCTTCCTGGTGCTGCTCGGCGTCCTCGCGATGGTGGTCGGCGGGTTCCTCGCCGTGCGCGGCGCCGAGCGTCTGGTCGACGTGCTCGGCGTCGGGGAGTCGGTCATCGGGCTGACCGTGCTGGCGCTCGCGACGAGCGCGGAGATGGTGGCGCTGGTGTGGGCGGCCCGGCGCCGTGGCCTGAGCGAGGTGGTGGTCGCGGGCACGGTCGGCGCGGTCGCCTACAACGCCACCGTGACGCTCGGCGCCGCGGCGCTGGTGAGCCCGCTGGGCCTCGGCCGGAGCAACGTGATCCTCACCGTGGCCGCGGTGACGGCCGCCCTCCCGCTGGTGCTGCTCGCTCGGCCGCCGTACCGGCGTGCTGCCCCGGTCCGTGGGGGCCGTGCTGGTCGCTGGGCTACGTCGCCGCCGTCGGGCTTCTGTTCGCCCGCTAGCGTTGCGCCAGTCGAACAGGTGCAGCATCGAGCAGGAGGTCCCATGCAGCAGGTCCGCGGAGTGGTCGCACGAGCGAAGGGCGAGCCGGTCACGATCGAGACCGTCAACATCCCCGACCCGGGACCCGAGCGAGGTCGTGGTCGACGATCGCGGCGTGCGGGGTCTGCCACACCGACCTGCACTACCGCGAGGGTGGCATCAACGACGAGTTCCCGTTCCTGCTCGGCCACGAGGTCGGCCGGTGTCGTGGAGTCGGTCGGCGAGGGCGTCACCAACGTCGTCGTCGGTGACTACGTGGTGCTCAACTGGCGCGCGGTGTGCGGCACCTGCCGGGCCTGCGAGCGCGGTGAGCCGTGGTACTGCTTCAACACCTTCAACGCGGCGCAGAAGATGACCCTCGAGGACGGCACCGAGCTGACCGCGGCGCTCGGCATCGGGTCGTTCGCCGACAAGACGCTCGTGCACGCCGGCCAGTGCACCAAGGTCGACCCCTCCGCCCGCGCGGCCGCCGTCGGCCTGCTCGGCTGCGGCGTGATGGCCGGCCTCGGCGCGGCGATCAACACCGGCAACGTCAAGCGCGGCTCCAGCGTCGCGGTGATCGGCTGCGGCGGGGTCGGTGCTGCCGCAGTCGCCGGCGCCAAGCTTGCCGGTGCCAGCACGATCATCGCCGTGGACCTCGACGACCAGAAGCTCGGCTGGGCCCGGGACCTCGGGGCCACCCACACCGTCAACAGCTCGGAGCAGGATGCCGTCGAGGCGATCCAGGAGCTCACCGGCGGTCACGGCGCGGACGTCGTGATCGACGCGGTCGGCCGCCCCGAGACGTGGAAGCAGGCGTTCTACGCGCGCGACCTCGCCGGCACCGTCGTCCTGGTCGGCGTGCCGACCCCGGACATGAAGATCCCCGAGATCCCGCTGATCGACGTGTTCGGCCGGGGCGGCGCCCTCAAGTCCAGCTGGTACGGCGACTGCCTGCCGTCGCGGGACTTCCCGATGCTCGTCGACCTCTACCAGCAGGGACGGCTCGACCTCGACGCGTTCGTCACCGAGGAGATCGCTCTCGACGGGGTCGAGGCCGCCTTCGCCAAGATGCACGACGGCGGCGTCCTGCGCTCCGTGGTGGTGTTCTGATGGGCGCCCACATCGACCACGCCGTGGTCTCCGGCACGTTCTCCCTCGACGGGGAGACCCACGAGGTGGACAACAACGTGTGGGTGATCGGCGACGAGGACGAGTGCGTCGTCATCGACGCCCCGCACGACGTCGAGGCCATCCTGGCGGTCGTCGGCGGGCGCCAGGTCAAGGCGATCCTGTGCACGCACGCCCACGACGACCACGTGCGGGTGGCCCCCGAGCTGCGGCAGCGCACCGGCGCCCCGATCCTGCTGCACCCCGACGACCGACCGCTGTGGGAGCTGACGCACACCGACGAGCTCTGGGACGTCGACCTCGAGGACGAGCAGACCATCAAGGTCGCGGGGGCGGCGCTCAAGGTGCTGCACACGCCCGGTCACGCGCCCGGTGCGGTCTGCGTCTACGTCCACGACCTCGGAGTGGTGTTCACCGGCGACTCGCTGTTCCACGGTGGTCCGGGCGCGACCGGGCGGTCCTTCAGCGACAAGGACGTGCTGGTCTCCTCGATCCGGCGACGCCTGCTCGACCTGCCCGACGAGACGGTGGTGCACACCGGCCACGGCGAGGACACCACGATCGGCGCAGAGCGTGAGAACGTCGGCTGATGCCGTGTGCTCGATGACCCTTTCGGGTAGGCAGCAGGCGTGACCGCGACCTACCGACTCCAGCTGCATGCCGACTTCACCTTCGCCGACGCCGAAGCCGTGGTCCCCTACCTCGCGGACCTCGGGGTCTCGCACCTCTACCTCTCGCCGGTGCTGCAGGCCGTCCCCGGCTCCCAGCACGGCTACGACGTGCTCGACCACACCACCGTCAACAGCGAGCTCGGCGGAGTGGCGGGGCTGGAGCAGCTCGCCGCGACGGCGCGCCAGCACGGGCTGGGCGTCGTCGTCGACGTGGTGCCCAACCACATGGCCCTGGTCGCGCCCGAGAGCAGCAACGCGCCTCTGTGGGACGTGCTCCTGCACGGCCGTGCGTCCGCGCACGCGCACTGGTTCGACGTGGACTGGGACGTGCTCGACGGCCGGATCGGGCTGCCCGTGCTGGGCGAGCCGCTGGCCGACGTGATCGCCTCCGGCGACCTCCGGCTCGACGAGCAGGACGGCCGTCCGGTGCTGCGCTACTTCGACCACGACTTCCCGGTCGCGGACGGCACGGCGCCGTCGGGCGCCGACGTGGCCGAGGTCCTGAAGGGCCAGCACTACGTCCTCGCGCACTGGCGCGAGCGCGACGCCGTGCTCAACTACCGCCGGTTCTTCGACGTCGACTCCCTGATCGCGGTCCGGGTCGAGGAGGAGGACGTCTTCGACGCCACCCACGCGCTGCTGGTGGACCTCAACCAGCGCGGGGTCGTCGAGGGCTTCCGGATCGACCACCCCGACGGGCTCGCGGACCCGCAGGGCTACCTCGAGCTGCTGCGCTCGCGGCTGCGCCCCGGCAGCGCCATCTGGGTCGAGAAGATCCTGGAGGGCGACGAGGAGCTGCCGACCGACTGGGTGTGCGACGGCACCACCGGCTACGACGCGGCCAAGGTGATCAGCGCCGCGCTGGTCGACCGGGCTGCGGCGCCGGCGCTCACCCACCAGTGGGAGGTCACCGGCGGCGACCCGTCGCTGCACCACGTGATCGACGGCGCCAAGCGGCTGGTGGTCGAGGAGATCCTGGTCCCCGAGCGGCACCGGCTCGTACGTCGTGCGCTCGACGCCCTGCCGGACGCCGACCCCGGGCCGTCTCGAGGAGGCGGTCGTCGAGCTGCTCGTGGCCTGCGAGGTCTACCGCGCCTACGTCCGACCCGGCGAGCCGGTGCCCGAGAGCGCCGCGCTGCGGCTCGGAGCGGCCTACGCCCGGGCGCGCGAGGCCCGTCCCGACCTCGGCGAACGAGCTCGACGCGCTCGGCAGCCTTGACGTCCACGTCCGACCCGGGGCCGGCCGCAGCCGACTTCGCCGTACGCCTCCAGCAGACCTGGGGACCCGTGATGGCCAAGGGGATCGAGGACACCTCGTTCTACCGCTGGCACCGCCTCGTCGCGCTGTGCGAGGTCGGTGGCGACCCCGAGCTGCTCGACGACGCCTCGCCGGAGACGATGCACGCCTGGGCCGCGCACCAGCAGGAGCACTGGCCGTTGGGCATGACGACGCTCTCCACGCACGACACCAAGCGCAGCGAGGACGTCCGGGCCCGGCTGATCGCGCTGGCCGGCGACGCCGAGTCGTGGAACCGGTGTTCCGAGGCCTTCGGCGAGGCGGCCGCCGAGCAGGGGGTCGACGCGCCGACCGCCCACCTGGTCTGGCAGACCCTCGCCGGCGTCGGCGAGATCGACGACGAGCGTCTCGAGGGCTACCTGCTCAAGGCGATGCGCGAGTCCAAGGAGCACACGTCCTGGCTCGACCCCGACCCCGACTACGAGCGTCGGGTCGTGGACCTGGCGACCTCGGCGGCGCGCCCGCGGCACGGCTCCGGGCCCTGGTCGACACGGCCGTCGACCACAACGCCGAGCAGGTCCGGGCGATGGTGCTCGGTCAGAAGCTGCTGGCGCTGACGCTGCCCGGCGTGCCCGACGTCTACCAGGGCTGCGAGCTCGTCGACCTGTCGCTGGTCGACCCCGACAACCGGCGCCCCGTCGACTACGCCGACCGGCGCGACCGGCTCGCGCGACTGCGCGACCACCCGCCGCGCGACCTCGACGACGAGAAGCTGCTGGTCACCAGCCGGGCCCTGCGGCTGCGCCGCGAGCTGCGTGAGGTGTTCGGCGACGAGAGTCGCTACGTGCCGCTGGAGAGCACCTCTGCGGCACCTCGTGGGCTTCGAGCGCAACCGTGAGGTGGCCGTGCTCGTCACCCGGGCATCGAAGCGCCTCGAGGTCGGTGGCGGCTGGGGCGACGCGACGGTGGCGCTGCCCGACGGCGTGTGGCGCGACGAGCTCACCGAGCGGGTGCACGAGGGCGGCACCAACCACGTCGCCGACCTGCTCGACGTCTACCCCGTGGCGCTGATGCGAAGGATCCACCTGGCATGACCACCCTGCTCTGGTCCCCCCGGGCGCGCACCGTCGACCTGGTCACCTGCGCACGGGCGCACCGCGCTGACGCGTGGCGACGACGGCTGGTGGTCGGCCGACGTCTCGTTCGCCGACGGCGAGCGCTACGCCTTCTCCGTCGACGGTGGCGACCCGCGCCTCGACCCGCGCGGCCTCCGGCTGCCCGACGGACCGCACGGCTGGTCGGCGCACTTCGACCCGGCCCGCTTCGCGTGGTCCGACGCCGGCTGGCGCGGCGTGCCCCTCGAGGGCTCGGTGATCTACGAGACGCACATCGGCACCTTCACCCCGCAGGGCACCCTGGACTCCGCGATCGAGCGGCTGTCCCACCTGGTCGACCTCGGCGTCTCCGTGGTGGAGCTGCTGCCGCTGGCGTCGTACCCCGGTGAGCACGGCTGGGGCTACGACGGGGTCGCGCCCTTCTCCGTCCACGAGGCGTACGGCGGCCCCGCGGCCCTCCAGCGCTTCGTCGACGCGGCGCACGGCCTCGGTCTCGCGGTCGCGCTCGACGTGGTCTACAACCACCTCGGGCCGGACGGCAACTACCTCGGCCAGCTCGGGCCCTACTTCAACGACGCCTACGTCACGCCGTGGGGTCAGGCGGTCAACCTCGACGGCGCCGACAGCGAGGGTGTGCGTCGCTACGTGCTGGACAACGTGCGCCTGTGGCTGCGCGACTTCCACCTCGACGGGCTGCGGCTCGACGCCGTGCACGAGCTGCACGACGACAGCGCGCTCCCCCTGCTGGAGGAGATGGCCCGCGAGGTCGACGAGCTCGCCGAGCGCACCGGCCGCGCGCTGTGGCTGGTCGCGGAGTCCGACCGCAACGACGTCCGCACGGTCACGCCGCGCGGCACCGGCGCCGCCGTCGGCAGGCATCGGCGTGCACGGGCAGTGGGCCGACGACGTCCACCACGCGCTGCACGTCGCGCTGACCGGTGAGGACCAGGGCTACTACGCGGACTTCGCCGACGCCCGGCGCGCTCGCCAAGGTGATGACGACCCCGTTCTTCCACGACGGCACCTGCTCGTCGTTCCGCGGACGTCGGCACGGGCGCCCGGTGGACCGGGCCGGCGTGCCCGGCTCGCGCTTCGTGGTGTCGCTGCAGACCCACGACCAGGTCGGCAACCGTGCCCAGGGCGACCGGCTCTCCGGTGCGCAGCTCGACCTCGATCCCGGGGTGCTGGCCTGCGGTGCCGCGATGCTGCTCACCTCGCCGTACACCCCGATGCTGTTCATGGGGGAGGAGTGGGCGGCGCGGACACCGTGGCAGTTCTTCACCGACCACACCAACCCCGAGATCGCGACGGCGACGGCGGCCGGCCGCAAGGCGGAGTTCGGCTCGCACGGCTGGGACGAGGACGACGTGCCCGACCCGCAGGAGCCCGCGACGTTCACCCGCAGCAAGCTCGACTGGTCGGAGCCCGAGGACGGCGCGCACGCCCGGATGCTGCGGTGGTACCAAGCGCTGATCTCGCTGCGCCGCCAGGTCCCCGACCTGCGCGACCCCCGCCTCGACGCGGTCGACGTGAGCTGGGAGGGGCGGCGGTTCCGCTCGGTGCGCGGGCAGCACGTCGTGCTGGCCAACCTGGCCGACGAGCCCTGGGCGTCCGGGGACCGGGGCCAGGTGCTCGTGGCCTGGGACCCCGACGCCGTCTCCGAGCAGGACGGTGCGGTCGTCGTACCCCCTCGCTCGGCCGTGGTGCTGGCCACCGGCGGCTGACCCTCCGAGCCGAGGTTTGCGACACTGGGCTGATGCCCTCGCCGATCGATCGCCTGGCCGTCGCCGTGACGGCCCTCGCGCTGTCGGCGACCGGGTGCGTGGGCCCGTCCGCCGATCCGAGCCCGGAGGAGCGGCTCTCGGGTGTCGTCGCGGGCGGCTTCGCGCCGCGGTCCGTCGGCGCCGCGGGGGCGCAGTCCGACCAGGCCGCGATGGAGCACCTGCCGATCGGCGCGGGCTGGGGACCGGGTCCCGCCGACCTCGACCGGGCCCGTTCGCTGGTCGACGGTCTGACGCTGCGACAGCGTGCCGGCCAGGTGATCGTCGCGTCCTACTCCGGGACGGCGCCGCCGACCGAGCTCGTGAGGCGACTGCACCTCGGCGGCGTCATCGTGTTCAGTGCCAATGTCGTCAGCCCCGACCAGGTGCGGCGCAGCAACCGGGCGGTGCAGCAGTCCGTGCGCGCCTCGAAGCGCCGTTGGCCGGCGCTGATCGGCGTGGACCAGGAGGGTGGCCGGGTCGCGCGGGTGCAGCGTGGGCTGACCCGCTTCCCCGGCCTGATGACCGCCGGGGCGGCCGGTGACCCGACCCTGACCAGGCGCGCCTACGCCGCGAGCGGCGGCGAGCTCGCCGGACTGGGCTTCACCACCGACTTCGCCCCGGACGCCGACGTGACCATGGGCGCCGCCGACCCGGCCATCGGCGCCCGCAGCGCCGGCTCCTCGCCCGAGCAGGCGACGCGGCACGTGCTGGCCGCCATGCGCGGCTTCGCCTCCGCCGGCGTGACGCCGGTGATCAAGCACTTCCCGGGTCACGGCTCGGTCAGCACCGACAGCCACGTCGGCCTCCCGGTGCAGCGCAAGAGCGTGCGTGCCCTCGACGGCAGCGACTGGGTGCCGTTCAAGGCCGGGATCGGCGCCGGCGCGACCTCGGTGATGGTCGGTCACCTCGACGTCCGTGCGGTCGACCCGGGCGTGCCGTCGTCCCTCTCGCGCAAGGTCGTCACCGGCCTGTTGCGCGACGAGCTCGGCTTCGAGGGCGTCGCCTTCACGGACTCGCTCGTGATGGCGGCCGTCGCCGACCGCTTCGGCACCGGCGGGGCCGCCGTCCGTGCGCTGCGCGCCGGTGAGGACGTGCTGCTGATGCCGGGCGATCCCCGCGTCGCCCGGGACGCGCTCGTGGCCGCCGTACGCGACGGGCGGCTGGACCAGAACCGGCTCGACCAGGCCGCCACCCGCGGGGTCGCCCTGGCGCTGCACCAGCGCGCCCAGAAGCGGGTGACCCGCGCGGCGGGGTCGAGCGACGCGGTCTCCGACGAGCTCTCCGCGCGTGCACTCACCTCCGTCGCCGGCCCGTGCTCGGGCCGGCTGGTCGGCCGGAGCGTCCGGGTGAGCGGTCCCGCTCCCGCGGTCGACACCTTCCGCGCCGCCGCGGCCGCCGCCGGTCTGACGCGTCGCGGGAAGCCCGCCGCGCGCGCAGCCGAAGAGGAAGCGGCCGCCGAGCCCGACCACCGTCCGGCTCCTGGGAGCCGGCGCGTCCCCGGCGAGCGGCGACGTCGTGGTCGCCACGGACACGCCCTACGTGCTGGGCCCGAGCAGCGCCCGGGTGGCCAAGCTCGCGACCTACAACGACACCCCGGGCGCGATGCGCGCGCTGGTGTCGGTGCTGCTGGGTCGGTCCTCCGCGCCCGGACGCCTGCCGGTCGACGTGGCCGGGGTGTCGCGGACCGGCTGCTGACCCGTCCTATCGAGCGGAAGGGCCGCACCAGCAGGGCGGTGCCCTTCCCGGCCACGCGGGTCAGCACGACGGTGCCCTCCTGCGACCCCCGCAGCGCGAGCCGCTTGCGCAGCTCCTCGGGTACGACGTCCACGCCGCGCTTCTTGATCGTGAGCCGGCCGATGTCGCGCTCCCGCAGCGCGGCCTTGAGCAGCTTCTCGCGGAACGGCAGCTGCTCGAGCACCTCGTAGGACCGGGCGAACGGCGTCGCGAAGGCCTGGTCGGACGTCACGTAGGCGATGTGCTCGTCGAGCAGCCCGCCGCCGACCCCGGCCGCGACGGCGCCGACCAGGCCGGCCCGCACGACCGCGCCGTCGGGCTCGTAGAGGCAGCGCCCCACGGCGACGACGTCGGTGACGGACTCGTCCTCGTCGGTCACCGTGGCCAGCCCGGCCCCGCGGATCACGGTCGCCCGGCGCCGCGCCGCGGCCAGGTGCGGCGACCACAGCGCGGCCTCCTTGACCTCGCCCTCGTGCGAGACCCACTCGGCCTCGACGCCGGCGGGCACCAGGCGGTGCGGGATGCCCGGCGCGACCTTGACGCACGACGGTCGCTGCAGCACGTCGAGCACGAACGGCCACGGAGGGGACCAGCCGTCCACGTCGAAGACCCGTCCCCGAGCCGTACGACGGGCAGGGTCGGCGAAGACCACCCCGAAGCCGGAGGGGTCGACGTCCTCGGCGTCGGCGACCTGCACCGCACCGCCGAGCCCGAGCACGTCGAGGTTGGCGCGTGCCACCTCGACCCGCAGCTCGTCGCGGTCGACCCCGGCGACGGTCAGCCCGGCCCGCGCCAGCGCGACCAGGTCGCCGCCGATGCCGCAGCCGAGGTCCAGCACCGTGCCCTGCGGCGTCCCGGGGGGTGCCATCAGGGCGACCCGCGCCGCCCGGTGCGGCGGCGACCGGGGCCCGGGTGGCCTGCTCGAGGCCGTCGGGCGTGAAGTACATCCGGCGCGCGTCGTCCCCGAACTTCGTGACCGCCTTCGCACGCAGCCCGGCCAGCGTCAGCGCCGCCGCGGCGTGCGCCGGGTCGGCGGTCTCGCGGCGCAGGGCGGTGGTCGCGCGCACCGGGTCGCCGACGTGGGCGCCGTACACCTGCGTGGCCCGGGTCAGCAGGGACTGGCCGGCGTCGGTCAGCAGCCAGCGGAACGACTCGAGATCCACGCGCGCCATCCTCGCAGCAGGGGAGTCCGCACCCGGGTCGACCCACCTGGCACTCCTCGGGAGCGAGTGCTAGATTCGCGTTAGCACTCTCCCCGTGAGGGTGCCAGCGCCTGCCAGACGTGCGATCCCCGCGACGGCGTACGACGCGCAGGCACGAGTTCTGTCTTTCCTAGCCCCATCCGGACAAACGCGAAAGTGGAGGTCGACATCGTGTCGGTCAACATCAAGCCTCTCGAGGACCGCATCGTCGTCAAGCCGCTCGACGCAGAGCAGACCACGGCCTCCGGCCTGGTCATCCCGGACACCGCGAAGGAGAAGCCCCAGGAGGGCGAGGTCCTGAGCATCGGTCCGGGTCGCATCGACGACAACGGCAACCGCGTCCCGCTCGACGTCAACGTCGGCGACAAGGTCATCTACAGCAAGTACGGCGGCACCGAGGTGAAGTACTCCGGTGAGGAGTACCTCATCCTCTCGGCCCGCGACGTGCTCGCCGTGGTCGGCTGACCCGAGGCCCCAGCAGCACCCGCACCACCGACTCCGCCCCGGGCGGCCTGACTCGCTTCGGGCCCCTGGGGCTGTGTCGTTACTCAGCACTCTCCCGCACCACGACGAACAGGAAGGGGCATCAACGAGATGCCGAAGATTCTGGAGTTCGACGAGCACGCCCGACGCTCCCTGGAGCGGGGTGTGGACGCCCTCGCCAACGCCGTGAAGGTGACCCTCGGCCCCAAGGGCCGCTACGTCGTCCTGGACAAGAAGTGGGGTGCCCCCACGATCACCAACGACGGCGTGACCGTCGCCCGTGAGATCGAGGTCGACGACCCCTTCGAGAACCTCGGCGCGCAGCTGGCCAAGGAGGTCGCCACCAAGACCAACGACGTCGCCGGCGACGGTACGACGACCGCCACCGTGCTGGCCCAGGCGATGGTCCACGAGGGCCTGCGCGCCGTGGCCGCCGGCGCCAACCCGATGAGCCTCAAGCGCGGCATGGACCGCGCCGTCGAGGCCGTCGGCAACGCGCTGCGCGACGCCGCCCGCGACGTGGACGACAAGGCCGACATGGCCGCCGTCGCCACCGTCTCCTCGCGTGACGCGCACATCGGCGAGCTGCTCGCCGAGGCCTTCGACAAGGTGGGCAAGGACGGTGTCATCACCGTCGAGGAGTCCAACACGATGGGCACCGAGCTCGAGTTCACCGAGGGCATGCAGTTCGACAAGGGCTACATCTCGCCCTACTTCGTGACCGACCCGGAGCGGATGGAGGCCGTCCTCGACGACCCCTACATCCTCATCCACCAGGGCAAGATCAGCGCGATCTCCGAGCTGCTGCCGCTGCTGGAGAAGGTCATCACGGCCGGCAAGCCGCTGTTCATCCTGGCCGAGGACGTCGAGGGCGAGGCGCTGTCGACCCTGGTCGTCAACAAGATCCGCGGCACCTTCAACGCGGTCGCCGTGAAGGCCCCGGCCTTCGGTGACCGTCGCAAGTCGATGATGCAGGACATCGCCACCCTCACCGGTGGCCAGGTCATCTCCCCCGAGGTCGGGCTCAAGCTCGACCAGGTCGGCCTCGAGGTGCTGGGCCAGGCCCGGCGCGTCACGGTCACCAAGGACGACACCACGATCGTCGAGGGCGGCGGTGACACCTCGGAGGTCGAGGCCCGCGTCAACCAGATCAAGGCCGAGATCGAGAACACCGACTCCGACTGGGACCGCGAGAAGCTCCAGGAGCGCCTGGCCAAGCTGGCCGGCGGCGTCTGCGTCGTCAAGGTCGGCGCGGCCACCGAGGTCGAGCTCAAGGAGAAGAAGCACCGCATCGAGGACGCCGTCTCCGCGACGCGCGCCGCGATCGAGGAGGGCATCATCGCCGGCGGCGGTGCGGCTCTCATCCACGCGGTGAGCGTGCTGGAGGACAGCCTCGGCCTGACCGGCGACGAGGCGACCGGCGTGAAGATCGTGCGCAAGTCGGCCGACGAGCCGCTGCGCTGGATCGCCGAGAACGGTGGCGACAACGGCTACGTCGTGGTCGCCAAGGTCCGCGAGGGCAAGGTCGGTGAGGGCTACAACGCCGCCACCGGCGAGTACGGCGACCTGGTCGCCCAGGGCGTCCTGGACCCGGTCAAGGTCACCCGCTCCGCCCTGGTCAACGCCGCCTCGATCGCCAGCATGCTGCTGACGACCGAGACGCTGATCGTGGACAAGCCCGAGGACGAGGCCGACGCCCCCGCGGGCGGCCACGGCCACGGTCACGGCCACTGATCGACCGCAGCACCTGACGCGCCGTCCGGACCCTCGTGGTCCGGGCGGCGCGCTGCTGTGCGGGACAGCGGGGCTCAGGGCAGGTCGGCGAAGACCGTGCGACGTCCGCGCCCGTCGAGGATGCCGTCGGACCACGCGAGCCGATCGCCCTCGGCCGCGTTGCCGCCGTACCAGCTCGAGCCCTGGGTGGAGAGCCGCACCAGCCGGCGTCGCTGCAGGTCGTAGGCATACGTGCCGTCCTGGCCCGGCATGCCCGACACGAGCGTGACGAACCGGTCCGACATGGCAGCGGCGCCGTCGATGTTGGAGTCCTGCACCGTCACCACGGGGTCCCCGTCGAGGTCGACGACCTGGACCCGGTCGTCGCGCACCGTGGCCCGGGTGCCGCAGTACTGACCCAGCGCGACGTAGCGGCCGGCCGCCTGCAGGCCGAGCTGGTTGCACCGGTCTCCCGAGCGGATGTCGTGGACCTTCTCGGACCCGGACTCCAGCGTGCGCACGTGCAGCTCGGAGGTGGGTGCGTTGCGTCGGGGCAGGTAGACCAGCCGGCCGTCCGTGATGTCGAAGTCACCGAGGTCGAGGCGCTCGTCGCGCAGCAGCCCGGTGCGCCCGGACTCGTCGACGAGCCCGCCGAGCGCCACGGAGTGCAGGTGCTGACGGTTGCGGTCGGCGACGAGGTCGGACTGCAGACCGACGTAGAGCCGGTCACCGTCGAGGGCGTAGGCGGGGGTCATCAGGTCGGCGACCGCCCCCGGCACGGGAAGCGCCTTCCGGTGCCAGCGGTCCGCGCGACGATCCAGCACCCACAGGGTCAGCGACCCGTCCTCGGTCGACGCGGCGTCCAGGACCAGGTAGCGCTCGTTCGCGGCGACCGCACGCTGCGGGGCGGAGGGCACCTCGGGACCGACCGGGTCCGCCAGCCAGGTGGTAGTGGCGGTGTCAGGGTCGAGCAGCCCCCACCGCGACCGGTTGTCGGTGCCCGACGGCCCGTCCTGCACCACGACGGTGCCGTCGCTCAGCATCGGGCCGAACGACCGGCCGTTGGCCTCGTCGAGGTCCCCGCTGGCATAGGTCGTGAGGACGCGGTAGTCCGTGCCGCGCACCGCGTCGGTGGCGTCGTCGAGGTGCAGCACCTCGCCTGCCGGCACGTCCCCGCCGGCCGGCGGCACCACGCGGAGGCCGGAGATGCCCGGGAACAGCATCGTCGCGGCCACCAGGGAGGCGACGAGGGCGCTCACCCCGAGCCCGGCTGCCGCACGCCGGACCGCCCGACGGCGTACCCGCTGCCGGCCGGACGCCACCAGGGCGTCGAGGTCGAGCGTGTCGTACGGCGGGGACTGCACGCTCGCGCGCAGCGCCTGCTCCAGGTCCGGTGCCCTCATCGCTCTCCCACTCCCCTGATGACCAGCGCATCGCCGGTCTCGGTCTCGAACCCCTGCCGCAGCGCCGCCAGCGCCCGCGACGTCTGGCTCTTCACGGTCCCCTCGTTGATCCCGAGCAGCGCGGCCACCTCGCTCACCGCCAGGTCCTCGTAGTAGCGCAGCACCACGCAGGCGCGCTGCCGCGGCGGCAGCGCGGCCAGCGCCTGGACGATCGCGGCCCGCTCCGTCACGTCCTCGGCGACGTCCTGCGTCGAGGGGACGTCGGTCTCGGTCCGGGCCGGGACCTCCGTGCTGGAGCGGCGGCGGGACTGGTCGATGACGACGCTGACGACGGCCCGGCGGGCGTACGACGCCAGGCCGTCGGTGTGCTCGAGCCGCGGCCAGGCGACGTACACGCGGATCAGCGCCTCCTGCACCACGTCGGAGGCACGGTGCCAGTCGCCGCACAGCAGGTAGGCGGTGCGGCGCAGCCGGTCGCGACTCGCGGTCGCGAACTCGACGAACTCCTCGTCGCTCCTGCGCGCCATGGGTCCCCCCGTCCGATCCGTCGCAGCCGGGCCTCGCCGCGGCCCCTCAGTGAGAGAACGTGGTGGGCGGCCCGGAAGGTTGCCTCGCCCCGAGTCTGGACGACGACGAGCGCGCTCACCGGTAGGCGATCAGTTCACACCGGCGCAACATCGCGGCCGCACCACCGGAACGTCGAGGCGTCACGCTGGAGCACAGGCCCACGACCACTCGAGGAGGCGCCGTGCTCTGGAGAGTCCGCACCACGTTGTCCGACCGTCCCGGGTCGCTCGCGGCCCTCGCGCTGCACTGCGGTGAGCAGGGGGTCAACATCCTGGGCCTGCAGATCTTCCCCGGCATCGGGGGCGTCACCGACGAGCTGGTGCTCCGGGCGCCCGCGACGTGGGGGACGGGCGACGTGGCCGCCCTCGTCGAGGGCGCCGGCGGGGAACGGGTCAGCGTCGCGGCGTGCACCGAGCACGCGCTGGTCGACGGCCCGATCCACTACCTCAACGCGCTGCGGCGGGTCGCGCACGACCCGTCCGTGCTCCCCGAGATGCTGGCGCGGCTGCTCGACGCCGAGCCCGTGACCGCGCGTGCGGACGCGGCGTCGATCCGCTGCAGCACCGCCTCGAGGTCGAGGTCGGTCCGCAGCGCGTGCACCTGCGCCGGACGGCGCCGTTCACCGCCACCGAGCACGCCCGGGCCGTCGGCCTTCGCCGAGATCGCCGACGTGCTGCTGGCGCACCTCCCCGAGCCGTCGTACGACGGGTCCGCGCCGTCGCCGGACGCGTCGAGCCTCCCGCAGGTGCGGATGGCCTCCTTCGACGACACCTTGGCCCTGATGCGGATGCACCAGCGGTGCTCGGCCGACTCGGTCTACCGCCGCTACGCGACGCCGCTGACCCGGATCGACGAGCGGATGGCCCGCCGGCTGCTGCTCGCCGGGGGCGGCGCGCTGGTGGCGAGCGTCGGCGACGAGGTGGTCGGCGTCGTCTCGATCGGCACCGTCGAGGCAGGGGTGGCCGAGGTCGCCCTGCTGGTCGAGGACGGCTGGCAGCGGCGCGGGGTGGGCACGCGGCTGCTCTCGAGCGCGGCGCGGCTGGCTCGCGGCCAGGGCGCCTCGGACGTGGTGCTGCGCAGCCACCTGCACAACCCGGCGCTGATGTCGCTGGCCTTCGCCTCGGGCCTGCGGGCCCGGATCAGGCTCGACGGCGACGCCGTGGTGGTCACGGTCGGGGTCGAGGGCCTCAAGCCGCTCGCCGTGGTCCCGGCCGGAGGGCCGGTGCCACAGGCCGGACAGCCTGCGCCGGCCTGACGGGCCCGGCGTGGCGAACCGTAGGATGACGCCATGGATCTCCCCGACAAGTTCGCCTCCGTCGGCCTCACCTACGACGACGTGCTCCTGCTGCCGGGAGAGACCGACGTCGTCCCCAGCGAGGTCGACACCTCGACGCGGCTGACCCGCGACATCACGCTCAAGGTCCCGCTGATCTCCAGCGCGATGGACACCGTGACCGAGTCGCGGATGGCGATCGCGATGGCCCGTCAGGGCGGGATCGGCGTGCTGCACCGCAACCTGTCGATCGAGGACCAGGCCTACCAGGTCGATCTCGTCAAGCGCACCCAGACCGGGATGATCTCCAACCCGATCGTGATCGGCCCCAAGGCGACCCTGGAGGAGCTCGACGAGATCTGCGGCGAGTACCGCGTCTCGGGCGCTCCCCGTGGTCGACGAGGACCTCACGCTGCTCGGCATCATCACCAACCGCGACCTGCGCTTCGTGCCGGTGGCCGAGTGGGCCAGCCGGCTCGTCGGCGACGTGATGACGCCGATGCCGCTGATCACCGGCCACGAGGGCATCGAGCGCGAGGAGGCGACCGCGCTGCTGCGCCAGCACAAGCGCGAGCGGCTGCCGATCGTCGACGACGCGGGCAAGCTCGTCGGGCTGATCACGGTCAAGGACTTCGTCAAGAGCGAGCAGTTCCCCGACGCGTCGTACGACGCCGACGGACGCCTCATGGTGGCGGCCGCGATCGGCTACTTCGGGGACGCCTGGGAGCGGGCCACGACGCTCGTGGACGCCGGGGTCGACGTGCTGGTCGCCGACACCGCCCACGGCCACGTGCAGCTGCTGCTCGACATGGTCAAGCGGCTCAAGTCCGATCCGGCCACCCGGCACGTGCAGGTGATCGGCGGCAACGTCGCCACCCGCGCCGGCGCCCAGGCCTTCGTCGACGCCGGCTCCGACGCGGTCAAGGTCGGGCGTGGGGCCGGGCTCGATCTGCACGACCCGGGTCGTCACCGGCGTCGGCGCCCCGCAGATCACCGCCGTGTACGACGCGTGGCTGGCCTGCCACGAGGCCGGCGTGCCGGTCATCGCCGACGGCGGCCTGCAGTACTCCGGCGACATCGCCAAGGCCATCGTGGCCGGCGCCGAGTCGGTCATGGTCGGCTCGCTGCTGGCCGGCTGCGACGAGAGCCCCGGGTGACCTGATCTTCGTCAACGGCAAGCAGTTCAAGGCCTACCGCGGCATGGGTTCGCTCGCGGCGATGTCCTCGCGCGGCAAGAAGTCCTACTCCAAGGACCGCTACTTCCAGGCCGAGGTCGACCTCCGACGACAAGATCATCCCCGAGGGCATCGAGGGCCGGGTGTCCTACCGCGGCCCGCTCTCCGCGGTGGCGCACCAGCTCGTCGGGGGTCTTGCGGCAGTCGATGTTCTACGTCGGCGCGCGCACCGTCCCGCAGCTGCAGGAGCGCGGCAGGTTCATCCGGATCACGCAGGCCTCGCTCAAGGAGAGCCACCCGCACGACATCCAGATGACCGCCGAGGCACCCAACTACACCTCGCGCTGAGCGTGCGCTCCCCGCACGGGCGGCGTCGAGGGACGTCAGCTGCTCGTCGCGGCGCTCGGCACCTGGCTGGCCCTGGTCGCCTTCACCTCGCCGATCGCCACCATCGCGGCCACGTCGGCCGGGCTCGACACCGGCGCCGCGGGCCGCACCTGGATCCTCTCCTCGATGAGCATCGGGCTCGGTGCCGCACTGCTCTCCACCGGGACGGTCGCCGACGACTACGGACGACGGCGCACGCTCGTCGCGGAGTCGGTCGTGCTGGCGGTGGCCTCGGCCCTGGCGGCCCTCGCGCCGAACGTCGAGCTGTTCGTGCTGTTCCGCGTGCTGCAGGGGGTCGGCGGCGCCGCGGTGATCGCCTCCAGCCTCGGGGTGATCTCGGCGACCTTCCCGCCCGGCCCGGACCGGGCCCGCGCCGGTGGGGTGTGGGGCGCCAGCGTCGGCGCCGGCATCGCGTCCGGGCCGCTGCTCTCGGCGTGGCTGGAGCGGCTGCACAGCTGGCGCGACGTGCACTGGCTGCTGTGCGTGCTGGCCCTGGGGGTGGCCGTCCTCGCGCGCCGCGTGGTCCTCGAGTCGCGCTCCGACGTGCCGCGACGCCTCGACCTCCCCGGCGTCGCCCTGCTCGCCGGGGGCATGAGCGCCCTGCTGGCGGCGCTGGTCGAGGGCCGGACCGATCCCACGTCGCCGGTGGTCCTCGCCCTCGCGGCCGCCGCCGTCCTGCTGCTCGCGGGCTTCGTGCGGGTGGAGCTGCGCCGGCGCGACCCGATGCTCGACCTCCGGCTCTTCCGGCATCCGCCGTTCGTCGCCGCCACCGTCGCCGCGCTGGCCACCGGCGCCGGCGTGATCTCGCTGACGTCGTTCCTGCCGGTGTTCCTCGGGCTCTCCCTGGGCATCGGCGCGCTCGGGGCGTCGTACCTCATGCTGCTGTGGTCGGTGACCAGCGTGGTCACGGCGCTCCTGGCCCGGCGGATCCCGGCGCGCGTGCCCGGGCGGGTGCAGCTCGCCGGCGGCCTGCTCGGCGTCGCCGTCGGACAGCTCGCCCAGATCGGCGCCGACGCCGGCTCCACCTGGGTGCACTTCGCCCCCGGGCTGTTCGTCGCGGGCATCTCCAGCGGCGTGCTCAACGCGGCGCTCGGCCGGGAGGCCGTCGCCAGCGTCCCCGCCGGACGCGGCGGGCTGGGCAGCGGTGCCAACAACACCGCGCGCTACGTCGGGTCGGCGATCGGCGTCACCGTGGTGTCGGTGGTCGCCGCGGCCGCGCCCGACCTGGTGGTGGGGTGGAACCGAGCCGTGGTCGTCACCACCGTGGTCTCGGTGCTGGGCGCCGTGGTCGTGCTGTCCTCGAGGGTGCGCGCCCGATGAGTCCGCGGGGTCCAGATGGTCTACCGTCCGACACCAGTGCACACACCAGGAGGGGCCATGGGCCGGATCGTCTCGAACTTCTTCATCTCGATGGACGGCGTCGTGGAGGCGCCGCACGAGTGGCACTTCCCGTACTTCGACGACGAGATGGGACAGGTCGTCGGTGCGGGCGTGGAGAGCGCCCAGGCCTTCCTGATGGGCAGGACGCTGTACGGCGAGTGGTCGGAGTACTGGCCGACCCAGGAGGACTTCGACTTCGGCGAGTTCATCAACAACGTCCCGAAGTACGTCGTGTCGCACGAGGCGGGCGAGGCGACGTGGAACAACACCACGATCCTCTCCGGGCCCGACGACGCGGCCGTGGCGGCGCAGGTGCGCGAGCTCAAGGACCGCACCGAGGGTGACATCGCGATGTCGGGCAGCGCCACCACCGTGCGCTGGCTGATCGCGCAGGGACTGCTCGACGAGCTCAACCTGCTGGTGCACCCGATCGCCGTGGCCTCGGGGCAGCGGCTCTTCGAGGGCACCGGCCAGGTGCCGCTGGAGCTGATCGGCACCCGGGCGCTCGGCAGCGGCGTGCTGCACGTCCGCTACGGCTTCCCGTCCTCCCTGACCGTCCTCCTGACCGGCGGCCGGCGCCGTCGTCCGGGCCGTTAGGCTCGCGGCATGGAGATCGAGATCGGTCGCGCCAAGCGCGGACGTCACGCCTACTCGTTCGACGACGTCGCCATCGTGCCGTCGCGCCGCACGCGCGACCCCGAGGAGGTCTCGGTCGCCTGGCAGATCGACGCCTACCGCTTCGAGCTGCCGATCATGGCCGCCCCGATGGACTCGGTGATGTCGCCGCAGACCGCGGTCGCGTTCGGCAAGCACGGCGGCCTCGGCGTGCTCGACCTCGAGGGCCTGTGGACGCGCTACGACGACCCCAGCGACCTGCTCGCCGAGGTCGCCGGCGCTCGACGGGCCCGCGCGCCACGCAGCGGATGCAGCAGATCTACGAGGAGCCGGTCAAGGCCGAGCTGATCACCGCGCGCCTGCGGGAGATGCGCGAGTCGGGCGTCACCGTGGCGGGCTCGCTGTCGCCGCAGCGCACCAAGGAGTTCGCCAAGACCGTCGTCGACGCCGGCTGCGACATGTTCGTGATCCGCGGCACCACGGTGTCGGCCGAGCACGTGTCGGGGCAGTCCGAGCCGCTGAACCTCAAGGAGTTCATCTACGAGCTCGACGTCCCGGTGATCGTCGGCGGGTGCGCGACCTACCAGGCCGCGCTGCACCTGATGCGCACCGGCGCCGCGGGCGTGCTCGTCGGGCTTCGGCGGCGGAGCGGCGCACACCACCCGCACCGTCCTCGGCATCTCGGTGCCGATGGCCAGCGCGGTCGCCGACGTGGCCGCCGCGCGCCGCGACTACCTCGACGAGTCCGGCGGTCGCTACGTGCACGTCATCGCCGACGGCTCGATCGGCCGCTCCGGCGACGTCGCCAAGGCCGTCGCGTGCGGCGCCGACGCGGTGATGATCGGCTCCCCGCTGGCGCGGGCCAAGGAGGCCCCGGGTCGGGGCTACCACTGGGGCTCCGAGGCCTGGCACGCCGAGCTGCCGCGGGGCGAGCGGATCGAGATCGGGACGGTCGGCACGCTCGAGGAGATCCTCTTCGGTCCCTCCCGCACCGCCGACGGCACCATGAACCTCGTCGGCGCGCTGCGTCGCGCGATGGCGACCACCGGCTACACCGAG
Source organism: uncultured Actinomycetota bacterium (assembly GCA_963845655.1). Taxonomy (GTDB): domain Bacteria; phylum Actinomycetota; class Actinomycetes; order Propionibacteriales; family Nocardioidaceae; genus Nocardioides_B. Next base: position 234,210 of record CAWJTB010000002.1, on the reverse strand, counting down.
CTCAAGGAGTTCCAGCGGGTCGAGGTCGTCGTCCAGTGACTCCCCGTGACTCCCCGGGACGTCGCGGGACCGCGGTGACCGCCGCGCTCAGCTCGGCGGCGCGGGACTCGGCGCTCGACGCGCTGGCCGCCGACGAGCTCGACGTGCTCGTCGTCGGCGCCGGCGTGGTCGGTTCCGGCACCGCCCTCGACGCGGTCACCCGCGGCCTGTCGGTCGGCCTGGTGGAGCAGCGCGACTTCGCCTCCGGCACGTCCTCACGCTCCAGCAAGCTGATCCACGGCGGCCTGCGCTACCTGGAGATGTACGACTTCGGGCTGGTCAAGGAGGCGCTCGAGGAGCGTGGCCTGCTGCTCACCCGGCTCGCACCGCACCTCGTGAAGCCGGTCGCCTTCCTCTACCCGCTGCACCACCACGGCTGGGAGCGCGCCTACGTCGGCGCCGGCCTGACGCTCTACGACGCGATGGCGATGGCCGGGAAGTACGACGTCGGGGTGCCGCGCCACCAGCACCTCTCCAAGCGCGGCGTACGACGGATCGCGCCCGACCTGGACAGCGACGGGCTCGTCGGCGCGATCCGCTACTACGACGCGCAGGTCGACGACGCCCGGCACACCATGACGGTCGCGCGCACCGCGGCCGAGCACGGCGCACACGTCGCCACCCGCACCAAGGTCGTCGGCTTCCTGCGCGAGAGCGAGCGGGTCACCGGCGCGCAGGTCGTCGACCTGGAGACCGGTCGCGAGCTGACCGTGCGAGCCCGCGTGGTCGTCAACGCCGCCGGGGTGTGGACCAACGACATCCAGGAGCTCGTCGGCGGTCGCGGGCAGCTCAACGTCCAGGCCAGCAAGGGCATCCACCTCGTGGTCCCGCGAGACCGGATCCGCTCCGAGTGCGGCCTGATCACGCGCACCGAGAAGTCCGTGCTGTTCGTGATCCCGTGGGGCCGGCACTGGGTGATCGGCACCACCGACACCCCCTGGGACCTCGACAAGGCGCACCCCGCCGCGAGCCGCGCCGACATCGACTACGTCCTGGGTCACGTCAACGCGGTGCTCAAGGAGCCGCTGACGCACGACGACGTGCAGGGCGTCTACGCCGGGCTGCGGCCGCTCGCCTCGGGGGAGTCCGAGCCGACCAGCCGGATCTCGCGCGAGCACACCGTCGTGGCGCCGGTGCCGGGCCTCGTGATGATCGCGGGCGGGAAGTACACCACCTACCGCGTGATGGCCCGCGACGCCGTCGACGCCGCCGTGCACTCGCTCGGCGGTGCCGTTCCCGACAGCGTCACCGACCGGGTGCGGCTCGCCGGCGCCGACGGCTTCGAGGCCCGCACCAACCAGCGCGACACCCTCGCGCACACCTCCGGGCTGCACGTCGCGCGGATCGACCACCTGCTCGGCCGCTACGGGGGGCTGGTCGACGAGCTCCTCGGCGCTGGTCGCCGCGCGGCCGGAGCTGCGCGCACCGCTCGCCGGTGCCGAGGACTACCTGCGCGCCGAGGTCGTCTACGCGGTGACCCACGAGGGCGCCCGGCACCTCGACGACGTGCTCACCCGCCGCACCCGGATCTCGATCGAGACCTTCGACCGCGGCACGCACGCGGCGCGGCCGGCGGCCGAGCTGATGGCCGCCGAGCTGGGCTGGGACACCGCCCGCCTCGAGGACGAGGTCGACCACTACCTGCGCCGGGTCGAGGCCGAGCGGCAGAGCCAACGGGCGTCCACCGACCAGGAGGCCGACGAGGCCCGGGTCTCCGTCCCCGACATCGTCTGACGCCGACCCGGCGCGTCTGCTGGTCGTAGGGCCGTCCACTCGGCGCGTCTGCTGGTCGTAGGGCCGCCCACTCGGCGCGTCTGCTGGTCGTGGGCCGCCCACTCGGCGGGTCTGCTGGCGCTGGTCCCGGCCGACGCGCCGGGTCGGCGGGTTTTGGGCCGGCCGACGCGCCGGGTCGGCGGACAGGGTGAGGTGCGTCACGTCAGCGGGGCAGGGTCCACCTCTCGTTACCGCGGGGTAGCCGTCGCGACCGCGGGCACATACTCTCGGTATATGAGCCTGCAGCCCGACCCCACCACCGTGCGCGACCCCTCCTCGGACCCGACCGCGTCCTACGCGCTCGAGCCCTCCGTGGTCTCGAGGCTCACCGACCGCCTGGTGGCGACCAGCGGCGAGAGCGTGCCGACGTACTGCCCGTTCAACGGACAGCCGATCGGCACCATCCCGCAGTCGACCGAGGCCGACGTCGCCGAGGCCTTCACCCGGGCGCGCCGTGCGCAGGAGCAGTGGGCGCGCACCCCGATGGCGGTGCGGGAGGCCGCGATGCTGCGGCTGCACGACCTGCTGTGGGAGCGGCAGAGCGAGATCGCGGACCTGATCTGCTGGGAGTCCGGCAAGTCCCGCAAGGACGCCTACGACGAGCCGCTGCACGTCGCGCTGACCGCGCGCTACTACGGCCGCACCGGTCACCGGCACCTCGACCCGACGCGCGCCGGCGGTGTCGTGCCGGGCCTGACCCGGGTCGACGTCAACCGGATCCCCAAGGGCGTCGTCGGGATCATCTCGCCGTGGAACTACCCCTTCACCCTGGCGCTCTGCGACGGCCTGCCGGCCGTGCTCGCGGGCAACGCCGTGGTGCACAAGCCCGACTCCCAGACCATGCTGACGGCCCTGCTCGGGGTCTCGCTGTTCGAGGAGGCCGGCTTCCCGCGCGACCTGTGGCAGGTCGTCGCCGGGCCGGGCGCGGAGATCGGCGGGGCGATCGTGCAGCGCGCCGACTACGTCTGCTTCACCGGCTCCACCAAGACCGGCAAGGCCATCGCCGCCCAGTGCGCGGAACGGCTGATCGGCTGCTCGCTGGAGCTCGGCGGCAAGAACCCGATCCTGGTGCTGCGCGACGCCGACCTGGACCGGGCGGCGGAGGGCGCGGTGCGCGCGAGCTTCTCCAACGCCGGCCAGCTGTGCGTCTCGACCGAGCGGATGTTCGTCGCGGACCAGGTCTACGACCGGTTCGTGGCCAAGTTCGTCGCCCGGGTCAAGGCGATGCGGATGCAGCCGGGCCTGGCCTGGGGCGCCGACATGGGCTCCCTGATCTCCCAGGACCAGCTCGACGCGGTCACCGCGCACGTCGAGGACGCCCGCGCCAAGGGCGCCCGGGTGCTGGCCGGGGGCAGGGCCCGCCCCGACCTGGGGCCGCTACTACTACGAGCCGACCGTGCTGGAGGGGGTCACCCCCGACATGGCCTGCTTCGGTGCGGAGACCTTCGGGCCGGTGGTGGCCGTCTACCGGTTCACCGACGAGGCCGAGGCGATCGCCCGCGCCAACGACGGCGACTACGGCCTCAACGGCTCGGTCTACACCCGCGACGGCGCGCGCGGCCGCGCGGTCGCCCGGCAGATCAAGTGCGGCACCGTCAACGTCAACGAGGCCTTTGCCGCCACGTTCGCCAGCATCGGCGCCCCGATGGGCGGGATGCGCGAGTCCGGGCTCGGTCGCCGCCAGGGCGCCGAGGGCGTGTGGCGCTACACCGAGACGCAGTCCGTGGCCACCCAGCGCTTCCTGCGCTTCGGGCCGATGTTCGGGCTGCGCGACGAGACCTACTACAAGCTGATGGGGGCGAGCCTGCGGATGATGAAGAGGCTCGGCCGCGCATGAGCGATCACGACTTCGACGTCCTGGTCGTCGGCTCCGGCTTCGGGGGCTCGGTCACCGCGCTGCGGCTGACCGAGAAGGGCTACAAGGTCGGAGTCCTCGAGGCGGGCGGCCCGCTTCGAGGACGAGGACCTGCCCGCCACGTCCTGGGACCTTCGCAAGTACCTCTTCCGCCCCGAGGTGGGGCTGCTACGGCATCCAGCGCGTCGACGCCGCTCAAGGACTGCATGATCGTGTCCGGCGCCGGTGTCGGAGGCGGCTCCCTGGTCTACGCCAACACGCTCTACGAGCCGCTCGCGCCGTTCTACGACGACCCGCAGTGGCGCGACATCACCGACTGGCGCAGCGAGCTGGCTCCCTACTACGACCAGGCCAAGCGGATGCTCGGCGTCGTGGAGAACCCGCTGTTCACCCCGGCCGACGAGGTGATGCAGAAGGTCGCGATCGACATGGGCGTGGAGGACACCTTCCACCCGACCCCGGTCGGCGTGTTCTTCGGCGGCCCCGGCCAGGACCCGGGCGAGCGGGTGCCCGACCCCTACTTCGGCGGTGCCGGGCCCGAGCGCAACCCGCTGCATCGGCTGCGGCGCGTGCATGTCCGGCTGCCGGCACAACGCCAAGAACACCCTGGTCAAGAACTACCTCTACCTCGCCGAGCAGAACGGCGCCGTGGTGCTCCCGCTGACCACGGTCACCCGCGTCTCGCCGCGCGAGGGCGGCGGGTACGACGTCCGCGTCCGCTACACGAAGGCCAAGACCGAGCGCCGCGCCACGACCCGCACCCTGACCGCGGACCAGGTGGTGTTCTCGGCCAGCGCGCTCGGCACCCAGCGGCTGCTGCACCGGATGCGGGACGAGGGCCATCTGCCCCGTCTCTCGCACCGGCTCGGTCACCTCTCGCGCACGAACTCCGAGTCGATCCTCGGGGCGATCGCGCCGGACACGAAGGTCGACTACAGCCGAGGGCATCGCGATCACCTCCTCGTTCCACCCCGACGAGGACACGCACATCGAGCCCGTGCCGCTACGGCAAGGGCAGCAACGCGATGTCGCTGATGCAGACCGTGCTGACCGACGGCGGCGGCCCGCTGCCGCGGTGGCGCACCTGGCTGCAGGAGATGTGGAAGGAGCGCGCCAACGTCGCTGGACCTGTACGACGTCCGGCACTGGTCCGAGCGGACCGTGATCGCGCTCGTCATGCAGACGATCGACAACTCGATCACGGTGTTCTCCAAGCGCAGCAAGGTGACCGGTCGGCTGGCACCTGTCCTCGCGCCAGGGCCACGGCATCCCCAACCCGACCTGGATCCCGGTCGCCAACCAGGCGGTCCGGGCGATGGCCGACGTGATCGGCGGCAAGCCCGGCGGCTCGATCGGCGAGCCGTTCAACCGGCCGCTGACCGCGCACTTCATCGGCGGCTGCACGATCGGGGAGAGCCCCGAGAGCGGCGTCATCGACCCGTTCCAGCGCGTCTACGGCTACGACGGCCTGCACGTGGTCGACGGCTCGGCGATCTCCGCGAACCTCGGGGTCAACCCGTCCCTGACGATCACCGCGCAGGCCGAGCGCGCGATGGCCTTCTGGCCCAACAAGGGTGAGGCGGACCGCCGTCCGGCGATCGAGGCGCCGTACGAGCGGATCGAGCCGGTCGCCCCCGCGCACCCGAGCGTGCCGGAGGCGGCCCCGGGCGCGCTGCGGCTGCCGATCGTCGCCGTCTCCTAGCACCGGACAGCACCCCCGGGCCCCGCCGTTAAAGGCTCCAGGGCCCGACCGGGAGGGAGGGGGGTCGGGCCCTGGACGGTTCACGCAGCTGCATGAACACGAAGTTCCGGTGGTGGGGGGAAACATGATCACCGGATCCGCACTGCCTAACGACCCCCTCGGCCCCTGGTTACGCCCCGATCCTGACAAAGTTTCGCGCGGATAGACTGCCGGTTCCCCAAGCCTCCAGCGAACGCAGGTGAACGCGCGTGACCACCGACCACGACCTGGTCCTCGTCGTCGACTTCGGGGCGCAGTACGCCCAGCTGATCGCCCGTCGGGTCCGCGAGGCGAAGGTCTACAGCGAGATCGTCCCGCACACGATGCCGGTCGCGGAGATGCTCGCGCGGGGGCCCGAAGGCGATCGTCCTCTCCGGTGGGCCGTCCTCGGTCTACGAGCCCGGTGCGCCGCACGTCGACGCGGGCATCTTCACGCAGGCGTCCCCGTCTTCGGCATGTGCTACGGCTTCCAGGCGATGGCGCTCAACCTCGGCGGCGAGGTGCAGCGGACCGGACGCTCGGAGTACGGCCGCACGCCGGTCGAGGTCTCCGACTCCGGCACGCTGCTGGCCGACGTGCCCCGTCAGCACCGGGTGTGGATGAGCCACGGCGACTCGGTGGTCGCGGCCCCGCAGGGCTTCGACGTGCTGGCCGCCACCGCGGGCAGCCCGGTCGCGGCGTTCGAGGACCTCGACCGTCGGCTCGCGGGCGTGCAGTGGCACCCCGAGGTGCTGCACACCGAGCACGGGCAGCAGGTGCTCGCGCACTTCCTGCTCGACATCGCCGGCTGCCGGCCCACGTGGACGATGGTCAACATCGTCGAGGAGCAGCTGGAGAAGATCCGCACCCAGATCGGTGACCGACGTGCGATCTGCGGGCTGTCCGGCGGGGTCGACTCGGCCGTCGCCGCGGCGCTCGTGCAGCGCGCGATCGGCGACCAGCTCACCTGCGTCTTCGTCGACCACGGTCTGCTGCGCAAGGGCGAGGCCGAGCAGGTCGAGCGCGACTACGTCGCGGCCACCGGCGTCTCCCTGGTCGTCGTGGACGCCCAGAAGCGGTTCCTCGACGCGCTCGCGGGCGTCGTCGACCCCGAGCAGAAGCGCAAGATCATCGGCCGGGAGTTCATCCGGGTCTTCGAGGGCGCCGAGGCCGAGGTCGTCGGCGACGCCGCCGCGCAGGGCGAGCGGGTCGACTTCCTGGTGCAGGGCACGCTGTATCCCGACGTCGTGGAGTCCGGCGGCGGTGCCGGCACCTCCACCATCAAGTCCCACCACAACGTCGGCGGCCTGCCCGACGACCTCGAGTTCGAGCTCGTCGAGCCGCTGCGCACGCTGTTCAAGGACGAGGTCCGGCTGGTGGGCGAGCAGCTCGGCCTGCCCGCCGAGATCGTCTGGCGGCACCCGTTCCCGGGCCCCGGCCTGGGCATCCGGATCATCGGCGAGGTCACCCACGAGCGGCTCGAGATCCTGCGGGAGGCCGACGCCATCGCCCGCGAGGAGCTCACCCGGGCCGGTCTCGACCGCGACATCTGGCAGTTCCCGGTCGTGCTCCTGGCCGACGTCCGCTCCGTCGGCGTGCAGGGCGACGGTCGCACCTACGGTCACCCGGTCGTGCTGCGCCCGGTCACCTCCGAGGACGCGATGACCGCCGACTGGGCGCGGCTGCCCTACGACGTGATCGAGACGATCTCCACCCGGATCACCAACGAGGTCCCGGAGATCAACCGGGTCACCATCGACGTGACGAGCAAGCCGCCCGGCACCATCGAGTGGGAGTAGCCCCGCCGCAGTGTGGCCCGTGACCCGGCAGGGATACTGGCCCGCATGCAGCAGAAGCCGTGGGTCCGCGTCACCGTGATCGTCGTGGCGGTGCTGCTCGTGCTGTCACTGGCGCTCAGTGCCCTCTCCCCGATGCTGTTCGGGTGAGCCGGCGGTGACCGGCGAGCAGCCCCGGCTGTCGGAGGGCTACGCGATCCGGCCGCTGCGTGGCGAGGACGCGGCGGCCCTCGCCGCGGCGTACACCCGCAACCGGCAGCACCTCGAGCGCTGGGACCCGGCGCGCGACGACTTCTTCTACACCGACGACGGGCAGGCCAGTGCGCTGCTCGGCCAGCTGGCCTCGATCCGCCGCGGACTGATGGCGGCCTGGGTGCTCACCTGGCGGTCCGCGCCGGAGGATCCGCCGCTGGTCGTGGGCCGGGTGAACCTCAACAACGTCGTGATGGGGGTGCTGCGCAGTGCCACCCTCGGCTACTGGGTCGACGTCGAGCACCAGGGTCGGGGCCTGGCCTCCGCGGCGGTGGAGTTCGCCTGCCACGAGGCACGACTGATCGGCCTGCACCGGCTCGAGGCGGGCACCCAGCTGGACAACGAGGCCTCCCAGGCCGTGCTGAGGCGGTGCGGCTTCGCGGAGTACGGACTCGCGCCGCAGTTCCTCTACATCGCCGGCGCCTGGCAGGACCATCGGCTCTTCCAGCGCATCCTGCACGACGGGCCGCCGGTCTAGGGTGCGCCCGGCCCCGTGCTGACGCCCGCTTCGGCCATACTTGAGGGCGTCATACGCTGCACAGACGGGGAGCCTTCGTTGTCACGCCTCACGACCTACGTCCGGGATCGCGCCCGGCGCGCGGTGATGGCACGCGTCGGCCGCCAGGGCATCGACCTCTCGCAGCTCGACCGGGTCCCCGACTCCCTGGCCTGGCCGCTGCACCGCGACGGCACCGACCCGGTCGCGCAGGTGGGCCGGCTGCGGGAGCAGGAGCCCGTGCACAAGCTGACCTCGTTCCTCGGCATGAACATCTGGCTGGTGACCGGCGAGCGTGAGGCGCGCGAGGTGCTGGCCGACACCCGGAGCTACAGCAACGACATCCGGCCGTTGGTGGGCAGGGCCGGCGCCTCCGACGGCGACATCGGGGGGCTGGGGTTCACCGACCCTCCCGAGCACACCCGCCTGCGCAAGCTGCTGACCCCCGAGTTCACCATGCGCCGCCTGGGGCGGCTGCAGCCGCGCATCGCCGAGATCGTGGAGCGCCAGCTCGACGAGGTGCAGGCACGCGCCGACGCCGACGGCGGGGTGGTCGACCTGGTGCCGACCTTCGCGTTCCCGATCCCCTTCCTGGTGATCTGCGAGCTGCTGGGTCTGCCCGACGAGGACCGGGACACGTTCCGGCAGCTGGGCTCGGCCCGGTTCGACGTGTCCTACGGCGGCCAGGGTGCCTTCGGGGCGGTGTCGGACTCCCGGCGGTTCCTGATGGAGGCGACGCGCAAGCAGCGCAGCGACCCCGGCGAGGGCCTGATCGGGCAGATCATCCGCGAGCACGGCGACGAGATCAACGACTTCGACCTCGGCGGGCTGGCCGACGGGGTGTTCACCGGTGGTCTGGAGACCTCGGCCAGCATGCTCGCGCTCGGCACCGCCGTGCTCCTGGACCACCCCGACGACTACGCCCGCGTCGCCCACGACGTCAGCGCCGTCGACCGCACCGTGGAGGAGCTGCTGCGCTACCTGACCGTGGTGCAGATCGCCTTCCCGCGCTTCCCCAAGCACGACGTCGAGCTCGGCGGGCACCGGATCTCGCACGGCGACGTGGTCGTGTGTCACCTCGCCGGCGCCAACCGGGACGCGCACCTCGGTGCCCGCGCCGACGCCTTCGACCCGTCGCGGCCGATGAGCAGCCACATCGCCTTCGGGCACGGCTTCCATCGCTGCGTGGGCGCCGAGCTCGCGCGGATGGAGCTGCGGGCGGCCTTCCCGGCGCTGGCCCGCCGCTTCCCGGACCTGTCCCTGGCCACCGACGACGGCCTCGACTACCGCCAGCTCTCGATCGTCTACGGCGTGGAGACCGTCCCGGTGCGCCTCGCTCCCCAGCGCGTCGCCGCCGGCTGAGCCCAGGCGGCCGTTCGGGCTATCACCTGGGCCGCTTTCCGGTCCTGAGGAGGCCGGACCGGGGGGAGGTGATAGCCCGAGGGGCCGGGGTCAGCTGAGTCCGCCGCCACCCTCGACGTTCACGGTGCCGGGACGGTTCGCGAGCAGGTCGCGGATCTCGGTCAGCAGGGCGATGTCCGCGGACGGGGGAGCGGCCTCCTCGCCCTTGGCCATCCGGGCCTGCACCTTGTTGTAGGGCGTGACCACGAAGAAGTAGACGACGAACGCCAGGATCAGGAAGGCGATCGACGCCGTCAGGAACGCCCCGACCGGGATCTGGCCCGGCTTGAACGAGGTCATGTCCGGGTTCGAGCCGCCGGTGACCTTCGCGATCAGCGACAGGATCACCGCGGTGAAGGAGGTGACGACGGTGGCGAAGGCGCCGCCGATGATGAACGCGACGGCCAGCTCGACCAGGTTGCCGCGCATGATGAAGTCCTTGAATCCTTTGAGCATCACGCTCTCCCCTCGTAGCGGGGCCCGTGCTTCGGGCGCCCACCAGTGCTTGGTGCATCGGACGTGCAGCAGGCTAGTGCGTCAGCACCACCGAGACGAACGACGACACCGCGGCCTGCGCGAGCGTGCGCGCTCCGTCGTCGGGCAGACCGACCACGACGAGCGCCCCCGACCCCAGACCCGGCGCGGCCTGCTCGTCCGCGGCGGTGCGCGGGATGGCGAGCACGGGCACGTCGCGCCCGACCACGACCGCCTCCTGGTCTCCCTGCGGGTCGGCGGCGAGCAGGTCGACCCGGTCGCCGACGCGCAGCAGCCGGACCACGCCGGGGTCGCCGATCCGGACCGGCACCGCGGACAGCCCGGGGTAGCCGGCGAGCAGCGACGGTGCGACGAGGCGTACGTCGGTCAGCGGCTCCCCGCGGCGCACGGGAGCGGTCGTCGTACGACCCACCGCGGACGCGGCGTCCGGCAGCACGCCGCTCGGGACGCTGGCGGGGTCGTAGGCGGCGCGGGTCAGGTCGCCGGCTCGGAGCACGACCCCGGCGGGGAGGTCGCGGGCAGCGGTCAGCACCGGCGTCCGAGGTGGGGCCGGTGCGGCCTGGGCCTGCAGTGCGGCGACCACGGCCACGGCGGCGAAGAGCGCGGCCAGCGGACGCCGACGGGCCAGCACCCGGCGTCGGGCTCGGCGCAGCACCTGGAGAGGGGAGGAGGAGGTCATCCTCCGAGGCTAGGAAGTTATGCGGGTCGGCGTCGGTCGTCGTCCACAGGGCCCGCCGGGAGGTGGCCTCAGGCGGCGCTGCTGGACCCGCCGGAGCTGCTCGAGGAGCTGGACTCCTTGGCGGCCGGCTTCGAGGCCGGGGAGGGGGAGCCGGTGCCCGAGGTCTGACCCGACGCGGGCTCGGACTTCTTCTCGGTCTTGTCGGCCTTCTCGGAGGACGCGGCCGCCTTGGCCGGCGCCTCCGCGCTCTTCGTGGCCTCCCGGCTGTCGTTGCGGTAGAACCCGGAGCCCTTGAAGACCACCCCGACCGCGTTGAACACCTTGCGCAGCCGGCCCTCGCACTGGGGGCACACCGTCAGCGAGTCCTCGCTGAAGCTCTGGGCCTGCTCGAAGGCGTGGCCGCAGTCCTTGCAGGCGTACTGGTAGGTCGGCACGGGTTCCTCCACGGCGCTCAGGTGCTTGGCACTCTCTCGGTGCGAGTGCCAAGTATCCCCGGGTCCGCTCGTTTCGCAAACTTCCGGGTCGCATCTCCCGGGTCGACGCCGCGGCCACGCAGCGCGCCCGGCACAATGAACGCCTCATGTCGACCGCGACCCCCACGCAGGCCTCGCAGCCTCCCGCTCCCAGGTCCCGCGCGGGGTTCCGGTCCTGGCCGCGCTGGGGCCGCTTCACGACGTACGCCGTGGTGGCCGTCGTGCTGGTGCTGGTCGCGGCCCTGGTGGCGGCGGTGCTCGTCGTGCGGCAGTCGTTCCCGCAGACCGGCGGGGAGATCGCCGTGCCGGGGCTCGATGGCGAGGTCCGCGTGGTGCGAGACGCGCACGGGATCCCGCAGGTCTACGCCGGCACCAGCCACGACCTGTTCTACGCCCAGGGGTTCGTGCAGGCCCAGGACCGCTTCTACGAGATGGACGTGCGCCGGCACACCACCGCGGGCCGGCTCTCGGAGCTCTTCGGCGAAGGCACGCTGCAGATCGACAAGACCGTGCGCACGATGGGCTGGCGCCGGGTCGCCGAGCAGGAGCTGTCGCTGCTCTCGCCCGAGACGCAGGACTACCTGCGCGCCTACAGCGACGGCGTCAACGCCTACCTCGCCGACCGCTCGTCCTCGGACATCTCGCTGGAGTACGCCGTGCTCGGGCTCACCGGCCTCGACTACTCGCCCGCGAAGTGGACCCCGGCCGACTCGGTGTCGTGGCTCAAGGCGATGGCCTGGGACCTGCGCAGCAACATGGACGACGAGATCCAGCGGGGCCTGCTCTCGGGCGGCCAGACCCCCGAGGACATCGCCGACCTCTACCCGCCCTACCCCTACGACCGGCACCGGCCGGCGGTCGACCAGGGCGCGGTCGTCGACGAGGTCTTCGAGCAGAACGCCACGGCCGGCGGCAGCCGCAAGCCGTCCCGACCGCCGCTGGCACCCGCGGCGCTGGCCGCCCTGCGCGACCTGAAGCGGGGGATGGACCAGATGCCCGCGCTGATCGGCAAGGGCGACGGGCTCGGCAGCAACGCCTGGGTGGTCGACGGCGACCACTCCACGACCGGCAAGCCGATCCTGGCCAACGACCCGCACCTCGGCGTCTCGCTGCCCGGCGTCTGGTACCAGATGGGCCTGCACTGCACGAAGCTCACCGACGAGTGCCCCTTCGACGTCAGCGGCTTCACCTTCGCCGGCCTGCCCGGCGTGGTCATCGGGCACAACCAGGAGATCTCCTGGGGCTTCACCAACCTCGGCCCCGACGTCGTGGACCTCTTCTTGGAGAAGGTGCAGGACAAGACCTACCTGTACGACGGCGTGCAGCGTCCGCTCCTCATGCGCGACGAGGAGATCAAGGTGCTCGGCCGCAAGCAGCCGTTCCGCTTCACGGTCCGCTCGACCCGCCACGGTCCGCTGCTGTCCGACGTCGACGCGCGCCTGAGCACGGTCGGCGCCAACGCCCCCACCGCCCGGTCGGCGCAGACACCCGAGCGCGGCAACGGCTACGCCGTGGCCCTGTCGTGGACCGCGCTCACGCCCAGCACCACCGCCGACGCGCTCTTCGGCATCGACCGGGCCACGTCGTGGGAGGAGTTCCGGGCCGCGGCCGAGGACTTCGCGGTGCCGGCGCAGAACATGGTCTACGCCGACCGGGACGGCAACATCGGCTACCAGGCGCCGGGCCGGATCCCGATCCGCAAGTCCGGCAACGCCGGCGACTACCCGGCGTCCGGCTGGCTGCCCGCCGACGACTGGACCGGCACGTACGTCCCCTTCGCGGCGCTGCCGAGCGTGCTCAACCCGTCCGACGGCTTCATCGCCACGGCCAACCAGCCCGCGACCGGCCGGCGCTACCCCTACTACCTCGGCGACTCGTGGGCCTACGGCTACCGCAGCCAGCGGATCGTCAACCTGCTGCAGCGCAAGGCGCGCGTCAGCGTCGCGGACATGTCGGCCCTCCAGCTCGACACCCGCAACGGCTTCGCCCCGACGTTCGTGCCCTACCTGCTCGAGGTGTTCATGCCCTCGGAGTACCTCGCCGGCGGCCAGCGGCTGCTCCAGGGCTGGGACTTCCGGCAGCGGGCCGGACTCGGCGGCCGCGGCCTACTACAACGCCGTCTGGCGCAACACCCTGGAGCTGACCTTCCACGACCAGCTCAAGGAGCCGATGTGGCCGGACGGCGGAGGCCGCTGGTTCGAGGTGATGCGCGGACTGCTCGCGCAGCCGACCAGCCGCTGGTGGGACGACGTCACCACCGACGGCGTGATCGAGGAGCGCGACGACATCCTGCAGCGGGCGATGGCCGACGCCCGCGACGAGCTGGTACGCCGCCAGGCCCGGCGCGCGGTCGACTGGACCTGGGGCCACCAGCACCGGCTGGACCTGCGCAGCGAGACCCTCGGCACCGATGCCTCGCCCAGCCTGGTGCGCTGGCTGTTCAACCGCGGCGGCTGGCAGGTCGGCGGTGGCAACGAGATCGTCAACGCCAGCTCGTGGAACGCCGCCAGCGACTCCTACGCGGTGACGGCCGCGCCGTCCATGCGGATGGTCGTCTCGCTGGCCGACCTCGACGAGTCCCGGTGGATCAACCTGACCGGCGCGAGCGGGCACGCCTTCGCCGACGGCTACGTCGACCAGACCGAGCTGTGGGTCGAGGGCCGCACGCTGCCCTGGGTGTCGTCGACCAAGGCGGTCGAGGCCGCGGCGGAGGACACGCTGACGCTCACGCCGGCCGACGCTCCGGGGGACGCAGCCGGGTGACACCCGACGGCGTCGCGACCGCGGTCACCCGGCGGTCGTGCGGCGCCGACGGGACGCGCTCGAGCAGCTCGCCGTCGTAGAGCAGCGTGCACGTGAACGTCCCCACCGGCACCCGGCCGAGGGCCCGGTCGTAGCAGCCACCGCCCTGCCCCATCCGCAGACCCGTGCGGTCGACCGCGAGGCCGGGTGTGAGCACCACGTCCGCCGTACCGATCGAGTCCGGGCCCAGCCGTCGCCCGGTGGGCTCGAGCAGCCCGCGCCGGGCCCGGGCGAGCTGCTCCGGCCCGTCGTACGCCGCCCAGTCGAGGTCGAGGTCGGGCAGCACCACGGGCAGCACCACGCGGCGGCCCGACGCCCGGATCGCGTCGAGCAGCGGTCCCGTCCCGGGCTCGGTGCCGATCGAGACGTAGAGCGCGACGGTGGCGGCCCGCCGTACCTCCGGCAGCGCCATCAGGTGCGCGGCGATCGCCCGGGCGCTCTCGGCGACCTCGAGCAGGGACCGCTGCCCGCGGGCGGTGACGAGCTGGTCGCGCAGGGCCAGCTTCTGGGCGGCGATGGCGTCCATGGGCCTGACGATAACCTCACCCCCATGAGCGACGAGGGCTTGCAGCAGGCGCGCGACAAGATGGCCGCGGCGGACGTGGACCCGGTGGCGATCGACGTGTTCGAGCACTACTACCGGCTGGTCGAGAGCGGCGAGACCGGGATGGTCCCCGAGTCCACGATCGAGCCGGTCGACATGCCCGCGCTGGCGCAGGCCGACCTGCCCGACCCGGCACCCACCGACGGCCTCGCCGGCACCGTGGTGATCAAGCTCAACGGCGGCCTCGGCACCTCGATGGGCCTCGACCGGGCCAAGTCCCTGCTGGAGGTCCGCGACGGGCTGTCGTTCCTCGACCTCATCGCCAAGCAGGTGCTGTGGGCGCGCGAGCAGCACGGCGTCACGTTGCCGCTGGTGCTGATGAACAGCTTCCGGACCTCCGAGGACGCCCACCGCGCGCTAGAGGGCTACGACCTCGCCGTCGACGGCCTGCCGCTGGACTTCCTGCAGAACAAGGAGCCGAAGCTCCTGGCCGACGACCTCACCCCCGTCGCGTGGGAGGCCGACCCCGATCTCGAGTGGTGCCCGCCCGGTCACGGCGACCTCTACACGGCCCTGCGCGGCACGGGCCTGCTCGACCGGCTGATCGAGGCGGGCTACGAGCGCGCGTTCGTGTCCAACGCCGACAACCTCGGTGCCACGCCGGACCCGAAGGTCGCCGAGTGGTTCGCCCGCTCCGGTGCGCCCATCGCGATCGAGGCCGTGCGGCGGACACCGTCGGACCGCAAGGGCGGGCACTTCGCCCGTCGTACGGCGGACGGGCGGATCGTGCTGCGCGAGACGGCGCAGACCCTCCCCGAGGACCAGGAGGCCCTGGCCGACCTGTCGCGGCACCGCTTCTGCTCCACCAACAACCTGTGGTTCGACCTGGTGGCGATGCGCGACGAGCTCGAGCGCCGCGAGGGCGTGCTGGGGCTGGCGATGATCAAGAACACCAAGACCGTCGACCCGTCGGACAAGACCAGTCCCGAGGTGATCCAGATCGAGGCGGCGATGGGCGCGGCGATCGAGGTCTTCGCGGACGCTGCGCTGGTCGAGGTGACCCGCGAGCGATTCCTGCCGGTGAAGACGACCAACGACCTGCTGGTGCTGCGCTCGGACTGCTACCGCCTCGACGACGGCTGTCATCTCGCGCTCGAGGAGGGCGTGGACGCCGTGCCCTTCGTCGACCTCGACCCGGACCACTACAAGCTCGTCGGCGACTTCGACGCCCGCTTCCCGCAGGGCGTGCCGTCGCTGCGGGAGGCGGAGGAGCTGGTGGTGCGGGGCGACTGGACGTTCGGCTCCGGGGTGCGCGTCGTGGGCCGGGGCGGCCTGGACGACCCGGGGGAGCCGAGCCGCGTCGAGGACGGGTCGACGATCGGCTGATCGCGACCCGGGGCATAAGGTCGTCGGCATGGCTGCCAACCTCATGCCGACCGACCGGCTGAGCACCGTCGACGAGCACGTCGAGCGCGTGGTCACGGCTCTCGAGCCGCTGCACCCCTACGACCAGCCGCTGCTCGAGTCGCTCAACCTTCCGGTGTGCGAGACCATCTCCGCCCCGATGGACCTGCCGTCCTTCGACAACTCCGCGATGGACGGCTACGCCGTCTACTACGACGACACGGTCTCCGCCACTGACGACCACCCGGTGCACCTGCCCGTCGTCGGCGAGATGGCCGCCGGGCAGACCCGGCACTTCGCGCTGTCGCCGGGGACCACGGTGCGGATCATGACGGGGGCGCCGGTGCCGCAGGGCGCCGACGCCATCGTGCCGATCGAGTGGACCGACGGGGGTCTCGCGACCGTGCGGATCACCCGGGCCCCCGGGCGCGACCAGCACATCCGGCACGCCGGTGAGGACGTCCGCACCGGCGACGTGCTGCTGGAGGACGGCAGCATCCTCGGGCCGCGCCAGCTCGGGCTGCTGGCCTCCGTGGGCCGCTCGCAGGTGCGGTCGCGGCCGCGTCCTCGCGTGGTGATCATGTCCACCGGCGCGGAGCTGCGGGAGCCCGGCACGTCGCTGGGGCACGACTCGATCTACGACGCCAACTCCTACATGCTCGCCGCGGCGGCCCGCTCCGCCGGCGCCATCGCCTACCGCGTCGGCATCGTGTCCGACGACCCGACGGAGTTCCGCGACGCGCTCAGCGACCAGCTCGTCCGCGCCGACCTCGTGGTGACGAGCGGCGGGGTCAGCAAGGGCGCCTACGACGTGGTCAAGGAGGTCCTCACCGAGCTCGGGACGGTCGCGTTCGGCGAGGTCGCGATGCAGCCGGGCAAGCCCCAGGGCTTCGGCTTCGTCGGCGAGGACGCCACGCCGATCCTCACGCTCCCGGGCAACCCGGTGTCGTCCTACGTCTCCTTCGAGGTCTTCGGCGTCCCCGCGATCCGCCGGATGATGGGCCGGCTGCCCTACCGCCGCCCGATGGTCCGAGCCCTGTGCTCACAGGGGTTCTCCTCGATCCCCGGCCGTGAGCAGTACGTCCGGGCGCAGTTCGGCATCGACGGCAAGGGTGCCCACGTCGAGCCCGTCGGCGGGCACGGCTCGCACCTCATGGGCGACCTGTCCGAGGCCAACGCACTGATCGTCGTCCCCGCCGAGGTCACCTCGGTGCAGGGCGGCAGCCAGGTCCACGTGCTCGTGCTCGACCGGGACTTCTGAGCGATGGCCGACCAGGGCGAGCGGTTGACGCACGTCGACGAGACCGGCGCGGCCCGCATGGTCGACGTGTCGGCCAAGGAGGTCACCTCCCGCGAGGCCGTCGCCACCGGACGGGTGCTCGTCTCGCCGACCGTCATCGGGCTGCTGCGCGGCGAGGGCGTCCCCAAGGGCGACGCGCTCGGCGTCGCGCGGGTGGCCGGGATCATGGCGGCCAAGAGGACACCCGACCTGGTGCCGCTGTGCCACCCGCTCGCGATCTCCGGGGTCACCCTCGACCTCTCCGTCACCGACGACGCCGTCGACATCACCGCCCGGGTGCGCACCACCGACCGCACGGGCGTCGAGATGGAGGCGCTGACCGCCGTGTCCGTGGCGGCGCTGACCGTCGTCGACATGGTCAAGGCCGTCGACAAGGCGGCCGTGATCACCGACATCCGGGTGGAGTCGAAGACCGGCGGCAAGAGTGGGGACTGGTCGCGATGACCTCGACGACCGACCTGACCGCGACCGTCGTGTGCGCCTCCAACCGCGCCGCGGCCGGGGTCTACGAGGACACGACCGGACCCCTGATCGTTGCGGCGCTGACCGATCTGGGCTTCGCCGTGACGGGCCCGGTCGTCGTACCGGACGGGGAGCCGGTGGGCGACGCGATCCGCACGGCCGTCGACGGCGGCACCCGGCTGGTCGTGACCACGGGCGGCACCGGCCTCACGCCGACCGACCTGACCCCCGAGGTCACCCGTGCGCTGCTGGACCACGAGGTGCCGGGCATCGCCGAGGCGATCCGGGCGTACGGCGTCAGCAAGGGCGTGCCCACCGCCGCGCTGTCGCGGGGGGTCGCCGGCGTACGCGGCACCGCCCTGGTCGTGAACCTGCCCGGATCTCGCGGGGGAGTGAAGGACGGCCTGGCGGTGCTCGAGCCGCTGCTCGTCCACGCTGTCGAGCAGATCGTCGGGAGCGACCACTGAGCCGGCCGTCCGCGGACTGGCAGGTGCACCTGCAGTCCGGTCGCGTCGGGCTCCGGCCGCTGTCCAAGGGTGACGCGGCCGCGTGGAGCGACGTGCGCGCCCGCAACATCGAGTGGCTCAAGCCGTGGGAGGCGACCGTGCCGCCCGGCGACACGAGCGCACCGCGCACGTTCCGGGCGCTGGTCCGCGACCTGCGCGCCCAGGCCCGCGAGCACCGGGCCCTGCCGTTCGCGGTGACCGTCGACGGTCACTTCGCCGGCCAGCTCACCGTGACCAACATCGTCGGCGGCTCGGCGCGGTGGGGCCAGGTCGGCTACTGGATCGACCGGCAGCACGCGGGGCAGAACGTCATCCCGACCGCAGTGGCGCTGGCCGTCGACCACTGCCTGTTCTCGATCGGCCTGCACCGCATCGAGGTCGCGATCCGGCCCGAGAACACGGCCAGCCTGCGGGTGGTGGAGAAGCTCGGCTTCACCGAGGTCGGCTACGCCGCCGGCTACCTGCACATCGACGGCGCATGGCGTGACCACCGACTGTTCGCCCTGACCAAGGACGAGGTGCCGCAGGGGCTGCTGACTCGGCTTCCGCGCCGATCACCGCAGCTGAGGGCCTGAATCACACCAGTCACAGGAGTTGTCTGGCGACACACCGCCCGGCCTGCGCCGGAGCGTCCCGCCGCGCTCCTATCGTCGGGGCTGTGGACCTGTCCGGAGTCATCTTCGTCGTGCTCGCCGTCGCCTGGGCGGTCTTCTTGATCCCCAAGGCCCTCCAGCACCACGACCAGGTCGCTCGCACCCGGTCGGTCGACCGTTTCTCCAGCGCGCTGCGCGTGCTCGCCCGGCGCGAGCCGGTGAGCAAGAGCGACGCGCGTCTGGTGGTCAACAGCACCACGCGGGTGCGCAGCCGGGTGGTCGAGACCGAGGTCACCGAGACCCTCGTCGAGGCACCCGTTGAGCTCGCCGTCGAGACGGCTCCGCCGCTCTCCGCGGCCCGCCTGCGTGCGCGTCGTCAGGCCGCTCGGGTCGCCGCTCGCCGACGCCGCCGGATCCTCTCCGTCCTGCTGCTCGCCACGGTCGCCACGACGACCGCCGCCGCCCTGGCAGCCGTGCCGTGGTGGTCGGTCGCGATCCCGGGCGGGCTGACGCTGCTGTGGCTCGTGCTGTGCCGCACCCAGGTGCGCGGCGAGAGCCGGGTCGCCGTACGCCGTCCGGCGGCTGCTGCCGCCACCGAGCCCGAGCAGGCCGTCGAGGCGCCCGTGCACGTCGAGGAGGTCGCCCCCGACCGGGTCGCGGACTTCGACGACGAGCGCGAGGACACCATCGGCATCCCGGTCGCGCTGCTCGACGCCGTGGCCATCCCGACCGAGGACGGCGGCACCCTGTGGGACCCGCTGCCGGTCACCCTCCCGACCTACGTCACCAAGCCCCGGGCCAAGCGCACGGTGCGCACCATCGACCTCGGCGAGCCCGGCACCTGGACGTCGGGCCGCACGGCCGAGGACGCCCAGATCGCGGCGGACGCCCAGGCGGCGCAGGCCGACACCCGGAAGGGCGAGCAGGGGACGGACGGAGCACGCGCCGTCGGCTCCTGACCACTCGAGGTGGGTCGGCCGCGGATTCGGAGCGGGCCGACCAGGGTGGTATCTTTTCCAACCGCGCCAGGGTGATCCTGGCGCTCCGGGGCTGTGGCGCAGTTGGTAGCGCGTCTCGTTCGCAATGAGAAGGTCAGGGGTTCGAATCCCCTCAGCTCCACCATCCGACGCACCGTGGGACCGCAGCCGCTGCGCCACTGCGCGCGTGACATCATCCGTGCGTGAGCGTCGATACTGTCCTTGCCTTCGCTGCCCTTGCGGTGGTGCTGGTCGCCATCCCCGGCCCAGCCGTGATCCTTGTGCTCAAGAACGCGATGCTGCGAGGACGCGGCTCCGCGACCGTGACGGCGATCGGCGTTCTCGCCGCCGACCTCATCTGGGCGACGGCGTCCGTGGTAGGACTCACCGCTGTGCTGGTCTCGTCCCAAGTCGCGATCGACGTGGTCCGCGTGGCAGGCGCTGCGTACCTCTTCTATCTCGGTGTGCGACTGCTGCGCACCCGCGAGTTCAGTCTGGCTGTCGAGGTTGACGACGACGCACGTGGACATGCCAAGGTCACCGCCAGGCGAGCCTTCGGCGAAGGATTCCTCTGCGACTTGTCGAACCCGAAGACCGTCCTGATCTACGCGAGC
Source organism: uncultured Actinomycetota bacterium (assembly GCA_963845655.1). Lineage (GTDB taxonomy): Bacteria > Actinomycetota > Actinomycetes > Propionibacteriales > Nocardioidaceae > Nocardioides_B. The sequence continues at coordinate 214,029 of CAWJTB010000002.1, read as the reverse complement.
GTCATCCCGCAGTTCCTCAACGCCTCCAGCGCAGGAGTCGGACGCCTTCGTCCTGGGCTTGGTCTTCGCGGCTCTCGGGTTCGCGTCCTCGGTCGTCTACGCGATGGTCTTCGGGGCAGCCCGGACGATGCTGAGCAAGGGGCGGGCGATGCGGAACGTGCTCCGCGGCAGTGGCGGCGTCCTGGTGCTTTTCGGTGTCGGTCTGCTGGTGGAGCGTCCGTCCCACTGATCGCCCGCGTCGCCAGGTGGCGTCACGTCCGGGGCCGAGGACCTCTCGGCAGAGCGAGGCCGTAGTCAGGCGCGACCTAAGATCGCACGCATGCGTCTGACGTCGGCTGTCCTCGGCTTCGTGCTGAGGAAGCTGGGTCTGCTGGGGGCGCTGCTGCTGTCCCTGTTCCTCGGCTACCTCCTCATCCAAGCCTTGATCCCCAGTGTCCGAGAAGCCGTGGCCGAACGCGATCGACTGCAGCAGGTGGTCGAGGAGCGAGCAGCTCTCGAGGAGGACCTCGAGCAACTGAGGATCACCGCCGCGCAAGACCAGACCAATGCGGTCGTGTCGTTGCAGGGCAGGGTCGCGGCTGAGATCGCGGAGGGGCGCCGCGACGTCACCGAGAAGAAGGCGGAGATCGAGCGTCTGCGTGACGACCAGCGAGAGCTCTGCAGCATCGTGGAGAAGGCGATCGCGCTGGTGCTACCAGGAAACGCCTGCAAGTCCGCTGAAAGGGCGGTCGAGAAGGCGGACGAAGCGCTGGTCACCTTCGAACGAAACCTCGGCCAGGCTCAGAGGGACGCCTCGGTCCTCGCTGACGATGCCCTGACGGCGCAGCAGAAGCTCGATCGACTCGGCGAGGGCGGCAACCAGTCCCTCGTCGAAAGAGAGATCGACAACGTGGAGTCGGAACTGGGCCAGAAGAAGGCCGAGGAGCAGGGCTTGGAGGAAGCCCAGGCCTCGGGCGTGGCATGGGTGGTCGACCAGTGGTCCCGGTCGTGGAGGTGGTTGGTCGCCATCGCGCTGCTGGCACTCGTCATGCCCGAGTCCTGCGCATCGTCAGCTACTTCGTGCTGATGCCGATGGTGAGTCGGGCGCACAAGCCGATCCACCTGGCGGCTGGGTCTGAGAGCGCGACCGCCGACCTGCGCACCACCGCTGCCCAGCGGACCTTGACGATTCAGCTGGGCGCCGGTGAGGTGTTGTCCGCGCGGTCGGAGCACGTGCGTCCGGTGCAAGGCACGGTTCGCAGCCGACTCCTCTATGACTGGACGTCGCCGTTCATCAGCTTCGCCGCTGGGCTCTACGGACTGAGCCGGGTCACTGGGGATGAGGGCGGCAGCTCGGCGACGCTGGCAACGCCCGACGACCCCAACTCGTACCTGATGCGCATCGACTTCGAGGACCACCCGGGGTTGGTGATGCGTCCGAGGCACGTCGTGGGCGTCATCGGCACGCCGGAGCTGGAGACGCGCTGGCGGTGGGGCATCCAATCCGTTGCCACGTGGCAGGTGCGCTACATCATGTTCGCTGGCACCGGCACCCTCATCGTCCAGGGCAGCGGCGATGTCGTGGCCACCGACCCCGGGGGCAGGTCCACCAGGTTGGAACAGAACCTGGTGATGGGCTTCGACTCTCGCTTGACCGTAGGAGTCAATCGGACCGAGGTGTTCTGGCCGTACCTCTGGCGCAGGACTCCACTGGTCGACGACGAGTTCACTGGTGTCCATCCGTTCTTCTGGCAGAAGTCCAGCACCGAGGGACCCAGCAACCCGATCGCCAAGACGTTCGACGCCATCTTCTCGGCGTTCGGCAAGCTGTTCGGCTTCTGAGCTTCACCCAACACCGCATCGGCAAGAGGTGCTGCGCGAGGGATGCGGGCGATGGTCTTACCCTGACGGCGGCCCGAGCGGGCGGATAGTGCGCATTTATCTTCTCAGCGTGTGTGCACTATAGTGCTCACATGACCTCGACTACTCTGCCCCCTTTCCACCTCGCCCTGCCAGTTCACGACATCGATGCTGCGCGGCACTTCTACGGTGAGGTCCTGGGCTTCGACCGCGGTCGCTCGGATGACCGATGGACCGACTGGAATGTCGACGGCCACCAGGTCGTCACGCACCAGGTCGACAACCACCGCAACGCGGTGGCCGGAACCAACCCGGTCGACGGTCACGACGTGCCGGTCCCACATTTCGGCCTGGTGCTCTCCGTCGACCGCTTCCAGGAGCTCGCGCAGCGGCTGACCGAGGCCAGCACCGACTTCGTCATCGAACCGTACGTCCGCTTCCAGGGTGAGCCCGGCGAGCAGTGGACGATGTTCTTCCTCGACCCGTCCGGGAACGCTCTCGAGTTCAAGGCGTTCAAGGACCTCTCGCAGCTGTTCGCCGTCTGACCCGGGCGGCCTGACCGGAGGTGGCGCACGTGAATCAAGAGGACCGCGAACAGGCTGTGCCCGACAACCTGACCGCGGAAGGTGAGCTGGCCCAGGACTTTCTGTCCCAGGTCGGTGCCAACATCAGGACGCTGCGCACCAAGCGGTCGCTGACCGTGCAGCAGTTGGCGGACCGAGCGCAGATCAGCCGTCGGCTACTGACCCAGATCGAGCTGGGTCAGGCAAACCCGAGCCTTGTCGCCGTCACTAGAATCGCCAGGCAGCTGGGGATGGACTTCACCAACCTGTTGGACAAGCCGCTCGCCGAGACTCCGATCGAGGTGCATGCCGCCAGCGACCACTTTCTCGTGTGGTCGAGCGAGGCGGGCAGTACCGCCCACCTGCTCGAGGCCACCGACTCACGTTCGGCAGATCTCTGGCTGTGGAGCCTGGCGCCTGGTGACATCTACCGCGGTCGGGCCGACCCTGCACGATCCCAGGAGCTGTTCTACGTCCTCGATGGGTCGCTCACGCTGATGGCTGACGATCAAGAGGTGGTCGTGACGGCGGGGGCCTCCAGCCGGTTGCGCAGCGACCGTGTCTACACCTACCGCAACGCCAGCGAGGAACCTGTGCGGTTCCTCCGCACCGTCTCGCTCGCCCCCTGACGAACCAAACAGATCGGAGCACCATGACGACCCAGAACGCCCATGGCCGCAGTATCTTCCAGATCGGCGCCGCCGGCGGCGTCGGGGTGCGGCTCACCGCTCGCCTCACCGAGCGCGGGCATCGCGTGACCGGCATGCACCGTGCCGGCGGCCAGGACGCCCTCATCCGCAGCGCGGGCGGGACCCCGGTGATCGGGGACCTCATCAAAGATTCGGTCGCGACCCTGGCGGAGCGCCTGGCAGGCCACGACGCCGTCGTCTTCAGCGCCGGCGCCCACGGCACGGGCGCGGAGATGACGACCGCCATCGACGGTCGTGGCCTGGAGAAGGCCGCTGATGCTGCCGTCATCGCCGGTGTACGACGTTTCGTGCTGGTGTCGGTGTTCATGGACGCGCTGCGCGAGCAGCCGCACTCCGACGGTTTCGAGCACTACATGAAGGTCAAGCGCGGCGCCGACATCCACCTCGCCAGCACGGACCTCGACTTCCTCATCGTGCGACCCGGCGATCTCCTCGAAGAGGCTGGCACCGGGCGGGTCAGCGCTGGTGTCTCGATCCCGTACGGCGCCGTGCCCCGTGACGACGTGGCAGCCTTCATCGCGGCCAGCCTGTTCGACCCCGACCTCAACCGCACCGACGTCGAGCTCACCGCAGGCGACACGCTCATCGACGAGGCAGTGGTCGCGCTGGCCCCCCGTCGCTGGCTTCCCTGAGCAAGACACCACCGACGAGAGCCAGCACATCCCGAGACGTGGGCGTCAATCATCACCGAGAATGCGATGGTTGCCCCTGCGCTGGGGAGCGCATCGAGGATGCGCAGGGTCACCTCTTCCACGTCTCCGGGTGCCGTTGACCTCGTTCAGCTGTCCGCAGCAGCGGTAGATTTCGATCAGGTCCTTGGACTGCGCCAGGTAGATCTGTTGGCGTCGCCAAATGATTACTGTGTTGTCGTATCTGTCTTCACCCTCGCGACGGAGGGCGGAGGGAGGTCATCGTCAACTCAACGCCGGATCGCGTGGCCGCATCCATCGGTACCGTCACCGCCCTGGCACCAGCTCTGGGATACCAACTGGCCAGCACGGTCGATAGAGAAGCGCTGCTGATGGGTGCGAGTTGACTGCATCCAGCTTCCCCCACGGGGCGTGAGCCGGGTTACGTCTACGCCGCGAACGACCCAGCGGCCGATTAGTCCCTCCACGGCCCTTCCCGCCTGTTCCATACTCACGCCGCACGTGTCTCGCGTGGGCGACCTCGTCCGCACCACAGCTCGGCTTGCCAACGACAAGGAATCTCATGGTTGACACTGCGCAGTCGCATGCCCACCCGACCAAACTGGATACGCATGAATTGCACCGGCTCGACCAGTCTGAGGTTGCCGAGACGGTCCTGATCCTTCAGCACCCAGGAGAAGCCGAAACGGGCAACCTCCGCGCGTGGTTGCACGACAATGAGTACCGGACAGAACTGGTCGACGTAGTCGACGAGCTGCCGGTGCCGAACTCGTTCCGCGCTCTGATCGTGCCCGGCCACCCTGCCGCCGTGTACGACTCAACGCCGTGGATCGAGGACGAGAGACGCTTCATCACAGACTGCGCTGCGCAAGGAACGCCGGTACTTGGAATCTGCTTCGGCGCACAGCTGCTGGCTGAGGTTTTGGGCGGGTGCGTTCGCCCCATGGAAGAACCAGAGTTGGGATGGTGCGAGTTCACCGGCGCCGACCCGTACGGCGGTTCCTGGTTCTCCTGGCACGGTGATCAAGTCTTGCCACCCGCCCATGCGATTGCGCTCGCCTCAAGCGATAACTGCATTCAGGCGTTCAGAGTGGGCCATCACGTTGGAGTGCAGTTCCACCCGGAGATGACGCACGGCCTCATCACGGAGTTCCTTGACGAGCGCGACCGACAACAGAGACTGGCTGATCATGGAGTCAGCCTAGAGCTCACCCTCATTCGGTCCGCTGAACTCGCCAATGACGCCGCGCTTCGGGCTCGTCGGATCTACACGGACTTCTTCAGCCGTCACAGTGAGGCGAACTGACTCAAGGACGCGCTGATCATCGGGCCAGTTCGCGGGCGAGGGGCTGACCGGAGTGCTCTGGGCCGTCTTGTGGGTGTTCGGGGTCCTCGGCACCGGCGCCGGCCACCTCGTTTCGGGGCCTTTGGCCCGTCTTGGGCAGGCTGACGCCTGGGCGTCACCCGGTCAGGGCGACGGCACGAGCACGCATCAACCAGTTCGCGCTAGATGCTCCCATTCCTCGGCCTCAGGCATTTCGCGCCTTTCTCGGCCGGTTCCTCTTCTCACCGGGAGGTCACGAGACGTCAGCGAGACTCTGCCGCGAATAGTGCGTCTTTAACGCCGCCTGCCGGACGCGCGTAGCTGCCCAGATCCGCTTCCTTGTTGCCCTCTCGTCTGCAACCGCAGGCGATGACCGATCTACAGGCGAGCGCCCGAATCGTGAAGAAGCCGTGCATGCTTTGCCTGGGGCAGGTGCCTATGCCCCGGGCATAGGAACGGGAACGCAGGCGCAGTGGGTGCCGCATACAAGGAAGGTATGGAGGTCATGCCCGCATCGCGCGCACCGCATGTCGTGCGAGAGATGCACGTCATTGGTCTGGGCGGTGTCCCACATGATCTTGCCTTCTTGAGTCGTTTTGATCCCTGATGGCTGTTCGAAGCCACAGACGCCAGTGATGGGTCCGTCCTCAAAGACCTCGGGCGGCCTGGCTGGTCGAGCAGGACCGCTGAAGCAGGGGAGCGCAAGCGCCGGCGAATGATGCGCGTCCTTCCGCCGCCTACGACTTGTCAAGAATCGATATCAGGGGCTGCGCGACGCTTCCAGAACAAGGTCGGGGTCGGCGTGAACGTGCCGATCTGCGTGCCCATGGCCTACTGCTCCTTCGGAGGCTGGGAGCACTCCCTGGTCGGGGACAGCCATCCGCACGGGACCGAGGGCGTGCACTTCTTCATGCGGAGCAAGGTCATCACCAGCAGGTCGGCTGGACCCGAGTCACGCAGGAATCGATCTCGGCTTCCCGCAGAACGAGTGGCAGCGGAGGTCGCTGCCAGGTCGTGCTCAAGGTCGGTGTTTCCGGCGTCGATACATCAGTGGACGGGTCTGTCCCTCAGCAGAAGGATCACTTGATGCTCAGCGTGCCGATGCTCTCTCCAGCGATGTCCTTCGACGAGGCAGCGCTCGCCGTTCTGCGCTACCTGCGCGACGCCCTGCCGCTGGCGTTCTGGTCGGTGACCCGGGTCGAGAACGACCGGCAGACCTACTTGTACCTCGACTCCGACAACGGCTATCGCTTGGTCCAGGGGCAGTCCCATCCGTGGGAGGACAGCTTCTGCATCCACATGGCTGCCGGGACCGCGCCGGCTGTGGCCCCGGACGCGCAGGCCGTCCCGGTGTACGCCGCGGCCGGAGTCAACGCTGCCGTCACGATCGGGTCCTACGCCGGGGCGGTGGTGAGTGAGCCGGACGGAACGCTGTTCGGTGCGATCTGCGGCATCGACCCGGATGTCCGCACAGATGACCCGGCGTTCGCGGCCGCAGGTCCGGTGCTGCAGCTGTTGGGCCAGCTGCTGACGATGGTCCTGGCTGCGAACCGGGAGCGAGACGTGACGGCCGAGGAGGTGGCCGCTGCCCGGCGGGACGCCGAGACCGATGTCCTGACGGGCCTGGCCAACCGCCGGGCATGGGAACGGCTGGTGGACCACCACAGCGAGCGCTTCGCCAGGATGGGCGACCCGACGGTGGTTGCCATGATCGACCTGGACATGCTCAAGGTCATCAACGACGAACAGGGCCACGACGCCGGCGACGACTACATCCGTCGGGCGGGAGCCGTGCTGCGCGCCACCGTCCGCGACAGCGACGTGGTCGCGCGCCTGGGTGGGGACGAGTTCGGCCTCCTCCTGGTCGACTGCACCGAGTCCATGGCCGAGTTCTTCGTGCGCCGCCTATACGGCGAGCTGGATCTGGCCGGGGTCGCCGGCTCCGTCGGGTGGGCACCGATCAGCGTCCTACGTGGTTTTCCCGCCGCACTGGCCGAGGCCGATGCCGCGATGTACGCCGCGAAGAGCGAGCGTCGAGCGGCTCGGCGACACGGGCTGAGGCCCGTCGGCTGACCGAGCGCGGGTGGATACTGCACCATGGCCGACCCAATCCGCGATGGACTTCTTCGAGGGATGGGGCTGACCCCTGCGGACCTCGCCGCCGAGTCGGAACACCACCGGGCATGCGGCATCTCCACAACCGCCTCCACGGGCACGGCACCGTCTCTGGGTTGGCGGTGGCGGAGGCGGTGGCCAGGGAACGGGTGGAGGTGAGCCGGGGATGGGCGTCGACGTCCTCGGCCGCGAGATCATCCGCATGGCGCCGATATGACCCTGCCTCTGGAGGGGGGCGCGCCTAACCGCCGCCTGCGGGCGCACTTCGAAGAGCTGTCGTAGTTCGTGAATGTGGTGATGTTCGGTCCACCGCGAATGCTGCGCGGAAGTGGCGAACTGGGCAGTGTCAACGTGACCAATCCTGGTCGTAGGAGTTGATCGAGTTGTGACTCGCATCCAGGCTGAGGTCCCGGGCTCCAGTAAGAAGCCGCCGAGCCACCGCTCGGTGCTCATTGGCGGCCCCTTGGTGGTGCTGCTCGGCTTCCTGAGCCTCATCTCGCTGTCATGGACGGGCTGGGGCTTCGAGACCGACCCTGCCGCCCAATTGCTCCGTGATGCACCCTTCGTCGTTCTCGCTGGGCTCACAGGTGCACTGGCCGGTGCGGTGCTCGCATGGACCGTCACCGGCAGAAGAGTCTTGGCGGTGGCCGCCGGTGCTGCTGTCGGGGCGCTCCCGGCAGCAGTCATGGTGACGGCCTACTTCACCGACGCCTACTGATCGGGCGTACCGCGAGGCGTACGGATGCCGCGATGTGCACCGTCGACCTGTGCCTTACCGCCGCGATCGGGACGTGGCCAAGCGTCCAGGTTGGGTCCGGATGTCGGTACAGAGCTGGCTACCGGTGGCTGACGGCGACATAGCGCTCGTCCGTGATCTCTTTGCCCCAGTAGATGGACTGTGTCAGGGCCGTGACGCGAACCTCCTCGCGAACGCGAAGCACGATCTGTTCCGTCTGCGCGGCAGTCAGGCCGGCGCCGGTGGACCAGTTGCCTTCGATCAGAGCGATGGTCCCACCGGGCTTGAGGAGCCCGACCCACCTGGCGAATGCGGCCTCGGGGTCCTCCACGGCCCACAACACGTGCCGGCTCAGCACGACGTCGTACTTGCCCGCAGCCAGTGGTGGAGAGCCAGCGTCAGCGACCACAAAGTCCGCTTCGGGCACTTTGGCCCGGGCGCGTTCGATCATCTCCTGTGAAAAGTCGAGGCCGTCTACGGAGTAGCCCTCATCTGTGAGGAGCCGGGTAAGTGTGCCTGTTCCACATCCGATGTCGGCCACGCAAGATGGGGCCGCGGGCAGGATCGACACCAGCAGGTCGCGCCATGCCGCACGTATCGCAGCAGTGGTCAGGCCATGATCCGGCTCGTTGTCGAAAGTCGCTGCTTCCTGGTCCCACGCGCCTCGAGTCACCGACGGAGTGTATGACCCGCACATCCTCGACAATGCGCACTCCATGCCGCTGTTGGTGCGGACCGGGATGTGTGTCGCTCCGCCGCGAACGTGCTGCTGCACTGACAGGCGCCGGCAGCGCAGTCATGAAGATGCTGCCCGCACCGGGATGAAGTTGACCTCGAAGTCCACAACGTCGGCCACGCCGCGCGACGATCGCGCAAATAGTCTTGCGACCCTGCGGCTCAGGGCCGTGTTGTCTCCCGCTCTGCTGCCGCAGCCGTGGCGTGCTCGGTCTCCCGGCGCTCGAGGAAGAAGGCCCCCAGGCTGCCGGCGAGAGTGGCGAAAACGACGACCGAGAACACGGCGAGCGCCACCTCTAGAGCGCGGGCGAAGCCGTCGGGCTGGCCCAGCGGCTCGCCGGTGATGGTCGCCAGCGCGGTGGCATGCAGGGCGTCCGCGTACTGGGTGTATCCGGAGAACTGGAAGAGCAGCTGGCTGCTCCCCATGACGGTGATCGCCCAGACGACGCCCAGCCACCCGATCCGGCCTCCCAGCACCTGGTGGGCCGATCGCGAGGACCGGACGGCGGAGGAGAGGACGCGGCCGGTCCGGAGGAACCTGGCCGCCCGCACCACCCGCAAGACGCGGAGGAACGGCAGGACCAGGAAGAGCAACTGCCACCAGTTGCGGCGCAGGAAGCGGCCCTTGTCCGGGGCCACCACCAGGCGTGCCACGAACTCGACCACGAAGACCAGCCACAGCCCCCACCCCAGCACCGTGAGCGCCACCGCCACCGAGGTCCCCTCGCGGGCGACGCTCTCGCCGAGGACGACGAGCAGGAAGAGGACGCCCAGCGCAGTCATGACGGGGCTGAGTCGGTCCAGCACCTCGTCGGCCCAGCGCTCGCGCTCGGTCGGGGTCCGTCGCAGCAAGGTGACCATGGAGGCGAGTATCCCAAGAGCGCTGCACGCCGCCTTGGGTCACGCCAAGCGAGCGGACATCCAGGGCCGACGCCAACCTGCGGAACAGATTCGGTCTGCTCGAATGTCAGTGTGTAGACAGGTGATCCGCAGCCTCGTCCTCAGATGCCCGTCAGGCACACTGCAAGAGTGTCCGACCCGCTGCGCAACCTGCTCGCGGCGCCGCCCGACCTCCCAGTCACCGCGGGCCTGGCCCCTCTCGTCGAGGCGCTTCATACTCGCGGAGTCGCGGTGGTCCACGCACCGCCGGGCACCGGCAAGACGACCTTGGTCCCACCAGCGGTCGCTGGGGTCGTCGCCGGACGGGTCGTCGTCACGCAGCCCAGCCGCATCGCAGCCCGCGCTGCTGCCCGCCGGCTGGCACATCTGCTCGGCGAACCGGTCGGCAAGACAGTCGGATACTCCGTACGCGGAGATCGACGAAGCAGCCGACGTACACGCGTCGAGATCGTCACGACCGGTCTCCTGCTCCGGCGGATCCAGTACGATCCCGGGCTGGCCGGAGTCGGGGCGGTCGTGCTCGACGAAGTGCACGAGCGCCACCTCGACGCCGACCTGACCATGGCGCTGCTCATCGACGTCCGAGCCAATCTGCGTGAGGACCTGTCCTTGGTGGCGATGTCGGCCACCATCGAGTCCGAACGGACGGCCGCCCTGCTCGGCCGAGGTGCCGCCCCCGATGGTCCCGACGATGTCTTGGGCGCTCCGGTGATCCGCGTCCCGGGCGCCCTGCACCCGGTCCAAGCGGTCTGGTGTCCGCCGCCTGCGGGGGTGCGCCGCACCGACGACCGGGGGATCACCCCGGCGTTTCACGACCATGTCGCAGCGACCGTGCGTCGTGCGCTGGTCGGGCACGAAGGGGACGTCTTGGTCTTCGTGCCGGGTGTCGCGGAGGTCGAGGCGACCGTACGTCGCCTGGCCGGCGTGGACGCGGCCGTGCACGCCTTGCACGGACGTCTGTCCGGCGCCGAGCAAGATCGTGCGCTCAGCGAGGGCCCGTGTCGACGAGTGATCGTCTCGACCGCGGTCGCCGAGTCGTCGCTGACGGTGCCGAGCGTACGCGTCGTGGTGGATGCCGGGTTCTCGCGTGAGCCGCGCACCGATCACCGTCGCGGACTGGCTTCTCTGGTGACCGTCGCGGTGAGCCGTGCGGCGGCCGAGCAACGGGCGGGACGGGCCGGACGGCTGGGGCCGGGGACCGTGCTGCGTTGTTGGTCCGAGGCGGAGCACACGCATCTGGCCGCTCACCCGGAGCCCGAGATTGCGACCGCCGATCTGACGACCTTCGCCCTGGAGGTGGCGTGCTGGGGTAGCCACGACGTCCACGACATGGCGCTGCTCGACCAGCCACCGGCGCACGCACTGTCGGCGGCGAAGGAGGTGCTGGTGGGGCTGGGGGCGATGACCGAGGACGGGAGAGCCACCCCGCGAGGTCGGGTGATCGCTGGCGTGCCGGCCGATCCCAGGCTGGCGCGTGCTCTCATCGATGGAGCTGGTCTCGTCGGGGCCAAGCGGGCCTCAGAGGTAGTCGCCATGCTGAGCGACGACGTTCGAACCCCCGGAGCAGACCTGGTCGCTGCGCTCCGGGTCGCTGCGCGCTGACCAGCGCGCAGGATCCTGGCGCCACCAGGTCGCCCGGCTGGAGGAGGTCGTGGCGACGCAAGGCACCGCCGGCGACCCGAGAGGGACGCCGGGCCACGCCCGAGCACTCACCGATGACGTGGCGGTGGGTCTGTTGGTGGCCCTGGCGCATCCAGACCGGATAGCACGCAAGCGCTCCGATACGTCGAGCTACCTGATGGCGTCCGGGACAGGCGCAGCGCTCGACTCGCGCGCCCCGGGGCCGCTGGCCGGACTGGAGTGGCTCGCGGTCGGTGACGCACAGCGACAGCCCGGGCAACGCGAGGCCCGGATCCGCGCGGCGGCCCCGCTCACCGAAGACCTCGCGCTGGAGGCAGCGGGATCGCTGTGGACCGAGGTGGACGAGGTCACCTGGACCAGTGGGCGGGTGCTGGCACGCCGACGGACGTTGCTGGGCGCAATCGAGCTCAGCTCGACCCCGCTCAGCGACCCACCCGGGCAGGCCGTGAGCGACGCGATCCGGAAGGCCGTCGCGAGCGAGGGGATCACACTGCTCAACTGGACGGACGCGGCCACGGCGCTGCGCGCTCGCCTCGACTTCCTGCACCGCGCGCTCGCTGACCCGTGGCCCGACGTGAGCGACGCAGCACTGACACAGAACCTCGACTCCTGGCTCGGGCCGCAGCTGGCGCGGGTCCGCTCGGCCAAGGATCTTCGTCGTATCGACGTGACGGCCGCCTTGCGAGCGATGGTGCCGTGGCCGGAGGCGGGCAGACTCAATGACTTCGCCCCTGAGCGCGTCGAGGTCCCCAGCGGGTCGAGCGTGCGGATCGACTACTCCCAGGATCAGCCGGTGCTCGCCGTGCGACTGCAAGAGGTCTTCGGCTGGACCGCAGCGCCGGTCCTCGCTGGCGGCAGGATTCCGCTCCTGCTGCACCTGCTCTCCCCGGCGCGACGCCCGGCCGCCGTCACCGCAGACCTGGAGTCCTTCTGGGACAACGGCTACCCAGGCGTGCGCGCCGACCTGCGCGGGCGCTACCCCAAGCACTCCTGGCCCGACGATCCACGCAGCGCACCAGCCACCGCGCGGCACGAACAGAGCTCGCCGAAGTTGAGTGGCGTGTCGAGCCGCTGGGGTGGATGTCTGGCGCGGAGGCGCAGAAGGCCGAGCTCGACAACTACGGCCCATCGACTCTCCTCGGCTCCACCACCACCACGCGGTCTCAGTCGCTGGGGAGGGCGTCAAAGGACTGTTTGGTGTCGCGGTACCAATCCATCGACTTCTTGGGGTGTCTCCACCGGCTCTTCATGGCGTCGCGAGCCTCCTGGTGGGTGGGGTCGCCGGCCTTCTCCGCCTCCTTGAGGTGGCGGTCCTGGGCGTTGATGACGTCGTCGGCGGTCTCCCCGTGGTGCTCGAGGTCGCAGGGCCCTCCCAGGGCCCGGCACGTCATGGTCTTCATGGTTGTCTCCTCTGCGTTGTGATGTCCTGACGTGCTGACGATCGCCACGAGCAGGATGTGACCGAGTCAGCTGCGCAGGCGGCCGCCGTCGCGGCGCACGACTTGCGCCAGCACCTCGGGCGCGGCGCGGAAGGTGATGGCGTGCACGAGGCCGTCGGTGATGGTGAAGTCGAAGACGACCTTGGCCGCGCCGAGGTGGTACCACGCGCTACCGGGTCGGTCACCTAGGAACACCGGGAGCGCGGCCGTGGCGCTACCGTTGAAGAACTGCGCCACCTCGTCCCGGCCTTCGACATGCTGCGGGGTGCCGGCCAGTACGGCGGCGTCGTCTGCGGTCACGACGGCGTCGGGTGCGAGCCGGCGCAACAGCCGGTCGAAGTCGCCGTTCCTGGCGGCGGCCATGAAGTCGTCGACCACCTCCCAGTCGGCCAGGCGGTCCTCGGGAAGGGGCTGGGTGACCTTGGCCCGGGCCCGTGAGGCCAGCTTCCGCGCGGCCGCCGGCGTGGTGTCGAGGAGCGTCGCGATCGTCGGGAACTCGAAGCCGAAACTGTCGTGGAGCACGAAGGCGACCCGCTCGCGCGGGGTGAGCCGATCGAGCACGATGTGCAGGGCGAGACCGACGGTGTCGGCGAGCGCGACGTCGTCGGCGGGATCGTTGACGCGGTCTGTGGGCTCGAGGTCGTCGACAGGCACGGGGGTCCGTGAGCGCAGCCGGTCCAGGCACAGCCGGGTGGTGACGGTGGTCAGCCAGGCCGGCAGGCTGTCGATCTCGGCGTCGGTCGCGTGCAGGCGCAGCCATGCCTGCTGCACGACGTCCTGGGCCTCGGCATCGTCGCCGAGGATGCGGCTCGCGATCCCCGCCAAGCGCGGCCGTTCTGCCTCGAACATCTCCGTCTGCTCCACACGCTCCACCCTTCCACCTCCGCCGACTACCTACTCGACGCGAGAACCGGGCCGGGTGTGACCGCACGTAGTCACCCGGCCCTCGAGCTCCGCGGAGCGTGTCGAGGCTGGTGGGGCGCGCGCCCGCCTTGACGTCGCACATCTGTCAGCACATGCTGACAGGTATGCAGACATCTGTCGGTGCGGACGACGGCGGAGTGGTGGGTGAGCTCGCAGCGGTTGCCGAGGCCAAACGCGCGCTGGCCCGTCGCGAGGAAGTGGCGGTTCGCAGAGCCCGCCACAGCGGCCTCAGCTGGGCCGAGATCGGCACCCTGCTCGGCGTGACCCGCCAGACGATCCACCGCAAGTACCGGAAGGTGGGCTGAAGGAACGCCAGGCGAACCTCGCATCTGCCGGACCGGCGTGCTCTCTCACGTGCCTAACGGCGGCGCAGGGCCTCCCCGAGCCCGATCTTGCGGCTGGTCTGCATGAGGTTGCGGTCGTAGATCCGCGCACCCAGCCGCACGAGCAGCACGGCAGCCACGACGTTGAGCCCGAGCGAGAGCAGGATCTACCAGAGCGCGACGTCGTCGTAGGCCAGTCGTCCCGGCATCACGATCGCGGAGAACACCGGCACCTGGGAGGCGATGTCGAGCACGATGCCCGTCGGCGAAGGCGCCGAGCATGTAGCCGACGAGCAGCACCCTCTGCAGGGGCATGGTGGTCGAGGCGATGTCCTGCACCCGCGAGGCGAGCGCTCCCGCGGCTGACCACAGCGCCGCCAGCGCGATGAAGCCGAGCGCGAAGAACGCGATGAACCACACCATCGCCGGCCCCACCCCCGAGAGCAGAGTCGTCGTTGCCGAGCAGCGCGAAGATCGCCAGCCCGCCGCCGACCAGGATCACGACCTGGCCGAGCGCGAGCAGGGTGTTGCCGACGATCTTGCCCCAGAGCAGTGTCCGGGTCGGGATGGCGGCGGCCAGGATCTCGACGACGCGGCTCTCCTTCTCGGCGACCACGCTCTGCGCGATCTGCATGCCGAAGAGCATCGCCACCAGGTAGAAGATCAGCGACAGCCCGAAGGCCACGAGCTTGCGCTGGCCGACGTCCTCGGAGTCGGGGTCGAGCAGGTCGACCGTCACGTCGGCACCGGCGTAGAGGGCCTCGAGGTCGATGTCCTGGGCGGCCGCGTTGCGGGCCACCGCCGTCGGCCGAGACCGTCGAGCGGACGGCGGCCTCGAGGGTCGGGTCGACGTCGTTGTCGGCCACCAGCGTCCAGGCGTTGCCGTCGACCACCAGCGCTGCCTCGACGTCGCCGTCGGTGATGGCGGCGTCGGCGGTCGAGCGGTCGTCGTACTCCTTGCCCGTGACCACGTAGCCGTCGCCGAGGGTCGACTCGAGGCCGTCCGTCACGTCGGCGGGTGCGCCGACGACGCCGATGTCGTACGTCGTGTCGCGATCGCCGAAGTAGTCGAGCGCCACCAGGCCTGCCCAGGAGATGAGCACCATGGCCAGGAAGCCCCAGATGAAGGCCTTCTCGCCGGAACTTCGCGCGGATCTCGCGCTCGGCGACGATCCGCCAGGGTGCGTCGGCTGGAGATCGCTGGACGGCTGGCGCTCATCGCGTCGCCTCCCGGAAGACGTGGGCGAGTGGCTCGACGTGGCGGTGGAACTCGCTCACGCGGGTGCGCGCGGTGAGGTGGGCGACCAGGTCGGCCGGCTCGCCGTCGGTGATGGTGACGAAGACCGCGTCGCCGTCGCGACGGTCGACGGCGCCCCCGGCAGGTCGTCGAGGACGGCCGGGTCCTCGACGACGACGCGGTAGCGGAGCGGGCCCGTGTCGCGCAGCTCGTCGGTGGCGCCGGCCACGACGACCCGGCCGCGCTGAGGATGATCAGGTCGTCGCAGAGCCGCTCGACGAGCTCGAGCTGGTGGCTGGAGAAGAGCACGGGCACCTCGGGTCCGACCTCGCGTGGAGCAGGTCCACCATCGAGTCGACGGCCAGCGGATCGAGGCCGCTGAAGGGCTCGTCGAGGATCAGCGCGGTCGGTCGGTGGACGAGCGCGGCCGCGATCTGGACGCGCTGCTGGTTGCCGAGGCTGAGCTCGTCGAGCAGGTCGTCGCGCCGGTCGTCGAGTCCGAAGTGGTCGAGCAGGTGCCGCGCCCGGTCGGTCGCCGCCGTCTTGTTCAGGCCGTGCAACCGCGCCAGGAAGACCAGCTGGTCGACCAGGGACATGCGCGGATAGAGCCCGCGCTCCTCGGGCATGTAGCCGAAGCCGCGCCGCTGGTCGGTGGTGATCGGCGCGCCGTCCCACAGGACCTCACCACCGCTCGGCGCGAGCACGCCCATCAGCATCCGCATCGTGGTCGTCTTGCCGGCACCGTTGGCGCCGACGAAGCCGGTCAGCCGGCCGGGCCGGACCTCGAACGACACCTCATCGACGACCAACGCATCGCCGAACGCCCGTGACAGTCCCCGCGCAGCCAACATGGCTTCACCCTAGGGTCAACGGAACGCACGGGTCCGCCCCTTCGCCGAGACGACCCTGACGTCTCGCCGTGCTCAGTGGCTGGAGAGCTGCCCGGTCAGACGTCCGTGACGCTCGGCGCTGGCCTCGTTGAGGCCGACGATCTCGACGGTCTTGCCCTTGCGCTGGTACTTCGTGGTGATGGCGTCGAGCGAGGCGACGGTGGAGGCGTCCCAGATGTGGGACGCGGTGAGGTCGATGACCACGGTGTCCGGGTCCTCGGCGTACTCGAACTGGGTGTAGAGGTCGTTGCTGGAGGCGAAGAACAGCTCGCCGGTGACCCGGTAGAGCGCGGTGACCTTGCCGTCCCGGTCCGCGACGAGCTCGCGGTGGGTCTCGGTCAGGTGCGCGACGCGCCGGGCGAAGAGGGTCATCGCGACCAGGACCCCGACGGCGACGCCGATGGCGAGGTTGTGGGTGGCGACCATGACGCGACCGTGGCGAGCATGACGCTGGTCTCCGACTTCGGCATCCGGCGCAGCGTCGCGGGCTGGACGGAGTGCCAGTCGAAGGTGCCGACCGAGACCATGATCATCACCGCGACCAGGGCGGCCATCGGGATGATGGCGACGACGTCGCCGAAGCCGACGACCAGGATGAGCAGGAACACGCCGGCCAGGAAGGTGGAGATCCGGGTGCGGGCGCCGGAGGCCTTCACGTTGATCATGGTCTGCCCGATCATGGCGCAGCCGCCCATGCCGCCGAAGAAGCCGGTGATGACGTTCGAGACGCCCTGGCCCCAGGCCTCGCGGGTCTTGTCCGAGTGGGTGTCGGTCACGTCGTCGACGAGCTTGGCGGTGAGCAGCGACTCCAGCAGACCCACCAGGGCCATGGCCAGCGCGTACGGCGCGATGATCTGGAGCGTGTCGAGGTTCAGCGGCACGTCCGGCAGGAACAGCGAGGGCAGCGAGTCGGGCAGCTCGCCCTCGTCGCCGACGTCGGGGACGGTGAGCGCGGCCAGGACGGTGAACCCGGTCAGCGCGACGATCGCCACCAGTGGCGCGGGGACGACCGTGGTGACGCGGGGGAGGCCGACCATCACCGCGATGCCGACCGCGACCATCGGGTAGACGAGGAACGGCACGGCGATCAGGTACGGCACCTGAGCCAGGAAGATCAAGATGGCCAGGGCGTTGACGAACCCGACCATCACCGAGCGCGGGATGAACCGCATCAGCTTGGCCACCCCGCCGAGCCCCAGGGCGACCTGCAGGACGCCGCCCAGCAGCACGGTGGCGATGAGGTAGTCGTAGCCGTAGTCCCGCATGACCGGGGCGATGACGAGGGCGATGGCGCCGGTGGCGGCCGAGATCATCGCGGGACGACCGCCGAGGAACGCGATCGAGACCGCCATCGTGAACGAGGCGAACAGGCCGACCCGGGGGTCGACGCCGGCGATGATCGAGAAGGAGATGGCCTCCGGGATCAGCGCGAGGGCGACGACGAGGCCGGCCAGCACCTCGGTGCGCAGCATCCGCGGGGACCGGAAGGCGTTGCGGACCGAGGGCTCGAGCGGCACGGTCTCCGGCCGGTGGTCCGGCGGCGGGCGGCGTGGTGGGGGCGCTCATGGCAGGGGGGCTCCGTTCGAGGGGCGTACGTCGGCTTCTTCGCTCCGTGGGACGCCGACCAGCAGGTCCGGGCTGGTGGACGGGCGGCGCGTCACGACGTGCGAGGCGGGTGCGCGTGCCGGCGGGAAGTCTGGGCACGAACTCTACCGTTACGTGAGGGTAGGGTCGAACGCGGACGACGTGAGAGGAAGCACTGTGGACGGACGAGCCCGCGGCGCCGCGGTCGATGCAGATCGGGGAGATCGCGCAGCGCACCGACCTGTCGCTGCGGACGCTGCGGCACTACGACGAGGTCGGGCTGCTGCGACCCTCCGGAGCGCAGCGACGGCGGGTTCCGGCTCTACACCGAGGAGGACCTCGAGAGGCTGCTGGTCATCCGGCGGATGAAGCCGCTCGGCTTCACCCTCGAGGAGATGGTGGAGGTCATGCGCCACCTCGAGACCCTGCACGGCTCGACGCCGGTCGAGCAGGGCGACGGTTCGCGTGGGCGGGCGCGAGGCCGCGCGCTGGTCGCCACCCTGGACGAGGCCTACGCCCGCCGCGACCGGCTGCAGCGGCAGCTCGGCATGGCCGACGAGTTCATCGGCCTGCTCAGCACTCACCTCGAGTCGGCGGATGCCTGAGACGACCCTGCTGCTGGTGGGCGCCGGCCACGCGCACCTCCACGTCCTGCAGCGCGCCGCGGAGCTGGCCGAGGCCGGCTACCAGGTGCACCTGCTCGCGCCCTCGCTTCTTCGACTACAGCGGTGTCGCGTCGGCGACGGCCGCCGGTGCGCTGCCCCGCGACGCCGGCCGGATCGACGTACGAGCGCTGGCCGGCGCGGTCGGCGTGGAGTTCCACGAGGGCACGCTGGTCTCGCTCGACGCGGAGGCGCGGCTCGCCGATCACGTCCGACGGGGCCCGGCTGCCCTACGACGTGCTCTCGCTCAACATCGGCAGCGTGGTGGCACCGGACGGCATGGACGTGCACCCGACGGTGCTGCGGGTGAAGCCGTTGAGCGGGCTCGCCGACCTCGATGCCCGGCTGCGGGCGCACGGCCGCCCGGGTGCGACGGTCACGGTCGTCGGTGGCGGCGCCTCCGGGCTGGAGCTGGCAGCCCACCTGGCGGTCCGCGCCGAGACGTCGTCGCGGTCCAGGTGGTCGAGTCCGGTCCTCTCGTCGGTGCGGACCTGCCCGCCGGCGCACGCAGACGGGTCGGGCGGCTGCTCGCGCGGCGCGGTGTCGTGGTGCGCACCGGGTGCGTCGTGCGCGACGTCGGCGAGCGACGGCTGGTGTGTGCCGACGGCACCGAGATGCCCCACGACGTCGCCCTGCTCGCCACCGGGCTGACGGCCCCGCCGCTGCTCGCCGAGCTCGGGCTCGGGGACGCGCGCGGGGTGCCGGTCCGGGCGACCCTCCAGCACGTCGACCGCGACGAGATCTACGCGGTGGGCGACTGCGCGCACTTCCTCCCCGCTGCCGCTGCCCCGCGATCGGTGTGCACGGGGTGCGTCAGGGGCCGGTGCTGCTCCAGCAGCCTGCTGGCCCGGGCTCGCGGGGAGGACCTGCCGGACGTACGAGCCCCAGCGTCGTGCCCTGTCGATCCTCGATCTCGGCGACGGCGTCGGGCTCGCTGCGCGGGGACGGTGGTGGTGGTACGGCGCCGGCGCGCTGCGCCTCAAGCGGTCCATCGATCGGGGCTGGCTGCAGAGCCACCGCACCTGAGCGACCTCTGGAATGGGGCGTCGACCTCGCCGGGTTAGCAGGAGTAGAGGTCGCACCCGCAGAGTCAACCAGATGTCCGCCGTCGGCGGTCACTCCTGAGAGGACACCATGCCCCGCATCCCCGTCCACACCGTCGAGTCCGCACCCGAAGGCAGCCGCGCGCCGCTGCAGAGCCTGCAGTCCAAGTTCGGCAAGGTCCTCAACATCCACGGTGGGATGGCGCACTCCCCGGTCGTGCTGCAGTCGTACGTCGCGCTGCAGCAGGTGATCGGCGAGCACGGGAAGCTTCGACGGGCGCACCCGTGAGGCCATCGCCCTCGCGGTCGCGAACGTCGACGAGTGCACCTACTGCCAGGCGGCGCACACCGCGGGCGGCAAGGCTGCCGGTCTGACGGCGGACGAGATGATCGGGGTGCGTCGCGACGACGTCGGGTTCGACGACAAGCTCGCGGCCCTGCTCACCCTGGCGCGCGAGATGACGTCGGACAAGGGCACGGTCGCCGACGCCTCCTGGGACCGGGCCATCGAGGCCGGGTGGTCCGACACCGAGCTCACCGAGCTCAGCGTCCACGTGACGCTCAACCTCTTCACGAACTACTACAACCACCTCGTGGGCACCGAGCTCGACCTCCCCGAGGCTCCGTCCCTGTGAGGAGCGGCTCATGCGCCATGAGACGCTGATGACCCGGGGTGGCCGGTCGGGTCGGTTCGCCGAGCCGAGCACGGGAGCAGCCACAGGTGTCAGATCCACACAGGCAGGTCGGGCGTCCGCGGGCGGGATGCCCTCGCCCTCCCGCCCGGGTGGTGCCGTCATGACCGAGGTCCGTCCCGCAGATGACGCGAGCCGCAAGGCGGCGTTCCACGAGCTCGTCGAGCCTGAGATCGAGGTCCTGCTGCGGGTGGGGCGCTCCCTGGCCGCGAGCCAGGCCGATGCCGAGGACCTCGTCCAGGAGACGCTCCTGCGCGCCTACCGGGCGATCGACCGGTTCGACGGTCGGCACCCGCGGGCCTGGCTGCTGACCATCCTGCGCCACACCAACGCCAACCTGCACCGGCGCCGACGCCCGGGGACGATCGGCGACTGGGAGCTCATCCGCACGGCGCGTCCCGCCTTCGGCAAGTCCGAGCTGCCGAGTGCCGAGGACAGCTTCCTGGACGAGCAGCTGCACGCTGACCTGGACGAGGCGGTGCGAGACCTCGACCCGCGCTTTCGTGCCGCTCTCGTCCTCGTCGACGTGCACGACCTCAGCTATGCCGAGGCGGCCTCGGTCATGGGAGTGCCGGTCGGCACCGTGATGTCACGACTCAGCCGGGCGCGTGACCGCGTGCGCAGGCAACGACTCCGCGCCGCCGCGCTCACCCGAGAGGACCTGCCATGACCGGGACTCTGCGCACGATGCTCACCTGTCACTGGTCGGCGCGCCGCATCCAGCGCTACCTCGACGCCGACCCCGCGGCCCCGCTGACGCCCGGGGAGGTCTCCCGGCTCGAGCAGCATCTCGCCACGTGTGAACGGTGCACCGAGGTGGTCGCCGAGCACCGGGCCCTGCACCGGGCTCTGTCCATGTGGTCCGGCGGGACGGAGGTCGACCCCCGGTCGGTCGACCGCGTCCGCGACTTCCTCCGCACCATCAGCGACGAGGACAGCGCGTGAGTGCTGACCTCGAGGGGTCCCCGACGACGGGCGAACCCTGGGACCTCGTGGTGGTGGGAGGCGGGACGGCCGGCATCGTCGGGGCGAAGACCGCCGCGCGACTCGGCGCCCGGGTCCTGCTCGTCGAGCGGGAGCGCACCGGAGGCGACTGCCTCTGGACCGGCTGCGTCCCCTCGAAGGCGCTGTTGGCCGCCGCAGGGGTCGCGGCCACCGCGCGTCGGGGCCACCGCTTCGGCGTCGCGGTCGCCGAGGTGTCGGTCGACTTCGCGCGCGTGATGGACCACGTGCGCGCGACGATCCAGCACATCGCGCCGATCGACTCCATCGAGGCGCTCGAGGGTGCCGGCGTGTCGGTGCGGACCGGCACCGCGCGGTTCGTCGGGCCCCACGAGGTCGAGGTCGAGGGACGCGTGCTGCCGTTCCGTCAGGCCCTCGTCGCCACCGGCGCCTCGCCGGCGGTCCCTGCCATCCCCGGACTCAGTGAGGTCGACCACCTGACGAGCGACACCGTCTGGGACCTCGACGAGCTGCCCGAGGAGCTCGTGATCCTCGGCGGCGGCAGCATCGGCTGCGAGCTCGGCCAGGCCTTCGCCCGCCTCGGCAGCCAGGTCGCCGTCGTGGAGGGCGCGCCACGGATCCTGCCGCGCGAGGACCCGGGGGCAGCCGCAGCGCTCGCCGATGCGCTCGTGGAAGACGGCGTCCGCCTCCACACCGGCTCGGGCGTCTCCCGGGTGGAGCCCACCGGGTCGACGAGCGGGGTGCTCCACCTCGAGAGCGGGCAGCGGGTGCCCTTCGCCCGCCTGCTCGTCGCGGTCGGCCGAGCCCCCCGCACCACGGGCATCGGGTTGGCAGCCGCACAGGTCGCGGTCGACGACCGTGGTTTCGTCGTGGTCGACGACGTCCTGCGCACGACCAATCCCCACATCTGGGCTGCCGGCGACCTCACCGGGCACCCCCAGTTCACCCACACGGCGGGCGTGCACGCGAGCCTGGCCGCCTCGAACGCCATCCTGGGCGTACGCCGCAAGGTGGACCTCAGCGCCATCCCCCGGGTCACCTTCACCGACCCCGAGGTCGCTGCTGTCGGCGTGGGGACCGACCAGGTCCCGGCCGGGACTGCGCACCATCGACTGGCGACACGCGCACGTCGACCGCGCGGTCGCCGAGGGTGCGCTCGGCGGGTTCACCCGGCTGGTCGTCGACAAGCGGGGCCGTGTCCTGGGTGCCACGGTGGTCGGGCCGCGCGCAGGCGAGACCCTCGGGGAGCTCGCCCTGGCGATCAGCCGGGGACTCACGACCCGCGATCTCGCCGGGGTCACCCACGCCTACCCCACCTACAACGACGGACCGTGGAACGCCGCGATCTCCGACGTCCAGGCCCAGCTCGAGCGCCCGGCCACGGTGCGCGCCCTCGGAGCGCTCGCCGGCGGTCCGCAGGCGATGGGTCAGCCGCAGCGCGAGCTCATGACAGGTCGCGGAAGCCGGCGACGATGCGCTGGACCGCGCTGAGCCCGACGACCGCGGCCCACACGGTGGCGATCGACGCCGGCGTGGGCGGGAATCATCGAGCCACAGCGAGTGCACCGCGATGGTCTCGGTCCCCTCGGCGAGCCCGCCGAGGAAGCTGAGCGAGCGACCGTCCTCGCGGCGTCGTCCGGTCCGTTCGGCGATCGACGAGAAGGCCAGGAACGCCGTGCCGTTGACGTAGTAGGCCAGCAGCACCAGCACGAAGGGCAGCCAGCCGGCGTCGTACTGGCGGGTGGCGCCGATCGCGACGCCGACCACGGTCGCGCCGTAGACCGCGAAGTCGGCCGTGATGTCCAAGAAGCCGCCCGCTCCCCGACGGGGGTCGTGGCGGGGCCGCTCGCCGACGAGCCAGCGATCCGTCCAACCCGTCCAGCACGCGCGAGAACAACCACAGTCCCAGCGCCCACCACCACAGCTGCGCCCCGGCGGCGACAGCGCTGGCGAGCCCGGTCCCCAGCCCGAGCAGGGTGAGCCGGTTGGGGCTCACGACGGGGCGGTCGATCGAACCGGGCCAGGTCGCCCAGGGGCCGTTCGAGGGCGCGACGGACCGGTGCGTCAAGCATCGAGCGCGCGCCTCGCCGGAAGGATGCTGCCCGGTGGGGGTCCAGCCGCCGGGCCCACCAGCCTCCCCCGACGATGAGGACGACCAGGGCGGAGCCTGCTGCGGCCAGACCCCACGGGTTGGTGCCGTAGGCGCCCAGTGCGGCGTACGCGAGGCTGCCGGGCACCATCCCGATCGCGCTGCCCAGCACGAAGTGACGCAACCGCACGTTGAGCAGCCCGGAGGCGTAGTTGACCTCGCGATGAAGGGGACCAGCGGGACCAGACGGACCACGAGCACGGCCGACAGGCCGTGGTTGCTCAGCAGCGCATCGACGCGCGCGAGCCGGCCGCCGATCAGCCGGTCGACCGCCTCCCGACCGAGCAGCCGCCCGGCCGCGAAGGACACCACGGCACCCACCACGGCGGCGCTCAGGGCCAGTCCGGCTCCGACCCACAACCCGAACAGGGCACCGCCGGCGGCGGTGAGCAGGGCCTTGGGGCAGGGGATGACGGACAGCCCGAGGTAGAACGCGAAGTACAACGCCGGTCCCCACAACCCGGCCTGCTCGACGCGGGACCGCATCCCAGCGATGTCCGGGCGTCCCGAGCGTGAGGGCCAGGGTGAGGGCGGTGACCATCATCAGGACGAACGCGCCCGCCTTGAGGAGGGCAGCTCGACTCATGGTGATCCTGACTGATGGGGGAGTGGACGTGGTGCATCGGGAAGTCCCCGAGCACCTCGAAGTGTTCCCGAGGTGACCCGCACCCGTCCCCGGAGGTCTCGATGCACCCGCGCCTTGCCCGACCGCTGCTCCTCACCGTGCTGCTCGCGTTGGCCGCTTCGGCCTGTGCCGCGCCGGCCGCGCCGGCGGGCTCCACGGCCGAGACCGGCACCTGGGCCCAGACCACCGAGGAGGCCGCGGGCCAGACGGTCGACCTCTGGATGTACGGCGGCGACCGGCAGGGCAACGCCTACGTCGACGACGTGCTCGCGCCCGCCGCGGCCGAGCTCGGTGTCACCTTGCGGCGGGTGCCGGTGGCGGACACGAAGGACGCCATGACCCGCATCCTGGCCGAGCGGCAGGCCGGCGACGAGGACGGCGCGTCGACCTCGTGTGGGTCAACGGCGACAACTTCGCGACTGGCAAGCAGGTCGACGCCTGGCGCTGCGGCTGGTCCGCCCGGCTGCCGAACATGGAGTTCGTGGGCGCGGACGACGCGCTGGTCACCCAGGACTTCGGGACCGCGGTCGACGGGTGCGAGGCGCCGTGGCACAAGGCGCAGTTCACCCTGGTCTACGACTCGGCACGGGTCAGCGAGCCGCCGACCTCGATGGCGGGCGTCCTGCGCTGGGCCAAGGCGCATCCCGGACGCTTCACCTACCCGGCACCGCCCGACTTCACTGGTTCGGTCTTCCTCCGCGAGGCCCTCTACAGCACCGCGGGCGGCGCTGACTCGATCCCGGCCCAGTTCGACCGAGCGGCGTTCGACCGCGTGACCCCGCCGCTCTGGGCGGCCCTGCGGGACGTGGCGCCCTCCCTGTGGCGACAGGGACGCACCTATCCCCGCGACTCGGTGGCCCTGGACCGGCTCTACGCCGACGGCGAGGTCGACCTGACCATGACCTACGGACCGGCGACGTTCACCCGGCTCGTCGCCGACGGCACCTTCCCGAAGACCACGCGCGTGCTCCCGCTGACGGAGGGGACGATCGGCAACGCCAGCTTCCTCGCCATCCCCGCCGCGGCCGGCGACCCGCAGGGCGCGATGGTGGTGGCCGACCTGGCGCTCTCGCCCGCCCAGCAGGCCCTGAAGGCCGATCCGGCGCACCTGGGGACAGTTCACGGTCCTCGACACCGACCTGCTGAGCGCGTCCGACCGGGCCCGTTTCGACGAGCTGCCGGCCTCGGACGTCGTGCCGCCGTACGACGTCCTCTCCCGCAGCGCCAACCCCGAGCTGCTCCTCGTCGTGGGTCCCGCGGCTCGACGAAGGCTGGCGACGGGCCGTGCTCGGTTCGGGGTCGTGATCCCCCGACCCGGCCCCCACCGAAGCCGGCGCCCTCCGCGTCGCCGGACACCGCGGGGCCCGCCTGGTGGCGCCGGCGGTCCTCCTCGTCGTGGTGGTGACCGGTACGTCGCTCGTCACCGTCGTGGCGACGAGTCTCGGCCTGCTCCCCCTCGTGGGAGCAGCCGCGGCTGAGCGCCGACGGGTTCACCACGCTGGCCGGGGACCTGCGGGCAGCCGTGCACGAGTCGCTGCTGATCTCGATCACCTCGGCCCTGCTGGCCGCCGTCATCGGTCTCGGCATCGCGACCGTCGTCGTACGGACCGGCCGTGGCGCCCGGCCCGTCGTCCTCCTGGCCGTCGCGGTGCTGACGGTGCCGCACCTGGTCGGTGCGGCCGCGACCGGACTGCTGCTCTCCGATGTCGGGCTCGCGCAGCGATGGTCGGGCATCTCCGCGTCATCCTGCCCGAGCGCGACGGCCTGGCCCGAGCTGGGGGAGGACGCTGGCCCTGGGCGACCGTGTTCGAGCTGGCCTGGAAGGAGTCCGCCTTCGTCGCCCTCGTCGTGGTCGCGACCGTCGGTCGACGCTACGACGACCTGCGCGAGGTCGCGGCCGTCCTCGGCGCATCGCTCCGCGAGCGCAGTGGAGACGGGTCCTGCTGCCCCTGTCGGCACCGGCCCTCGCGTCGTCCTCGCTGATCGTCTTCGTCTACTCGCTCGGCACCTACGAGGTCGCGCGCCTGCTGGGTCGCGCCTACCCGGACGCGCTGCCCGTCATGGCCTACCGGCTGTTCACCGACATCGACGTCACCGCTCGACCGCAGGCGGCGGCGACCGCCGTGGTCGCGACGGTGCTCGCCCTGGGCGTGGCCCTCGCTCGGCCTCCCGCTCGTGCGGCGACTCGGGGCCGAGAGATGACGGCCGGCCGGACCACCCCCGCCGGGCCGCGCCCGGCGTCGGGGCCGCAGCGTCGTCCCGGCCCTGGTGGTCCTCTGGTTGGTCGTCCCGCTGACCCCCCTGGTGCTGTGGGCAGCGGCCGCACGCTGGTCGGGACCGGCCCCGTTGCCGCAGTCGTTCGGACTCCGCGGTTGGCAGGACGCGCTGGACGCCGGTGTGCTCGCGGCCCTCGTCCGGTCCAGTCTCCTGGGGGTGGCGGTCGCGCTGATCGCGACGCCCCTGGGGGTGATGGCGGGACGGGCGCTGGGATGGCGGCTGCTCCGCAGACCCGCTGGCACCCTCGATCGTGCTGCTCGCCCCGGTGGTGCTCGCACCGATCGCGGTGGCGATGGGTCTCGACGTCGTCATCTTGAGGCTGGGGCTGCCGGAAGAGGTCGCGGTGGTCCTCGTGCTCAGCGTCTTCGCGCTGCCGTACACCACGTTCACCATGCGGGCCACCTACCTCGCCCTCGATCCCGCGCTGGAGGAGCAGGCCAGGGTGCTGGGGGCCAGCGCCCGCGGCGCCCTGCGCCGGGTCACCCTTCCGGCCGCGGCCACCGGCCTGGTCACCGCGACCGGACTGGCCTTCCTCGTGGGGTGGAGCGACTACGCCGTCACCCTGCTCATCGGCGGCGGCCAGATCGTCACGGCTCCGATGCTGATCGGGTCCTCCGCGGGCGGGTCCGGCAACGACGCCCTCACCTCGACCCTGGCCGTCTCCGCCAGCCTGCCGCCGCTGGTCGCGGTGGCGGTCTTCACCTACGCGGCGCTCACGCCGCAGGAAGGTGGTGCCCGCATGAGCGCGGTGCTCCGACTGTCCTCGATCACCCATCGTCACCCGGGTGCCGAGCACCCGACCCTGGCGTCAGGTCGACCTGGAGGCCCGGGACGGTGAGCTGGTCGCCGTGCTCGGCCCCTCCGGGTCGGGCAAGACCACCCTGCTCAGGGTGGCGGCCGGCCTGGAGCGCCCGGAGTCGGGCGACGTCCTGCTCGACGGGAGCAGCGTCCTGGGCGTGCCCCCGGAACGGCGCGACCTCACCGTCATGTTCCAGAAGCCGCACCTCTTCCCGCACCTGAGCGTGCTGGACAACGTCGCCTTCGCCGACCGGCTCCGCGGCCGCAGCCGTGCGCAGAGCCGCGCCGCCGCCCGGCGCTACCTCGACCTGGTCCACCTGGGGGAGCGTCGCCGCCCGCAGACCTCGATCGCTCTCCGGTGGCCAGGAGCAGCGCGTCGCCCTGGCCCGTGCGCTCGCCGCCGAGCGGCGCGTCATGCTGCTGGACGAGCCCTTCAGCGCCCTCGACACCGGCCTGCGCCGATCCATGCACGAGCTGCTGGCCGAGGTGCGCGGCGGCCCTCGACCCCACCATCGTGATGGTGACGCACGACCTGGACGAGGCCGGGCTGGCCGACCGGGTCGCCGTGCTCGTCGAGGGCACGGATCGAGCAGTTCGACACCATCTCGTCGCTCTACGCGACGCCGACGACCCTCGCGGTCGCCCGGCTCGTGGGCGGCTTCAACGAGCTGCCCGGCCGCGCTCGGGCGGGAGCTGCACCACTCCGGCCTCGGGTCCTTCGCCCTGCCCCGAGCCGCCCAGGTGGAGGGGCCGGCGGTCCTCCTGGTCCGCCAGGAGCGACTGGCGCTCGGGCCGGACGACGCTCGGCCGCACCACTCGCGGGCCGGGTCGTGCGACTGCGTCAGTCCGGCCCGCGTCAGGTCGCGGTGGTCGAGCTCGACCGGACCGCGGGCGGGGACCTCCGGGTGGACGGTCGAGACCCGGCCGGGCACCGTCTCCCCGGCCGGGCGACCGGGTGGGTGTGCTCCCTGCCCGGCCCCGAGGACCTCTGGGTCGTCCCCGACGACTCGCGCCGACGGGAGCGCCCGGCACGGCGAGCCCGTCGGGGACGGTCGGCGCCCAGACACCCCGCGGCTACAGTCGAATGATGCCGCCGCGTTCGCTTCTCCAGAGCCTGGTCATCGTGCCTCTTCTCGCGGTCGTCCTGGCCGCCTGCGGCACCGGGACGGCCAGCGTCGACGTCCGCTGGCACCGGCGGCGTCTCGGACCGGAGCGCCTCGCAGAACCTGGACTTCTCGGCGGACACGGTCGGCGGTGACGCCTTCGAGGGCGCGAGCCTGTCCGGGAAGCCGGCAGTGCTGTGGTTCTGGGCCCCGTGGTGCTCGACCTGCCGCGGTCAGATCGGTGGCGTCTCCTCGCTCGTCGAGAAGTACGGCGACCGCGTGAACGTCGTGGGCGTCGGCAGCCTGGACAAGGCACCCGCGATCGCGGGCTTCGCCGCCGACGTCCCCGCCGACATGCCGCACCTGCTCGACCCGGACGGCGACCGTGTGGCGACACTTCGGAGTCGTGGAGCAGAGCACCTACGTCGTGCTCGACGCCGACGGCGAGGTGGTGTCCGAGGGCTACCTCGACGACGCCGAGCTGGCGGACATGGTGTCCGACCTGGCCGGCTGACGTGCCCGACGGCCTGCTCGCGCTCGCCCTGGGAGCGGGTCTGCTCGCCGCCGTCAACCCCTGTGGCTTCGCCCTGCTCCCGGCGTACCTCTCGCTGCTGATCGTGGGCGACGACTCACCCACCCGGGTGCACGCCGTCGGGCGCGCGCTCTCGCTGACCGCGGCCATGACGCTGGGCTTCACCGGCGGTCTTCGCGGTCTTCGGGCTGGCACTGGCGCCGGTCGCCTCGGGCCTCCAGCAGCACCTGCCGTGGTTCA
The DNA here is from genome assembly GCA_963845655.1 of uncultured Actinomycetota bacterium. Lineage (GTDB taxonomy): Bacteria > Actinomycetota > Actinomycetes > Propionibacteriales > Nocardioidaceae > Nocardioides_B. The sequence goes on along the minus strand of CAWJTB010000002.1, from coordinate 185,335 downwards.
CCGTGGTCCTCGGGGTGATGCTGGTGGTGCTGGGGGCCGTGCTGGCGTCCGGCCGGCAGCGTTCCGGTTCCCCGGCTGCCCGGGAGGCGCAACCGCAGCAGGCGTCCGCTGACCCGCTCGTTCGCCTCGATGACAGGCTTCGGTGCGGGCTACGCCCTTGCGTCGCTGACCTGCACGATCGCGCCGTTCCTCGCCGTCGTGGTCGCGGCTTCCGCACCGACTCCGTCGCCGTGGGAGTGGCGCTCTTCCTCGCCTACGCCGTGGGCATGGGACTGGTGGTCGGCACGGTGGCGGTGGCGGTGGCGCTGGCCAACGACTCCCTCGTGCGACGGATCCGGCGGGCCGGCGCCTGGATGCCGCGGCTCAGCGGTGTGCTGCTCGTCCTGGCCGGCCTGTACGTCGCCTACTACGGCTGGTGGGAGCTGCGGGTGCTGAGCCGGGGGAGGCCTCGACGACCCGGTCATCGCGAGCGGCCGCCGACCTTCAGCGTGCCCTGGTGACGGCCGTCCAGGTCGTCGGTCCGGTGGGCTGGCTGGTCGTCGGCGTGGTCCTGGTCGCCGGGGTCGTGGTGGGCCGTCGTCGCGCTCGTTCCGGGTCACGGCCGGATCGCCCGGCGCAGACGGCGACCCGACGACCTCGGTCGTCGCGCTGACGGCGAACGACGCGAGGAGCAGCGTGGTGACGACCGGGAAGCGGAAGACCGCCAGGTTCTCGGCCAGCAGCCGCCCGAGCCCGGCGGCGCCCACGATCCCGACGACCGCAGTCTCGCGGACGCAGATCTCGAAGCGGTAGAGCGTGTAGGTCACGAGCTGCTGGCTCGACGGGGGGACCGTCGCCACCAGCGTGGTCACGCTGCGCCGGACGCCGGTGTTCGCGCAGGCCGTCCCGCGCGCGGGTGTCCACGCTCTCCCAGGCCTCGGCCACCAGGCGGCCCAGGATCCCACCGGTGTAGAGGCCGAGCGCGAGCGCCCCGGGGAGAATGCCGGGGAACAGGACGAGCAACGCGATGACGGCCCAGACGGTCGGGGGGATCGAGCGCAGCACCAGCAGGAGGGCGCGTGCGGCCCACCAGACGACGGAGCGGGCGATCCGGGTGACGACGGGGGAGTGGTCGTCCGTGACGCTTCCGCGTGAGCTGATCGCCCAGGGTCCGATCGCGACGGTGAGGACGACGGCGACGAGCATCGCCAGGATCGCCATGGCCACGGTGTCGAGCACCGACGCGGCTGAGCACCGGCATGCCGCCTTCGGGGAGCTGGGGCGGCCACAGGTCGGACAGCAGCCGACCGGTGAGCTGGCGGGTCCGGGGACTGGTGAGGCCCCCCACCGTCACGTCCGAGGCGAGCCAGGCCACGACGATGCCGGGCAGCAGGACGAGGGCGGAGGCGCGGGCCCAGCGGGAGCCGGAACGAGCGCCCCGCCTCGACGTCTCGTCCGGGTTGTCGACGGCACCGCGGCGTGCGGGGCCGACCGACCACTCGGAGCAGCTCGCGACGGCCATGTCGCCCCGCAGCCGCGTGCTCCACAGGTCGACCAGGGCCGAGAGCACCACCACGGCCCCCACCACCGTCCAGACCTCGTTCCAGTTGCGTGACTGCAGGCTGACGACGAGCTCCTGGCCCAGGCCACCGACGCCGACCACACCGAGGAGCACCGTCGACCGCACCGCGCACTCGAAGCGGTAGAAGGAGTAGGACAGCAGCAGGGGTGCGGCCTGGGGCACCAGGGCGTAGGCGAGCACGGCGGTCGGCCGGGCACCGGCGTGCCGCAGCGAACGGATGGGACCGGAGGGAACCCCGTCGAGGGTCTCGCCGAAGACCTGGGCCGTCTGGGCACCGAACGGCAACGCGATGGCGAGCACCGCCACGAGCGGGTCGAGACCCAGGACGCTGACGAAGAGCAGCGCCCAGATCAGCTCGTGGATCGACCGCGTCGCCACCAGCAGTCCTCGCATGAGCAGGCGCAGGAACCGGATCGGCCACGGTGGGCGGTGCGACCAGGCCACGTCGCTCAGCACCAGGCCGCCGAGCAGACCGATGACGAGGGCGCCGGCGGTGCCGAGGGTCGCGAAGGCCAGTGTCACGCCGGCGGCGTCGATGACCAGTCCGAGGAAGGCAGGATCGAGCGAGGGCGTGAGGGCGTTGGCGAACAGGTCGCCCAGCAGAGGGAGACCTCCACGGTTGACCACGTCCGCGCCCGCAGGGACGGCCCGGTGGATCGACCAGACCACGGGGAGGACGACGACCAGGAGTCCCACCAGCCGGCGCAGCTGGACCTGGCGGCCGGTGACCCGCCGTGGCGCCGCCCTCACGGCGGGCAGCTCGCCCGCGGACGGGTCCTGGTCCAGCAGCTGGGTCATGCCAGTGCGTAGAGGTCGGACAGCAGGACGTCGGTGAGCTCGTCGACGGGCACGTCGAAGACCAGGCTCCCGTCGCGCAGGCCGATGGCGCGCGTGCAGTGCTCACGAGCGAGCTCGGGCTGATGAAGGCTCACCAGGAGCGTCGCCTGCTCGGCCGGTGCGCGGAGCAGCTCCAGGGTCTCGGCGGCGCGGGTCGGGTCGAGGCTGGAGACGGGCTCGTCGGCCAGGATGAGGTCCGGGGACTGGACGAGCAGCCGGGCGACCGCGACCCGCTGCCGTTCGCCACCGGACAGCCGCTCGGTGCGCTCGTGCAGCGCCCACTCCATGCCGACGCGCCGCAGCGCGGAGGTGATGAGCGCATCGGGACGGGGCCACACCAGCGATCCGATCGCGCGAGGGAGGCTCCAGGAGCCGAGCCGCCCCGCGTTCACGTTGTGCAGCACCCGGACCTGCTCGATCAGGTCCAGACGCTGGGAGACGGTGCCGATCCGGCGCTGCAGGGCGCGGAGCCGACCGGAGGAGAGGCCGGCGAGGGGCTCACCGAACACCTCGACGCTTCCCTCGGTCGCCGGCACCGACCCGTTCAGCAGGGAGAGCAGGGTGCTCTTGCCCGCACCGCTGGCGCCCAGGACGGCCACCCGCTCTCCCGCCACGACGGTGAGGTCGACGCCGGACAGCGCCTGGTGCTGGCCGAAACGACAGGCCACACCTCGCAACCGGATGACGGGAGCGTGGCTCACGTCAGCAGACCCTGCTCCTTGGCGACGGCCTCGATCTGGTCGTAGTTGGAGTCCTTGGTCGTCACGAACGACTCGGCCCCGAAGAGCTCGAGGATGGCCTGGTCGTCCGGCGTGGCCACGTCGAGGCCGAGCAGCAGGTCGGTGACCTTCTGCGTGGTGCCGCCCCCGAAGACCTTGTCGAGGTCGGGACGCACGAGCCAGTGGTAGTCGGCGTAGCCGGGGCTCCGCCACAGGACGACGACGTCGCTCAGGTCGACCTCCCCGGCGTCCTGGGTGGCCTTCCACACCTGCTCGTTGACCGCCCCGACCTCGAAGCTGCCCGAGGCGACGGCCTCGATGGTGGCGTCGTGGGAGCCGGAGAAGCCGGGCGACCCCTTCAGGTCGGCGGGGTCCAGGCCCCCCTGCGCCATGAAGTACTGCGGCATCAGACGGCCCGACGTCGAGGTCTCGCTGCCGTAGGTGAGGGTGTGGCCGGCAAGATCGGTGAGTCCGGACTCGTCCTCGAAGGGCCGCAGGCCCGACTTCTTGGTGGCGATGAACAGGCTGTGGAAGTCCGCGTCGATGTCGCGCTGCGCGATCGCGGTGGCGCCGGGCACGCGGGCCCGGGCCTGCACCCCGGTGAGACCGCCCATCCACGCGAGGTGGATGTCGCCGACCTCGAACGCGCGTACGACGGCGGTGTAGTCCGTGACCGGCTTGTACTCCACCTTCAGGTCGGTGTCGTCGGCGAAGCGGCGCGCCAGCACCGGGTAGAGGCGGTTCAGCAGCTCGGGGTCCTGGTCGGGGATCGCCGACAGGCCCAGGACCGGGGCGGCCTTCGAGGGGCTGGCGGAGTCCTCACCACCGCAGGCGTTCAGGGCCAGCAGCCCGGCGGTGCCGAGCAGGAAGGAGCGTCGAGAGGGGGCGAGCATGGGGTTTCTCCTGGGGTCTGAGGTCAGCGGATGCTGCGGTTGCGGCCGGCAGACCGGACGCCGCGCGAGGCTGAGATGCCCAGGAAGGTGCCGACCACCGCCACGGAGAAGTAGAAGGCGGCAGAGGTGGGTGTGCCCCCGAGGAAGGGATCGGAGAAGCCGAGCTGGGCATGCAGCGACAGCCCGGCCAGCACAGCCAGTGCGGCGGCGCCCAGGGCCGCCACCGACGGTCCACCACGGGCCGCCACGACCAGGAGGGCACCCGCCACGATCAGGACGACCCCGCCGAGCAGGTTGTAGTGGCCGAGGCTGACCGAGAGGTCGCTCGAGACCAGACCGGGGCCGCGTGCGGCCAGGGGGTCGCCGAAGGACCGAAGCACGCTGTAGACCCCCACGAGGATGGCCAGGACGCCCCAGAACTGCCCGAGGGTGTGCGTGCGTGGCAGGCCGGCTCGGGTCCGGTCGACCGCCAGGACCCGGCCGGCCGAGCTGACCAGGATCATGGCGTGGGCGCCGATCATCAGCCAGTAGGACCAGGGCCACTCGTGGGGTGCGTAGGCGACCGACAGCGCGATCGCCACCGACTGCGCGACCCCGAGCGCGGCGGCCAGGCGCACCCACGCCCCGGTGAGCAGCAGCACTGCCAACGTGGTCTCGGCCAGGAGCACCATCCAGCCGAACGGCGTGAACACCGGGAGGACCAGGTGCTCCACGACCCAGCTGTACGGCGGGAAGACCGGGTGGCTCACGGCGTAGGAGGTGAACTTGAACAGGCCGTTCTCGGCGTCCTGACCGAAGTCGGGAGCGCGCTTCCAGGAGACGTTGTAGAGCCACATCAGGCCGAGCAGGATGCGCAACGATGCGGCGCCGATCGCCTGGGGGCGGGGGACCTCGTCGGTGGCGGGCGCCAGCAGCCAGCCGAGTGCGGTGCGTCCGCGGTCGAGGAGTCTCGGCTCAGGCACAGCGGAACACCTCGCGACCGGACGCTGCGGCCGCGCCCTGGACGGCGAGGGTGTCGCGCACGACCCCGAAGATCTCCTCGACGGAGAGGGGCGCGTCGGCGATCCGCATGTGGGGGTTCGTGACGGCCACCGGGTGCCACCAGGCGCCGTCGGCGGTGATCGTCGGCTCCGGCTCGAGCGTGTCGAGGGAGACATGGATGCCGGTGTCGGCGAAGCCCTCCTGGGCGACCGGACGGATCACCCGGTCCTCCTCGGCGATGCCCTCGGCGGTGAGCCGCTCGTGCAGGGCAGCGACGCCGACCGGATCCTCGTCGTACATCGTGGCGGCCACGCGCACCCGGAAGCCGAGCGACTTCGCCAGTCCGATGCCGTCCAGCGCGCGGGCCCAGGACCCGGCGCCCCGCTGCTTGTCGTGCAGCTCGGGAGTGGCGGAGTCGAGGCTGACCTGCATCACCACGGAGCGGTCCAGGGACTCGAGCGTCTCCCGGCGGCGACCACGCCCGAAGACCATCGCGTTGGTCAAGATGGTGCGCTCCAGGCCCGCTCCGGCCTCGACCAGCGCGCCGAGCTCGGGGTGCATGAACGGCTCGCCACCGGTGAGGAAGAGCTCGCGTCCGCCCTGGGCGGCGAACTCGTCGAAGACCCCCTTGGCCACCACGGGGTCGAGCCGCCGCGAGTCAGCCTTGGGAGAGGACTCGGCGCAGCAGTAGAGACAGGCGAGGTTGCAGTCGAAGTTCGTGTAGGCCCACAGCCGGTGTCCGACCGGGGTCTTGCTGCCCAGGCTGAACACGGTGCTCGGACCTGCGAGGGCTGCCGGCCTTGCGCACCGCGAACCACCACGGTCCCGCAGAGGTCTCGGCGACCTCGGCGGCCACGTCGTGCCCGACGAGCTCGGCCCAGACCGGCAGGTCGGTGACGACACTCGGCTCGGCGCTGCGGATCCCGAGCAGGTCCCCGGGGGAGAGCCGACGCATGGCTCGCGTGATGAGCAGCAGCAGTCCGCTGCCGCAGTCCATGTCACCGCCGTCGATCAGACGTGCGACGTGGCCCAGTGGCCCCGCCTCGGCCCCAGGAGCGTCCGGCAGCGGCTGTGTCATTCGTCCACCATAGGTCGGACCCCAACCGTCCAGGACGACACCGACTAGTCCGCACTCTCCAGGAGGTCTCGCAGCCGGCTGAGGTCGGCGGTGGTGGCGCGGCGGATGGCACGGTCCATGACGGGTCCCGTGACCCGTGCGAAGCCACGGGGCTCGCCCCGGTTGCGCAGGGTCATCCGGGTGCCGTCCCCCGACGCCTCCCAGGTGTACGTCGTCTCCATCGGGAACGGCCCGTCCGCGGTGCGCATCGTGAGCCGTTCGCCCGGCACGAGCTCGACGATCTCGTAGGTGTAGACGAGCTGGCGCCCGAGGAACCGCGCCTCGAACTCCATGCGCGAGCCGACCGCGGCCGGAGGCGGGGTCTGCCATGTGACCGTGCGGATGTTGGCGTACCACTGCGGTGCCTGGGTCGGGTCTCCGGCGAAGGCAGAGACCACCGCTGGGGCGCGGGCGATCGTCGTCTCCACGAGCACGTCAACTGGCATGACCCCACTATGGGGCCGCGGGGCAGGATCCGCTCCACGAGGCGGCGGCGCCCCGCGGAGCTGTCGTATCGTCACGCCATGTCCACCACCGGTTCCCGCCCCGAAGATGCCGCGTCGCGCACCTCGTTCTGGGAGGGGGTGCACGACAGCAAGGAGGTCGACGGCGTCTCGTGGTGGCAGTCGGTGCCCGAGCTGTCCCTGGGCCTCGTCGACGAGACGGGCGTGCCCACCAGTGATCCCATCATCGACGTCGGTGCCGGCTGGTCGACGCTGGTCGACCACCTGGTCGAGCGCGGCTACACGGACCTGACCGCGATCGACCTGTCGGCGACCGCGCTCGCCACCGTGCGCGAGCGCATCGGCGACGCCGGAGAGCACGTGGTGCTCGATGTCGCCGACGTCCTCGACTTCAACCCGGGCCGACGCTTCGCACTCTGGCACGACCGTGCGGTGTTCCACTTCCTCACCGAGCTGGACGAGCGCGACGACTACCGGGCGTCGCTGGACCGGTGCATCGAGCCGTCCGGGTACGTCGTGGTCGCCACGTTCGGTCCCGACGGCCCGACGACCTGCAGCGGGCTGCCCATCGTGCGCTACACCCACGACGAGCTCGTGGCCGAGTTCCCGGGGTACCGCCTGCTCTCCACCAGCGGCGAGGAGCACGAGACCCCCTGGGGTACGACGCAGCAGTTCACGGCCGTGCTGCTCCAGCGCGAAGGCTGAGGAGGGCCGACCTAGGGTGCAGGCATGGACGCCGACATCAACTTCTACTTCGACCCCGTCTGCCCCTTCGCCTGGATGACCAGCAAGTGGGTGCGTCAGGTCCAGGCGCAGCGCGACTACCGCGTGGACTGGCGGTTCGTCTCGCTGCGCCTGATCAACGCCCACGTCGACTACGACGCGCAGTTCCCTCCGGAGTACGAAGCCGGCCACACCGCCGGCCTCCGGCTCCTGCGGGTGGCGGCCCGGGCGCGAGCGGAGCACGGTCGGGAGGCGATCGGGCCGCTGTACGCCGCGTTCGGGGCGCACATCTTCGACAGCGCTCCCGCGCTCGACGACGAGGGCGATGAGCTCGAGCGTCGCGGGACGCGGGCCTTCGTCGAGCCGATCCTGGCCGAGGCGGGTCTTCCGCCCGACCTGGCGGACGCGCTGGACGACGAGTCGTGGGACCTGGAGATCCAGCAGGAGACCGAGGAGGCGCTCTCCCTGACGGGCAAGGACGTCGGCACGCCGATCATCCACTTCGAACCCCCCGCCGGCGTCGGCTTCTTCGGACCGGTGATCAGCCGGCTCCCCAGCGAGGACTCGGCAGCGCAGCTGTGGGACCACGTGGTCGGGTTGGCGCGCTTCCCGGGCTTCGCCGAGCTCAAGCGCAGCCTGCGCGAGCAGCCGCAGCTGGCGTCGTTCGGGGTCGACGAGGAGACGGTGGGAAAGCAGGAGGACTGGCACGGTGGCAGCCGCCGACAGCACAGGTGACCGGGCCTGGGAGGGGCAGCGCATGAGCAGCGAGTCGGGCATCCGGACCTACGAGGAGTCCGTGGTCGTCGCTGCTCCTGCGCAGCGGCTCTACGACCTGGTCTCCGACATCGCGCGCACCGGCGAGTGGAGCCCCGTCTGCACGACCTGCTGGTGGGACGACGACGCCGAGGCCGGTCGGGTCGGTGCCTGGTTCACCGGCCGCAACGAGCTGGAGGACCGGATCTGGGAGACCAGGTCGCAGGTGGTGGTGGCCGATCCGGGCCGCGAGTTCGCCTGGGTGGTCGGCGGCAGCTTCGTCCGCTGGGGGTTCACCCTCACAGCGGCGGAGGCCGGGACGACGCTCACCGAGTCGTGGGCGTTCCTCCCCGGCGGGATCGCCATGTTCGAGGAGAAGTACGGCGACCAGGCCCGTGACCAGATCGCCGACCGGACTCGTCAGGCCCTCGAGGGCATCCCCCGGACGCTCGCCGCCGTCAAGCGGATCGCCGAGTCGTGAGCAGGCTGCTCGGTGAGGCGGACCTGCCGGCACCGATCGAGGACCGCTGGTTCGAGGACTATGTGCCCGGGTCGGTCTACGAGTTCGGGCACGTCAGCGTGAGTGAGGCCGAGATCGTCGACTTCGCGCGGCTCTACGACCCGCAGCCGATCCACACCGACCCGGCCTGGGCATCGACGGGGCCCTTCGACGGGCTGATCGCCAGCGGCGTACACACGATCGCGGTCTGCATGCGCCTGTTCGTCGACCACTACATCTCGTCCGTGGCCAGCCTGGCTTCGCCGGGTCTCGACGAGCTCCGCTGGCCGCGGCCGGTCCGACCCGGCGACCTCCTGCGGCTGCGGGTCACGGTCGCCGAGGCGCGCGCCTCGCGCTCCAAGCCGGACCGGGGCCTGGTCCACACCGCCGTGGAGGGGCTCAACCAGCACGACGAGGTCGTCGTGTCCTTCACCGCCCTCAACTTCTTCGCCCGACGCCCACTGCCCTGAGACATGGCTCGCCGAGCCGACAACCGAGGAGGACACGTGCAGGAAACCCCAGACGGACCGAAGCGCCCTCGACCGACCCTGCTCGTCTTCGACGTCAACGAGACGCTCTCCGACATGGCGCCGCTGGCGCGACGCTTCGAGGACGTCGGCGCGCCTGCGCACCTGGCGCAGACGTGGTTCGCCGAGCTGCTGCGGGACGGCTTCGCCCTGACGGTGGCCGGTGTGGCCGAGCCGTTCGCGCGGCTGGCGGGGGAGCAGCTGCGGCTCAGGCTGGACGGTGCGGACCTGGACCGGAGTCTGGAGGAGGCGGTGGAGCACGTGCTGGCCGGCTTCGCCGAGCTGGACGTGCATCCCGACGTTCCCGAGGGCCTGGCCGCGCTGGCCGACCTCGGCATCCGGCTGGTGACCCTCAGCAACGGGTCCGCGCAGGTCGCCGAGACGCTCCTCGAGCGAGCCGGCGTCCGCCCTCTGTTCGAGCGACTGCTCTCGGTGGAGGACGCCGGTGTCTGGAAGCCGGCGCGCGGGTCGTACGACTACGCGCTCGCCGAGTGCGAGGTCGCCGCGAGGGACGCCATGCTGGTGGCCGTGCACCCGTGGGACATCGACGGGGCGGCTCGGGCCGGGCTCCAGACAGCCTGGGTCAGCCGGAACGGCGGCCGCTACCCGCAGCACTTCACGACAGCGAGCCTCGCTGCCGCCTCACTGTCGCAGCTCGCCGCAGAGCTCGCCTAGCAGCCGACCGGCCCCGGACCAGGTGGGTCCGGGGCCGGGCAGGGCTGTCGTCAGCGTCGACCGAAGAGCTTGGACAGGAAGCCGCCGCTGGGCTCGTCGGTGTGTCCGGGACAGCGCTGCGACTTCGGGACGCCGGCCATGACCTGGTCGACGTGCTGACCGCATCCGGCCCAGGTGGTCTGACCGCACTTCTTGCAGGTGACCTGTCGGCACATGATGAATCTCCTTCGTTGGGTTTAGCTGTGTGAGAAGCGGATGTCGGGCAGGAGACGGGTCAGCCACGCCGGGCTGTACCACGCCGCTCGTCCAGTGAGCCGGAGCAGGACCGGCAGCAGCACGAGTCGGACCAGGAAGGCGTCCAGCAGGACGGCGACGCCGAGCACGATGCCCATCTCCTTGGGGGGCAGCGGGCCGGAGAGCGCGAAGGTGAAGAAGACCGCGACCATCACGGCGCCGGCAGCGAAGATCACGCGGCCGGAGTGGGCCAGCGATCCGACCATCGCCTCCTTCGGGTCCTGGGAGCGCTCGTAGTGCTCCTTGGCGGAGGCGAGCAGGAACACGGTGTAGTCCATGGCGATCGCGAAGATCATCGCAAAGAAGAACACCGGAGCCCAGGCGTCGAGGAAGCCTTGCGACTCGAAGCCGAGCAGGTCCGCGCCGATGCCCTCCTGGAAGACCAGTCGGGCCACCCCGAACGCCGCCGCGGTCGAGAGCAGGCTGGCCAGCGTGCCGAGCAGGGCGATCAGCGGCGCCTGGAGAGCCACCAGGAGCAGCAGGAACCCCAGGGCCAGGATCACGCCGATCACGAGCGGAGTGGAGTCGTCGAGCTGGGTCTTCAGGTCGAGGTTCTCGATCGCGGCACCCCCCACCACGGCGGACGGGGGCAGGTCGGCGCGCAGCCGGTCGACCGTGTCGCCCAGAGCCGGGTCCGAGGGGTCGACGGTGGGGACGGCCTGGATCAGGGCGAAGTCGGACCCGTCGGGGGCCGGCATCGCCGGCATCGCCCCGCTGATCCCGGAGTCGTCGGACAGCGTCGCGGAGGCCGCCTCGGCCTCGCTCTTGTCGACCACGACCGTCAGGGTGCCGGGGGCTCCCTCACCGAAGCTCTCCTGGACGAGGTCGTAGCCGACCCGCGCCGAGGCGTCGTCGGGGAGGACCTTGATGGAGGGCATCGCGGTCTTGAGCCCCAGGATCGGGGCGGCGAGCGCCAGCAGGACGACCACGGACGCCAGGCCCCAGACCAGGGGCCGCTTCCACAGCCGCTCGCCCCAGGCGCCGAAGGCGGAGGAGCGGTGCTCCCCGGAACGCGACCACGGCAGGGAGAGCTTGTTGATGCGGTGGTCCAGCTTGGCGAGCACGAGCGGCAGCAGGGTGAGCGTGGCGCCCAGCACGAACAGGACCGAGAGCATGATGCCGCCGGCCATGGAGCGGAAGGACGGCGAGGGAACCAGCATCACCGCGGACAGCGAGATCAGCACGGTGGCCCCCGAGAGGAGCACGGCCTTGCCGGCGGTGTCCATGGTCTCGGCGATCGCCTTGCGGGGGTTGCTCCCCTCACGGGCGCGGGCGGCGCGGTAGCGGACCACGATGAACAGGGCGTAGTCGATGCCGAGCGCGAGAGCGAACATCATCGCGAAGTTCATCGCCCAGATGGAGACCGGGACGAGCTGGTTGATCAGCACCAACGAGCCGGCGGAGGCGACCAGGCCGGCGAGGGTGAGGATCAGGGGCAGACCGGCCGCGACCAGCGCTCCGAACGCCAGCACCAGGATCGCGAGGGTCACCGGCCAGGACAGCATCTCCGACTTGAGCATCGCGTCGAGGTTGGCCTCGTTGAAGTCCGACCACAGCAGCGAGGCGCCGGTCGGGTTGACCTCGATGCCGTCGCGGGCCAGATCCTGCAGCGGCGCCTTGAGGTCGTCGGCGACCCGCACCATCTCATTGGGGTCCGCGTCGGCGCCGGCGAGCAGGACGGCGGTGGTGCCGTCCTCGCTCAGCGTGGCACCGGGCTGCGGCTGGACGACGTCGGCGATCCGGGAGTCCTTCCCGAGCATGGCCGTCGCCTCCGCCAGGATCTCGCGACCCTCGCCCTTGGTGACCGGGCCCTCGTCGGAGTGCACCACCACCTGGATCGCGGTGCTGGCATTGCCGCCGAAGTGTTCCTGGGCGAGCTCGCGCGCCGCGACGGACTCAGACCCGTCGGCCTGCCATCCGGCACCGGAGAGCTCGGCCTCGACCCGGGGAGCGAAGGCGCCCAGGCCGACGATCACCAACAGCCACACGACCGTGGTCAGGCGTGCGTGGTCGGTGACCCAGACCCCCAGACGGCCCAGGGGGCCCGGTCGGGAGTCGAGGGGTGGAACGGTGGGTGTGGCCACGTGGCGGCGGGTTGCCGTCGACGACATGAGGTGTCTCTTTTCGTTGCAGGCAGTGGGCGGAGCAGGACGGTGCCGCGAGGTTCGGTTCGCGGCACTCAGACAAGAGCGGGCAGGGCCCGGGCGGCGGTGTAGATCGCGACGGCGAGCACGAGGACCGTGAACGCGACCGAGAGGCGGCCGGTGTCGGTGCGGGCCGCGATCCTCGCGCCGAGGAACCCTCCGACCGCGGAGGCGAGGGCGAGGACGATCACGAGACCCCAGTCGGGGGCCACGCCGACCCCGGCGCGGACCGCCAGGGCGCCGGCGCTGGTCAGCGTGATGACGACCAGCGAGGTGCCGACGGCGTACTCCATCGGCAGCGCCAGGGCGACCAGCAGCGCCGGGACGACGAGGAATCCTCCGCCGACGCCGAGGAAACCGGTGAGCAGCCCCACGGCCGTGGCGGCGACGAGCACCTTGAGCGCCCGGGGGCACTGGCAGGCGAACGTCGGGCTGAACGTGATGATCGGGTCGTCCAGGGTGTGTCGCCGGGAGGGACGGCTCTCCTCGCCAGAGTCGCCGGAGTCGCCAGCGTCGGCGGCGTCGTGGGCCGACGCACGATGGGCACGCACCTGGCGTGTCGCCATGACCGCTCCGACCACCAGCATCAGGACCGCGAAGGCGGCCAGCAGCACCGGCTCGGAGACCAGGGCCGAGGCCTGGGCGCCGACGGCGGCGCCCCCGATCGCGACCAGACCGAAGACGACCCCGCGCCCGAGGAGCACGGTGCCGGCACGGTGGGCGGTCACGGCACTGATCAGGGCGGTGACGCCCACGACGACCAAGGAGCCGGTGGTCGCCTGGGCCGGGCTCTGCCCGAGGGCGTAGACCAGCACCGGGACGGCCAGGATCGACCCGCCGCCGCCGAGCGCACCGAGGCTGAGCCCGATGAACGCCCCGGCGACGATCGCGAGGAGGAGGTCGAGCATCAGGCGTCGGGACCGACCAGGTGGAGACCGACCTTCTCGGCGTTCTCGAAGGAGTCGTCCACGGCGACGGGCGTGCGACCCGCGGCGTCGAGCAGGGACGCAGCCACTCCGGCGCGGTAGCCGGACGCGCAGTGCACCCAGACCTCGCCGGCCGGCACCTCGCCGACCCGTCCGGGCAGCTCGTGGATCGGGATGTTGTGCGCGCCCGTGATCCGGGTGGCGTCGTACTCGTCGGCGCGACGGACGTCGAGGATCACGACCTCACGGTGGTGACGGACCTGCGCCAGGTCGGCGAACGTCGCGGTCGGGAAGCTGGCCAACCCCTGGTCGGTCCAGTCCTCCGGGCTGCCGGTGGCCTGGGCGGCGGGCCGGTCGATGCCGATCCGCACCAGTTCGCGTTGGGCTTCGGCGACATCGTCCGGGCTCTCGCCGAGCAGCGTCACCGGGGTGCCCCAGGAGATCAGCCAACCGAGGTAGGTGGCGAAGGGCCCCTCGATCCCGAAGTTGAGGGTGCCCGGAGCGTGTCCCGCCGCGAAGACGGTGCGGTTGCGGAGGTCGATGACCCACTCGCCGGCCTCGATGCGGCGCCGCAGCTCGGCGGCATCGGCGGTGGCGGGCGGGGACAGGTCGGGCTCCGAGGGACCCTCGGCGTTGGCCGGCATCATGTGGGCGTAGTAGGCGGGCCAGGCGCCCAGGCCTTCGAGCAGGTCACGGACGTAGGTCTCCTCGTCCTGGGTCAGGACCGGGTTGGTCTCCCTCTCCTGGCCGAGGGTCGACTGGGTGGCCTCCGACTGGGTCGCCGCGCAGAACGAGCCGAAGCCGTGCGTGGGAAGGACGTCGGCGTCCGCGGGGAGCAGGTCGACCAGTCGTTGCGCGGACGCGTGCTGGTGACGGGCGAGCTGGTCAGCGTTCTCGTCGCCGAGCAGGTCGGGGCGACCGGTCGCACCGAAGAGCAGGGATCCGCCGGAGAACACCGCCGAGGTGGCATCGGTCCCGGCAGAGGCCTCGCTCAGTCCGTAGGACAGGTGCGTGAAGGTGTGCCCCGGGGTGGAGATCGCCGTGACCCGCATCCGCGACCCGACCTCGACGACCTGCCCGTCGCGGATCGGGGTCCGCTCGTAGGCGACCTCGTCGTCGGCGTTGACGTGGTAGGCCGCGCCGGTGCGCTGGGCGAGCGCCAGACCGCCGGTGAGGTAGTCGTTGTGCAGGTGCGTCTCGAAGACGTCGGTCAACCGGACGGCGTGCTCGTCCAGGATCGCCAGCACCCGGTCGATGTCACGCTGCGGGTCGACGACGAAGGCGACCTCGCCGTCGTGGACGACGTAGCTGCGGTCGCCCAGGGACGGGGTCTCGATGGGGACGATGGTCAGGTGGGTCATGCGAGTCCTCCTTGAAGGGGGCGGCCCGAGCGTTCCCACGCTTCGGTGCCGCCTGTGAGGGAGCGTGCGTCGAAGCCGGTGGCCCGCAGCAGGTCGGTCATGGCGCGGCTCCGGTTGCCCGAGGCGCAGGTGACGAACACCGGCGAGGTCTGGTCGATCTCGCCCAGCCGGTTGGCCAGCTGGCCCATCGGGATGAGCACGGCGCCCGGGATGTGCCCGGCGTCGTACTCGCGGCGCTCGCGCACGTCGAGGAGGACTCCACTCGCCCGAGCGGCGGCGAACTCCTCGAGGTCGATCTGTCGCTTCGCCAGGTCATCCATGGGGTGTCCTCTCTCGTGGGGCCGAAGGCGTCTCTCAATACCGTAGGGGGTATGCGAAGGCGAAGCAAATACACCCGGGGGGGTATGGTGGAGTTCCACCACGACCACTGGCAGAGGAGCACTGCATGAGCGGCTACACGATCACCACCACCCTGAACCAGGCCTACCCCGCAGCCGTCGAGGCCGTGCGAGCCGCGCTCGGCGAGCAGGGATTCGGGGTGCTCACCGAGATCGACCTCAAGGAGAAGCTCAAGGAGAAGCTCGATGTCGACATCGAGCCGCAGATCATCCTGGGCGCGTGCCGCCCCGCGCTGGCCTACGAGGCCATCCAGGCGGAGCCGTCCATCGCAGCGGTGCTTCCGTGCAACGTGGTCGTCAGGTCCCTCGACGCCTCCACCACCGTGGTCGAGGCGTTCGACCCGGACGCCATGATGGGGCTCGCGGACAACGAGGCCCTGCACGCGATCGCCACCGACGCCAAGCAGCGTCTCGGGGCGGCCTTCGCTGCCCTGGACGAGGCGAACTAGTGGAGCT
Source organism: uncultured Actinomycetota bacterium (assembly GCA_963845655.1). Classification (GTDB taxonomy): domain Bacteria; phylum Actinomycetota; class Actinomycetes; order Propionibacteriales; family Nocardioidaceae; genus Nocardioides_B. The sequence goes on along the minus strand of CAWJTB010000002.1, from coordinate 170,007 downwards.
CGACCCCCGCGACATCGCGCCCGTCATCAACCGCATCAAGCGTGCCCAGGGACAGCTGGCCGGCGTGCTGCGCATGATGGAGGAGGGTCGTGAGTGCGAGGACGTCGTCATCCAGCTCGCCGCCGTCTCTCGAGCGCTGGATCGAGCCGGCTTCGCGGTCGTCGCCACCGGGCTTCAGCAGTGCCTCGCCAACGGCGAGGGCACGGACAGCGTCGACGTCAAGAAGATGGAGAAGCTCTTCCTCTCCCTGGCCTGAGGCCACGTCGGACGCGGCGCGCGGTGTCTAGTCACCGCCGGTGGCGCGTCGCGTGGCAGGCGTACGGTGGCACCAGGCCGGTTGACGAGATCGCCTCAGCCGCCAAGCACGTCGATGCCCCAGACCCCGGTGCCGCCCTCCTTGCCGCCGGAGCGTCCACGCCAGCACACCCCTCGGCCGTTGCCGTCCCCTGACCGACCCCGACGCCCGTGCAGCAGCCCTGGTTATCGCCCCCCACCAGGCCACCGGGCGTCGGGGCTCGCGGACCGGGTCCCAGCGGCGAGCCCGGACCTACGCGACCGGACAGGTCCAGACGGCCTGAAGTGACTACGGACCCGGTGCCAAGGGGGTGGTTTGTGCGTGAGGTTGCCCCAGTTGAGGCCGGATCTTTCGGACAGACCGCGCACGGCTGAGAGGATCGCCGGGCATGGCCGGGCATGCCGCCATGCTTCGACGCCCCCGCATCCGACGATGCGGGTGAGTGGTCCCGGCAAACCGGGTCTCGACGAGGGAGCTGGACAGTGGCGCAGGACGAGCGTTCGGAGGACGGCCGCGCCGCCGACCTCGACGACGCCCACCGCATCGCGGCCGCTCAGCGTCTGGTTCCCTATCTGCCCGGCAACACGACGCTCGACCGGCTCAGCGCGCTCGCCGCCCGGCTGCTCGGCACCAGCTCCGCCCAGGTCTCCCTGCTCACCGATGTCCAGCACGTGGCGGCGGGAGCCGGCCTCGCCCCCGGTGCGACCCTGCGCGACTCGCCGCGTGCGGACTCGCTGTGCACGGTCACCGCGCGCGATGGCGGACCCCTCGTGCTGCCCGACGCCCTGCGGGACGAACGGGTCAACCGGCTTCCCCCGGTCGCGTCCGGCAGCGTCGGCTCCTACCTCGGGGTGCCACTGCGAGACGAGCGCGGTCAGGTGGTCGGGTCGTTCTGTGCGTACGACGCAGCAGCCCGCACCTGGCAGGACGCCGACGTCGGCGTGCTCGAGGAGCTGGCCGGCGCCGTGATCGCCGAGCTGGAGCGGATGGCGCTGGCGGCCGAGCACCAGACGATCTCGGCACGGCTCGACCTCGCCATGGAGGCTGCGGGGGTGGGCAGCTGGGACTGGGACCTGGCCAGCGGCGAGCTGTCCTGGGACGACCGGCTGCTGCGCATGTTCGGCTACGAGCCGGACGAGTTCACGAGCACCATCGACGGGTTCAACGAGCGGCTGCATCCCGACGACCTGCCCCGCGTCACGCGTGCGCTCGAGGAGACCATCGCCGGCCGGGCGCAGTACGCCGAGGCCTTCCGGGTGCTGCTGCCCGGCGGGGACCAGCGCTGGATCTCCGCGGTCGGCCGCACCCTGCTGGACGAGCACGGCGCGGTCGTCCGGATCATCGGAGCCGCCTCGGACGTGACCGAGCAGCGAGCCGCCGAGCAGGAGGCCGCGACGAGTCTGTCCCTGCTCAGTCTCGTGGCCCAGGTGGGCCGGGTGCTGGTGGACTCACTCGAGATCGAGGACGCCGTCCGCACGATGGCACGGCTGACCGTGCCCGGGCTCGCGGACTGGTCGGTCGTCAGCCTGGTCACGGCGTCGGGTGCCGTCGAGGACGTCGAGTGCTGGCACCGCGATCCGGAGCTGCGCGAGCACACCCGGACCTTCGCCCGCCACCGGTTCAAGGGACGCACGCAGCTGCGCGGATCGCTGGCCACCCTGGCGTCGGGGGAGGCGTTCGTGCTGGAGCGCGGCGGCCACGACTACGCGGTCCAGACCCTGCGGGCCCCCGAGGCGGTGGACGCCCTGGTCGCCCTCGATCTCGAGTCCGTGGTGGTGCTGCCCCTGATCGGTGCCGACGGCGTGAGCGGCCTGCTCACGCTTGCCCGCGACGGCCGCCGGCCCCCGATGACGCCCGCGGAGCTGGCCACGGCCAAGGAGATCGCCTGGCGTGCCAGTGCCGCCCTGGACAACGCCCGCTCCTACAGCCGGGTCCGTGAGATGTCCGGGCAGCTGCAGCGGGCGATGCTGACCGAGCCGGCGCAGCCGGAGGGCATGCGCATCGCCGTGCGCTACCTGCCGGCCGCCCAGGCAGCACAGGTGGGCGGCGACTGGTACGACGCCTTCGAGCAGCCGGACGGGTCGGTGATGCTGCTCGTCGGCGACGTGATCGGCCACGACACGGCCGCCGCGGCCGCGATGGGCCAGCTGCGCTCGCTGACGCGCGGGATCGCCTACTCCACCGGAGCGGGGCCGGCCGAGGTGCTCGCCCGGGTCTCGGCGGCGATGGCGGGCCTGGGCATCGACACCATCGCGACCGCGATCGTGGCGCAGCTGCTCCGCGACCCCGCGACCGGGCGGACCAGGCTGCGCTTCTCCAACGCCGGGCATCCGCCGGCCGTCGTCGTGGCCGCCGACGGGTCGGCCACGTTGCTGGAGGGCCACGACCTGCTGCTGGGGCTCGACGATCGTGAGCACCGCTCGACGCACGAGGTCGAGCTGGAGCCCGGTGCGACGCTGCTGCTGTTCACCGACGGTCTCGTGGAGCGGCGCGGAGAGAATCTCACCGTCGGCCTCGAGCGTCTGCTCAGCGTGGTCCGCGACGCGCGGGGCCTGCCGGTCGACGAGCTCGTCGGGGAGGTGCTCGACCGTCTGGTGCCCGAGGGGCCGGAGGACGACGTGGCGCTCGTCGCGCTGGTGCTCGACGGGCCGGGAGCGGACTAGCGCTCCGGCCGGTCCTGCCAACGGGCGATCAGCTCCAGCGCCTCCGGACCGGGCACGGGGCGGCCGAAGTGGTAGCCCTGAGCAAGATCGCAGCCGAGCTCGGTGACCCGGCGGTGCTGCTCGTCGGTCTCGACGCCCTCCGCGCAGACCTGGAGGCCGAAGGCGAGGCCGAGGCCGACGACGGCCTTCACCACGGCCTCGCCGCGGGTGCCCTCGCCGAGGAAGGACCGGTCGATCTTGAGCACGTCGACCACCGGGAAACGCTGCAGGTAGCTCAGCGAGCTGTAGCCGGTGCCGAAGTCGTCGATCAGGAGCGTCACGCCCGAGTCCCGCAGCTGGTTGAGGGTGTCCTCGGTGGTCTTGTCCTCCTCCACCAGCACCGACTCGGTGATCTCGATGCCCAGCCGCTCCAGCGGCAGGCCCACGGCGCCCAGCGTCTCCACGACGCGGGCGTGGAAGCCGTCGGCACGCAGCTCGTGAGCCGAGGCGTTGACCCGGATGCCGATCGGCCCGTGCTGCTGCCAGGCGGCGGCGTACGTCGCTGCCTGGCGCAGCACGGAGGCGCCGATCTCGCCGATCAGGCCGGTCTCCTCCGCGATCGGGACGAACACGTCGGGCGCGACGGGCCGGCCGTCCCGGTCGGTCCAGCGGGCCAGCGCCTCCATGGCGACGATCCCGCCGGTCTGCAGGTCGACGATGGGCTGGAAGGCGACGCTGAGCTCGTCGTTGCGCAGGGCGGCACGCAGCTCGCCCGAGACGTTCATCCGGCTCAGGGCGTCGCCGCGCATCGCCTCGTCGAAGATGCGGTAGCTGCCCTTGCGGTCCCGCTTGGCGCGGTACATCGCGATGTCGGCCTCGCTGAGCAGGGAGGTGGTGCTGGCCTCACCGGACAGCGCCAGCGCGACACCGACGCTGGCCGAGAGCGCGAGTCGCCGCCCGCCGACCACGACCCCGGCGGCGCACGCCTGGAGCAGGGCCTCGGCCACGAAGGCCACCTCGTCCTCGCTCCTCACGTCCTCGCACAGCACGACGAACTCGTCGCCGCCCTGCCGCGCCACCGTGTCGCCCTCGCGCACCACGGACTCGAAGCGCAGCGCCAGCTCGCTGAGCATCTCGTCCCCGCTGATGTGGCCGAGCGTGTCGTTGACCGCCTTGAAGTCGTCGAGGTCGAGCAGGAGCACCGCCAGCATCGAGCCCCGGCGGGTGGAGCGGCGCAGGGCGTGCTCGATGCGGTCGCGGACCAGCGCACGGTTGGGGAGCCCGGTCAACGGGTCGTGCAGGGCCTGGTGGGCGAGCGCCGACTCCAGCTCGGTGCGCCTGAGCGTGGCACCGATCGTCGTGGCGACCGCCTCGACGAAGGTGAGGTCGTCGTCGGTCCAGTCGCGGGGCTCCCGGTCGCCGAGTCCCACCGTGCCCCACGGCCCCGTAGATCCGGGCACCGGCACGACGAGCGCTCCTCGGATGCCGCGAGGGCCGAAGCCCCCGAAGCGCTCGTCCTCGCTGAGGTCGGCGCTGATCACGGGTGCGCCCTCGAGGAGTGCTCGGCCCATGGGGGTCTCATCGGAGAGGGGGACGGTGAAGGTGTCGAGGTCCTCGTCCGAGGTCGCCACGACCTGGAGGGTCTGGTCGACGACGATGTGGCGGCAGACGCTGGACACGAGACCGGGGTGACGCGTGGTCATCTGGCGCATCGCCTCGCCGAGGATCTCAGGCACCGGCCGGGTCAGGGCGAGCTGGGCGAGGTCGGCGATGGCGCGGTGCTCACGTGAGCGGAGCGCCAGCGCCTGCTCGTTCTTGATCCTGGTCCGGAGGTCGCGCTGCACGGTGGCGAGCGCGATCGGCTCGCCGTCCTTGGTGACCAGGAACGAGTTGGCCGAGACCGGGATCGACTCGCCGGTGCCGAAGTGCCGCAGCTCGGTCTCGCCGGTCCACCAGCCCTGTGCGATCACGGCGTCCTCGATCTCGCGTGACTTGGCATGGCCGGCGGGCGTGAAGTAGTCGTCGGTGGGTCGGCCCAGTGCCTCCTCATCGGTGTCCAGACCGACCAGCGCACGCCCGGCGCGGTTGACGAAGGTGACCGTGCCGTCCAGCTCGGCCAGCGCGATGAAGTCGTTGGAGATCTCGATCAGCGCCGCGAACTGCTCCTTGAGGCGTTCAGTCGCGCTGAGGCTGTGGTGCACCTCCACCATCTCCGAGAAGGTCATCACCACGAGGGCGCCGGCGACGGCACCCTCGACGTGCAGTGGCGCCACCACCACCCGCCAGGAGCGGCCCTCGAGCATCACCACCTCGGCGGCAGGGCGCCCCGCGAGACCGGCCTCCACCAGGCGACCCAGGTCGGGATGGTCGATCATCTCGGTGAGTCGCCGGCCGACCCAGTCCTCGGACCGGTAGCCCAGCTTGTCGAGCAGCGCACCGCAGACCCCGACCAGGATCCCGTCGGGCCCGACGTGCCCGATCACCGCAGGGGCGTGCTCGACGAGCACGGCGGCGGCGGCCCGTCGGACGGCCGCGTCCTCGGCGGTGGCTGACAGGTCCCCGGGCGACACCGCTCCAGGGTTCCTGCCGGGGTCAGACAGCGCAAGCAAACACCGATATCGGCCGCTTTTTGACTCGATCAGATCCAGCGCTTGAACCAGACGCGATCCAGCCAGTCGGGCGTCGTGAGGAGGTCACCGGTGTAGATCGGCCAGAACCAGGCGAAGTTGAGGATCACCAGCACGACGAAGGCGCCGGCGACCGCCGTACCCCACATGCGGCGTCGCTCGCTGGCCCGGGGCCCACCGATGAGGGTGCCGAGGCAGAGCACGACGGCGAGGATGGTGAAGGGCAGGATCGCGATCGCGTAGTAGGAGAAGATCGGCCGGTCGTCGTAGCGGATCCAGGGCAGCCAGGTGGCCAGCACCCCGACGACGGCGAGCCCGAAGCGCCAGTCCCGCTTGGCGAGCCAGGCGTAGACCGAGTAGACCAGCGCCAGCACGCCGCCCCACCACAGGGCGGGGGTGCCGAGCAGCAGGGTCTGTCGCAGGCAGGTGCTGTCGGAGGGCGCGGTGCAGCCCTGCTCGCCCGGTTTGATCCCGAGGTCGGCCTGCACCCCGACGGGACGGTTCAGCAGCAGCCAGCCCTGCGGGGTGGACTGGTAGGAGTGGGTGGCGTCGTTGAGGAACCGGGTGTGGAACGTGTAGACGTCCTGGTGGTAGTTCCACAGGGAGCGCAACGACTCCATGAGCTCGGGAACGAAGCCGCGGGCGTCGACGTCGAGGTAGCTGCCCCACGAGGCGCCGTACTGCGTGTCGGACAGCGCCTTCTCGTAGACCTCTGCGTGCAGCAGCCAGCCGGTCCAGCTCGCGACGTACACCACGAGGGCGACGACGACCAGGTAGCCGAACGCGGGCAGCCCGTCGGCGACGGCCGCCTTGAGCCGGGGCCAGCGGACACCGAGCGACCGGCGCGCCCCAGCGCCCCACAGCCACACCAGCACCCCGAACGCCGCCATCGGGAACACGGCGTTCCACTTCGTGCCACAGGCGAGACCGAGGAACACGCCGGCGGCCAGCAGCCAGGGTCGCCACAGCAGGCCGCGCACCGGACCCCAGGCGGTGCTGGGGAGCGAGGCGCCTGACGGCACCAGTCGAGCCATCCGCAGCCGTCCCCAGTCCCGGTCCGCGACCAGGCACGACACCGCGCAGAGCAGGAAGAAGGCGAGGAAGATGTCGAGCAGGGCCAGCCGGGACAGCACGAGCTGGAGACCGTCGAAGGTCATCAGCAGCCCCGCGACGCACCCCAGGAGCGTGGATCCGGTGACCCGGCGGGCGAGCCGGATCATCACCAGCACCATCAGCGACCCGACCACCGCCGATGCGACGCGCCAGCCGAACGGGTCCATGCCGAAGGTGTGCTCGCCGAGTGCGATCAGCCACTTGCCGACCTCGGGATGGACCACCATGCTCGGGCCGGGAGAGAAGAGACCGTCCAGGTCGCCGGCGAGGATCTTCTGGTTGGCGTCCTCGACGTAGTTGGTGACGTAGCCGTGCGTCCCCAGGGACCAGGCGTCCTTGGCGTAGTAGGTCTCGTCGAAGAGGAACGCCTGGGCGCGGCCGAGGTTCCACAGCCGCAGGAACAACGCCAGCAGGGTGATCGCGATCGTCGCGCCCCAGGCGGTGACGCGGTCGTCGCCGCGCAGCGCGGGCACCAGCCGGCGCCGGGCGCTGGGCACCGGCCGGTCCTCGGAGGTGAGCGAGAGCGACACCGTGCGTCGGGTGGCCGAGCCGCGCGTGAGGCGGTCGGGCTGCTGCACGGACGTCACGCCGCAACTGTACGGACCCGGCCGGACGGCGCCCGCGACGTAGGGGAGGATCGGGCCCGTGACCTCACCTCCCGACGAGCGCACCGGCTGTCTCGTGCTCGCCGCCACTCCGATCGGCCGGGTGGCCGATGCGCCGCCGCGGCTGGCCGAGGAGCTCGCGGGCGCCGACGTGGTCGCCGCGGAGGACACCCGTCGGCTCCGTCGGCTCACCACCGAGCTGGGCGTGCAGATCGGCGGACGGGTCGTGTCCTACTTCGAGGGCAACGAGGCGGCCCGCACCCCCCAGCTCGTCGACGCGGTGGAGGCCGGGGACCGGGTGGTGCTGGTGACCGACGCCGGGATGCCGTCGGTGTCCGACCCCGGCTACCGGCTCGTCGCGGCATGCGTGGAGCGGGACCTCGCGATCACCGCGGTCCCGGGGCCGTCGGCGGTGCTGACCGCGCTGGCCGTGTCCGGGCTCCCGGTCGACCGCTTCTGCTTCGAGGGCTTCCTGCCCCGCAAGGCGGGCGAGCGCGCCCGTCGTCTGGCGTCGCTCGGCGACGAGCCGCGCACCCTGGTGTTCTTCGAGGCGCCGCACCGCACGGAGGTCGCGCTCCGGGCGATGGCCGAGGCCTTCGGCGAGACGCGCCGCGGCGCGGTCTGCCGCGAGCTGACCAAGACCCACGAGGAGGTACGACGGGCGGGGCTGGCCGAGCTCGCCGCCTGGGCGGCCGACGGTGTCCGGGGCGAGGTCACGATCGTCGTGGAGGGTGCGAGCACCGACCTGGTCGACGTACCCACGGATCCGGCGTCGCTGGCGGCGCTCGTGGCGGAGGCGGAGGCGCGGGGCACGCAGCGCAAGGACGCGATCCGCGAGGTGGCCCAGCGGGTGGGTCTGCCCAAGCGCGAGGTCTACGACGCGGTGCACAAGTCGTGAGCGGCCCGACGCGCAGCCGCGGCCCCGAGGGCGGAGGCGGTCGTGACCGGGAGCGTCCTCCCTCCCCGGAGCCGCTGCCGCACCCGGTCGTCGACAACCACTGCCACCTCGACATCGCCGACGGCCCCGACGGCGCCTGGCTGGCGACCGAGGAGGCGCTGGCCGCGGCCGCTGCCGTCGGCGTCACCCGGATCGTGCAGATCGGCTGCGACCTCCCCGGCGCGCGCTGGGCGGTCGAGGCCGCGACGTCGTACGACGCGCTCGTCGCGGGTGTCGCGCTGCACCCCAACGAGGCACCCCGGCTCGAGGCCGAGGGCCTGCTCGACACGGCCCTCGAGGAGATCGCCGCCCTCGCGGCGTCGTCGCCGCGCGTGCGGGCCGTGGGGGAGACCGGGCTCGACTACTTCCGCACCGGCGAGGACGGGCGTCCCGCCCAGCACCGGTCGTTCCGCGCGCACATCGACCTGGCCAAGCGGCTGGACAAGACGCTGGTGATCCACGACCGCGACGCCCACGACGACGTGCTCCGGATCCTCGACGAGGAGGGAGTGCCGGACCGCGTTCGTCATGCACTGCTTCTCGGGCGACGCCGCCTTCGCGCTGGCCTGCCTGGACCGCGGCGCCTGGCTGTCCTTCGCCGGGACCGTCACCTTCAAGAACGCCGAGCCCCTGCGCGAGGCGCTGCGGCTGACGCCGCAGGACCGGGTGCTGGTCGAGACCGATGCGCCGTACCTGACGCCGACGCCCTACCGGGGACGGCCCAATGCGTCGTACCTCGTGCCGGTGACGATGCGCGCGATGGCCGAGACCCGCGGCGAGGACCTGACGGCGCTGTGCGCGGCGGTCGACGCCAACACGGACGCGGCCTTCGGTGGTCGCTGGTAGCACGAGGTCGGTCTGGACAACCGGCGGGGATCGGGCTGATGGGCGTGACCTGCCCCACGTTGAAAGCCATAAACGGCACAGATCAGGACAGAATATTTGGCCCCTCGCGGGACTGTCCGTATGGTCATGTGCTTGTTGGCCGGGAGCGGAAGCACCTCGGGCGACGCCCCGCAGAGGCCCGACGCACCACCCGTCCGGGCACGCACCGCCTCGGTCCCCCGACCGGACGGGTGCGCCGGGCGCGTCGTCGCCGCGGACCGGATCTCACGAACATGGGAGAACCGTGCGAAGCACAGTCGCGCTACTCACGAAGAGCAAGGCAGCACTGGCCGTCCTGGCCGGCGTCGTCGTCCTCGCGGTCGCGGCCACCACCGCCGGCTACGCAGCGATGTCGAAGACCGTCACCCTCTCGCTCGACGGCAAGACCCGGCAGGTCCAGACCTTCGGTGACGACGTCGCCGCGATCCTCGAGGCCGAGGGCGTCTCGCTCGGGGCCCACGACGTGGTCTCGCCGAGCACCGGCTCCGCCATCAGCGACGGCAGCAGCGTGGCCGTCCGCTTCGGCCGCCCCCTCGACGTCAAGATCGACGGCGACACGGACCGCTACTGGGTGACCGCCACCGATGTGGCCTCCGCGCTCGACCAGATCGGCCTCCGGGTCTCCGGCGCGTCGATCTCGGTCAGCCGTAGTGCGAGCATCGGGCGCAGCGGCATGGACCTCGCCGTCGTGACCCCCAAGAAGATCAGCGTGAAGCTCGCGGACGAGAAGAAGCGGACGACCACAGTCACCGCGCTCACCGTCGCCGACGCCCTGCGCCAGCTCGGCGTCAAGGCCGACGGCAACGACCAGGTGAAGCCCGGACTGGGCAGCCGCATCGAGGACGGTGACTCCCTCACGCTGACCAAGATCCGCGTGGTCGAGCGCCGCGCCACCCAGGACATCGGGTTCGGCACCGTCCGGCGCCAGGACGACAGCATGCTCGAGGGGAGGACCAAGACGGTCCGCTCGGGCAAGGTGGGCGCCCGCTCCGTCCTCTCCCGCATCACCTTCGAGAACGGCGACCGCGCCGACCGGAAGGTCCTGCAGTCGCGTGTCGTGCGCAAGCCGGTGGACGCGATCGTCAAGGTCGGCACCAAGGCTCCGGTGGCCACCACGAACTTCTCGAGCGGCAGCTCCGCCTGGGACCGGATCGCCGCGTGCGAGTCCGGTGGCAACTGGGCCGCGAACACCGGGAACGGCTACTACGGCGGCCTGCAGTTCAGCCCGTCGACCTGGCGTGCCTACGGCGGGTCCGGCATGCCGCACCAGAACAGCAGGGAAGCACAGATCGCGGTCGCCGAGCGCGTCCGTGCCGCCGAGGGCGGCTACGGTGCCTGGCCGACCTGCGGTCAGCGCGCCTGATCTGCTCCTCCCGCACGGCGATAGGGTCGCCCTCGTGAGCGACCCGGACCCGACCTCTGCCGGTCCGAGGCTTCTCGGACCGGCAGAGGTGCGCTCGCTCGCGGCGGGCCTGGCGTTGCGCCCCACCAAGCAGCGCGGGCAGAACTTCGTCATCGACGCCAACACGGTCCGCCGGATCGTGCGCGTCTCCGGCGTCGCCGCCGACGACGTGGTGCTCGAGGTCGGTCCCGGTCTCGGCTCGCTGACGCTGGGCCTGCTCGAGACCGTACGGCGGGTGGTGGCGGTCGAGCTGGACCCGGTCCTCGCCGCCGCGTTGCCCGCCACCGTCGCGTCGTACGCACCGGACCGGGTGGACCGGCTCGAGGTGGTCGCCGCGGACGCGCTGCGGGTCACCGACCTGCCGGGCCCCCCGCCGACCGCGCTGGTCGCGAACCTGCCCTACAACGTGTCCGTCCCGGTCCTGCTGCACCTCCTGGCGCTGCTGCCGTCGCTGCGCTCCGGCCTGGTGATGGTGCAGGCCGAGGTCGCGGACCGGCTGGCCGCGCCGCCCGGGTCGCGGACCTACGGCGTGCCGTCGGTCAAGGCAGCGTGGTTCGCCGACGTCCGCAGGGCGGGCTCGGTCGGGCGCAACGTCTTCTGGCCGGCGCCCAACGTCGACTCCGGCCTGGTCGCCTGGACCCATCGTGAGCCACCCGCGGTCGACGTCACGCGGGAGCAGGTCTTCCGGGTCGTCGACGCGGCGTTCGCGCACCGTCGCAAGACCCTGCGCGGGACGTTGAAGGAGCTGGCGGGCTCGGCCGAGCGGGCCGAGGCCGCACTGGCCCACGCCGGCGTCGACCCCGCCACCCGCGGCGAGATGCTGGACGTGCACACGTTCGCCCGGGTGGCCGAGGGGCTGGCCCTGTCGTGACGGTGCAGGTCAGCGTGCCCGCCAAGATCAACCTCTCGCTCGGAGTCGGACCGGTGCGTGAGGACGGCTTCCACGCGCTCGCGACCGTCTACCAGGCGATCGGTCTCTACGACCATCTCGTGGTGTCCGACGCCGACGACGTGAGCGTCACGGTGCAGGGGCGCGACCACCTCGACGTGGCGGGCGTGCCGACCGACCAGACCAACATCGCGGTGCGCGCGGCCCGGCTGCTGGCCGCGCACCACGGCACCGAGCGGGGCGTCGACATCACCATCGACAAGGGCATCCCGGTCGCGGGAGGCATGGCGGGCGGCAGCGCGGACGCCGCGGCCGCCCTCGTCGCGTGCGACCACCTGTGGGGGCTCGACACCCCACGCGCGCAGCTGCACGAGCTCGCGGCCGAGCTGGGCAGCGACGTGCCCTTCCTGCTCGACGGTGGAACAGCCATCGGCTCGAGCCGCGGCGAGCTGGTCACTCCGGTGATGACGCGCGGGGAGTACTGGTGGGTCGTCCTGGAGTCGCCCGTCGGCCTGTCCACGCCCGAGGTCTACCGCGAGTTCGACACCTTGCACGGCGGAGCCGTGGTCGACGACCCCGAGATCCCCGACGAGCTGATCGGCGCACTGCTCGGTCACGACGTCGACCGGCTCGGCGCCGCCCTGGTCAACGACCTGCAGCCGGCGGCGTTGCGGCTGCGCCCCGAGCTGTCGATCGCGCTCGAGCGTGGGCGGATCGAGTCCGCGCTCGGCGCGATCGTGTCCGGCTCCGGACCGACCTGCCTGTTCCTGTGCGAGGGCCGCTCGCACGCCGTCCGGGTCGCCGGTGGCCTGCGCGCCGCCGATCTCGGTCCGGTGTCCTTCGCGCCCGGCCCCGTGGCCGGCGCCCGCATCGTGGTGGGGGACTGACGTGGCCGTCGCGAACCTGGTGAACCTCGAGCGCGTCTCGAAGGCGTACGGCGTCCGGCCGCTGCTCTCCTCCGTCAGCCTCGGTGTCGGCGCGGGGGAGCGGATCGGCGTCGTCGGCCGCAACGGGGACGGCAAGACGACCCTGCTCAAGGTGCTCGCCGGCCTCGAGGAGCCCGACGAGGGCCGGGTGTCTCGCAACCGCGGCCTGCATCTCGGCTTCCTCTCGCAGGGAGACGACCTCGATCCGTCCGCGACCGTCCGCGCGGTGGTGCTCCAGGGCAAGGCCGACCACGAGTGGGCCGCCGACCCGACCACCCGTGAGGTGGTCGAGGTGCTGCTCGCCGGGGTCTCGCTGGACCGCACCGTCGAGGGGCTCTCCGGCGGCGAGCGGCGACGCTCGGCGCTGGCGCGGCTGCTGCTCGACGAGCACGACCTGATCGTCCTGGACGAGCCGACCAACCACCTCGACGTCGAGGCCGTGGCCTGGCTGGCCCAGCACCTCGCCTCGTCCGCGCGCGGCTCCGCCCTCGTCGTGGTCACCCACGACCGCTGGTTCCTGGACGCCGTGTCCACCCAGACCTGGGAGGTGCACGACGGCGTCGTCGACGTCTACGAGGGTGGCTACGCGGCGTTCGTGCTCGCCAAGGCCGAGCGGCAGCGACAGGCAGCGTCCTCGGAGACCCGGCGGCAGAACCTGGTCCGCAAGGAGCTGGCCTGGCTGCGCCGTGGCGCCCCGGCGCGGACCGCCAAGCCGAAGTTTCGGATCGAGGCCGCGAACACCCTGATCGAGGACGTGCCGCCGCCGCGCGACCGCCTCGAGCTGCAGCGCTTCGCGAGCCAGCGGCTCGGCAAGGACGTGCTCGACGTCGAGGACGCCGACCTGGTCCGCGGTGAGCGCACGCTGCTGCGGCGCGCCACCTGGCGGCTGGGGCCCGGCGACCGGGTCGGGCTGGTCGGCGTCAACGGCGCCGGGAAGACCTCGGTGCTCCAGCTCCTCGCGGGCGACCTGCACCCGGTCGCGGGCCGCGTGCGAACCGGGCGGACCGTCGTCCTCGAGCACCTCACGCAGGCGCTCGACGACCTGGACCCCACCGTGCGCGTGCTGGACTCGGTCGAGTCCGTGCAGCGGATCACCCGTGTCGAGGGCGGCGAGATCACCGCGTCCTCGATGCTGGAGCGGTTCGGCTTCACCGGCGACCGGCTGACCGCCCGGATCGGAGACCTCTCCGGTGGCGAGCGGCGCCGCTTCCAGCTGCTCCGGCTGCTGCTGTCCGAGCCCAACGTGCTGCTGCTCGACGAGCCCACCAACGACCTCGACATCGAGACGCTGAACGTGCTCGAGGACTTCCTCGACGGCTGGCCCGGCACGCTGGTCGTCGTCTCGCACGACCGCTACTTCCTCGAGCGGGTCACCGACTCCACGTGGGCGCTGATGGGCGACGGGTCGATCGCGATGCTGCCGCGCGGCGTCGAGGAGTACCTCGAGCGTCGCGCCGCCTCCCCCCCTTCCGATTCGTCTGCGATCGGGAGTGGTGGCGCCGCGAGTACGTCGCAGACGAATCCGGCTCGGCTGCGCGAGGCGCGCAAGACCGTCGCGCGCGTCGAGAAGCAGCTGAGCAAGCTGGCTGCGCAGGAGACCTCGCTGCACGACGAGATGGTCGAGCACGCCGCGGACTACGAACGCCTCGCCGCGGTCGACGTACGCCTGCGCGAGCTGGCCGTGCAGAAGGAGTCGCTCGAGGAGGAGTGGCTCGTCGCCGCCGACCTGCTCGGCTGACCCGTTGAGTAGGCAGTCGTGCCCCGTTCAGTAGGCACTTGTGCACCCGCGCGTGGGTCACATCCGAACTCTGCGGAGCACGACTGACCACTCAACGGGGCACAACTGACCACTCAACGAGAAACGGCAGAAGCGCGCCGGCCCGGATGGGCCGACGCGCTCCTGATGACGCGGGGTGAGGCGGTCGGGCTCAGAGCTCGTTGGCGAGGAACTCCTTGGCCACGGTCTTCGAGTCCTTCTTGTCCACCTGGACCATCGCGAGGTACTCCGTGAGGTTCTCGGTGTTGAGCGCCGCCGACACCTCGTCGAGGGTGGCCTTGACGTCGCCCTTGACCTTGTCGGACTTGATCAGCGGCACGATGTTCTGCGCGAGGAAGAGGTTCTTCGTGTCCTCGAGCACGACCAGGTTGTCGGTCGCGATCACCGAGTCGGTGGAGAAGATGTTGGCGACCTGGACGTCACCCTTCTTCAGCGCCGCCTTGGTGAGCGGGCCGCCGGGGTCGAGCGGCTTGTAGTCCTTGAACGTCAGACCGTAGAGCTCCTTGAGGCCGATGATGCCCTGGTAGCGCTCCACGAACTCCGGACCGCCGCCGAGCTCGAGCTCGCCCGCGACGGGCTTGAGGTCCTCGATGGTCTTGAGGGAGTACTTCTCGGCGGTCTCGGAGGTGACGGTGAGCGTGTCCTTGTCCTCGGCCGACGACTGCGTCGTGGTCTCGGTGCCCTCGGGCAGGACGTCCTGCAGAGCGTCGTACACCTCCTCGGGGGTGCTGACGTCGTCCGGCACGGCGCCGCCCTCGGAGAGCGCGGCGAGCAGGGCGCCGTTGTACTCCGGGAGCATGTCGATCGAGCCGTCCTCGAGCGCCTTGAGGTAGAGCTCGCGCGCGCCGATGTTGAACTTGCGGTTGACCTTGACGTCCTTGGCCTCGAGAGCCTGGGCGTAGATCTCGGCGAGCAGCTCGTTCTCGGGGAAGTTCGCCGAGCCGACGGTGATCGTGTCGGAGCCGCCCCCGGTGCCGCCATCGGCGGTCGGGTCACCTCCGCACGCGCTCAACGGCAGGACGGCCGCCACCATGGCGGCGAGTGCCACGAGCTTCCTGGACTTCCTGGGCATGGGAGTGACCTTTCCTTCTTGCGGGATGGGTGTGTGCTCAGCCGGCTGCGCCGGCCGTGCGGGCGGGTTGAGAACCACGGGAGGTACGGCGACCACGGGTGCGGACGCCGGGCGAGACGACGACGCGCTCGGCACCGGCTCCGGCCAGGTCGAGGACGATAGCGAGGAGGGCCACGAGCAGGGCGCCGGCGAACACCTTCTCGTAGCGGTTGGTGCTCAGACCGTCGATGAGCAGCCGCCCCAGGCCGCCGAGGCCGACGTAGGCCGCGACGGTGGCGGTGGCGCAGACCTGGAGCAGGGCGCTGCGCAGGCCGGAGATGATCAGCGGCAGCGCCATCGGCACCTCGGCCTTGAACAGCACCTGCATCGGCTTCATGCCCATGCCGACCGCCGCCTGCACGGCGGACGGGTCGACGGAGCGGATGCCGGCGTAGGTCGCGGCGAGGATCGGGGGGACTGCGAGCACGACGAGGGCGACGAGGACCGGCAGGGTGCCGATGCCGACGAGCGTCACCATCAGGCTGAGGAGGCCGAACGTCGGCAGGGAACGGCCGGCGTTGCCGATGTTGATCGCCAGGAAGGCACCCCGGTTGGTGTGGCCGATGAAGAGCCCGATCGGGAGCGCGATCAGGGCACTGAGCACCAGTGTCACCAGCGTGTAGCCGACGTGCTGCAGCAGCAGCTCGGGCAGCGAGCCCCGGACGCCGAGCGTCCAGTTCGAGCCGTCGAGGAGGTAGGAGAAGTAGTTGATCCGCGGGACGATCAGGTCGACCGAGGTCATCAGCGCGCCCCCGCCCGGGCCCACGGGGTGGCCCATCGTTGAGCGAGCACGATCGCCAGGTCGCTGATCGCGGCGAGCAGCACCGACAGCACGATGCCGACCAGGATCGGCTCGATGAAGCCGAGCTGCAGGCCGCGGGTGAACAGCGCACCGAGTCCGCCGACGCCGACGATCGCGCCGACGCTGACCAGGCTGATGTTGGCGACGGTCGCGACCCGGAGCCCGGCGAGCATCACCGGCAGGGCCATCGGCAGCTCGACGCCGAACAGCTGCGCCAGCGGCCGGTAGCCGAGCGCCTTGGCGGCCTGCGTGGTCTCCCCCTGCACGGAGGTCAGTGCGTCGGCCACGGTGCGGGTCATCAGCGCCAGGGTGTAGATCGTCAGGGCGACCACGATGTTGAGCGGGGAGAGCACGCCGGTGCCGAGGATCGTCGGGATGATGACGAACAGCGCCAGCGACGGGATGGAGTAGAGCACCCCGCCCGCGTTGACGATCGGCTGGTAGAGCCGGGGGTAGCGCACCGCGGCGTAGCCGATCGGCACCGCGATCAGGGCGCCCAGGACCACCGGCAGCAGGGCGAGCCAGATGTGCTGGCCGAGCGCCTCGATGATCGTGGCGCGGTTGTTGGCTACGTAGTCGATCATCGCCTCACCGCTCGGACTCGCGGCGCAGCGCCGTCAGGTGGCGGGCGATCGCCTCGTGCGCCACGACGCCGTCGGCGACACCGTCCTGGGTCACCCGGACGGCGGCGCCGGACGGGGAGCTGATCGCGAGGTCGGTGACGAGGCGGAGGTTGTCCTCCGCGGTGTACGGCGTGGGCAGCGGCTCGGGCTCCCCGGACCCGCGCACGTCCCAGCCCAGCGGGCGGCCGTCGGCGTCGAGCACCAGGCGTGGTCCGTCGCGTCGGTCGACGTACGCCGAGACGGGCTCGACCTCGATGCCGCCGGCGCTCACGAACGACAGGCCCCGGAAGCCGCGGTCACGACCGACGAAGTCGGCGACGAACTCGTCGGCCGGGTTGTCGAGCAGGTCCTGGGGGGAGCCGACCTGGGCGAGGTGACCGCCCTCGCGCAGGATCGCGACCCGGTCGCCCAGCTTGATCGCCTCGTCGATGTCGTGCGTCACGAAGGCGATGGTCTTGCCGAACTCCGCCTGCAGCCGCAGGAACTCCTTCTGGAGCCCGTCGCGCACGATCGGGTCGACGGCGCTGAAGGGCTCGTCCATCAGCATCACCGGCGGGTCGGCGGCCAGGGCCCGGGCGACGCCGACGCGCTGCTGCTGGCCACCGGAGAGCTGGGCGGGGTAGCGGTTGGCCATCGAGGTGTCGAGGCCGACCCGGGTCGAGCAGCTCGACAGCCTCCTCGCGCGCCTGCTTCTTGTTGACGCCGTTGAGGAGCGGGACGGTTGCGACGTTGTCGACGATCGTGCGGTGCGGGAAGAGCCCGGCATGCTGGATGACGTAGCCGATCCTGCGGCGCAGCAGGGCGGCGTCCTGGGTCGTCACGTCCTCGCCGTCGATGGCGATCGTCCCCGACGTCGGCTCGATGGTGCGGTTGATCATCCGCAGGCTGGTGGTCTTGCCGCAGCCGGACGGGCCGACGAACACGGTGATCTGGCCGGTCGGCAGCTCGAGGGAGAGGTTGTCGACCGCGACGTTCCCTCCGGGAAAAGCCTTGGTCACTGCGTCGAACGTGATCATCGAGCTCTCTCCGGTCCTCGGTGCCTAGGGGCCTCGACCCACACGCGTGAACAGTCCGTGTGCCCAACCTAACCCCAATGCATGCCGAATCGCCGCTATCTCAACCCCGAAGAGCCGATCGTTAGCATCGTGTTGCAGACCCTCGAAAGCCTGACGCAACACCATTTTCAGTCGATCGGACCCGGAGGGGAGGCCGGCGTCGAGCAGCCGCGCCTGGTGGTGGGCGAGCAGCTCGCAGGCGACCACGTCGCGCAGCACGTCCAGGGCGTCGTGCAGCGCGCCGGCCGCCTCGAGGCCGTAGGACTGCACGTCCTCCTGGCCCAGCGAGGTCTCCGTCGCGCCCAAGGACGCCGGCGCGGAGGTGCGTCGGGCCGCGTGCACGCGGGCGGTCGCGCGCTTGTGTACGGCGACCAGGCCGGCCTGGCGGCCGGGCTCGGCGGACAGCTGCGGGGCCAGGCCGGTGACGCGCGGGTCGAGCAGCCGGTGCAGACGGGCCGCGCCGACCTCGGCGGCGTGCAGCACTGCGACCCGGGTGCCGTCGAGGGCGGAGGCGAGGTCGAACCCGTCGAAGCCGGCGGTGCCGAGGAAGCGGCCGTCGACCAGGGCGGGGGAGGTGCTCACCGCGTCCAGGGAGCGATCGGCCGCGGCGTCGAGGAGTCGGGCCGTGCGGACCAGGGCCGCGGCAGTGTGTCCGGCGACCCGGAAGGACACGGGCGCCTGCAGCATCCGGGGCGCGGCCTCCTCGCCGGTCAGGTCGCGCAGGACGCCGAGCACCTGCGCGAGGTCGTCGTCACCGCGGGCGAGGCTCGCCGTGTGCGGGTCGCGCGGCGCCCGCACGACCGTCACGCTCGCCGCAGCCACGGCCAGGGACTGCTCGGTCAGGAGCCGGGTCTCCTCGGCGAGGAGCACCGCGCGGGCGGTCGCGACCGGCACCCCTTGGAGGAAGGCGACGCCCTCCTTCGCCGCGAACGTGTACGACGCCAGGCCGGCGTCGCGGATGCCGCGTCCCGCGACGTCGACGCCGTGCCCGGTGAGGAAGGCGCCGAGGTGGGCCAGCGGGATGATCTCGCCGGCGGCGCCGTTGCCGGTCGCCGGGACGGCGGGCACGACGTCGGCGTCGAGCAGGGCAACGAGCGCTTGGGTCAGCGCGGGTGTCACGCCGACCTCGGGAGCGAGCAGGGTGCGGAGCCGGACGGCCAGCAGGGCGCGGAAGGTCCGCCCGTCGAGCCACGGCGGGCCGCCGACGGAGCGCGCGAGCATCAGGTCGTTCTGGTAGGCGGGCTGGTCGGCCGTGCCCACGGCCAGCTGCGACTGCAGGCCCATGCCGGTCGAGACGCCGTACACGGGGCCGGCCCCGGCCAGCGCGCGGACGGTCTCCTCGCGCGAGTCGTCGAGCGACGCGAGCAGCTCGGGCGCGAGCCGCACCGGCTCGCCCTCGGCCACCGCGACGATCGCGGCAGCGTCGAGGTCGGTCGGCGTCCGGACGTTCATCGGTAGCGCAGCATCGTGCCGACGTCGGCTTCCTCGGCCCGACGCAGGATCAGGTGGGCGACGGCGACGTCGAGGATCGAGAGGCCACGGTGCCAGAGCAGGATCCGCTCGTCGTCGCGCTCGCGTCCGGGCTTCTGACCCGAGACCACCTGGCCGAGCTCGGCGTACAGCGACTGCTCGCTGAGCGCGCCGCTGTCGACCTGGCTGCGCAGCGCGCCGAACCGGCCCGAGCGCGCCTCGCGCCAGTCGTCGACGACCACCTTGTCCATCACGTCGAGCAGGTCCGCCTCGACGGCGCTGACCGTGCCGTAGGGCACCACGAACGCCCCGGGCTTCACCGCCGCGGTGCGCAGCAACGGGGCGGGCTCGGTCAGCCGGGTGGCCTCGACCAGGATGTCGGCGTCGTCGAAGGCCTCCTCCACGGTGGCCACGACGCGCACCGGGGTGTCGGTGACCGCGCGCAGCTCCTCGCCGAAGGCCTCCCGTGACTCCTCACGACGGCTGGTCACCCGGATCTCGTCGAGGTCGAAGAGCGCGTCGAGCATGGTGACGTTGGAGAAGGCGGTGCCGCGGGCGCCGGCGTGCCCCAGGACCCGAGAGTCCGGCCGCGCGAGGTGCCGGGCCCCGACCGCGGTCATCGCACCGGTGCGGGCCTCGGTGATGAAGGTGGCGTCCATGACCGAGAGCGGCACGCCGTTGGTCGGGTCGAACAGCGTGGCCATCGCCAGCTCGCTGGGCAGCCCCTGCTCGTAGTTGGGCACGAAGTCCCCGACGACCTTCACGCCGCTGATGCCGTGCTCGCCCAGCGTGGAGACGTGACCGCGCAGCACGTTGAAGTGACCGACCCCGCCGTTGTCGGGGACGAGGTGCATCCGCGGCTCGAAGACGGTCTCGCCGCGGCCGTGGGCGGCGACCACCGCCTCGACGGCGTCGACGATCTCGGTGCGGCTCAGGCCGAGGGACTCGATGTCGGGTCCGGACAGGAACCGCAGCCAGATCTCTCTCATGGTCGTTCCCTCTCGAAGGGGGCGGTCAGGGTGCGGAGCAGTCCGGCGAGCGCGCGCTGCTCGGCCGCGTCCAGGCCGTCGAGCAGCGCGCGCTCCCGGCTCAGAAGGGCGTCCAGGGCGCCGTCGACCGTACGCCGTCCCACCGGCGTCAGCCGGACGAGCACGCCGCGTCGGTCGTGCGGATCGGGCAGCCGCTCGACCAGCCCGCGGGCGGCGAGCCGGTCGACGCGGTTGGTCATGGTGCCGCTGGTCACCAGGGTCTCGCGGATCAGCCGCCCCGGCGACAGCTCGTACGGCGACCCGGCACGTCGCAGCGCGGCCAGCACGTCGAACTCCCAGGACTCCACGCCGTGCTCGGTGAAGGCCTGGCGCCGGGCCCGGTCGAGGTGGTGACCGAGCCGGGTGACCCGGGAGAGCACCTCCATCGGGCGCAGGTCGAGGTCGGCGCGCTCGCGCTGCCACGCCTCGACCAGCCGGTCCACCTCGTCCCGCATACGGCCGAGCGTACCCGTCGAGATTCTTGACATCGAGAGATCATCGCCCGCAGAATGTGTCTTGACGTCAAGATACTTTGCGAGGAGCTGCATGCCGCACGCGTGGGACCCGGACCGTTATCTGACCTTCGCCCACGAGCGGGCCCGGCCGTTCGTGGACCTGCTCGCCCGGGTCGGCGCCGAGCGCCCGCGGCACGTCGCCGACCTCGGCTGCGGGCCCGGCACGCTGACCGCCCTGCTGGCCGCGCGCTGGCCGGACGCCGACGTCCTCGGCGTCGACTCCTCGGCCTCGATGCTCGAGCGGGCGCGCGCGCTCCCCGGGCTGCGGGTCGAACTAGCCGATATCGCCTCCTGGTCGCCCGACGCCCCACTCGACGTGAGCATCGCCAACGCGGCCTACCAGTGGCTGCCCGATCACCTCGACCTGCTGCCGCGCCTGGTGGGCCAGGTCGCCCCGGGTGGCTGGTTCGCCTTCCAGGTCCCCGGCAACCATGGCGAGCCCAGCCACCGGCTGCTCCATGAGCTGGCGGCCGGGAGCCGGTTCGCCGCCCACACCGAGAGCGTGGCCCGACCGTTCTCCCACGACCCCGCCGTCTACGCCGACGCGCTCCGCGACCTCGGGCTGGTCGTCGACGCCTGGGAGACGACCTACCTGCACCTGCTCACCGGCGAGGACCCGGTGTACACCTGGATCAGCGGCACCGGCGCCCGGCCGACGCTGCAGGCGCTGCCCGACGACCTGCGCCGGGAGTTCGTGCAGGACTACCGGGCGCTGCTGCGTGAGGCCTACCCGCCCGGCCCGCACGGCACCACGCTGCCGTTCCGCCGGGTCTTCGTGGTCGCGCAGGTGCCGGCATGAGGCTGCACCACGTCCAGGTGTCCTGCCCCCGCGACGGCGAGGACCTCGCGCGCCGGTTCTACGGACTGGGCCTCGGCCTGCCGGAGGTGGCCAAGCCCCCGGCGCTCGCGGCCCGTGGCGGCTGTTGGTTCCGGGGCGAGCGGGTCGAGCTGCACGTCGGGGTGGAGGAGCCCTTCTCCCCCGCGCGCAAAGCCCATCCGGCGCTGTTGCTCGACTCGCGTGCGGAGCTTGACGCGACTGTCGTACGCCTGACGGAGCTGGGGTTCGCCGTCGACCGCACTGAAGAGACGACCTTCCCGGGCCACCGCCGGGTGCATGCGTTCGACGGGCACGGCAACCGGGTCGAGCTGCTGGTCGTTCTCTGACGAGGCGTTCGGGGCTACCGTGCAGGTGGGGAGCAACGAGAGGGAGACACCATGAGTGGACCGTTGAGCCAGACCCAGCTGCTGCTGGAGCTCGAGCCCGTCGTCGAGGAGAACCTCAACCGGCACCTCACGGTCGCCAAGGAGTGGTTCCCGCACGAGTACGTCCCCTGGTCGGACGGCCGCAACTACGACGGTCCGCTGAACGGCGACGCGTGGGACGTGTCGGACTCCCAGATGACCGACGTCGCGCGGTCCGCGTTGATCGTCAACCTGCTCACCGAGGACAACCTGCCCAGCTACCACCACGAGATCGCGACGCTGTTCGGCCGCGACGCCGCGTGGGGCGACTGGGTGCACCGGTGGACGGCCGAGGAGGGGCGTCACGGCATCGCGATCCGCGACTACCTGCTGACCTCGCGGGCGGTCGACCCGGTCCTGCTCGAGCGGCTGCGGATGGACCACATGTCCGTCGGCTACACCGCCCAGCACGAGGACATGGTGCGGTCCCTGGCCTACGTCTCCTTCCAGGAGCTGGCCACCCGCGTCTCCCACCGCAACACCGGCAAGATCACCGGGGACGCCGTCGGCGACCAGCTGCTCGCGCGGGTCGCGGCCGACGAGAACCTCCACATGGTCTTCTACCGCAACCTGCTCGGCGCTGCCCTCGAGCTCGACCCCAGCCAGACGATGCGCGCCATCACCGACGTAGTGACCACCTTCGCGATGCCCGGCACCGACATCGCCGGCTTCCAGCGCAAGGCCGTCGAGATGGCGATCGCCGGCGTCTACGACATCCGTCAGCACCGCGACGAGGTGGTCGCGCCGGTGCTGCGCTACTGGAAGGTCTTCGAGATCGAGGGCCTCGACGCCGAGGGCGAGGCCGCTCGCCACGAGCTGGCCGACTTCATGGCCGAGCTGGAGAAGCAGGCGCTGCGCTTCGAGGACAAGCGCGACGCGCTCAAGGCCCGGATGGCGGCCCGCGCCGCAGGGTGAGGCGACCAGTCAGGCGGGGAGCGGCCCACGGCTTCCTCCTGAAGGAGGTCGGTCCCGGGATCAGTAGGCTGTCGCCGCAGTCGACTCGTTCGATCCCCGGTTGGTCTGTCGGCAGGGCCCGCCGCACTTTGAATGCGGATAAAGCGACGTAGGTTCGACTCCTACCCGGGGAGCCAGTGACACCGTCTCGCACACTGAGGAGAGCGCGTGACCCAACGCCCCGCCGCCGTCGTGGTCCTGGCCGCCGGAAGCGGCACCCGGATGAAGTCCAAGACGATGAAGGTGCTCCACCCCGTGTGCGGGCGCAGCATGATCGGCCACGTGCTGACCGCTGCTCTGCACGTCGACCCGCTGCACCTGGTCGCGGTCGTGGGACACAGCCGTGAGCAGGTCGGACCGCACATCCTCGAGCAGGTGCCGAGCGCCGTGCTCGCGGTGCAGGAGACGCAGGAGGGCACCGGCCACGCGGTCCGGGTCGCGCTCGACGCGCTGGCCCAGGCCTCCGGTACGACGGACGGGGTCGTCGTGGTGATGGCCGGCGACACCCCGCTGATGCAGGGCGAGACACTGAGCGGACTGGTCGAAGCACACGGCGCCGGACAGCGCGCGATCACCGTGCTCACCGCGGAGGTGCCCGACCCCTTCGGCTACGGCCGCATCGTGCGGGACGGCGCCGGCGACGTCGTCGGGATCGTCGAGCAGAAGGACGCCTCGCCGGAGCAGGTCGCGGTGCGCGAGATCAACAGCGGCATCTTCGCCTTCGACGGCGCCTTCCTGGCCGATGCGTTGGCGCGGGTGACCAACGACAACGCCAAGGGCGAGTACTACCTGACCGACGTGGTCGCGATCGCGCATGCGGAGGGGCGCGGCGTCGGTGCGCACCGGATCGACGACGTCATGCAGACCGAGGGAGCCAACGACCGGGCCCAGCTCGCCGGACTCGCCGCCGAGCTCAACCGGCGGATCCTGCACGGGTGGATGCGCGACGGCGTCACCATCCTCGACCCCACCACCACCTGGATCGACGCCGACGTGACCATCGAGCCCGACGTCACGATCCTGCCGGGCGTGCAGCTGCTCGGCGCGTGCGCGGTGGCCGAGGACGCCGTGATCGGGCCGGACTGCACGCTCAAGGACGTCGAGATCGGGGTCGGCGCCCAGGTCGTGCGCACCCACGGCGAGCTCGCCGTGGTCGGCGCGGGTGCGACCGTCGGGCCGTTCTCCTACCTGCGACCCGGCACCGAGCTCGGGGCGGGCGGCAAGATCGGCGGCTTCGTCGAGACGAAGAACGCCCAGATCGCCGCAGGCGCGCAAGGTGCCGCACCTGTCCTACGTGGGCGACGCGACGATCGGCGAGGGCACCAACATCGGCGCCGGCACGATCTTCGCCAACTACGACGGGATCGCCAAGCACCGCACGACGATCGGCCGTCAGGTCCGCACCGCCTCGAACAACACCTTCGTGGCACCCGTCGAGATCGGCGACGGCGCGGCCACCGGGGCCGGCACCGTCGTACGCCGCGACGTGCCGCCCGGCGCGCTGGCGGTGTCGGCCGGCCCGCAGCGGCAGATCGCGGACTGGACCGTCCGCAAGCGCCCCGGCACCCCGATGGCCGAGGCCGCCGAGCAGGCGGGCAGCGGGCAGGACGGTGGAACATCTCAGCCGGACGGCCCCGGGTTGGCTCCCGATGGTCGGTCTGGGTCACACTCGGCCTAGCCCCCCCATCTGTGCCCGACCAGGAGAGCCACGCCGTGAGCGGACTGAAGCGGACCACCGAGAAGAACCTGATGGTCTTCAGCGGACGGGCACACCCCGCGCTGGCCGCCGAGGTCGCCCGGCTGCTCGGCAGCGGACTGGTGCCGACCTCGGCGTACGAGTTCGCCAACAGCGAGATCTACGTGCGCTTCGAGGAGTCCGTGCGCGGCTCGGACGCCTTCGTGATCCAGAGCCACACCGCTCCGGTCAACGAGTGGATCATGGAGCACCTGATCATGGTCGACGCCCTGAAGCGGGCCTCGGCCAAGCGGATCACGGTCGTCATGCCGTTCTACGGCTACGCCCGCCAGGACAAGAAGCACCGCGGCCGCGAGCCGATCTCGGCCCGGCTGATGGCCGACCTCTTCAAGACCGCGGGTGCCGACCGGCTGATCGCGGTCGACCTGCACACCGCGCAGATCCAGGGCTTCTTCGACGGCCCGGTGGACCACCTGATGGCGCTGCCGATCCTGTCCGAGCACGTGAAGGCGAAGTACGGCCACGAGCGGCTCGCCGTGGTCTCGCCGGACGCCGGGCGGATCAAGGTCGCCGAGCAGTGGTCCAGCCGGCTCGACGGCGCTCCGCTGGCCTTCATCCACAAGAGCCGCGACGTCAACCGGCCCAACGAGTCGGTGGCCAACCGGGTCGTCGGCGACGTCGCCGGGCGGATCTGCGTGCTGGTCGACGACATGATCGACACCGGCGGCACGATCGTGAAGGCCACCGAGGCGCTGATGAGCGACGGGGCGGCCGGCGTCGTCATCGCCGCGACGCACGCGATCCTGTCCGACCCCGCGGTCGACCGGCTGAAGAACTGCTCAGCCACCGAGGTCGTGGTCACCGACACGCTGCCGATCCCCGACGACCGGCACTTCGACAAGCTCACGGTGCTCTCGATCGCGCCGCTGATCAGCCGCGCGATCCGTGAGGTCTTCGAGGACGGCTCGGTCACCAGCCTGTTCGACGGTCACGCCCAGTAGGCGTTGCTCAGCCCGCGGGCAGCAGCGTCATCCCGGGGCCGCTGAGCCGCGACCGGTCCGCCGGACGGTTGGTGCACAGCATCAGCAGCTCCTGGATGGGCCCCTCGACGACGGGCCCGCGGCCGGCGGACCAGTCCACGTCGCTGGCCACCATCGCGACGCTGCGCACCACCCGTCGGCTGCCGAGCATGGGCGCCAGCAGTCGCGCCCGGTCGGCGGCGGCCGCGGCGGCGTCGACCGGCATCGCGTGGCGCAGTCCGAGCGGCCGCAGGATGTCCTGGGTGTGCACGAGCACGTCGACCAGCGGTTCGACGTGGGTGGTCACCGGCACGTGGTGGCGCGACCCGTCGTACGTCGCGAAGTCGGCCAGGATCTCGGCGACGGGCTGTCGGCCGCGCCGCTTGACGTCGGCGTAGATCGCCCGGTCGGGGCCGCGCAGCATCGAGGGGCCGAGCCGGAGGGTCAAGGGCGGGAGGCGGGGGACGTGAGCGAGATCCATCCCGCGGTCCTGATGTTCGTCGCGCACCGCCATGTGGAGCGCCGGGTGATGGACCTGCTCGCGTCCTCCGGCTTCGACGACATCACGCTCGCCCAGGCCCGGGTCGCGGCCCGGGTCAGCGCCGAGGGCGTGCGGCTCACCGAGCTCGCCGAGCAGTCCCAGGTGACCAAGCAGAGCGCCGGCTTCCTGGTCGACCAGCTCGCCCGGGCCGGCTACGTCGAGCGGGTGCCCGACCCGCGCGACGCGCGCGCCCGTCTGGTCCGGCTGGCCCCGCGGGGACAGGCCGCCCAGGACGCCGCGCGCGCGGTGGAGCGCGAGGTCGCGCAGGAGTGGGAGCAGCACCTCGGGCCCGCCCGGATGCGCGCGCTCCGCTCCGCGCTCGCGGACCTGCGGACCCTCACCGACCCCTGGGCCTGACCGCTCGCGATTCGCGCTGACCGGACGCCGCGGCTAGAATCGGCAAGTTGCCTCGGCGAGGGAGTTCGTCTCTCCGTGATCGACGCGGTGGCTCGGCGTGGTCCTGTTCGGACCGCTGCCCGTGCCCGCGTCTCGCGGTGCACCCTCCTCGTCGGCGCAGCCACCGTCTCGACCAGCCATGACCGTGACCAAGCGCGCGCAGCACCTGCCGCCCGCGCTGCACCACCAGACGCAGACCAGATCGAGGAGCGACCCCGTGGCGAAGAGCGCCGACAACACCGAGTCCCACATCCAGGCCGAGTCCCGCACCGAGTTCGGCAAGGGCGCGGCCCGCCGCATCCGCCGCGCCGCCAAGGTGCCCGCCGTGCTCTACGGCCACGGCACCGACCCGGTCCACATCACCCTGCCCGGCCACGACACCATGCTGGCGCTCAAGTACGGCGGCGCCAACGCCCTGCTGACGATCACCGTCGACGGCAACGAGCAGCTCGCGCTGCCCAAGCAGATCCAGCGCGACCCGATCAAGGGCCACCTCGAGCACCTCGACCTGATCATCGTCCGCAAGGGCGAGAAGGTCACCGTCGACATCCCCGTGCACCTCGTCGGCGACCCCACCCCCGACGCCCTCATCGTGACCGAGACCAGCGTGGTGTCGGTCGAGGCCGAGGCGACCCACATCCCGGACTTCATCGAGGTCTCGATCGAGGGTCTCAAGGTCGGCGACCAGATCACCGCGAAGGACCTCCAGGTGCCCAGCGGCTCCACCGTGCTGGCCGACGACGACCTCCTGATCGTCAACGTCACCCACGCCCCGACCGCCGAGGAGGTCGAGGAGGAGCTGGCCGAGGCCGAGGCCGAGGTCGGCATCGAGCGCGACGAGTCCGACGAGGAGGCCGCCGAGGCCGCCGAGGGCGAGGCTGCCGCCGACTCCGAGGGTTCGGGCGAGGGCGAGTCGTCCGGCAACGAGTGACCACGTCCACGGTCCGGACCCGGTTCTGCGGGAGGCGTCCATGAGCGAGCCCGTGTGGCTGGTCGTGGGCCTGGGCAACCCCGGGCCCGCCTACTCCGCCCATCGTCACAACGTGGGCTACCAGGTGACCGACGAGCTGAAGAGCCGCGTCGGTGGGTCCTGGCGATCCCACAAGATGGGTCGTGCCGACGTCGTCGAGGGGCGGCTGCCCAGCGCCGTACCCGGCGTCCCGGCGCCGCGCATCGTGCTGGCGCGTGCCCGCAGCTACATGAACGAGACCGGCGGTCCGGTCTCTGCCCTTGCGCAGTTCTACAAGGTGCCCGTCGAGCAGGTGATCGCCGTGCACGACGAGCTCGACCTCCCGTTCGACACCCTGCGGATCAAGCTCGGCGGCGGCGACAACGGCCACAACGGGCTGCGCTCGATGCGGGCCTCGCTCGGCTCGGGCGAGTTCTACCGGGTGCGGGTCGGGATCGGCCGGCCGCCCGGTCGGCAGGAGACCGCCGACTTCGTGCTGTCGCCGTACTCACCGAGCGAGCGCAAGATCGTGCCGTTCCAGGTCGACCGCGCCGCGGACGCGGTCGAGTCACTGCTCACCGCGGGGCTCGAGCGCACCCAGAGCGAGTTCAACAGCTGAGTGCTGGGTAGTTTGACCCAGGTGACCGACTCCCGCGCCGACCTGCCCACGCCACCCGAGGCCGCCCGGAGCGACGACCACGTCTTCGCAGCCTGGGCCGCGACGGTCGCGGGCGAGCGGCTGACCGAGGTACGCCGGCGCGGGCTCGAGGGTCGGGCGCTCAAGGACGCGGGCGACACCGAGGCGCACGACCTGCTGATGGCGCTGTGCGCCGCCTACCGACCCGACGACGACGTGCTCTCCGAGGAGAGCCGGGCCAGCATCGAGGCCACCCACCGGCTCGACGCCGACCGGGTCTGGATCATCGACCCGCTCGACGGCACCCGGGAGTTCTCGGAGCCGCCGCGCGAGGACTGGGCGGTCCACGTGGCGCTCTGGCAGCGCGACGGCGGCGGGACCGGCGGCGGCGCCACCGGTGACCTGGTCGCGGGCGCGGTCGCCCAGCCCGGGCTCGGGACGACGTTCAGCACTGCCGAGCCGCCGCAGGTGCCCCCACGCACCGCCGAGCGGCCGCGGATCGTGGTCAGCCGGACCCGGCCGCCGGCCTTCGTCGAGGGCCTCGCGGCCGCGCTCGGTGCCGACCTGGTGCCGATGGGCTCGGCCGGCGCCAAGGTGATCGCCGTCGTCCGGGACGTCGCCGACGCCTACGTGCACTCCGGCGGCCAGTACGAGTGGGACTCGGCCGCACCGGTCGCCGTCGCCCGTGCGGCCGGACTGCACACCTGCCGCATCGACGGCTCGCCGTTGCTCTACAACCAGCAGGACGTGCTCCTCCCGGACCTGATCGTGTGCCGACCCGAGCTCGCCGACGCGATCCTCGACCACATCGCGCAGGCAGGCGTCGCGTGAGCGGTGCCGTCCGGGCGGTGCTCTTCGACGCCGACGGTGTCCTGCAGCAGGTCCCCGGCGGCGCGGAGGAGTCGATGCGACCGGCCGTCGAGGGCAAGGTCGACGACCTGCCGGGCTTCCTCGCCGACGCACTCGCCACGGAGCGGCCGTCGCTGGCCGGGCAGGAACGGTGGCTCGACGTGCTGCCCGCGCTGCTGGATCGCTGGGGCCTCGCCGAGGCGTACGACGAGGTGGTGCGGGCCTGGCTGGCGATCGAGCCGGTGCCGGGCACCCGCAAGATCGTCGAGGCCGTGCGGGCGGCCGGCGTGGAGGTGCACCTGGCCAGCAACCAGGACGTCGCCCGGGCGGTTCGCATGCAGGAGCTGTTCGACTACGACGCGCTGTTCGGCACCGCGTTCTACAGCCACGCCCTCGGGGTCGCGAAGCCGGATCCGGCCTACTTCACCGCGATCGTGCAGCGGATCGACGTACCAGCGGGGGAGGTGCTGTTCCTCGACGACAACCGCACCAACGTGGAAGCCGCCCGCTCGGTCGGGCTGCGCGCCGAGACCTGGGTGCACACCGACGGTCTCGACCGGCTGCGGCAGCTGCTGGCCGGGCACGGCCTGCACGTCGCGGCCTAGGGTCGTCGGCATGGCTCTTCTCTACGCGGCGACGCTCACCCCGTCCAAGGTCGACCTCCTCGCCGCCTGGCTGCCCACGCAGGACTGGGCCGGGGATGTAGACCGGCTCGAGCAGGTCGGTTCCTACCGCTTCGACGACCCGGCCGGCGAGGTGGGCGTGGAGAGCGTCCTGCTCCGCACCGCCGACGGGCGGCTGCTGCACGTGCCGATGACCTACCGCGGTGCCCCCCTGGAGGGCGCGGACGAGCACCTCGTCGGCACGATCGACCACTCCGTGCTCGGGCGCCGCTGGGTCTACGACGGTCCGGCCGACCCGGTCTACGTCGTCACGCTCGTCGAGGCCGTGCTGAACGGTGGCACCGAGGTCGAGCAGGTCCTCGAGCACCCCGACGGCACTCGCGAACGCCGTCCCCCGACCGTGTCGGTCGTGGGCAGCGGCGCCCCCGACAGCCCGGTGCCGGCCGTCGACGAGCTCGAGATCGAGGTGGTCCGGCTCGTCGGGGCGGAGCCGGTCGAGCCGTTGCTCGGCACGCTCACCGGCACGTGGGGCGAGGGGCGCACGGCGGCCCTGGCCGCCGTACGCCGTCGGGAGTCGTAGTCCGCGCTCAGTGCGCGGGGACGTAGTCCAGCACCGCGGGTGAGGACGCTCGCTCGATGATGATCGGGGCTGGTTCGTAGGCGGTGAGGTCGGGGTCGCGTCCCAGGGGGTGGGTGCCGTCGTTGTCGACGCGGTACCAGTAGCCGTGCGGGGTGCGCCAGAGGTAGGTGCCGGGGGTGGGTTGTCGGTGGATCCAGCCGTGGCCGTGGGTCTTGATGCGGTGTCCGCGTCGGTCCAGGGGTCCGAGGTTCGCGACCCGCGTCTGCTTCGCCTTGCGACCGGGGACGAACGGTTGGGTGTGGTCGAGGTCGGGGTGGGTGGTGCGGGTCCAGGGGAACACACTGGTGGGGCGTGCGAGGAGGAGTGCTTCGCGCATCGCGGCGGGGACTTCGTAGGCCTCGACCGGGACCTGGCCCCTGAGGTCCAGGACGGGGCGGACGGTGACGTGGTGGTGGCCCAGCAGGTTCCGCAGTCCTGGGACGCTGAGGGCTCCGAGGTCCTCGACGTAGGCGACACCGCTGCGCCCGTCCAGGGCGTGCTGGCTGATCCGCACGTGCAGCACCGCCTTGGGCCGGAACCGCTCCGGATCCAACCCAGCCACGTCCACCACATCTGCCACATGTCCCACATCGCCCGCCGGCAGGGGGCTGCGGTCGGGGTCTTCGGGGTGGGGTTCGGTGGTGGTGTGGCGGGTGAGGAGTTGGAGGGCGCGGACGGGGTTGGCGAGGATCGCGAGTGCTTTGGAGCGGCGGACCTCGACCGGGTCGCGATCGCCCTGCAGGGACAGGATCGCGGCGATGCGGTCGCACATGGCCACGAAGTAGACGACCTCACCGGCGTTGGCTCGGGCGATCAGGGTGATGATGCCGTGTTCGCTGGTCGCGCCGGTGCGCACGAACCGGGCCAGCTCGTGCGCGAGCCGGCGGGCTTCGGCCGCGGTCGGGTCGGCCTCGATGATCTTGGCCTCGACCAGGCGGGTGAACGCCGACCAGGTCAACGTCTCCAGGTAGGGGGTGGTGACCGCGTCCACGAACCGGGCCTGGTCGCGTGACAGCCCCGCCGCATGGGTGAGCTTGGCGACCTGGCGGGCCTTCCACACCCGCCCCCGCCCCGCGCCGAGTGCCGCCCACAGCACGGGGTGGCGGTGGCGCAGGTCGACCGCGTCCCGCACCAGCGCTTGCGCCGTGAGTGGGCCGACGCCCATCACCAGGCCCAGCTCCGCGCAGGCGAACTCCATGACCAGCGGGGTGCCCGCACCCCCGACCCGGACCGCCCGCTCCACCCCCACCCACACCGACCCCACCCCGTCACCCCGCGGGTCCTGCGGCCTGCGGTCCTGCGGGTCCTGCGGGTCGTGGGGGTCGTGGGGGTCGTAGGTGGGTGGGGCCGGGTGCAGGTCGGCCCAGTGCGCGGCCAGCGCGAGCTCGCGCCACTCCTGCTCCCGCAGCCCGGCTTGGGTCGCGGTCATCGCCTCGCACGCCGACTCGGCGTCCAGGTCAGCGATCCAACCGGTGTCGAACATGTGTTCGATTCTACCCTAGCCCGCGGACAATCGGTAGGGAGAATGCCGTTGTCCACAAGGGGAATCTCGCTATCCGGGCATCCGAAAGCGGAGAGACGAAGACGACTTCGGGTCGCCATCCCGCGCCCGTCGGGACAAGCACAAGCGACCACTCAACAGTGCGTGAGCGACCACTCGACGGTGCGCGAGCGACCACTCGACGGTGCGCGAGCCACCACTCGACAGTGCGCGAGCCACCACTCGACAGTGCACAAGCGACCACTCGACGGAGCGCGAGCGACCACTCAACCAGCACACGCGACGACTCGACCTACGCGTCGGGCAGGTCCGGCACCTCGGCACCCGCGCGCTCGTCGCGCGCTGCCCACTCCAGCAGGGGAGCGAGGTCGAAGACCGCGTCGTCGATCCCGGCGTGCAGGTCCCCGAGCTCGGCGAAGCGAGCCGGCACGGTGGCGATGGTGAAGTCGCCTGGCTCGGCGTCGTCGATCTCGTCCCAGCGCAGCGGTGTCGACACGGTCGCCTCCGGGTTGCCGCGCACGGAGTAGGCCGCCGCGATCGTGTGGTCGCGGGCGTTCTGGTTGTAGTCCACGAACAGCTTCGTGGGGTCGCGGTCCTTGCGCCACCAGGTCGTCGTGGCGTCGTCGGTGCGACGCTCCACCTCGCGCGCGAACGCCAGCGCAGCCCGTCGTACGTCGGGGAAGCCGTGCTCCGGCGGGATCCGGACGTAGACGTGCAGGCCGGACCCGCCGGAGGTCTTGGGGAAGCCGGTCGCGCCGAGCTCGTCGAGCACCTCGTGCACCACCTGACTCACCCGCCGGACCGTCGCGTAGTCGCAGTCGTCGCCGGGATCGAGGTCGATCCGCCACTCGTCGGGCTTCTCGGTGTCGGCTCGCCGGCTGTTCCAGGGATGGAACTCCACGGTCGACATCTGCACGGCCCAGGCCACGTGCGCGACCTCGGTGACGCACAGCTCGTCGGCGGTCCGGTTCCACCGCGGGAAGTGCACGCGGACCGTCTCCATCCAGGGCGGCGCACCGTGGGGGAGACGCTTCTGGTGGACCTTCTCGCCGGCCACCCCGGTGGGGAACCGGTGCAGCATGCAGGGCCGCTCTCGCAGGGCGTTGACGATGCCGTCGCCGACCGCGAGGTAGTAGTGCACGAGGTCGAGCTTGGTCTCGCCGCGGGCCGGGAAGTACACCCGGTCGGGGTTGCTGACCCGCACCACGCGATCGTCGATCTCGAGCTCGACGGCGGGTGACTTCTGCTGCGCGGCCATGACGAGAAAGTAGTCGAACGCGCGAGGCCGTAGTCATTTCATGCGTCCGTGCCTAGTCACAGTCGGGCGCCGACATAGTGCCTGAATAGTGGAATCTGACCCTTTTGGGTCATGTGCGCCGAGGGTCCGGCGCGAAAAGATCGGTGCGCCGATGGAGCAGCGGATGGTTTGGGGACCTGCCACGGCGTCGATTCCGGGGATTTCATGAGATTGCGCGCGCTCAGCGTCGCGGCTTCGGCCGTGCACGCCTGGCTGCGCTCTCGTCGCGCCCGCGGGACCACTGCCCTGGTGGCCGCCTTCGCGATGCTGGCCGGGCTGCTGGTCACCGTTGCCTCTCCCGCCGAGGCCGGCGTAGCCCCCGGCTCGACCTCCCGCACGCCCCCCCCGGCCGCGGCGGACCCGGCGGCCGGCTCCGACACCGTCGAGCCGCTGCTGCGAGATGAGCCGCTCGTCGTTGTCGCGGGCACGCGCCACCAGGCGCGCAAGCGGCTCGCGGCCCTGCTCGCCGCCCAGCGGAAGCAGCTCGTCGCCGCACAGAAGGCGCGGACGCAGGCGATCGCCCAGCAGCGCGCCCGGCTGACCCAGAACCAGGCTCTCCAGGCGAGCAAGACGATGTCGCCGCAGGAGCGCGCCGTGGCCCTCAACGCTCAGCGCCAGCAGCTGCAGCAGGCCAACGTCCTCGCCGCCCGCCGGCGCGCGCTCGCCGCCCAGGCCGAGGCCAACCGCCGGCTCCGCGAGGCTCTCGAGGCCCTCGCGAAGGCGCTCTCGACCAGCAGCTGCAAGACCGTCGGCGGCACCAACGGCCAACAGGCCTCGATCTCGTGCCCGCTCGACGACGCACGGCACCGGCGGCACCGGCCCGACCTCGGGCAGCGGCACCGGGACGGGCACCGGGACTGGCACCGGCACCGGCACCGGCACCGGCACCGGCACTGGCACCCAGGCGATGACCGCCGGCGGCGCCCCTGAGACCGCCACGGCCGTGGAGCCCCTCGGGGACGGCCAGCTGGCCGCCGCGGTGGCACAGGCGAAGTCCGAGTGGGCCGCGCGCGGCGCGGACGTCGGCGCCATCTCCGCGAGTGTCGGCGACCTCGGCGGGCTCACCCTCGGCCAGGGCGGCGGTGGCGCGATCACGATCGACACCGACGCCGCAGGCTGGGGCTGGGACGTCACCGGCGGTCCCGGACCGCACATGGACCTGCTGACCGTGGTCCGCCACGAGATCGGCCACACGCTCGGCCTCGACCACAGCGGCTCCGGCCTGATGGCCGACACCCTCGGCCCCGGCGAGACCCGGTCGGTGGCCACGGCCGACCTGCCGCAGCCGCCCCCCGACGAGACCGCCACCGGCGCCGGGAACGGTCCCGAGGGCGAGACCCCGGCCGACGAGGGTGGCGCCGACAGCAACACCAGCACCGACGGCGGCACCACCAGCGGTACGACGGACACCGACGAGCGAGACGCCACCCCGACCGACGGCGCCGGCACCTCCTCGGCCGGCACCCCCGGCGCGACCCACGGCGAAGGCGGCACGGAAGGCACTTCCCCGCAGGGCGACGTGCAGACCGGCGACGGCCGCAGCGAGGCCGCCGGTGGCGCCTACTGGGTCGTCTCCGGAGGCGTCGCCACCCTGCGCATCCCCGACGGCCGGCGGCTGCGCGGCACCCTGCACTACACCGACGGCTCCCGGGTGCTGACCTTCACGGCCGCGAGCGGCGCGAGCACCTCGGTCGACCTCGACGGCATCGCCCTGCTGTCGGTCCGCGGCGGCGCGGGCGACGACGACGTCACCGTCGACCTCACCGGCGGTGCTCGCGACGTCGTCGTCGACATCGACGGCGGCGCCGGCCACGACGCCGTATCGGTCGCCTCGGGTGAGGCCGACTCGTCGTACACCACCGACGCCGACGGCAACCTGGTCCTGATCCGGGGTGGCGCCCAGATCCGCACGTCGAACCTCGAGTCCTTCCTCGACCTGACGCCCCGCACGGTCACCGTCCGCGGCCAGCAGCTGGTGCTGACCGGCGACGACCTGACGGGCCGGCTGCTGGTCAGCAGCCTCCTCTCCCGCGCCGTGCTGTCGCTCGGTGCCCCGCTGATCGCGGCGCTGCTCGAGGCCACCGGCGGGTCGATCACCGTGACCGGCCAGCTGAGGTGGACCGAGCATGACGGCGACCTCGTCCTCAAGGCGCGCCACATCGTCGTCACCGCCGGCACCTCGGTCGACACCGGCACCGGTGACCTGGAACTGCGAGCGACCGACGCCACCGGCAACGGCCGGACCGACGCCAGCGCGTCCGTCACTGTCACCGGTGCCTCCCTGCAGGGTGGCAGCCTCGTGCTGTCCGCCGACTCCTCGGCCGACGTGTCGGTGAGCGGCCCGCACGCGGTGCTCACCGGCTCCTCGTCCGCCACCGTGACGGTCACCGACTCCCAGCTGGTCTCCCTCGGTGGCGTCACGCTGTCCGCGGCCTCCACGATGGTCGGCGTCGCTCAGGCCGTGGCCACGGCGCTCCACGCCGACCCGGCCCGCGACGCCGCGACCGCCGCCCTCGACCTCTCCAGCACCGCCGTCGCCGTGCTCACCGGCCGCAGCTCGGTGCAGGCCGGCGGCCGGGTGGCTGTCCGGGCCAGCAACCACACCGAGGCCACGGCGACCGCCGACGCCGCAGCCGCCCGAGCCGGCGCCGGCATCGGCCAGGTCCGGGTCACCCGCGCGACGCGCGCTGTCGTCGACCCGCTGGGCCGCATCGACGCCGCCGGCCTCGACGTCCAGGCCAAGGCCACCGGAAGCCTCTTGGTCCGGTCCACCAGCGGCCTCGGCGGCGCCACCCGCAACGACATCACCCCCTCCCAGCTGACCGGTGGCATCGCCCTCACGCCGTCCGGTGCCGTCCCGGTCGCCTCGGCCCTGGGCTTCGTCCGGCTGGTCGCCCTGACCGAGTCGGTCCTCGGCGCGATCGGCCGCAGTCTGTCGGTCCGCACCAGCGGCGGCTCCACGGTCAGCGCCGACGGCGGCGCGGTCGTCGACGTGCAGGCGGACGCGGCCCGCTCCACCGGCCCCGGCGCGGCCGCCGCCCTCGCCAGCACCGATCAGGCCGTGCGCGCCTTCCTCGCCGGCCTGCTCGACCTCGACCTGCCGGCCCTCGCGGTCGACGCGACCACCACCGGCTCCAGCACCTCGGTGGCCGCGCGGTCCGGCGCCGGCAGCACCGGCGCCCTCGCCGTGGGCCTGGCCCGGATCGTCACCGCCGCCCGGCTCGCCGCGGGCTCACGACTGACCGCGGCCGACCCGACCGACCTCTCGTTCGCGTCCACCTCCCGCAACGACGCGGACGTCACCGCCGGTGGACCTGCACCCTCGCTGGCCGTCCTGGCCGTCGACCACACGACCGACAGCCGGCTCGGTGCCGACGCCGACGTCGTCGGCCTCCGCAGCCTCCGTGTGGCCAGCAGCACCGGTGACCGCGCCACCTCGCGCAGCACCGGCAGCGCCTTCGGCACCGCGATCACGCTGGCCGCCGTGACCACCCGGTCAGTGCTGGAGGCAGGGGAGGTCCTCGGCCTGACCGGCGACCTCCGGCTGACCGCCGACCAGACCGCCGAGGCCCGTTCCTCCGCAGCCCTGCTCGCCGTGACCTTGACCCGCCACGACGTGCTCGCCCGGAGCGACCGCGGGCTCGCGGTCGGTGGATCGGCGACCATCGCCGCGACCGGCCACTCGACCTCGACCAGCCGCACCAGCCCGCTGGCCGGCGGTCCCTCGGTCGTCGTCGGTGACGTGCTCGCCGCCGGTCGCACCCTGGTCGACGCCGTCGCCGCCGCCGCGGGCCTGACCGGCACCGGCCTCGGCGCGCTGCCCACCACGACCTCCGCCCCGGTCCGCTCGGTCGCCCTGACGCTGGCCCTGGTCAACGTCGGCGCCGAGATCCCCGAGGGTGTGCCCGCCAGCATTCTGGGTGCGCTCAGCCTGCCCGCGCAGTCCACCGTCACCTCGAGCGCGCAGGCCGGCACGGGCAGCGGCGGCTCGGCCGGGGCCACCGGTCCCTCGGCGGCGCTCAACCTGGCCACCGCCGCGGTCCGCGCGGCCATCTCACGCGAGACCCACGCGGCGGGCGACGTGCTCGTCCGGGCGGGCCGCGGGCCACCTGGCGACGAGAGCTTCTCCGCCACCGTCTCCACCCCGGGCTCGATCGCCCTGAACACCGTCAGCCGCACCACCAGCACCACCACGGACGGCCGCACCACTCTCGTCCTGGTCCCGCAGAAGCCGGCCTTCTCGCCGCCTGCAGGCGCCGTCCGTCTCTCCGCCGCCACCGGTGGCACCGTCCGCCTCGGCGCCGTGACCCTCACCTTCGCGCCGGGCTCACTGCCCGCCGACGCCTGGATCCTCATCAGCGCCCGCCGCCAGGGCGTGACCGGCCTGATCACCGTCTCCGACGTCTTCGACCTGCTCGCCTACGACGCGGCCACCGGCGAGGAGATCCACTCCTTCCTCGCCGCCCCCCGGCTCAGCGTCGCGCTCACAGGTGCGCCCGCCGGCGCGAGCATCTGGTACGTCGACCCGTCCGGTCGCACCGAGCGGATCGCCTCGTCCGCCTCGAGCGGCGCCGTGTCGGCCGACCTGCCGCACTTCAGCGCCTACGTCGTGGCCACCGACGACCCCGACCTGCTCGCCACCATCGCGCAGCTGCTCGCGGACGTCGCGGCGGGCACCACGCCGACCTCGGTGACCGTGACCAAGACCGGCACCTACACCGTCGGCGGCGTGGTCCTCGTGGTCAACCCGACCATCACGCTGTCGAACATGGGCGTCGGCACGAACAAGACGACCTTCACCGGCACAGTCACCGTCACCGCCGCCTCCGTCGGCATCCCCGGCGTGCTCACGGCCACAAGCCCGTCGATCAGCTACGTGCTGAGCAACAGCGCGGCCGACCGCGGCAACCTGACCATCGAACTCTCCAGCGCCGCACTGACACTCGGTGACCTGGTGAGCGTCGCCGCCGGCAGCCTGACGCTGACCTCGACCCACGACGGCACGACCACCCGCCAGGTCACCTTCACCGCCTCCGGCGTCACGGCGACGATCGGCTCCGCCACCGGCGCCCGTGCGGTTCTCTCCGGCTCGATCGGGCTGGTGCTGCGACGCACCGGCACCGCCGACCCGGTCGTGGCGTTCGTTGCCAGCGGCACCGTCAGCCTGGCCGGCGTCGGCAGTGGCGTCTCGGTCAGCGGCGGCACCTGGCGGCTGGCCTACAACGAGACCGGGGGGGCCGTCACGGTCACCCTCGCCGACGGCGCGCAGACGATCGCCGCCACCGAGACCGGATCGCTGACGGGTACCGGCGCCATCACCCTGCAGATGGGCACCCTCGGGTCGCTGTCCGGCGGCTTCACCCTCACTCGGTCGGGCGACACCCTCGCCCTCACCGCCTCGGGACTGACCGGCACGCTGGCGCTGGGAGGAGCCAGCGTGTCGGTCACCACCCTGAGTGGTGCGTTGACGGTGAGCGGCTCCGCCGTGTCGCTTGACGCGGTCAACGTGACCGGCACGGTCGACGTCGCCGGGCTCGGCGCGCTGGCCGGGTCGCTCTCGCTCTCGCAGTCCGCAGGCGTCACGACGCTGACGTGGACCGCGCTGGTCGCGAGCCTCGGCACCACCGCCACCAAGCTGACGGTCACCAGCACCGACGGCGTCTTCACCGTGGCCGACGGCACGGTGGTCGGCAGCGCGACCGGGTCCGTCGCGCTGACGGGCGTCACGGGGGTCTCGTTCACGGGCACCGGCTTCGCGGTCACCGTGGACACCACCGACCCGCTCGCCAAGGTCTTTCGGGTGTCCGGCACCGGCACGCTCGCCCTGGGCACGCTCGGCACCCTGACCGCGACCTACGCCGCCACGCTCGCCGGCGCCCAGGTGTCGCTCGGAGTCTCCGCCCTGACCGGTTCCCTGGACCTCGGTGGCGCCACCCTCGCCGTCACCTCGGGCACCGGCACGATCACCGCCGCGTCCGGCAGCGTGGTGCTCGCCCGGCTCGCGCTGACCGGGGCGGTCACGGTCGGCGGGTTCGGCACCCTGTCCGGGTCGTTCGTCCTCGAGCCCGCTGCCACCACGGGTCGCACGCTGACCTGGACCGCGCTCTCCGCGACGCTGTCGGCCGGAGCCGCGACCGTCACGCTGACCAGCACGGGTGGCAGCTTCACGGTCACCGACGCAGGCGTGGTCGGCTCCGCCACCGGCAGCATCGCGCTCTCCGGCGTGCCGGGGCTGACCGTGAGCGCGTCGTCCTTCGCCCTCGCCGTCGACACGACCGCCACCACCCCGTCGTACTCCTTCAGCACGGGCTCCGGCACCGCGACCCTCTCGATCGACGGGCTGCTCTCGCTGTCCGGCTCGGTCGCGATCACCGCGTCGGGCGCGGGCGCCACCCGCATCGTGACGATCACGGTGACCTCCGGCAGCGACACCGGCACGCTGACCCTCCGGGGCGACGGTTCGTACGCCGGCAGCGGCACCGTCGCGCTCCGCCTGCCCGACGCCGTCACAGGGGTCACGCTGACCGGTCGCGGCACCCTCACGGTCGACAGCCGGCTCGGCACCTTCTCGCTCAGCGCCACGGACGCCCGTCTCGTCACGCCGGTCGGCACGATCAGCGGCAGCCTCACGGTCGGACGCGCCGACGGCGTCCTGACCGTCACCGGCACCGGGCTCGGCCTGTTCCTGGGCGACACCCGCGGCACCACGGACACCGCCGACGACATCGGGGTCGCGGTCACCGGCGGGTCGCTCGCGCTGCGGGTCCTGCCCGGTGGCGCGGTGGCCTTCCGCCTCACCGGAGCCGACGCGGCGGTCGTGGGCGTCAGCAGCCTCGACCTCGTCGGCACGGTCTCCGCCGACTACAACCCGACGTCCAACGCCCTCGACCTCGGCGGCGTCACGGTGGCCGCGCAGACCGTCCGCCTCGCCGGCGCCGGCATCTCGATCTCGGCCCCCGGCGGCGTCACCCTGCGCGGCGACCTGGCCGTCGCCGTGACCGGCACCGGCGACGACGCGGTCGTGACGATCACGGCCGCCGGCGTCACCGCCTCGGTCGGCACCACCGCCCAGGTGCGGCTCACCGACGGCAGCCTGAGCCTCGTCGTCAGCCGCACCGGCTTCACCTTGACCAGCGCCGGCACCGCGGCGCTCGTGGGCTTCGACGGCATCACGGCCACCGGCACGCTGTCGGTGTCCACCACCGCCACCCGCGACACCGCCGGCGTCTTCTCCGCGGGCACCACCGAGATCAAGGCGCTCGGGCTGGTCCTCGGCCTCGGCGCCGTCCGGGCCGCGGGCGACGTGACCGTCACCGTCGCATCGGGCGTGCTGACCCTCGCCGTCGCCAACGGATCGGCCTCGGTCGGTGACCTGGTCTCGGTCAGCGGGGTCACCGGCACGGTCACGGTCACCGGCTCCGCCGTACCGGTCGTGGCACTCTCCGCCGCCAACGTCACCGCGACGCTGGGAGCCCTGAGCATCAGCGGTCCGCTCTCGGTCACCCGCACCACCGTCGTCTTCGGCCGCACCGGGTCGCTCGGCACGGTGAGCCTCGACGGCCAGAGCCTCAGCGGCGTCTTCACGGTCGCCCGCTCCACCGGCGTCACCCACGTGACCGCCACCGACGTCACGATGACCTTCGCCTCGGGGATCGCCTCCCTCACCCAGGGGTCGCTCGACCTCATCGTCTCCGCGGCCGGGGTCGTCGGCAGCATGGAGGCCAAGGCGACCGTCGCGGTGCCCGACCTGCTCTCGCTGGCCGACGCCGCCGTCACCCTCGACCTGAGCACCGTCGGCGGCACGACGGTCCGGCTGGTCGTGGTCGTGCCCGGGACGACGCCAGCCACGCTGACCGGGCTCGGCAAGATCGCCGGCACCTTCGGCCTCCAGGTCGACGGCAGCACCGTGACCGTCGCGCTCAGCGACGTCAGCGCCTGGATCGGCTCCGAGACCACGCCGTCGGTCACCGACGGCTCCGGCGCTCTGGTCGTGCTGCGTACGGCCGACGCCACCACGACCGGTGTCGCGGGCTACTTCGGCGCCACGATCGTCACCACCGCGGGCACGGTCACCGGCAGCGTCCGGCTCAACACCACCAGGGCCGCCGTCGACCAGACCTTCGACCTCGACGGGGAGACGATGCACATCGTCTTCGGTGCCGCCGAGACCGAGCTCTTCAAGGTCGCCCTCAGCGGCGCGCTGACCTTCGGGCCGGTCACCATCGAGGGCAACATCGTCTGGACGACCGTCGGCGGGGTCAGCACCTTCGCGGGAACCGGGCTCACCGTCTTCCTGGGCGACGGCCCGCTCACCCTCGACAACGGTGAGCGCAATCCCGTCGCCCGCGGCGTCCTGCTCGACGGCGCCACGATCGGCCTGGTCCGCACCGCGGTCACGGGCGGCTTCTCCTACGCCGTCGTCGCCCGCGGCACCGTCTCGCTCATCGGCTTCCCTGACGTCACCCTCACCGGCACCGTCGCCCTCAGCGCCAACACCGGCACGGCCGTCGACCGGACCCTGACCTTCCCCGGCTCGACCGCCGAGGTCGACGTCAGGCTCGGTGACAACCAGGGCGCACGGGTCACCGCCACCGGCGTCGTGCTGGCGGTGCTCGGCCAGCGGATCTCCGGCGACGTCGCCATCACCGTGGACACCGGCAGCGGCATCCTGGTCGAGCTCGCGCACGCCGGCCTCACCCTCGCGGCCGGCGGCAACGACGTCCTCGCGGTGACCGAGGCTTCCGGCACCTTCCGCTTCTCCGCAGCCGGCGTGACGATGGCGGACGGCAGCGACACCGGCACGGCCGTCGACACCTTCAGCGGGACGGTCGCTCTCACCGTCCCGGGTCTGACCCTCACCGGCGGCCTCGAGCTGCTCATCGACACGACCGGCGCGACGCCGACCGTCCGGGTCGCCGGCAGCAACGTCACCCTCACCGTCGGCGGCGCCACGGTCACCGGCTCGGTCTCGTTCACCCGCACGCTCGTCGGCGGCGTGACGCAGACCCGCCTGGTCCTGACCGACGTCGGCGTGACCCTGGGCACCGGACTGCTGACCCTCACCGACGGTGACGGCGAGCTCACCATCGGCGCCGACGGCATCAGCGGGTCGTTCGCCGCCACGCTCGCGACCGTCGCCCCCGGGTTCACGCTGGCCGCGGCGCGGCTGAGCGTCGAGCTCGACACGGCCGCACAGCACGTGCGGGTCTCCGCCACCGGCGCGACCCTCGCCGTCGCGGGCGCCCTGAGCATCGCCGCCGACCTGGTGGTCGAGCGCTCGCTCAGCTCCACCGGTGCGGTGCAGCTGACCGTGACCGTCAGCAACGCCGCGTTCGCGCTCCCCGGGGTGCAGCTCCGTGGTGGCTCTGGCACCCTCGTCGTCAACGGTGGCACCACCTCGTCGTACGCCGGCTCGCTGGCCGGCTCGCTGGTCGTCAGCGTCCCGGGCCTGACCCTGACCGGCGACGTCGCGCTGACCTTCGACACCGGCACCGCCGCCTTCGTGAAGTTCGTCGGCGACGACCTCGCGATCGACGTGTTCGGCCAGACCTTCGCCGGCAACGTGACGATCACCAAGAACGGCACCGGCACCACCGTCACCGTCACGAAGGCCGACCTGTCGATCGCCGGCGGGCTCGTCTCGGTCACCGACGGCACCGCCACCATCGAGGTCTCCTCCGCCGGCGCCCTGGTCAGCCTCGCGGTCTCCGGCGGCCTGGCCGTTCGGATCCCCGGCCTCACCGTCGACGCCACCCGGCTCGCCCTCACGGTCGTCGGCGGCGTGGTGCAGGTGGCCGGCACCGGGCTGAGCGTCACCGTCGGTGGCCTGGCCCTCACCACCGACCTGACGATCACCTCCACCCGCACCAGCGCCGGCGTCTCCGTGCTGGCCGTGAGCTTCAGCAACACCGACTCCGACTCCACGATGTTCCTGACCATCCCCAACGCGCTGACGGTCGCCGACGGCTCCGGCCAGGTCGTCGCGGGGGCGACCGGCCTCACCGGCACCGTCGCTCTGACAACCGTGACGTTCGCGCTTCCCGCCGGCATCAGCCTCTCCGGCACCTCGGTCAGCCTGACCTTCGGCAACGGCGGCGTCGCGGTGACCTTCCTCGGCGCCGCACTCACGGTGGGCACCGGCCAGACGCTGACCGGCAACTTCGCGTTCGACCGCACCGCGGCCGGCCAGACCCGGGTCGCCTTCAGCCAGGTCACCGCCGCCGTCAGCGTGGACGGCAACGGCGCGTCGCTGACCGGCGGCGAGGGTGGCTTCCTGATCACCGCCGCCGGCGTCGCGGGCTACTTCTCCGGCACCCTGGCCGCTGCCGCCGGCTCCGTCCAGGTCGGCGGCCGGGTCCTGGTCCGGGTCAACACCACCAAGCAGGCCGTCGACACGTCGATGGAGCTCGGGGGCCAGGCGATCGCGATCACGTTCGCGGCCTCGGCGACCAACGTCTACGAGGTGTCGCTGTCCGACCTGTCGATCGACGTCGGCGGTTTCGTGACCATCGAGGGCAACGTCACCTTCAGCAACGGCGCCTT
Organism: uncultured Actinomycetota bacterium; assembly: GCA_963845655.1. Taxonomy (GTDB): domain Bacteria; phylum Actinomycetota; class Actinomycetes; order Propionibacteriales; family Nocardioidaceae; genus Nocardioides_B. The sequence goes on along the minus strand of CAWJTB010000002.1, from coordinate 126,440 downwards.
CGCCGGGGAGGGCCTGCGGATCTTCATCGGTCGCGGCCCGGCCACGCTCGGCACCGGCGGCACCAACCCGCTGGCGGTCGGGGTGCTGCTCACCGACGCCCGGATCGGCCTGGTCAAGGTCGGCACCGACTACGCCCTGGTCGCCTCGGGCACCGTCACCGTCCTGGGCGTCAACGGCCTCACCCTCACCGGTACGGCGTCCGTCCGCGTCAACACCACGGGAACCGCGGTCGACCAGACGCTGACCGTCCCGGGCAGCACCGGCACCCCGGTCGCCGTGATCTTCGCGACCGGCGCCCGCGTGACGAGCTTCTCGCTGACCGACGCCACCGTCAGCGTCCTCGGACAGACCTTCACCACCGACCTGGTCCTGGACCGCACGGCCGGCGGCGACCTGGTGCTCGGCTTCGCGCGCACCTCGCTGTCGCTCGGCGGCGCGGTCAGTCTCACCAACGGGTCCGGCGTGCTCGTCGTGACCGGCACCGGTGTGGCCGGCCGGATCACCGGCGACCTCGTCGTCACGGCGCCGGGCGTCACGTTCGACAGCACGCTGGCCGTGCTGGTCAACACGACCTCGGCCGCCGTCGACCGCTCGGTGGTCGTCGGCGGGACCACCCAGACCGTGCAGGTCGCGGCCGGTCCGTTCCTGCGGGTCGAGGGCACGACCAGCCTGACCATCGCCGGCCAGAGCCTGAGCGGTCGGGTGACCGTGCAGCGGACGGCGGCCGCCGACGGCGCCTCGATCACCACCATCGGCCTCGACCAGGTGAGCCTGGCGGTCGCCGCGAGCGGCAGCGCGGGCTACGGCCTCACCCTGTCCAACGGCTCGGGCGTCCTGCTCGTGACCTCGGCCGGTGTGGCGGGACGCCTCGGCGGCACCGTCGCGCTGCGCCTGCCCGCAGGCGTCTCCGTCACCGGCGCCCTCTCGCTCGCGGTGAACAGCACGTTCGCCGCGGTGACCACCACCGTCACCGTGGGTGGCGTCGACCTGGCGCTGTCGCTACCGGCCGGGCCCTACGTCCGGTTCGAGGCCACCGGCCTCGTCCTCGAGGTGGCCGGCCAGCGGATCACCGGCGACTTCGCCTTCGACCAGGTCAGGACGACCGGTGCCACCCCGGCCTCCCGGGTCCGGATCAGCGCCAGCAACGTCACGCTCTCCCTCGGTGGCGTCGTCTCCGTCACCGACGGCACCGCGCTCCTGCTGCTGACGCCCACCGGCCTCGCCGGCCGGATCACCGGCACCGTCGCGGTGCAGGTCCCGCAGGTCACGCTCAGCGGCGTGCTGGCCGTCGAGGTCAACACCACCGCGGCCGCGGTCACGGAGACCTTCGACCTCGGCGGCGGCACCCCGGTGGCGCTGACGCTCCCGATCGGCCCCTACGTCCAGCTCTCCGGCACCGGCGTCGAGCTCACGGTGCTCGGCCAGACGCTGCGCGGCGACCTGGTCATCACCCGGCAGGTGGCCGCCTCGGGCGCGGTGACGCTCCGGATCGCGGCCACCAACCTCTCGCTCGGCCTCGGTGGCGGGGGAGCGGCGGCCATCGTCACCCAGCTCGCCGGTACGACGGCCGTGCTCGTCCTCTCCCCGCAGGGCCTCACGGCCGACATCAGGGTGAGCGTCGCGCTGACCGCCCCCGGCATCAGCCTCCGCGCCCCGTCGCCCGGCTACCTCGCCCTCCTCGTGGACACGACCGGCGCCGCGCCGTACCTCAGGGTCAGCGGCTCGGGCATGGTCCTCGACGTCCTCGGTCAGCAGCTGGGCGGCACCTTCACCCTCGAGCAGACCGGCACCGGCGCAGCCAAGGTGGTCCGGCTCGGCGTCGTCGACGCCTCGGTGACCCTGCTCTCCGGTGTGGTGCGGGCCGAGCACGGCACGGGCGCGCTGCTGCTGACGAGCGCGGGTCTGGCCGGGTCGTTCTCCGCGGACCTCGCGGTGACCAGCTCGGTGTTCTCCGTCGGCGGCTCCTTCGCCGTCGCGGTCAACACGACCGGCGCGGCCGTGCGGACCACGATCCCGGCCGGCGATGGCGAGGTCGCGCTCGACCTGCCGGCCGGCCCCTACCTCAAGGTGACCGGCACCGGCGTCACGGTGAAGGCCGCCGGCCAGTCGCTCACCGGCGACGTCTCGGTCGAGAAGACCGCGACCGCCGTTCGGATCACCGCCGCCCGGGTCCGGCTGCTGCTGGGCGACGGCACCAAGACCCTGGTGCTGCTGCGCGACGGCACCGCCGACCTGACCCTCGACGCGACCAAGGTCGTCGGCAGCGTGTCCGGCACGGTCAGCCTGCTCAACGTCCCGCAGGTGACGATGACCGGCACCCTGTCGGCCGCGTTCGACTCGGCCGCCCCCTCCGGCCAGCCGGTGGTCACGGTGACCGGCACCGACGTCGTCCTCGACGTGGCCGGCCAGCGGCTGTCCGCCTCCTCGATCAGCTTCTCCAAGATCAGCGGCGGCGGGGTCCGGCTGGGCCTGGTCAACGGCGAGATCGCGTTCGCCGACGGTTCCGGCGCGACGCTGGTCCGGGCCACCGAGATCACCGGCTCCTTCACCACCACCAGCGCCGGCCTCTCCGGCCGGCTCGACGGCACCGTCGCCGTGGACGTCCCCGGTGTGTCCTTCGGGTCCGCGCTGCGCGTCGAGGTCAACACGACCAGCGCCGACATCCTGCTGCCGTCGTCGAGCGTCGTCGACCTCTACCGCGGTGTCCGCCTCACCGCCACCAACGCGAGCCTGGTCATCGGCGGGCAGTCCATCGGGGGCACCATCACCGTCCAGGTCTCCGGCACCGGCTCGACCCGTCGGGTCGCCGTCTCGATCGACCAGTTCACGCTGCGCCTGGGATCCTTCGTCAACATCACGACCGCCAACGGCGTCAGCGGCGCGGTGCTGCTGACCCCGCAGGGCGTGTCGGCCAGCTTCGTCGCTGCCAACCTGACCGGCGTCTTCACCCTCCCCGGCATCACGGGCGTCTCGGGTGCCCTCGCGATCCAGGTCAACACCGGCAGCCAGGCCGTCGACACGGCCGTCGGCGGCGTGAGGATCACGGTCCCCGCCGGGCCGTTCGTGCGAGTCGCCCTGACCGGCGGCTCCGTAACGGTCGCGGGCGTGACCTTCGCCGGCAGCTTCACGATCCAGCAGAGCACCCGGCCCGGCTTCTCCCGGAGCGTTCTGACCCTGACGCCCGCTCCGACCGTGTTGACGTCGGGTGACCTCAACAAGGACGGCCGCCTCGACCTCGTCGTCGGCAGCGCCACCGGCTACGCCGTCTACCTGGGCCGCGCCACCAACGCCAACCGCGACGCGATCTCCTGGACCACGGCCTTCTCCGTTCCGGCCCTGACGACGCCGGCCGCCGTGCCCGTGCGCGGCATCGCCCTCGGCGACCTCGACGCCGACGGCTACCTCGACCTCGTCGTCACCACCGCCGCCGGCACCCAGGTGCTGCGCAACCTCGGGGTCACCGGTGCGGCGTGGGACGCGACCGACCCGCTGAACCAGCAGCCCCGCTGGAACGGCCTCTCCACGGCCCGCACCGGTGCGGGCGTCATGGTCCTCACCACCACCGGCGCCACCTCGGTCGCCCTGGGCGACGTCAGCGGCGACGGCCTGGCCGACATCGTGATCGGTGCCGTCGGCGGCACCAGCGTGTTCCGCAACCAGGGGTTCACGGCCGCCACCAGCACGACCCCGCGCACCTGGGACGGCTACGTCGGCGCCGCCGCCGTGACCCTCACCGCCGCCAAGAACGCCGTGGCGGTCGCGCTCCTCGACGTCGACGGCAACGGCAAGCTCGACCTCTTCGTGGCGGCCGACTCGGCAGCGACCCACAAGCTGTTCCTCAACGACGGCACCACGACCCTCTTCAACGCGACCGCCACCTCCACCTTCGCGGCATCGAACATCCGCGCGCTCGCCGTCGGCGACGTCAACGGCGACGACTTCGCCGACCTCGCGGCCGCCGTTGACGGGGGGGCCGCGCAGCTGTTCCTCAACCGCGGTCTCTCCACCAACGGCACGACCGGGGTCTCGACCTGGAACGGCATCGCCGACCCGGTTGCGGTCGGTCCGGCGGCGACCCCGGCCGGTCGCAGCGTCACGCTGGCCGACCTCGACGGCGACGGTGACCTCGACCTGCTCCTCGGCACGACGACCGACACCGTGTGGCAGCGCAACGACGGCGGCACCTTCACTGCCGCCAAGGTGCTCGCGACCACCGCCGGCCCGGGAGCGGCCGGCGTGCTCGCCGTCAACGTCGACACCGACAGCGACCTCGACGTGATCACCTCCGGTGTGCTGCTGACGCAGGTCCCGGTGTCCAGCACCGTGCTGGGCGTCAGCGGCGGCACGGTCAGCTTCGGCGACCCGGCCGACACGACCAAGACACTCACCATCAACCAGGTCACCGGTGCCTTCGTGGTCACCGCCGGCGGTGCCGCGGGCAGCTTCTCCGGCAAGCTCCAGGTCGGGGCCGGCCCCGCCAGCGTCGACGCCAGCGCCGCGGTCCGCTTCAACGGCATCGCCGCGGCCGTCGACGAGACCGTCGAGGTCGGCGGCGAGGTCATCGCGATCACCTTCACCGACGCCGAGAAGCGCAACACCACGACCAACAAGCCGTTCATCGCGGTGTCCGGGCAGGGCACCCTGCGGCTCGGCGACTTCATCGAGATCTCCGGCGGCATCACGGGCACCACCGCGTCCGGGGTGGTCTTCATCGGCCAGGGTCCGCGCGAGCTCGCGCCGGGCGTCGCCAACCCAGACGCCCAGGGCGTCCTGATCACGGTCACGAGCGGCACCGTGACCGGCAACGCCACCCACGACATGGACGTCTACGGAACGGTCGCGCTCGTCGGCATCGACGGCCTCACCTTCTCCGGGACGATGCACCTCGTCGTCGCGGGCAGCGCGATCACCCTCACCGCCACCGCCGTCACCCTCGCCTTCAGCGGGATGGAGCTCACCGGCGCCTTCGGGGTGAAGAAGGGGCCGGGCACCGGCGCTGCCTCGACGACCATCATCACCCTCGGCAAGGCGGTGGCTGGTCAGGACGCCGACAAGGTGCGACTCAACCTGGGCGAGAAGTCCGGCGCCCAGCACCCCGTGGAGGTCACCATCGCCTCGGGTGAGGTGGCCCTCGGCGCCGGCGGAATCGTCGCGTCGCTGTCCGCGTCGGTGGACCTCACCCTGCCCGGCCTCGACCTCACGCTGCCCGACGGCCTGCTGCTGCTCAACACCACGATTGCGGCTGGGTCCGCGGGCGGCAACCCGATCCCCGCGGGCACCCTGCGGGTCAGCATCGGCACCTCCAGTGCTCCGGCCGCGCTGACGATCGCCGGCCAGACGGTGCGCGGCATCTTCGGCTTCGAGCAGCAGACCCTCCCGGTCGGGGCCAACGCACCCCCGGGCACCCTCCCCACCAAGGTGATCCGGGTCGGCGCCACGGCCGTCTCGATCTCCGTCGGCACCCCCGACACCTCGATGGGCGCCCTGCCCGGGGCGATCACCTCCGGCATCCGCATCACGAACGGAACCGCCGCCTTCGTGGCCACCCCGCGCGGCCTCGCCGGTCGCGTCGTCGGCACCGTCGCACTGGTCGGACTCGGGACCGGCGTCCAGCTCGAGGGCACCTTCGGAGTCGCGATCAACTCCGGCACCGCCGCCGTCGTCGACCAGGTCCGGATCGGGGACCAGACCGTCTCGCTGAACCTTCCCGCCGGCCCCTACGTCCGCTTCGAGGCGACCGGCGTCCGGCTCGCCTTCAACGGCCAGAGCCTGACCGGCGACCTCGCCGTCGAGAAGGCCACGTCCAACGGCGTCGCCGTCACCCGGCTCGCGTTCCGCAACGTCACCGCCGCGTTCGGCGACGGCACCACCCCGATCGTCTCGCTGACCGCGGGCCGGGGCATGTTCCTGCTCAGCAACGCCGGCCTGGCCGGCACCGTCTCGGGCACCGTCTCGCTGAAGATCCCGGGGGCGGGCCTCAGCGGCACCTTCTCGCTCTCCCTCAACACCGCGACGACCGGCGGCCGGGTCACCTCGACGCTCACCGTCGGCCTCGCGCCGACCGCCACCTCGGCGCTCACCCTGGCGGACGTCAACGGGGACAGCCGGGCCGACCTGCTCGTCGCCGCCGCCAACGGCGTCATCGTCTTCCTGGCGGATGGCGAGGGCGACCCGTTCGACACCCTGGCGGCCTACGCGTTGACCGGCACCGAGGGCACCGGGACCCGCGCGATCAGCGCCCTCGCGGTCGGCGACGTCGACAACGACGGCACCGCCGACCTGGTCATCGGTCGCGCCGGCGACGCCACCGAGATCTGGCTCGGCGACGGCAGCGGCGCCACGTTCGTCCGCCGCTCGGGCAGCACCCTCCCCGGCAACGCGCTCTCCATCGCCCTGGGGCGTTTGAACGGCGACGGGTTCCTCGACGCGGTCGTCCTCGACGCCAGCGGGATCAAGGTCGCGCTCAACTCGGCGGCTCTCGACGGCGTGACCAATGCCTGGGCCGGCTTCCAGACCGCCGTCGGCGGCCCGACCGGCACCGGCACCGGCATCGCGCTGGGCGACGTGAACCAGGACGACAAGCTCGACCTGGTCCTCGCCGGCACCGGGGTGAAGCTGTTCCTCGGCACCGCCACGGCGCCCTTCTTCGGCTCCGCCGTCACGACCCCCCTCACCAGCAGCGCGGTGTCCGTCGGGCTGTTCGACGTCGACCGCGACGGCTGGCTGGACCTGGTCGCCGGCACCGCGACCGGACGCGAGACGGTCCTGAACACCGCGATCGCCGGAACCGCGACGGGTGCCCGATTCGCGGCCACCTCCGTGGCAGGCACCCCCACCCTGGTCGCCTACGGCGACGTGGACGGCGACGGCGTCACCGACCTGGTCAGCTCCTCCGGCTCCGGCATGCCGTCCTGGTCCGCCGGCCTGGTCGCGGGCGGCTACGGCACCCCGCTCGCCGTCGCCACGACGGTGCTGGACGTCCCCCAGGGCGCCTACTTCGCGATCGCCGGCACCGGCGTCGTGCTGACCGTCGGCGACCAGCAGATCCGCGCCGACGTGTCCTTCGTCCAGTCCACGGCTCCCGACGGCAGCCGGGTCGTCCGGGTCACCGTGGCCAACGGCCAGGTCACCCTCGCCGGCATCGGCGACCTCGCCGTGTCCGGCACCCTGGTGTCCTCCGCGGCCGGGATGGCCGGCTCCCTGACGCTGGGGCTTGGGTCCGCCGGGACTCCCAAGACGGCCACCGAGAAGGCCACGCTTCGCATCGGCGGCGCCCTCTTGTCGGGCGACCTGACGCTGAGCATCAACACGGGTGCCCGCGCGGTCCAGCTCGACGCGACCACCTACCTGCCGGCCGGACCGTTCTTCCGTCTCGAAGGCACCGGCCTCGAGCTCAGCGTCGGGGGAGCGGTCCTCACCGGCACGTTCGCGATCCAGCAGGCCACCAGCTCGACCGGCGCCAAGCGAACGGTCCTGGCGGTCTCCGGGATCAGCGTGAAGCTGAGTGCTACCGGCACCCCGGTCCTGACCAACGTGGCCGGCGTGCTGGTCGTCCTGCCGACCGGCATCGCCGCCCGGCTCACCGGCTCGCTGAACCTCGCCGACCTGCTGCCGGCCGACGTCCAGGTCAGCGGCAGCTTCGCGCTCTCGATCAACCGCGTCGCCGCCCCGGTCAAGGAGAGCGTCGCGCTCGGGGACGCCACCGTCGTCCTCGATCTGCCGGCCGGGCCGTTCGTGCAGGTCGCCGCCACCGGCGTCACCCTGACCATCGGCGGCCAGAGCATGACCGCCGACGTCGCCTTCCAGCAGTCGACCCTCGGACTCGTCCTCGCGGTCCGCAACCTGTCGCTCACCCTGGGCGGCGACACCCCGGTCCTGCGGCTGACCAACGGCTCCGGCGTCCTGGCCATCCTGACGTCGGGAAGCCCCGCCACCAAGACGGTCGTCGGTCGGATCGCCGGGACCATCACCCTGCTGGTCCCCGGCGTCGAGCTCACCGGCAGCCTGTCCCTGGCCGTCAACACCGGGACCGCCGCACGGTCCGTCCCCGCGGTCAGCATCGAGGGCGTGTCCTACGGCAGCGTGCCGGCGGTCGACCCGGGCGTCGCGGTGTCCGGCACCGGGATGAGCCTGACCGTCGCAGGCCAGCGGATCAGCGGCGACTTCACGTTCGCACAGACCGGCACCGGGACCACCCGCCAGGTGCGGCTGTCGATCGCGAACCTCGTCGCCTTCGTGGGCGCCGGCGGCGACACCGTCGACACCACCGACGACGCCGGCGTCCGGCTCACCGGTGACGGCACCCTGCTGCTGACCTCGGCCGGCGTCGCGGCGTCCTTCGCCGCCACCGTGCAGTTCGTCTTCCCGGCATCGCTGGCCAGCGTGATCAGCATCGGCGGCCCGAGCGGCATCGCGTTCTCCCTGGCCATCAACACCACCTCGGCGCCCGTGCGCGACAGCGGGCTGTCGCTGGACCTGCCGGCCGGGCCGTTCGTCCGGGTGCAGATCGGCACCGCCGCCGCGCCGTTCTCGATCACCCTCGCCGGCCAGACCCTGTCGGGTGTCTTCTCGCTGGAGAAGGCGCGCACCGCGGGCCCCGACGGCCGCCTCGGCACCCTCGACGACGGCTCGGTGCTCAAGATCGCGGTGGCCCAGGCCCAGCTCTTCCTGGGTGACGCGTCCACCAACACCGGGGTCCGGCTCACCAACGGCAGCGCGCTGCTGCTGCTCACCACCGGCGGCTTCGCCGGGCGGATCAGCGGCTCCGCGGCGCTCTACCTCGGCACGACCACCGCGGCGGCGTCGATCGCCAGTGCCGTGCTGGAGATCAACCAGCGGCCGGCCGCGGTGCACGAGGAGTTCGTGGTGGGCGGCGAGAACCGCGTCCTGGACCTCCCTGCCGGCCCGGGCTACGTCGCGGTCCGCGCGACCGGCGTCTCGCTCACCCTCGGCACCCAGCTGATCCGCACCGACCTCGCCGTCGTCCGGTCCGTGAAGGACGGTGTGACCACAACCGTCGTCGCACTGACCAACGCGACGCTGAGCCTCGGCGCCGGCGACCGCCCCGTGGTGCTGGTCAGCAAGGGCCACGGAGAGCTGACGATCGTCAGCGGCACCGCGGGAGTGCTGGGGTACCTCGAGGCCGACGTCGCCTTCGACATCCCCGGCGTGGTCGTCTCGGGTGTCTTCCGAGTCGACCTCGACACCCGCAACGGCGCCTCCAGCCTCTCGGTGCGCGGCACCGGGGTCGTGCTGCAGGTCGCCGGCCAGCGGCTCAGCGGCTCCTTCGAGGTCGTCAAGGCCGCCGGCGTCATCACGCTCAGGCTCACCGCCGTGAAGCTCGAGCTCGGCAGCGCCGACCGAACGTTCCTCACCGTGACCCTGAACGGCGACGTGCAGGTCACCCCCACCGGCTTGGCGGCCCACCTCACGGCCTCGATCGCCTTGGCCGCCGGGTCCAGCCCCGACTTCACCCTCGGCTTCCCCTCGGTCACCTTCGCCCTGAACACCGGTGCTGCCCCGGTCACGGTCGGAGGCGTCGTGCTACCGGCCGGCTCCCTGCGGATCCAGGCGGGCGCCGTCGGCGCCCTGGCCGGCATCACCGTCATGGGCCAGTCCATCCGCGGCATCTTCTCCTTCGAGCAGGTGACCACGGCCAGGGGGACCAAGGTCGTCCGGGTCGCCTTCAGCTCGGTGGAGCTCTTCCTGGGCGACCAGGCCAACAACCTCGGGGTCACCGTGAGCAACGGCCGGGGCCTGCTGCTGCTGGCGCCGGGCGGGGTGGCCGCGAGCATCACCGGCACGGTCGCCCTGACGCAGCCGCTCCAGGACAAGATCGGCGGCGGCTTCACCTCGACGCTGACCGTGCAGGTCAACAACCAGCTCACCGCGGTCAAGGAGACGGTCGACCTCGACGGCACGCCGGTCGTGCTCGAGCTCCCGGCCGGACCGTTCCTGCGGGCCACCGCCTACAACACCGCGATCACCATCGGCGGCGTCGTCCTGCGGGCTGACCTGTTCTTCGAGCGGGCCACCGCAGCCGGTGCCGTCGTCACCCGGATCGGCATCGCCAACGGCTCGATCGCCATCGCCGGATCCCGGCCCGGGGTCAAGGACATCCAGGGTCTGGTCGTCATCACGCCGGCCGGCGTCGCCGCGATGCTGCTGGGATCGGTCGACGCGGAGGCCGGCGCATTCAAGCTCGGCGCCAGCATCGGCGTCGCGATCAACACCCGGCTCACCGCGGTCAAGGAGACCGTCGACGTCAACGGCACCCTGGTGTCCCTGGACCTCAAGGCCGCCACCAGCGCCGGCCCCTACGTCGAGTTCCTCGCCCGCGACCTGTCCTTCGACTTCGGCGATCTGCTGGAGATCCGCGGCGACTTCGCGATCGGCAACGACGGCAGCTTCCACGGCTCCAACCTCGAGGTGTTCGTGGGCCGCGGCCCGTCCAAGGTCAACGGCGCGAACAACCCCGACGCGATCGGCATCCTGATCAAGAACGCCACCATCGACTTCCAGAAGGGCAGCACCGGCTTCGCCCTCTACGTCAGCGGCACGGTGGCGCTGCTGGGCCTCGACGGTCTCCAGCTCACCGGCACGGTGTCGTTCCAGATCAACACGACCAACGCGGACGTCGTGGTGGCGGCCGGCAAGTCCGTGGCCAAGCAGACCTACGAGCTGCGCGCCGACATCACGAAGTTCGGCGTCGCCGGCATCCTCGACATCGGCGGCACCCTGATCGTGACGCGGCAGCCCAACGGCACGCTGGACCTCGCGGTCCTCGGCGCCGACGTCACGGTCTCGATCGCCGGCACGCGGGTGGTCAACATGAAGGGCTACGCCGCCTTCACGATCTCCCCGACCACCGGCTTCCGTCTCGCCGGCTTCAAGGTCGACGCCTTCTCCCTGTTCCCGAGCGCGACCGGCGGCCTCCTGGGTGCCCCGACGACCACGCCCGCCCCGGCACCGTTGCTCCCGCCGACGGCTGACCTGGCTTCCCCGCTGAACGGCAAGATCCGCACGCTCGGCCAGGTCCGCACCACCGCCAACGGCGGGGTCTTCCGGGTCGCCTTCACCACGCGCAACACCGGCGGCATCAAGGACGCGAGCATCACCGACGCCGACGCGGAGTTCGAGGTCTGGGCCAACGGCACCAAGACCAACCTGGTCCTCGGCACGCCCACCAAGGTCGCCGGCATCAACACCTGGGAGTACGCCTGGTCCGGCACCCTGCCGACTGCGGGCGTCGTCGAGATCCGCTTCCTGGCCGGTGGCTTCAGCGACAACAACAACATCGGCAGCCTGGCCGAGACCGAGCAGTTCTACCTGGTGCCGACCGAGACCGCGAAGCCCGGCCCGATCGCGGCCCTGGCCAGCCCCCTCAACGGCGAGCGCCTCACCGCCGCCTCGCTCAACGCCCGTCGCTACCTCGACGTCACCTTCTCCAGCCTCGACGGCTCGCCGATCCGGAAGTCCTCGATCGAGGACGCGGCCGCGGAGTTCAAGCTGTCCGGCGCCGGACTGGCCGACGTCCTGCTCGACGGCTCCGGCGCGCCCGTCCTGGTCGGGATGCCGCTGCTGATCAGCGGCCGCTCCGCCGACGCCCAGGTCGTCACCTACCGCTACTTCTTCAAGGACAAGCTGCCCAGCAACACCATCGACCTGTTCAAGACCGGCGACATCGTCGTCACGTTCCTGGGCACCGCCGCCGACCCCGCGTGGACGACCAACCTGGCCACCACCAGCGTGATCGACACGACCGGCAAGAACATCCCCGGCCTGACCCAGACCTTCACGCTCGACCCCGCCACCCCGGGCGCGGCCACGACCAGCGGCGGGGTCAACCTCGGTCCGCTCACCCTGCAGGACCCCACGGTCGGGATCGCCGACGTCGGGTTCGCCGACGGCATGCTGGTGCTGACCATCGCGCTCGGCGTCAACCGCGCCTCGCTCGACTTCGGTCGCAAGGCCGGCCAGACCGGGGGTACGACGGGGGCGCAGACCGGCTCCGGCGTCACCGTCGACCTGCTCGGCGTCCAAGGCACCTTCGATCTCGCCGTCGATGCCCTCGGCCTGCTCAGCGGCAACGTCCGGATCGAGCCCACCGGCAAGTGGGGCCTGCGCATCGCCTCTCTCGAGGCGGTCATCCCCAACGTCGCGACGCTGACCGCGCAGGGCGTGGTGTTCAACTACGACCCGGCCCCGGCCAAGGACAACGGCTCGCAGGAGCTGCTGCGCATCGCCAGCGCCGACATCACGTTCCCCAAGCTCGGCCTGACCGGCAAGCTGCGTCCCTACGACCCGGGGCTGAAGCAGAACGTCGACGCCCCCACCGACGGCACGCTCGGCGCCGGCATCACGCCCGGTCTGGTGATCCGGCAGAACGGCTTCAGCCTCGGCACCGCCGAGCTGGCCTACGGCCTGCCGCCGACCTCGCCCAACGGCCTGCAGACCGCCGGTGGCGACACCGACAAGGACATCAACCTCTTCGGCATCCTGACGCTCAAGGACCTGCGGGTCGGCGTCCAGGGCCTGACGGTGAACTTCGACGGCCCGTCGGCGGGCTTCACCGGCGGCATCTACATCGCGACCGGCGGCGCCACCCTGTTCCCGGGCAAGGCGTTCACGGCCTCGGTCAAGGACCGGCTCACCGCGGACGACAAGAACGCGGACGGGTCGCTCAACGACGAGGCGCTCCGGATCACGCTCACCTTCGACAAGGGACGGGTCAAGGACCTCCAGCTCGAGCTCGACACCCTCGAGGTCACGCTGGGCAGCTTCCTGACCCTGTCGGCGGTGGGCGCCAAGCTCGACACCGGTGCCGCGGCCGATGCGTTCCTGGTGCAGTTCACCGAGGTCTCCGCCCGCATCAAGGTCGGCCCGCTCGACCTGACCGGCACGGCGCGCAACTTCGGCTTCCTGGGCAACGGGTCCTTCAAGACCAAGGCCGGCTTCGGGATCTACCTCGCCATCGGCTCCGCCACCGGCAACTCGATCATGTGGCCGTCGTTCCTGCCGGTCCGGATCGACTCCATCGGCGTCGAGTGGCCGACGGGCAAGGACCCGGAGAACAACCCCGAGGACTTCGTCCTGGTGCTCTCGGCCAGCGTGACGGGCATCAAGGGCGTCGAGGGACTGGAGTTCACCGGCTCCGTCGAGGGCATCCGCATCCAGCCCTCGCTGCTCGCCGCCGGCCAGTTCCCGGTGATCGGCATCGACGCGTTGGGCGTGACGGTCAAGGGCAAGATGTTCGGAGGTGAGGTCAACGCAGGCCTGATCGGCGGCATCCTCCGGCTCAAGTCCGACTACTCCGTGATCGGCACCAACGACCGCACGACGCCGGTGTTCAAGCGGGTCTTCTACCTCGGTCTGCAGGGCGGCTTCTCGATGGCCGGCATGGCGGGCTTCACGATCCGGCTCGGTCTCTCCGAGCTCGGCCCGCTGGGTGTGTTCATCAACGTCGAGGTGCCCGGCGGCATCCTGCTCGAGCCGATCTCGGGTCTGACCATCAACGACTTCTCCGCCGGCGTCGAGTTCTTCAAGAGCCTGCCCTCCATCGAGGACCCGTTCGCGCTGCGGGGGAGCGCGTTCGACCTGCCGACGACCATGACGGCCGACGAGTGGCTGGACTCGCTGCAGGGCCAGGTCGCCAACCAGGCCAAGGCGATCGCCAACGGCTCGGTCGGCGACGGCTTCCTTGCCGCCTTCACCTCGCCGATGGTGATCACCGGATCGGCCCGGATCTACTCGATCTACACCTCCCAGCAGGTGTTCAACGCCAGCGTGCTGATCAAGATCGCCACCGACGGCAAGTTCCTGATCAAGGGCTCGCTGAACTTCGCCGGCAACAACCTCTCGATCTCCGGGCGCCTCTACGCCGACCTCTCCAAGGTCTCCGACGGCAAGGTGGTGATCCTGTTCCTGGCCGACCTGCCCGATCAGATCCGGGTCCTGACCCTCTACGGCAAGATCAAGATGGGCTTCCGGGACGCCTCCGGTCAGCAGGTCACGTTCACGGTCCCGACCGAGTCCACCGGCACCGGCGCCTCCCCGGCGCCGACCGGCTCCGTGGTCGACCCGGCCGGCGACGGCGGCAGCGTCGACGTCAACGTCCTCAACGCGGCACTGCGGATGCACAACGGCGAGCGCTACCTCGACATCGCCTTCGCCGCGGCGCCCGGTGCGACCGTCAACTGGCTGCAGCTGCTCAAGCGCACGACGGCTCCGTTCACGCTGACGACCGGCGGCACCCGCACCCCGGCCGGTGGGTCCCGGGCCGTCACCGCCCGCCCGGTCGCGCTGGTCACGGTGACCACCGGCGCCGGCACCCGGACCGTCGAGCTCACGACCGGCACGGTCACCTACACCGGCGACACAGCCAGCTATCTGGGCGCCTACTACATGCTCGACGGCGTCAAGGTCGTGGTGGTGTCCCAGCGCGACCAGGGCCAGACGACCGCCACCGCCGACGACCTGCTCGCCGCCGCGATGCGCATCACCGGCTCCACCCGGCTGCGCTACCTGGTCGGCAGCGGTGACTTCGCCGCCGGCGTCGCCCGCGTCCACTTCGACGCCGACACCTTCTCCAACCTGGCCACCGGCGGCGGCACCGGCGTGGGCAACCTCGCCCAGGACCTGTCCTTCTCCGTCACCGTCGGTACGGCGACCGTGACCGACCCGGGCCGCGGCAGCTCGATCGACATCAACGTCCTCAACGGCCGCGGCTGGATCGACGTCACCTTCAAGGTCCCCACCGGACGCAAGCTCGACCTGCGCTCGGTCCTCGACCTGGCGCCCGAGTTCGTGCTCGCGGGCGACAAGCTCGGCTCGATCGTCCTCGACACGTCCAAGGCGCCGACCTGCATCCTGGCCAGCGGAGCCACCACCTGCGCGACCTCCGGCGACGTCACCTTCCGCTACTGGCTGCTGGGCAGCTTCGCCTCGACGGCCGGCACGGTGTCGCTGACCTTCCTGCCGCGCACCTGGTCGTTCCTGGCCACCCCGGTCCTGGACCAGGTCACCTACCGGATCGACCCGGCGAAGACCACCAACGTCCTGCTGGTCACCTTCAAGCCGGGCTCCTTCGAGAACGCCACCGGCTGGACGCTCGACGCCAGCTCGGTGCTGCGCGACATCTTCGTCGACAAGAGCGCCACGATCGACGGCATCCAGCTCGCGGTGACCACCGACTGGGTGGTCACGCTGAGCTCGACCCGGGCCGTGACGCAGGGCAGCAGCGCCCTCGAGCTCGCCTTCCCGATCGTGCTCACCCGCCCCGTGGGCTGGGTCGCCGACACCAAGCCGGCGACCGACCCGGCCTTCGACCCGAAGACCACTCCCTTCGACCTGACGCTGGCGCTGACGACGGGCACCGAGGCCGGCTTCTGGGCGGCCGACGACGCGACCACGACCGGCGCCCCGACGTACGGCGGCCAGACCCTGAGCGTGGATGTGCCGACGACCAAGCAGACCTACCTCGACGTCATCTACACCCCGTCGCTCGGTCTCGCGCTCGGCACCATCAACGGCGACGAGTTCCGGCTCGGCGGACCGGGTGCCGCGGGCTTCGGGACCGGCAACTACCAGGTGATGGCGCTGGGCGACGGGACCTACCGCTACCTGCTCGCCGGCGACTTCGCCCCGGGCGAGATCACGGTGACCTTCACCTTCGCGAACTTCCTGGCCGCCAACCCCCGCGGACCCCCAGCCGGCTGGGACGACCTCCAGAGCTTCAACGCCACCGGCACGACGGCCGACCTGGTCCGTCGCTCCAGCGGCTGCGACACCGACGGCGGCACCTGCACCGTCGTGGCCGCCAACGGGACCACGGTGGGCCGCGACTGGATCAACGCCCGCCACTACCTCGAGGTCCGCTTCGCCCCGACCTCCGGCTTCGTCATCGACGCCTCGTCGGTCAACGGCGACGAGCTCGTGCTTCGCGGACCCGACGGCAGCGTCATCACCCTCGGCGCCCCGGTCCGGGTCGGCACCACCGACTTCTGGCGCTACAGCTTCACCGGCCAGCTCGGCGCCGGCGCCTACACCCTGACCGTGGTCGCCGGCTCGTTCCGCGACACCAGCGGGGCCGGCAACCAGGGCGAGACCGAGCGCTTCGCCGTTGCGGCCCCGACCAGCGAGCTGTCGAACCCCGCGAAGAACACGACGATCAGCCGGGTCGACATCAACAGCCGTGGCTGGGTCGACCTCACCTTCAGGTCGGGCATGGACGCGGCGAGCATCCTCGACCAGGGCCTCGAGTTCACCCTGACCAGCTCCAAGGGCGATCGGATCGTCGTGCTCGGCGCGCCGATGCGCCTGTCCGCCACGGTGAACGGTGTGAAGGTCCTGTCCGACACCTACCGCTACTTCTTCCTCGGCTGGACCGGTGGCGGCCTCGGCTTCAGCTGGATCGACAACAGCTGGACCGACGCATCGGGCACGGCGATCAAGGTCAACAACCCGGTCCCCGCCGTCACCGGCGCCCCCGACAACACGCTCAACCGGGCCACCGTCGAGGACACGACCACCGCGGCCTTCGCCAACCGGACCTGGATCGACCTGTCCTACACGCCGGTCGGCGGCGCCAAGGTCGACACCGTGACCGTCACCGGCGACGAGCTGGTGCTGGCCGGCGCCGGCAGCGACGGGCTGACCCAGGTCACCGACGCCGTCAACGGATCGGTCCTGCAGGTCGACGCCACCACCTTCCGCTACCTCTACACCGGCGCCGACGTGACCGCCGGCACCATGACGATCACCGTCAAGGCCGGCTCGTGGGCCGACACCGACGGCAACCTCGGCACCGGCAGCGTCGACACGCTCACCCTGGTCGAGCCGGCCCAGGCCTTCTTCATCGAGATCTCCGGCGGCCTCCAGCTCTACGCACCCTTCGTGCCCGAGCCGCTGGTCGACCTCTCGGCAGACGTGACCTTCGAGATCGACCCGCGCGGCGTCTTCACCCTGACGTTCAACGGCCAGCTCAAGCTGATCCAGCTCGGCACCGTGGGGGCGACGTCCGGCCGCTTCGTCCTCAACACCTCGAGCGCCAACGGCGCCAAGCCCGGCTTCTGGGGTGTCGCGAGCCTGCAGACCAATCTGTCCTCGCTGGAGAAGTACGGCCTCTACCTCTCGGTCCTCGGCGAGCTGCGGATCAACACCACCGGCATCGTGCAGACCGAGACGATCGCGCTGCGCGGCGTGGGCGCGGGCGGCACCGACAAGGTGACGGTCTACCGGCTCGCGGCGTACAGCTTCTCGCTCGCGCTGACCGGCACCGCGCGGCTGCGTCCGCCCGGGACGACCACCGACCTGCTGCTGCTCAAGGGCGACTTCCTGCTCAGCATCGAGGCCGCCACCAGCTTCCGGCTGCAGATGTACGCCAACGCCTCGCTGTCCTTCGGCATCGGCGACGCCCAGCTGACCTACGGCTCGGTCACCGCGCTGCTGGTCATCAACGAGCGCGGCCTCGCCGGCAGCCTGACCGTCAGCCAGGGCGGCGGCATCGGCCTGCCGGGCATCGGCACCCTGTTCAAGGTCACCGGCAGCACCACCTTGATGTTCAACACCACGCTGCAGGACGTCACCTTCACGCTGCCCGACGAGTTCCTCGACAAGCTCAAGCCCGGCGACGCGACGCAGCTGACCATCTTCGGCTCCGCCCCGGGTCTGGACGGCAAGCGCAACCCGGCCGCCCCCGCGACCGGCGAGATCTACATCAAGGCCATCACCAAGGCCGAGATCCTGATCGCCGGCGTGGTCACCCTCAACGGCTACATCGGGATCACCCGCGCCGTGGACCCGACCTTCGGCGGCTACTTCAAGATCGACGGCCTGGTCGGGGCCCAGGTGCCGCTGCTCGGGGCTCTGACGGGCACGATCAACCTCGCGGCGTTCGTCAACGTGGTCGACCCCTCCAAGACGGGCGTCGTCGGCCGCATCCAGCTGACGCTGGGCAGCAACACGATCCCCGGGGTGAAGCTCAACGGCCAGTTCCTGCTGGAGCTCAACACCTTCACCAACGCCCGGACCATCCAGACCTTCGAGGTCGACCAGGTCGGCGGCGTCTTCAACGGCTTCAAGCGGGACGCCGCGGGCAACCTCAACGTGGTCAACCAGACGATCTCCACCGTCGCGGGCTTCAAGCTGCTGATGGCCGGCGAGCTGCGGGTGGCCGACGTGGTGACCATCGACGGCCGCGTCGAGTTCCGCATCGAGCTGGCCGGTGCCAACCCCGCGATCGAGCTGATCGTCAACGGCACGATGGCGCTGTCCCCGCTCGGCACCGTCTCGATCACCGACAGCGGCTTCCGCGTGGACGCCTCCGGCCTGGTGGCTCGCATCCAGGTGGGCCTCGCGGTCGGCGCCGGCTTCAACGGCTTCGGCTTCGGCGGCGACGCCTCCGTGGTCCTGGCCCTCAACACCAGCGGCCGGGCGGTGCTGCTCGGCAGCTCCACGGTCGACCCGGGCTTCCTGGTCAAGATCACCGGCAGCATCGACCTGAAGGCCGTCCGGGGCAGCGGCTCGGTCGAGATCCGCGTCGGGGCCGGCGGGCTGGAGCTCAAGTTCGACGTGTCCTTCGGCATCGGCGGCGTCACCTTCGGTGCCAAGGGCGGCGCGGGCGTCTACGCCGACGGCTTCGCGCTGGTCCTGTCGGTGCACGCCGGGGGCGGCGGCGACATCTTCGAGATCGACGCCAACGGCACCATCCAGATCAACACCAGCAAGTCCGTGCGGATGGGGCTGGCTGCCGAATCGTTCAAGCTCGATGTGTCGGGCTCTCTGTCGGTGCTCAAGGTCTTCACGATGAGCGCTCGGCTGACCTTCGAGGTCAGCAACGGCTTCTGGACGCTGTCCGCCAACGCCCAGATGAGCTTCTTCGGGCTGGCGACGCTCAGCGGCAACGTCTACCTGGACTCGAAGGGCAACTTCGACATCGGTCTCAACGGCCGGATCACCCTGGGCTCCGACGACTTCGGGCTGCGCGGCGACTTCGCCATCCGGGTGACCTCGCTCTACCGCTCCGACGACACCTACCTCTTCGTGCTCAGCGGCAGCGCCTCGGTCAGCGTCCGGGCGTTCGGCATCAGCCTGGGCGGCATCGACGTCGGCTTCCGGTTCGCGCTCGACACCCGCGAGTCCAGCGCCGACGGCGAGGTGCCGATCCGGCTCACGGTGCGGGTCGAGGTCGACTTCGGGCTGTTCTCGATCGGCGGCGACGCGACCTTCACGATCGGCTACCTCAAGATCCCCAAGCCGGTCTACCTGGGCAGCGACGGCAGCCTCAGCAACCGGGGCTGGGGAACCGGCGGGGGCACGCTGACCCTCAACGTCGGCAGCGCCACGCTGCGGGCCGCACGCAACATCGGCGCCGCCGAGACCTCGGAGACCTACATCATCGAGCAGGTCAGCGGAGACAAGAACCGCGGCTCGATCAAGGTGACCGCCTTCGGTCGCAGCCGGGTCTACGACAACGTCACCGAGGTCGTCGGCAACTTCGGGGACGGCAACGACACCGTGATCATCCGCGACAGCGTGCTGGTCCCGGTGAAGATCGACGGCGGGTCCGCCAACGACGTCATCACCTACGCCGGCAGCAACCTGCTGAGCACGTTCACGGGCGGCAGCGGTGACGACTACCTCTCCACGGTCGGCTCGGCCACGCTCGACGGCGGCGACGACCACGACTTCCTGCTCCACACCGGCACCGGTACGGCGATCCTCAAGGGCGGGGCCGGTGACGACAAGCTCTACGGCAGCACCACCACCGACGTGCTGCTCGGCGGCGCCGGCAACGACGTGCTCCAGGGCCGCGCCGCGGTCTACCAGGGCGGCAGCGGCAGCGACCTCGTGCTGGTCACGCTGGACGGCAACCAGGCCGGGGGGGTGGTCGTCCGCGGTGACGGGTCGGACACCGTGATCGGCGACGTGATCCGCGCGACCGAGGTGCCGGCCACCGGGGTCAACCAGGGCTATGGCGACTGGCTGATGACGTCGTTCGGCGGCGCGGCCGACGCGATCACGGTGACTGCCACCGGCACCCGGGCCCTCACGATGTCCTGGAAGCCGGGCGCCGCCACCGCCACCGACCTGGCGCTGACCGGCTTCGAGGCCCTCAGCATCGACGGTGGCGCCGGCGCCGACAAGATCGTTCTCGGAGCCCTCGGAACCGCCGGCATCAAGTACGTCAACGTCCGGTTCGGGCGCCTCGCGACCGTCAACGGCACCAAGACGGTGGAGACCAAGCCGGGCAGCGGCCTGACGATGATCGTGCCGGACGTCCGCTACTCCGACGACCGCGCCGACGACTCGCTCACCGTCGAGGGCACGACCGGCAACGACACCTACACCCTCACGGACGCCACCGACCTGAGCGGCGAGGCGCAGCCGGTGCTGCGAATCGCCCGCACCGGCGGCTACAGCGTCGACGTCGGGCACAGCATCCGTGGCGAGGGCGACACCGTCACCGTCAGCTCGCTGGCCGGCAACGACACGCTGGACGCGCGCCAGGTCGCGACCGACCGCGCCGCCCTGGTGCTGGTCGGCGGGGTCGGCAACGACACCCTCTTCGGCACGCGCTTCGACGACGTGCTCGACGGCGGCGCCGACAACGACACCTACACCGGCTGGCTGGGCCTGGACGTCTTCCGCGACAGCGGCGGCACCGACAAGCTGGTGGAGAAGTTCGACGCCGACTTCTTCCTCTCCGACGACTGGTTCGTGGTGGGCACGGCCACCAGCCGCCTGCCCGGCGCGGACTTCAGCGTCGGCACCGTGGAGGCCCTCCAGGGCATCTTCGAGCGGGTAGAGCTCACCGGCGACCTGGGGAACAACCTGTTCCTCGTGGGCGACGCCGACGGTCGGCTCGCCGTGGGCGCCCGGGCGCTGTCGGTCGCGGGCTGGTCGCGGACGGTCGTGCTGACCGGTGCCGCCGGCGACGACGTCGTCGTGGTGGCCACCCGCGCCTCGGCCGGCTCGACGGTGACGGTCAAGGGCGACGCGCAGAGCAGCACCGGCAAGGACGTCGTGTGGACCCAGGGCACCAGTGCCACCGAGGACCTCGTGATCGACGTCGTCGGTGGGGTCAACACGATCACCTCCGCCGAGGCCGGCGCGGCTGCGACGACGATCACGCACGCAGGCATCGAGCAGGTCTCGGTCGAGACCTTCGGCGGTGAGGACCGGATCCTGGTCCGCCGGATCCCGGCGACGACCGTCCACCTCGTCGACACCGGCAGCGGCAACGACACCATCGCGGTCGGCACCCTGGCCGGCTTCGGCGCCGGTGGCGAGTCGGGCCTGGTCAACACCGGCGGCACCCTCGACGCGATCCTCGCGGTCCTGACGCTGACGGGTGGGTCCGGGTCCGACATCGCGTGGCTCGACGACAGCGGCGACACGAGCAACAACTCCGGCACCGTCACGAACATCAAAGTCACCGGCCTCGACACCTTCGCCGGCGTCGACTACCTGGGCTTCGAGCGGCTGCGCCTCGACCTGGGCAAGGGCAACGACGCGCTGATCGTCTACAGCACCGTCGCCGGACCGGTCTCCACGACCTCCATCACCGGGGGCATCGGCAACGACACGGTCTCGGTGGCCACCGTCTCCGGCCCGACCGACATCGCGCTCGGCGACGGCAACGACACGGTCCGCGTCGGCACGCCGACGAGTGGGTCGTCGTCGCTGGCCGGCATCGCGGCGTACCTCTCGCTCCTGGGGGGCGACGGCGCCGACACCCTCGTCGTCGACGGCCGCGCCGACCTGAGCGACGTGGTCGGCGGTCTGACGTCGGCGACGCTGTCCGGCCTGGGCATGACCCTGAACGGCTCCTCGCTGGTCCGCCCCGACCGGATCCAGTCGCTGACCGTGAGCGGCGCGAAGTCCGGTCGCTTCACGCTCACCCTCGCGCTCGGCACCGTCCAGGTCACCACGCAGCTCGACTGGAACACCAGCGCCGCCGACCTGCAGCGGGCGCTGGAGCGGCTCGACGCGATCGGCACCGGCAACGTCGCGGTCACCAAGGCCGGCACCACCTGGGCCATCCGGTTCGTCGGCCGGCTCGCCGGTGCCGCCGGCTGGGCCTCCGGTCTCACGCTGCGACTCACCCAGGCCCCCGGCCGGGAGCTCGCCCCGATCGCCGGCCAGAGCGTGCTCACCAAGATCGTGCAGATGACCGACGGTCTGGTGTCGATGGCGAGCTTCAGCACCTTCACCCTGTCCCTCGGATCGGGCAGCGACCTGCTCGTGGTCGACACCACGCCCGCCGCGACGAGCACCGTCAGCCTGGGGGCGGGCAACGACCGGCTCCTCATGGAGACCACGGCCGGCGTCGTGCGGGTCAACGGCGAGGCCGGCAACGACGTGCTCGTGGTCAACCCCGTGCAGGTCGTCGGCGAGGCCCACGGCCTGGGCGGGGCGCTGACCCTCGACGGCGGCAGCGGGAGTGACAGCTACCTGCTCAACACCTGGGGCCGGGTCTCCCCGACGACGTCCGGCCCCTTCACCAGCGAGACCCGCGGCATCGACGTCCGCGACACCGTCACCGGTCAGGACAGCAACGTCCTGGTCGTCAACGGCACCGGTGGCAACGACACCTTCCTGCTCCGCACGCTGCTGGTCGGGACCGTCCGCACCGGTCTGGTCGCGGGCCTGTCCGACCGTGGGCCGTCCGGCCTCTTCTACGACGTCGAGCAGATCACCTACGGCCTGGGCATCAACGGCGGTCTGATCCTCAACGGCGGCAACGGTGACGACGCCGTCGCCCTCGACGACACCCTCACCACGCTGACCATCAACGGTGGCAGCGGCAACGACAAGTTCCGGGTGGGTCAGCTGTTCACCGCGGTGGCTCCCGCAGCCGCCCCGGTGATCGGCGTGCCTGCCGGCGACCTGCTGACCACCACGCGCGGCCTGCTGTCGAAGGGTGTCAGCGCCCCCGCCACGATCAACGGCGGCAGCGGCGACGACATCTTCGACGTCTTCCGCAACGTGGCCGTCCTGCAGCTCAACGGCAACGCCGGTGACGACACCTTCATGGTCCGCACGTTCGTGCTGGAGTCGCAGAAGACGCAGCTGTCGACCGGCGACGGCCGCGACCTGGTGCAGTACGTCACCAACGCCCCGATCGGGATCGACGGCGGCACCGGCTACGACACGATCGTCGTGGTCGGCACCGAGTACGGCGACCGCTTCGTGGTCACCGCCGACGGCATCTGGGGTGCCGGCCGCTATGTCTCCTACGTCAACGTCGAGCGGCTGCTGATCGAGGGCATGGAGGGCGATGACCTGATCTACGTGCAGTCGACCAGCCCGTCGGTCGAGACGCTGATCTTCGGCGGCCTGGGCAGCGACCGCATCGAGGTCGCCGGCACTGCGCCCTGGGTGCAGGCCGACGACCTGGTCGGGCACTCCGGGATCATCACGCAGTCGGTGGAGTCCGGCACCGGCGGCTACAGCGGCGTCCTCCCGGTGGACGGCGTCGCGACCGAGGTCATCGACGTCAATGCCCCCGGCG
The DNA here is from genome assembly GCA_963845655.1 of uncultured Actinomycetota bacterium. GTDB lineage: Bacteria > Actinomycetota > Actinomycetes > Propionibacteriales > Nocardioidaceae > Nocardioides_B. Next base: position 102,924 of record CAWJTB010000002.1, on the reverse strand, counting down.
TGCTGTTCGGCGGCATGGTGGGCCTGACGGTCCGCGAGGCCGGTGCCGCGACGACGTCGCGGTCCTTCACGGTCAAGCTGGTCAAGGCGCCGAGCGCGGGGGAGACCGTCGAGGTCACCCTGGTCGCGCCGGCGATCGACGAGAGCTCGCAGGAGGCCTCGCGTGCCCTCGAGCTGTCGGTCGACGGCGGCGTGACGTGGTCCCTGTCGGTGCGGCTGCTCTTCACCTCCGCGACGTTCGGCACCGCCCGGACCGTCCTGGTCCGGGCGATGGACGACGACTCCGCCGAGGGCGAGGTCATGGTCCCGATCCAGACCCGGGTCGTCGCGACCGGCGGCACCAAGACCTACGACGGCCTGCAGGTGCCCAACCAGCTGGTCCGCACCATCGACGACGACCTGGCCGAGGTCGTGCTGACCCCGCCGGTCGGCGGCATCCGCGTGGTCGAGGGCGACGCGTTCGACGAAGCCACGACCCCCAAGGTCACGGTGTCGCTGTCCCGGGCGCCGATGACGACCACGACGGTCACGCTGTCGGGTCGCCAGCTGGCAGTTCTCCCGCGACGGCGCCGACTGGACGAGCACGCTGGCCCTGACGTTCGCCGCGGGCAGCACCGCCGACCAGTGAGGTCTTCGTGCGGGCGCTCGACGACTCCATGGTCGAGGGCGGCCACGCCGGTGCAGTCAGTGCGGTCGTCACCTCGGGCGACACCCTCACCTACGCCGCGGGCGTCGAGAACGTCGAGACCGCCGGCCGCAACGACTCGATCGCCGGGTCGTTCGGGGGCGCGAACCTCAAGGGCTTCCTGGTGCGGATCCTGTCCGGCCGGGGGCAGGGTCAGGTCCGCCGCGTGTGGTCCAACACCGCGACCAGTCTGCAGGTCGAGGGCGAGTGGGACCGCGACGAGGCCGGCACCCTGCTCTCGCCCGAGGTCGGCGACGCCTACCTGGTCACCGGCTTCGTCCCGCCGCTGACGACCGGCCTGGTCACCGGCACGGTCACCGCGATCAGCAGCGACCGACGCACCATCACGCTGGCGGGCGCCGCGCTGCCCACCGGTGCCGGTCGCCTCGTCGGAGCCCTGGCCCGGATCGTCAGCGGCACCGGCGCCGGCCAGTACCGCGTCGTCGCCACCAACGACGCCACGACGATCACCACCATGGACGCCTGGGCGGTCGGTGCCCTCGCGGTCGGCATGCAGATCTCGGTCGTCGAGCTGCCGGGCGTCGTCATCCCGGACCTGGCCGCTTGGGTCGGTGACAACGACACCGCCGGCGTCTGGGTGACCACCCCCGCCGGTGGCCTCCGCGTCGTCGAGGGCGGCACCGGCACCTACACGGTCCGGCTCACCAAGGCGCTCACCGGCACCGACAAGGTGGTCCTCAACCTGACGCCGCAGGCGACCCACACGGCCAAGCTGGGCGCCGGTGGCGCCACCGTGATGACCTCGTGCCTCACCTCTGGCCTGTCGGACGACGCCTGCGTCCGCCAGCAGGTCGCCACGAACGTCGCGCAGCTGACCTTCACCGCGGCCAACTGGAACACCGGCCTCACCGTCACCGTCACCGGCCTGCTCGACGGCATCGTCGACGGCAGCCTGATCCAGGAGTTCGCACCGGTCGCCCGGCGCACCACCGGCATCCAGGGCCCGCTCTACGTCGACGGCGGCACCGACGCCGACTCCGGGCTCGACCTCCAGCTGCTGAACTACCTCCCCGTGCTGCTGCCGGACGAGCAGTCCGGTGGTGCCGCCCGGCCGACCAACCCCGAGACCCGCGCCGTCGAGGACAAGCAGGTCGACCGGCTGATCGTGCACAACGAGGACAGCCCGGCCGACGACATCGGGTTCCTCACGTCCAGCCGGCTGACCGGCCTCGGCATGGCCGACGACCGGATCGTCGCGGGCCGGCTGCTGCCCGGCGGCATCAGCTACAACGGTCTCGAGGACCTGAGCATCCTGCTGGGCTACGGCAACGACACCCTCCACGTGCTCAGCACCCACGCCGGTACGACGACCATCGACGCCGGTGCTGGAACCGACACCGTCAACGTCCGCACCACCGACGGCCACACGCTGGTCCGCGGCGGCGCCGGCAACGACACCGTCAACGTCGGCACCACGGCCGGTTCGGCGAGCGGTCCGGGCACGCTCGACCGGATCCGTGCCCAGCTCGCCCTGGACGGCGGCACCGGCCGCGACACCGTCAACCTCGACGACGCCGTGGACACCGCCCGCAACCTCGGGCTGATCACCCAGACGAGCGTCACCGGGCTCGGCATGGTCGCCCGCGCCGGCGTCGACCGGATGTACTCCGTGCAGCCGAAGGCCGGAGCCACCTCGTTCACGCTCGTGCTCGCGGGCCGCGGCAACGTGTCCTTCGCCGTCGGCGCCACCGAGGACGCCGTCCACGACGGCCTGATGCGGCTGCTCTTCCCGGGGGCGACCTGTGGCACCCCGCTCGCCGGTGTCCGCACCACCGCGTGCGCCGACAGCGTCGTCGTCTGGAAGGTCGGCGAGGTCTACCTGATCGGCTTCCGCGGCGAGCTCGTCGGCCTCGACCAGGCCCTGGTCGCTGTGGGCACCGGCGGTGTCGCCGACGACCGGCTCCGCGTCGACGGCATCACCTACGCCGGGCTCGGCGAGGGTCGCGAGGTCCTCAGCGTGGCGCTCGGCAGCGGCGACGACGTGGTCGACGTCCAAGGCACGGTCGCGGTGACCAACCTGTCGCTCGGCGCCGGCAACGACCGGATCTATGTCTCCAGCGCCGCCGACATGGGTCTCGACGACAAGCCGGAGTTCCTGCGCGGTCACCTCGACGACCTCGACGGCACCCTCAACATCGACGCCGGTGCCGGTCGCCACACGCTGCTGGTGAGCGACCAGGCCGCCGACGTCGCCGACCGTGACGTGCTGATCACCCGCAACGCCACCAAGGCCGGCGCCCGAGCCGACGGCAGTGATCTGCTGACCGGCGGCAACCGGGTCTTCGTGCTCGGCCTGGCCACCGGCGCCATCGGCTACACGACGACCGGCACCTTCGCCGACGGCATCCGGATCTGGACCGGCTCGGGAGCCGACGTCATCCGGGTCGAGGCCACCCACCAGGCGAGCGGCGTTCGCACCACCACCTGGCTCAACACCGGCCTCGGCAACGACGTCGTCACCGCCGACCTCAAGGCGGCCACCGACGGCTTCTTCGTGCTCAACACGCAAGGTCCCTTCCAGAGCCTGATCCGGCTGGGCGTCGACCTGTCAGCCGGCGACGGACCGGTCCCCGCCGACCGCGTCGTCGTCCGCCGCAACGGGCAGGCGCTCACCAGCGGCTGGTTCCTGGACTACGACACCGACACGATCGGCCTGCTGTTCACACCGGAGAGCACGGACACGATCACGGTCGAGGTCGTCCGCACCGACGGCACCGTCACCGGTGGCTCCCTCACCCTCGCCGAGCGGGCCCTGGTGCCGCTCACCTTCACCGGCCGCCAGCTCGGTGAGCCGGACGACGACACCGTCAACGCGCACACCTCGACGCTGCCGCTGGTGGTCTTCGGCGGCCAGGGCGACGACACCATCCACGGCGGCACCGGCGGGGACCTGATCTTCGGCGACCGCGGCCTGGTGCTGTGGTTCGACACCGCCGACGCGGCCAAGGCACTGGCGCTGAAGAACCTGGCGCTCAGCAGCGAGGTGATCGGCAACGCGGAGCTGCAGCAGCTGCTCGCCCTCGCCGTCGCGGTATCCGGCCTCGGCGGGCCCGGCGACCGCACCGACGGCGTCGAGCGGCTGGTCGGCATCGCGCTCACCTACGACGCCACCGTGGGTGGCAACGACCTGATCACCACCGGCGCCGGCGCCGACATCGTCTTCGGCGGCACCGGGAACGACACCGTCACGACCAACCGCAGCACCTCCGGCGTCACCGCCACCGACCGCTACGACGTGGTGCTCGGCGACCTCGGCCTGGTCGACTGGGTCACCGCCGACGCCGACCCCACGGATCTGGACCGGGTCTGGAGCACCGACACCGCCGTGGGTGGCGACGACACGATCAGCACGGGCGAGGGCGACGACGTGGTCTTCGGCGGGTTCGGCCGCGACACGATCGACGCCGGCAACGGCATGAACATCGTGGCCGGCGACTCCGCACGACTCACCAGTGACGCCCTGTCCACGTCCCGCTGGGGCGCCGGTCTCCCCATGGCGCCGCAGGTGCTGCGCACGTGGTCCCCGCAGGACGGCGACGCCGACGTGATCCGGACCGGCACCGGCTCCGACGTGATCGTCGGCGGCGCGGGTGGAGACACCGTCCGCGCCGGCAGCGAGCCGGCCGCGGTCGGCACCGCCTCGGGCATCGGGGACCTGGTCATCGGCGACTTCGCCGAGATCACCTGGACCAAGTTCGCCTCCAGCCCGACGCTGCAGGTCTCCCGGATCGTCTCCAGCGCCACGAGCGCCCGCCAGGACGGCAGCAGGTCCGAGGGCGACGACGTCCTCTACGGCGAGGGCGGCGAGGACGTCCTGATCGGCGGGAACGGCAACGACCGGATCGACGGTGGCCTGGGCCGCGACCTGATCCTGGGCGACAACGCCAACCTCGATCGCAGCACCACCTACGGCGACTACCGCAACCCGCGCTTCCGGGCGCTGGCCGGCACCCTGATCTACGAGCGCACCGGCGGCGACAACGCAGGCGGCACCAAGCTGGGCGGCGCCAACGGCCTCGACCCGCGCGGCTGGGGCGTCTGGGCGGACTTCCGGATCACCCTGCTCGACCACGACGAGACTGCGCAGTCGCTCCCGGTCGCCACCCGCAACTACGGCGACGACTACGTCGCCGGCGGCGGTCAGGACGACACCATCTTCGGCCAGCTCGGCGACGACACGATCCAGGGCGACGGCAGCATCGACGGCATCCAGATCGGCTTCACCCGTGGCCCGAACAACGAGCTGGTCGTGGCCGCGCCGGCCGCCAGCGCGACGACCGACGGTGACGACTACGTCGAGGGCGGCGGCGGTGCCGACACCATCCTCGGCGGCCTGGGCCGCGACGACCTGGTCGGCGGCAGCTCGTCCTTCCTCAACCTGCAGAGCTCGTTCCAGCGGACCGACGGTAGCGACCGGATCTTCGGCGGCAACGGCGCCCTGGTCGGCCGCAACGACGCGACCCTCGGTCACTCCGGCGACTCCGACGCGATCGTCGGCGACAACGGCGACATCGTCCGGCTGGTCGGCACCAACGGCGTCCTCGGCTCGGCCTACCTCACCTTCGCCTACGACACGTACACCGGCGAGCCCAGCCGCCTGCTGCCGCGCGCGGTCACCCTGCTCGACTACACGGCCGGTGGACCGGACCGCTTCCCCGGTCGCTACGTCGGCGTCACGCAGGCGTTGGCCGCCGGGTCCGGCACGGGCACCCTGTGGGCCACCGGCAGCACGTCGTACGACGTGTGGGGCAGCGACGAGGTGCACGCCGAGGGCGGCGACGACACGGTCTACGTCGGCGGCGGCAACGACATGGTCTTCGGTGACGCGGGCGACGACGACCTGGTCGGCGGCTGGGGCCACGACTGGATCTCCGGCGGCACCGGCACCGACGGCGTGCTCGGCGACGACGGCCGCATCTTCACCAGCCGCAACGGCACCGCGGAGGCGCTCTACGGCCTCGTCGCCTCGGTGCAGACGCCGCTCTCCACTCCGGGCGGCGCCCAGACCGCGACGGCCTACCCGGTCGGGATGCTCAACAAGACCGTCGACCTGACGCCGTTCGCCCTCAACCCGCGCAGCGCGTCGGTCCAGCTCGACGACCCGCTGTACGTCGCGAAGTGGGCCAACGACGCGATCTTCGGCGGCCTGGGCGACGACTTCCTGCACGGTGGCGGGGGCGACGACGCGATCTCCGGAGCCGAGGCGCTCGTGACGTCGTACGCCCAGGTGTTCAGCACCACCGGCGTCCTGCTCGGTGCCCGCCGCAGCGACTTCAACAACCCCTGGAACAACGGCGACCTCCTGCACTTCCTGACCGTCGACGGACAGTTCGAGCTGTACGACGAGTACGACCCCCGCCGCCGCCTGGTGATCGACCCGGTGACCGGCAGGGCCGTCAAGGGCGTCACGGGAGGGGAGTGGTTCCTCAACAACAGCAGCACCGAGGGCACGACCACGACCACCACCAACGGCACCGCCTACTCCGACGGCGACGACGTGCTCTTCGGCGACCACGGCAACGACTGGCTCGTCGGCGGCACCGGCCGCGACACCCTGTGGGGCGGCTGGGGCAACGACCTGCTCAACGCCGACGACGTGCTCACCTCGAACGGCTCGCTCAACGACGTGCCCGACACGCACACGATGTACGAGGACCGCGCGGTGGGCGGAGCCGGCCTCGACGTGCTGATCGCCAACACCGGCGGCGACCGGCTGATCGACTGGGTCGGCGAGTTCAACAGCTTCCTGGTGCCCTTCGCGCCATTCGGTCTCGGCACGGTCAGCCGCCAGGTGCCTCCGGCGCTGTTCGAGTTCCTCTACGCGCTCTCCCGCGCTCAGGGGGCGGACGCCACGCTCTCGGAGCAGAACGGTGCGGCGACGGCGGCCCGCAACGGCGAGCCCTTCGGCGAGATCGGCGTCGTCACCCAGAAGGACGACGCCTGGGGCGACCAGACCGGCGGCCCGCGCGACCCGCAGGCCGGCAACATCGGCGGCGGCAAGCGCGACGTCCTGCGGGCCGCGGACTTCAACACCGGTGCCCTGCAGGGCTTCCTGGTCGACAGCGGCACGTTCGCGGTGAGCAACGGCGCACTCTCGGTGGCGGCGGCGAGCCTGGGCAAGGACGCGGCGTCGGTCTTCTATGTCGACGAGTACCTCCCGATCTACTACGAGATCGCGGCCTCGGTGCAGACCCAGAAGGCGACCGGTGGCTGGAAGGGCAACGCCTACGTCATCTTCGACTACTTCGGGAAGACCGACTTCAAGTTCGCCGGCATCGACATCTCCACCAACAAGCTCGTCATGGGCGTCCGCGACGCGAGCGGCTGGCGGGTCCTGGCGCAGACGCCGAAGATGCTCAAGGGCGGCGTCTACTACAACCTGCTGGTCACCGTGAACGGCACCACCGCGACCCTCGTGGTCGACGGCACCAGCGCCTTCACCTACACGTTCGGGGCGCGCGTCATCGACGGCGTTCGCTACGGCCTCAACAAGGGCCTGGTCGGCATGGGGTCGGACAACGCCCGCGGCATGTTCGACAACGTCAAGGTGCAGATCCTCCCGCCGGCGGTGACCTACGACGTCGCCGACGACCAGACCAAGACGGCCGGTCAGCTCGTCGATGCCGTGAGCGGGACCTGGGTCCGCGGCACGAGCGGGCTGACCGGCACGGCGTCCTCGACGACGCCGGCCTCCACGCAGGCCCGCTTCGGCAGCGTGACGCGGCTCGGGTCCACGTCCTGGGTCGAGATCACCACGACGGTGCGCACCGCGGGCGTCGCCGGGGTCCTGTTCGACGCCTACGGCCCGGACCGCTACAAGATGGCCGTGATCGACGTGCCCGGCCAGCGGGTGCTGCTCGGCCACCGGGCCGGCGGCGCCTTCGTGGTGGACGCCTCGGTCGCGATGGCGCTGTCGGCCAACGTGACCTACACGCTGATGGTCACCCTCAAGGGTGCTTCGGCCAGCATCACCGTCAACGGCACCTTCGGCGTCAGCACCGGCTACAACGCGGGGGTCTCCGACGGTCGCGTCGGGGTGGTCACCGAGTCCGGGAGCGCGACCTTCGGCTCCTTCCGGGTGCGCACCGACGACTCGCAGTTCGTCCCGGCTCCGGTGGCGACGCCGGTGGTCAGCGTGAGCAGCGTGGCCGTGCTCGAGGGCAGCAGCGCGCTGACCGTCCAGGTGCCGGTGACGCTGTCCGCGCCCTCGGAGAGCACGGTGACCGTGACGGTCCGGCTCTCCGGCGGTACGGCGACCGCGGGCACCGACTACACCGCGTGGACCGTCGACCAGGTCGTCACCTTCGCCCCGGGCACCACGACGGCGACGGTCTCGGTCGTGGTCCGCGGCGACACCGTGCGGGAGGCCGACGAGACCGTCACGCTGACGCTGCTCTCGGCTACCGGCGCGACGCTCGGCACCGCAGTCGGCACGCTGACGATCAAGAACGACGACTGACCCTCGGCCGACGTTGGCGAAGCGCCCACGGAGCTCGCGTGGCATCCCTATGCTGGCGGCGTGATCCGGCCCCTCGGGAAGCTGACCGCCGGGGTCGGCATGATGCTGGCCGCGGTCCTCGTGCTCTCCGGGTGCACCGGGTCGGAGGCCCCCTCGACCTCGCGTCCCTCCGGCTCCGCGCCGGCGACGTCGGCGAGCAGTGCGGACGCTCAGGCGTGTGCCGACGTGCCCGATCTGGTGGTCGAAGCGGTGCAGGAGTACGTCGACGGCTACGGCAGCGCGGTGGCCGGGAAGCAGGCCGGCCCGTCTGCGAGCCCGTCGGCCAGCCCCACCGTCGGCCCAGCCGGGGGCGACACCGGCCTGCGCAACGCGTTGTCCCAGACCCGCGACGTGCTGCAGCAGCGCGGCTGCGACGTCCCGACCTACCAGCGGGACCTGCAGGCGCAACTCGGGGACGTCACCGCACGCGGACCCCTGGCGCAGGCGGTGCTGCTGCGGCTGAGGGCGTCCCTGGCCGGCCGGGCCAGCGAGGCCGCCACGACGGTGGACGCCGGGCCGGGCGACGACCTGCCCACCGTGCTGTCCGAGCTCGGGCCGGGCTCCACCGTGACGCTCGCGCCGGGCCGCTACCGACTGGACTCCTCGCTGGTGCTGCTGCAGGGCGTCACGCTGCGTGGGGCCGGCCGGGGCCGCACCACGCTCGGCGTCGAGCGCCGGCGAGGTGGCGATGCTGGTGCTGACCGACGGACGCGTCGAGCTGGCCGACCTGACCTTGCGGCACACGGGCCGCCGCGCGGCCAACGGACTGATCGGCGGGCCGACGTCCTCGGTGGTGCTGACCGGGGTCCGGGTCAGCGGGGCGCGCAGCGGCAGGGGCGGTGACAGCAGCAGCGGGGGAGCCGGCGTGCTGATGTCCGGCCGTGAAGGCACCGAGGGTGGCCGCGGGACGACCCTGGAGATGACCGGGTCCGAGCTCGTCGGCAATACCGGCGCGGGGGTGCTGCTCGACGGGCCGGCACCGCGTGAGCATCCGCTCGACCCGCTTCGAGGACAACGGCCAGTGCGGCGTCTGCTTCACCGGCCGCAGCAGTGGCGCGGTGCGCGCGGGAACCTTCCGCGACAACGCCGCCGGAGTGGCGGTGCTCGACGCTGCCAGGCCGCTGGTGACCGGATCGACGTTCCGCGGCGGGCAGGTGGGGGTGCAGGCGTCCGGCACGACGACGCCGGTGCTGCGCCGTCTGCGGGTCCGCGGTGCGAAGCGGGCGGCCCTGCTCTACGCCGAGCGGGCGGCGGGACGCCTCGACGACATCACCTGCGACGACGTGCCCTTCGGGATCGTGGTGAGCCCCCAGGCCCTGCCCCTGGTCGGCACGACCGACTGCCCGGTCGCCCGCAGCCGCTGATCGACCGACCCGGCCGACCGGTCGTCAGGGCCTCGTAGACTCCACCCCGCGCACCACCCGTCACCTGCAGGGAGCACACACCCGTTGGGCACCACCCCCCACCTCACCGGCCTGGCCGACCTCGTCCTCCAGGACAAGACACTGGCCGCCGCGCTGGAGGACGCCCGCGACGGTGCCGTCCCGACGCTCGACCTGACCGCGCCCGCCGCGCTGCGCCCCTTCCTGGTCAAGGGGCTGGTCGACGCCGGCCGCACGGTGCTCGCCGTGGCGGCCACGGCGCGCGAGGCCGAGGACCTGGTCACCTCGCTGTCCGGTCTGGTGGACCCCTCGCTGCTGGCCTACTACCCCTCCTGGGAGACGCTGCCGCACGAGCGACTCTCGCCTCGCAGCGACACGGTCGGGCGTCGGCTCGCCGTACTGCGTCGGCTGCGGCACCCCGGCACCGATGCCAGCAACGGCCCGCTCCGCGTGGTCGTGGCCCCGGTCCGCTCCCTGCTGCAGCCGCAGGTCAAGGGCCTCGCCGACCTCGAGCCGGTCGAGCTCGAGGTCGGCGACGAGGTCGAGCTCGACGCCGTCGTACGCCGCCTCGCCGGCGCGGCCTACGCCCGTGTGGACCTGGTCGAGAAGCGCGGCGAGTTCGCCGTCCGAGGTGGCATCGTCGACGTCTTCCCGCCCACCGAGGAGCACCCGCTGCGGGTGGAGTTCTGGGGCGACGAGGTCGAGGAGATCCGGTCGTTCGCGGTCGCCGACCAGCGCACGCTCGAGCCCGTGGAGCGGCTGTGGGCCCCGCCGTGCCGCGAGCTGCTGCTCACCGACGACGTGCGCGAACGGGCCCGGCAGCTGGGCGTGGCGCACCCGCAGCTGGCCGAGCTCACCGAGAAGCTCGCCGACGGCCACGCGGTCGAGGGCATGGAGTCCCTCTCCCCGGTGCTGGTCGAGGAGATGGAGCTGCTCGTCGACCTGCTGCCCGACGACACCCACGTGCTGGTCCTCGACCCCGAGCGCGCCCGCTCGCGCGCCCACGACCTGGTCGCGACCAGCGAGGAGTTCCTGGGGGCCTCCTGGGCCGCGGCGGCCGGCGGTGGCCAGGCCCCGATCGACCTCGGCGCCGCGTCCTACCGCTCGTTGGCCGAGGTGCGGGCCCACACGCTCGCGCAGGGCAAGCCGTGGTGGAGCCTGTCGCCGTTCGGCATCGACACCCCCGAGGACGCGCTGGCCGGCGGACCGCTGCGCGACGTGCTCGGCGAGATCGTCTCCTCCGGCGTGGATGTCGAGCCCGGGGCGGTGGAGTCGCGGTCGTTGCCGTTCCGCAGCGTCGATGCCTACCGCGGCGACATGGAGCGCGCGATCGCCGACATGAGGGCGTGGCTCTCGACGCGCAGCCGTGTCGTGGTGGTGCAGGAGGGCCACGGGCCCGCGCAGCGGATGGTGGAGGTGCTGCGCGAGCACGACGTCCCGGTGCGCTTCTCGGAGTCGGTCGACGTCGAGCCCGAGGCCGGCATCGTGCACGTCACGTGCGGCTCGCTGGAGCACGGCTTCGTCGAGGAGACCCTGTGCCTCGCGGTCCTGACCGGCGACGACCTGTCCGGCCAGCGCGCCTCGACCAAGGACATGCGCAAGATGCCCGCGCGCCGCAAGAAGCAGATCGACCCCCTCGAGCTCAAGGCCGGCGACTACGTCGTGCACGAGCAGCACGGCGTCGGCCGCTACCTCGAGATGAAGCAGCGCGAGGTGCAGGGCGCGACGCGGGAGTACCTCGTCCTGGAGTACGGCGCCTCGAAGCGCAACCAGCCCGCCGACCGGCTCTACGTGCCCACCGACCAGCTCGACCAGGTGACGCGCTACGTCGGCGGCGAGCAGCCCTCGCTGGACCGGCTCGGCGGCGCCGACTGGGCCAAGCGCAAGGGACGCGCCCGCAAGGCGGTCAAGCAGATCGCGGCCGAGCTGATCAAGCTCTACGCCGCCCGGCAGGCCACGAAGGGCCACGCGTTCGGGCCCGACAGTCCGTGGCAGCGCGAGCTCGAGGACGCCTTCCCGTTCGTAGAGACCCCTGACCAGCTCTCGACGGTCGACGAGGTCAAGCACGACATGGAGCTGCAGGTCCCGATGGATCGGCTGGTCTGCGGCGACGTCGGCTACGGCAAGACCGAGATCGCCGTGCGCGCCGCCTTCAAGGCGGTGCAAGACGGCAAGCAGGTCGTGGTGCTGGTGCCGACGACGCTGCTGGTGCAGCAGCACTTCTTCGACGTCAGGCGAAGCGGATGTCCGGCTTCCCGGTGATCCTCAAGGGGCTCTCCCGCTTCCAGACCGACAAGGAGGCCGCTGAGGTCATCGAGGGCCTGCGCGAGGGCACGGTCGACATCGTGATCGGCACCCACCGGCTGCTGAACCCTGACATCAAGGTGAAGAACCTCGGGTTGATCGTGGTCGACGAGGAGCAGCGCTTCGGGGTCGAGCACAAGGAGCAGATGAAGCGGCTGCGCACCAGCGTCGACGTGCTGTCGATGTCCGCGACCCCGATCCCACGCACCCTGGAGATGGCGATCACCGGCATCCGCGAGATGTCGACGATCACCACCCCGCCCGAGGAGCGGCACCCGGTGCTGACCTACGTGGGCGCCTACGAGGACCGCCAGGTGATCGCCGCGCTGCGCCGCGAGCTGCTGCGCGAGGGCCAGGTGTTCTTCATCCACAACCGGGTGCAGTCCATCGAGAAGGCCGCTGCGCGGATCAAGCAGCTGGTCCCCGAGGCCCGGGTCGCCACGGCGCACGGGCAGATGGGGGAGCACCAGCTCGAGCAGGTGATGGTCGACTTCTGGGAGAAGCGCTTCGACGTGCTGGTCTGCACGACGATCGTGGAGTCCGGGCTCGACGTTTCTGCTCCAACGCCAACACGATGGTGATCGAGCGGGCCGACACCCTCGGCCTCTCCCAGCTGCACCAGCTCCGCGGCCGGGTGGGCCGAGGCCGCGAGCGGGCCTACGCCTACTTCCTCTACCCCGCCGACAAGCCGATGACCGAGACCGCCCACGAGCGGCTGGCGACCCTCGCCCAGCACTCGGACCTCGGCGGCGGCATGGCGATCGCGATGAAGGACCTCGAGATCCGCGGCGCCGGCAACCTCCTCGGCGGGGAGCAATCCGGCCACATCGCCGATGTCGGCTTCGACCTCTACGTCCGGCTGGTCGGCGAGGCGGTCTCGGAGTTCCGCGGTGACGGCCCGCCCGAGCAGAGCGAGGTCAAGATCGAGCTGCCGATCGACGCCCACCTCCCGCACGACTACGTCCCGAGCGAGCGGTTGCGTCTGGAGATGCACAAGCGGCTCGCCGAGGTGCGTGCCGACGAGGACGTCGACCTGATCCTCGAGGAGCTCCGCGACCGCTACGGCGAGCCGCCGGCTCCGGTCGCCAGCCTGCTCCAGGTCGCCCGCTTCCGCGGGCGTGCCGGGCAGGCCGGACTGACCGACGTGACGATCGCCGGCAAGCACGTCCGCTTCGCCCCGGTGGACCTGCCCGACTCGATGACGGTGCGGCTCAACCGCCTCCACCCTGGCAGCATTCTCAAGCCCCAGGTGCGTACGATGCTGGTGCCCCGCCCCTCGAGCGCCGTGGTCGGGGGCAAGCCGCTGCGTGACGAGGCGCTGCTCACCTGGGCCCGCGACGTGATCGCCAACGCGATCCTCGGCGTCTCGCTGGCCACGGCGCGCGCCGCCGACTCCGCCGACCTGCACTGTTCCGCTACGTCGGCGGCCCAACGCACACCTGCTGCCGGTCCCGATGATGAACATCGTCAACGGCAGCTCCACGCCGACACCGGCGTCGACATGCAGGAGTTCATAGTCGCGCCGATCGGTGCCGCGACCTTCCGTGAGGCCCTCGAGCAGGGCACCAGCGTCTACCACGCCCTCAAGTCCGTGCTCAAGGAGAAGGGCCTGGCCACCGGGCTGGGCGACGAGGGCGGCTTCGCCCCGACCTGCCCAACAACCGGGAGGCGCTGGACCTGATCACGGTCGCGGTGGAGAAGACCGGGGCTGACGGTCGGTCGCGACATCGTCTTCGCGCTCGACGTCGCCGCGTCGGAGTTCTTCGACGACGGCGGCTACACCTTCGAGGGCGCGACCAAGACCTCGGCCGAGATGCAGGCCTACTACGCCGACCTCGCCGCGTCGTACCCCATCGTCTCCATCGAGGACCCGCTCGACGAGGAGGACTGGGAGGGCTGGGCGTCGATGACCGCCGAGCTCGGCACCAAGCTGCAGCTCGTCGGCGACGACCTGTTCGTCACCAACGTGGAGCGGCTGGGACGCGGCATCAAGGAGCAGTCGGCCAACGCCCTGCTGGTCAAGGTCAACCAGATCGGGTCTCTCACCGAGACCCTCGACTCCGTCGACCTCGCGCACCGCTCCGGCTTCCGCTGCATGATGAGCCACCGCTCGGGCGAGACCGAGGACACCACGATCGCCGACCTCGCCGTGGCCACGAACTGCGGCCAGATCAAGACCGGTGCACCCGGCCCGCTCCGAGCGCGTCGCGAAGTACAACCAGCTGCTCCGCATCGAGGAGGAGCTCGACGACGCGGCTCGCTACGCCGGTGGGCGCCTTCCCGCGCTTCGGGTCGGAGGGCTAGCACCGGATGACGCAGAGCCGTCCGTCGGGTCGGGGGCGGGACCCCCGCAGCCGCAGCGCGGGACCCGGTCCCCGCGCTGGCGGTCGACCGACCCGACGGACGGCGTCTCGGCAGTCCTCCACCCGACCGGGGGCACGTCCGGGCATGCCACGGCAGCGCACCGCGCCGGCTGCCGCTCCGGGTGCGCCGCGGGCCCGCGTTCACCGGCCGGGCCGCGATCCTCGTGCTGGTGGTCGCCGTGCTGATGGTGTCCTACGCCTCGAGCATGCGGGCCTACCTCGAGCAGCGACGGCACATCTCGGACCTGCGGGCCGAGCATCGCGTCGTCGGAGACCAAGATCACCGGCCTGGAGCGCGAGAAGCAGCGCTGGAACGACCCCGCCTACGTCCGCACGATCGCGCACCAGCGGTTCGGCTGGGTGCTGCCCGGGGAGACCGGCTTCCAGGTGATCGACGCCAACGGCAAGCCGCTGGACCACCAGGACACCCTGTCGCCCGCAGGCCGTGACCGAGTCGACCGGCCGCTGTGGTGGCAGTCGACCTGGGGGAGCGTCGTGCGAGGCGGGCAGGCCGGAGAGCGAGACCACGGACGCGCCACCGCCGGTACGAAGATCCGGCGCACCCCAGAGCGATCGCCGGGACTGGCGATGTCGGAGCGCGAGACGAGGCGCGGTCATCGACGCCCAGCTCGGCCGCGCTCCCCGCGCGATCCACGGCCTCGGGCACCGGTGCCCGTGCGGCAACCCCGACGTGGTGGCCACCGAGCCGCGGCTCGACGACGGCACTCCGTTCCCCACCACCTTCTACCTGACCTGTCCCCGGGCGGCCTCGCTGATCGGCACCCTCGAGGCGTCCGGGCTGATGAGGGAGATGTCCGACCGGCTCGCGACCGACTCCGAGCTCGCGGCCGCCTATGCGCGCGCGCACGAGGCCTACCTGGCCTCGCGCGAGGCCATCGCGCACGTGCCCGAGATCGCGGGCGTCTCCGCCGGCGGCATGCCGACCCGGGTGAAGTGCCTGCACGTGCTCGCCGGCCAGGCGCTCGCGCAGGGCCGCGGCGTCAACCCGCTCGGCGACGAGGTGCTGGACCTGCTCGGGGAGTTCTGGCGCGCCGGGCCCTGCGCCCGTCCGGCCGAACCCGCCGAGTGACCCGCGTCGCGGCCGTCGACTGCGGCACCAACACCATCAGGCTGCTGGTCGCCGACCTCGACCCGGCCGACGGCACCCAGACGTCGCTGGTGCGCGAGATGCGGATCGTGCGACTCGGGCCAGGACGTCGACCGCACCGGTCGGCTGGCCGACGAGGCGCTGGCGCGGGTCTTCGACGCGGTGGAGGAGTACGCCTCGGTGATCGTAGTCCTGCGGCGTCGACGCGCTGCGGTTCGTGGCCACCTCGGCGGCCCGCGACGCCGACAACGCGGAGGCGTTCGTCGAGGGCGTGCGGTCCCGGCTCGGGGTGACCCCCGAGGTGGTCTCCGGCGACGAGGAGGCGGCGCTCACCTTCGACGGCGCGACCCGCACGCTGCCGGCCGTGGCGTCTCCGATCGCGGTGCTCGACATCGGCGGCGGGTCGACCGAGGTGGTCGTCGGGCGACGCCCCGGGCGGTCGCGGCGGCGCGCTCCCTCGACATCGGCTCGGTGCGGGTGACCGAGCGGCTGCTGCCGTCCGACCCGCCCGGCGCGGCCGAGGTCGAGGCGGCCACCGAGGTCGTCGACGAGGCGCTCGACACGCTGCCGGGGTACGACGTCCAGGTCGGCGACGCGGCCAGCCTGGTCGGCGTCGCGGGCACGGTGACCACCGTCCGCCCTGCTGCTGGGGCTCCGGTCGTGGGACCGCGACCGGGTGCACCACGCGTCGTTCCCGCGCCGGCGGGTGCACGACCTGACCGCCCGGCTGCTGGCGATGACGGTGGCCGAGCGGGAGGCGGCTGGGGGTGCCTGCCGGACGGTCGGACGTGATCGGGGCCGGCGCGCTGATCCTGGAGCGGGTGCTGCGGCGGTCCGGAGCGGGCAGCCTGACGGTCTCCGACTCCGACATCCTCGACGGCATCGCCTGGACGCTGGCCTGAGGGCCTGGGGTTGACGCCGCGGAGGCGGGTACCGCTTCGACACGTCAGCCTCGCCGAGCGACCTGGACGCGATCCGCGCCGACATCGAGCTGACCCGTGCCCACCTCGCCGAGACGGTCGAGGCGCTGCACGCCAAGCTCGACATCAAGACCCAGGCGAAGGCCAAGGTCGCCGACGTCACGAGCTCCGCGACCACCGACACCGGCACACCACGTCCCGAGGTCGTCGGTGCCGTCGTGGCGGCGGTCGCGCTCGTCGCCGGGCTGGTCTGGCTACGCCGCCGCTGAGACTCGGGAGGCACGAGACCAACGGGTCTAGCAGCAGGCCCCACGGGCCGCCGGCGTCACGAGAGATGTTCGTACAGGCGCGGCGGCAGCCCGAACCCACCGTGCCAGGATACGCGCGTGCCCGATCCCGCCGCGCACCCGGTCACGGGCGGCCGTTCTCCCCCCCCGGTCCCGCCGGGTCCGGGGCCGGGCGACCCGGCGGAGCCGGGGACACCCGTCGCCGACGACGCCGTCGCGGTGGCCGGCTCGCCGCGGGAGCCGACCTGGCCGACCTCGACGCGGCCGGCTCCGTCTGTTCCGCCGTGCGACCGGCTGGTGCGGCTGGCGCGAGCACGTGGCCGCGACCAAGCGGGCGTCGTACGCCTCCGAGCCCTACTGGGGACGGCCCCACTCGCGGGCTGGGACCGCTGCCGTGCTGCCCCGGCCGCCGGCGACGGCGGCCGCGCCGCACCGGCGGATCTTCACCGGCGACCGCTCGGCGACTGGCTGTTCGCGTCGCTGCACCGGGTCGGCCTGGCCGCCAGGCCCACCTCGGTGCACGCCGGTGACGGTCAGCGTCTGATCGGGCACCCGGATGGTCGCCGCGGTCCGCTGGCGCCGCGCGCCACCGACAACCGAGCCCACCCCCGACGAGCGCGACACCTGTGCGCCGTGGCTGGAGCGGGAGGTCGCGCTGTCACGGCGTGCGTACCCTGCGGGTGGTTGTCTGCCTCGGCGGCTACGCGTGGACGCCGGCCTGCGCACCTTCCGGACGCTCGGGTACGACGTGCCTCGGCCCAAGCCGCGCTTCGGGCACGGCGCCGCGGCCGTGCGCTGACCGCGCCGGACGGGGAGATGCGGTGCTGCTGCTCGGCAGCTACCACCCCTCGCAGCAGAACACCTTCACCGGCACCGCTGACCGAGCCGATGCTGGACGCCGTGCTCGAGCCGAGCCGCCGACCTCGCCGGCGGCAGCGAGCGTGAAACCATGACCGCCGGGCCCCCGTAGCCCAACGGCAGAGGCAGAGGTCTTAAACCTCTCAGTCTGGGTTCGAGTCCCAGCGGGGGCACGCCGGACCCCGCTGCGGCCGAGACTGGTCGCGCAACAGCGATTGCGGACAATTCGAGGAACATCACCGCCGTCCGGGCACGTTCTCATGCATGAGCGGCGATCGTACGATGGCGTGCGATCCACCCACAGGCGTCCAGAGCGGGCGCCGCAGGCCTCCCTAGGAGGGGACCACACATGCAGAGCAGCAACCCCGTCTTCCGCCGCGCGGAGGGCTTCAACGGCCGGCAGGGCGCCGCGAGTGGCATGAGCTACCCGGCGGCCGGTTCCGTCGGCCCAGCGTGTCGCAGACCTACGACCAGCCCTACGGCCAGCAGGTCCCCCCGACCCACGACCCCCGCCTCGGTGGCCGCGACGGCCCGGTCAGCAGATGTCGATCGACTCGGTCGTCCAGAAGACCGCGATGACCCTGGGCGTCACGATCCTGGTTCGCCGCGGCGACCTGGGTGCTCACCCCGACCCCGGCGGGAGACCGCCGGCGGCCTCCACGCGCCTGGTCGATGCTGGGCGCGTTCGGCGGCTTCGCCCTGGCGATGGTCAACTCCTTCAAGCGGGTCGTGAGCCCCGCGCTGGTGCTCGCCTACGCTGCGCTCGAGGGTGTCTTCGTCGGTGCCTTCAGCAAGCTGCTGGAGTCGATGTTCGGCGACGGCCTCGTGGTCGGCGCCGTGCTCGGCACCATGGCCGCCGTCGGCGGCACCCTCGCGGCGTACAAGTTCTTCAACATCCGGGTCACCCCGACCTTCCGCAAGTGGGTCGTCGGCGCCATGATCGGCTTCGTCGCCGTCTCGATGCTCGACGTCGTGCTGAGGTTCTTCGGCTCGTCGTTCGGCTTCAACGGCTTCGGCCCCATGGGACTGATCTCCAGCGTCATCGGCCTGGGCCTCGGCGTCCTGATGCTGATCCTCGACTTCGACTTCGTCGAGCGCGGCATCGAGGCCGGGCTGCCCGAGCGTGAGTCGTGGCGGGCCGCCTTCGGTCTGACCGTGACGATCATCTGGATCTACATCGAGCTGCTCCGGATCATGGCGATCCTGCGCGGCGACTGACCGCCCAGCCGCACCACCCCGCACCAGCGCAACGCCCCCGGGTCTCCCAAGGCCGGGGGCGTTCGCTGTGCCCGCCGGGTCCCGCACCGGGGCCGGTGGCTCAGGCGTGCGGCTGCGGCTTCTCGACCTCGGACTCGGGCTGACGCCGACGCCGGCGCAGCTGGACCCAGCGGCCGCGGGTGCCGCGGCTCGAGCCGGCCACCTCGGTGCCGTCGAGCTCCATGCCGACCGTGCGGGCCGCCTCGGCGGCGGCCTGCGGTGATCGGCAGGATCGCCTCGCCGCGCACCGCCTCGGGCACCAGGTCCTCGAAGGGGATCACGCCCGACTGCGGCGAGGGCCGAGGGCAGCAGCACGGCCGCCAGCGACGAGTAGCCGGCGGCCGACGGGTGGAAGCGGTCCGGTCCGAACAGCACCGCCGGGGTGGCGGCGAACTCCGGTCCCAGGACGGTCGCCAGCGACACCGTCCGGCCGCCGGTCTCGACGACCGCCACGGCCTGGGCCGCAGCCAGCCTGCGGGACCACAGCCGGGCGATCTGCTTCAGCGGCGGCGCGATCGGCTCGATGGTGCCCAGGTCGGGACAGGTGCCGACGACCACCTCGGCACCGGTCTCCCGCAGCCGGCGCACGGCCGCCTCAGCTGCGCGCACGGACTCCGAGATCAGCCGGGTGTGGGTGATGTCGTTGCCGCCGACCAGGATCAGCGCGACCTCCGGCTCGACGCTCAGCGCCCGGTCGATCTGCTCGGCGACGGTCGCGGGTCTGCGCGCCGACCTTGGCGACCGAGCGGAGGTAGACCCGTCGGTCGGCGCCCTCGGCGAGTCCGGAGGCCAGATGCGCCCCCGGCGTCTGCTGCACCTGATCGGACGCCGTAGCCCGCCGCCGACGAGTCCCCGAGCAGCACCACCTTGACGGCGGGGCCGCGCGGCCCGGTGCCGTACCAGCCGGTCGCGTCGGGCGGCTCGCCCTTGGCGTTGCCGATCGCCTTGCGGGCGATCTGGCCTCGGCCCGCAGCACGCCGTACAGGGATCCGGCCACGACAGAGAGGCCGCCGCCTCCGTACGCGGCGGCCGCCACCAGCTTCCGAGCCACGCCAGCCTTCCCCACGGACCGATGGTACGGCGAGCTCTAAACTGCCGAGGTGCACTACGTGAACTCGCTCATCGACCTGATCGGCAACACCCCGCTCGTCAGGCTGGGCCGCGTCACCGACGGCGCTCGCCCGTTGGTGCTCGCCAAGATCGAGTACCTCAACCCGGGCGGCTCGGTGAAGGACCGGATCGCCACCCGGATGATCGAGGCCGCCGAGCAGTCCGGCGAGCTCAAGCCCGGCGGCACCATCGTCGAGCCGACCTCGGGCAACACCGGCGTCGGCCTGGCCATGGTCGCGCAGCAGAAGGGCTACCACTGCGTCTTCGTCTGCCCCGACAAGGTCAGCGAGGACAAGCGCAACGTGCTCAAGGCGTACGGCGCCGAGGTGGTCGTGTGCCCGACCGCGCTCGCGCCCGAGCACCCCGACTCCTACTACAACGTCTCGGACCGGCTGGTGCGCGAGATCGACGGTGCCTGGAAGCCCAACCAGTACGCCAACCCGCACAACCCGCGCTCCCACTACGAGACCACCGGGCCCGAGATCTGGGCGCAGACCGAGGGCCGGGTCACGCACTTCGTCGCCGGTGTCGGCACCGGCGGGACGATCAGCGGCACCGGGCGCTTCCTCAAGGACCAGAACCCCGACGTGCAGGTGATCGGCGCCGACCCGGCGGGCTCCGTCTACTCCGGCGGCAGCGGCCGTCCCTACCTCGTCGAGGGGGTGGGCGAGGACTTCTGGCCCGAGGCCTACGACCGCGACGTGGCCGACCGGATCATCGAGGTCTCCGACGCCGACTCCTTCGCGATGACCCGCCGCCTGGCCCGCGAGGAGGCGCTGCTGGTCGGCGGCTCCTGCGGGATGGCCACCGTGGGGGCGCTCCGGCTCGCGCACGAGCTGGACGGCACCCCCGAGGGGGAGGACGCCGTGATCGTGGTGCTGCTCCCCGACTCCGGGCGCGGCTACCTCGCCAAGGTCTTCAACGACGAGTGGCTGGGGCAGTACGGCTTCCTGCCCGCGACCGACGAGCAGACCGTCGGGGAGGTGCTGCGCGGCAAGAGCGGCCGGCTCCCCGACCTCGTGCACACGCACCCCAGCGAGACCATCGCCGAGGCGGTGCACATCCTCCAGGAGTACGGCGTCTCGCAGATGCCCGTCGTCCGCGCCGAGCCGCCGATCGTCGCGGCCGAGGTCGCCGGCAGCGTCTCGGAGCGAGCGCTGCTCGACGCGCTCTACTCCGGTCACGCCAAGCTGATCGACGCCGGTCGAGACCCACATGGACCCGCCGCTGCCGACGGTCGGCTCCAACGAGCCGGTCGGCGAGGCGGTGGCACGGCTGGAGCAAGGCCGACGCCCTGCTGATCCAGGAGGACGGCAAGCCGATCGGCGTCGTCACCCGGCAGGACCTGCTGTCCTACCTGGCCACGCGCTAGCGCTCTCACGCACCTGCACGGCGATCGCGCGACGGCCCGACCGACGTCGGGGTGCAGGATCCCCGCGAGCGCCTCGACCCCGTCGACCAGCCGCGGTCCGGGCCGGGCGAACGACGCGTTGGCGTCGACGGCCCACACCGGCACGCCGCCCGGCAGGTGGGGCAGCGCCTGCACGGCCAGCTCGCGGGAGGCCTCCAGCCCGAAGCCGCACGGTGCGCAGACGACCACCTCCGGCCGCGCGGCGGCGACCTCGTCCCAGCCGACCCGGTAGGACCGGGCACCGGCGGTGCCCAGCACCGACTCCCCACCGGCCAGCGTCCACCATCTCGGGGACCCAGTGGCCCGGTGCGAACGCCGGGTCGGTCCACTCGAGCACCAGCACGCGCGGCCGAGGCCGCCCGGCCACCCGTCGTACGACGTCGTCGAGGCGCGTGCGCAGATCGCGCAGGAGAGCGACGGCCTGCTCCTCGCGTCCGGTCGCCGCGCCGAGCGTCTCCACGGACGCGAGCACCTCCTCGAGGGTGTGCGGGTCGATGGTGAGGACGTCGGCGGTGCAGCCCAGGTGGGCGAGGGCGTCGTCGACCACGGACACGTCGACCGCGCAGACCGCGCAGAGATCCTGGGTCACCACGAGGTCGGCGTCGAGGCCGGACAGGGCGCCCTCGTCGAGGTGGTAGAGGTCCTCGCCGGCCTGGACCGCGCGCGTCACGAACGCGTCGATCTCCTGCGCCGGCAGGCCCTCGGGCATCGCGCTCGTCGACACGATGGTGCGGGTGCGGGCCGCCGCCGGGTGGTCGCACTCGAACGTCACGCCGACGACCTGGTCGCCGGCGCCGAGGCCGAAGAGGATCTCGGTCGTGGACGGCAGCAGGGACACGATCCGCTGGGGTGCATGACCAGATCCTAGGAGCGGGGCCGGCTCGGGAGGAGAGCGCCCGGTGGCCGGCCCGCTCGCGGCCTCTAGGGTCGACGCGTGGACGACCCGTCGCTGTGGACCTTCGCGCTGCTCGCGCTCGCGGGTCTGTTCGCCGGATTCGTCGACGCCGTCGTCGGAGGAGGCGGGCTGGTCCTGCTGCCGTCGCTGGTGGTCGCCTTCCCGGGCGCGGCGCCGGTGCAGATCCTCGCGACGAACAAGCTCGCCGGCACCTTCGGCACCTCGGTGAGCTCCCTGACCTACTACCGGCGGGTGCGTCCCGACCCGCACACGTTCGTGCCGCTGATGATCGTCGCGTTCATCGGCTCCGCCCTCGGGGCGGTCGCGGCGTCGTACCTCCCGAAGTCGGCGTTCAACCCGATCATCCTGGTCGCGCTGATCACGGTCGGCGCCTACGTCCTGTTCAAGCCCGACCTGGGCTCGGTCACCGAGCTGCGGTTCACCGGACGTCAGCACACCACCGCGGCGGTCCTGGCCGGACTCGTGATCGGCTTCTACGACGGAGCGCTCGGGCCGGGAACCGGGTCGTTCTTCGTGTTCACCCTCGTCGGGCTGCTCGGCTACAACTTCCTCGAGGCCTCCGCCAAGGCCCGCATCGCCAACTGGGCGACCAACGTCGCCGCGCTGGGGGTCTTCGCCGCCCAGGGCGCGGTGATGTGGAAGGTCGGCCTGGTCGTCGGCGTCTGCAACCTGGTCGGCAGCTATGTCGGGTGCCCGCACCGCCGTGTCGCGGGGCAGCAGCTTCGTGCGGGTCTTCTTCGTGCTCGTGGTCAGTGCGTTCATCGTGCGGATCGGCTGGGACGTCCTCACTAGCCTGTCGGCATGACCGTGTCCTGGGTGCCCGCGTGCCTCGACAGTCCGCCGGAGTCTGCCCAGCTCACCGACTGGCCGCACGCGGCGGCGGGCGAGTTCGAGCGGCTGCCGAGCCCGGCCACGGTGCCGCTGGCGTTCCTGCTGCGGCGCCTGGCCGACGAGCAGCCCGCTGCCACCGCGCACCTCGACCTGTCCTGCGACGACCGCGAGCACCGCCTCGCCGATCGGCGACCCGGACATGTCTGAGGTCGAGATCCGCGACGCGCGAGCCGAGGACTGGGACGCGATCTGGCCGTTCTTCGCCGCGACCGTTCAGGCGCGGGCGACCTACGCCTACGACCCTGAGACGACCTACGAGCAGGGCCGCGCGCTCTGGATGGCGACGGCTCCCGGGCGCACGGCGGTGGCCGCCGTGGACGGCGTCGTGCTGGGCAGCTCGAAGATGGGACCCAACCGCGAGGGCCCCGGGGCGCACGTCGGCACCGCGAGCTTCATGGTGGCGCCCGAGGCGCGCGGGCACGGCGTCGGGCGGGCGCCTGGCCGAGGAGATGGTCGCCTGGCACCGGGCGCAGGGCTTCCGCGCGATCCAGTTCAACGCCGTCGTGGAGACCAACGTGGTGGCGGTGCGGCTGTGGCAGAGCCTCGGCTTCACGATCGTGGGCACGGTGCCGCAGGCGTTCGAGCACCCCGAGAACGGCTATGTTGGGCTGCACGTGATGGTCCTGCCCCTCGTCGACTCCCCGTAGGATGGGGACCGGTGCGCCGGGAAGTCTGGTCGGCATGACGTCGTCGACCCCACAGGAGCACTCCGCGTGAACACCACCCCTCGCACGTTCTTCGGCCGTGGCTCGTGGGCCGAGACCAGTCGCGTCGCGGATGTCCTGCGCCAGGAGACGGTCGGCGGCGCGCTGCTCGTCCTGGGTGCGGCCATCGCGCTGGTGTGGGCCAACTCGCCGTGGGCGGGCGCCTACGACGAGCTGCGCGACCTGACCGTCGGGCCGTCGGCGCTCCACCTCGATCTCTCCCTGGGCACGTGGGCCGCCGACGGTTTGCTGGCCATCTTCTTCTTCGTGGTCGGGCTGGAGCTCAAGCGGGAGTTCGTCGCCGGCGATCTGCGGGACCCCGCGCGTGCCGCGCTGCCGATCGTCGCCGCGCTGGGCGGCGTCATCGTGCCCGCCCTCGTCTACGTGCTGGTGAACCTCTCGACGGGGGGAGCGGCGCTGCGTGGCTGGGCCATCCCGACCGCCACCGACATCGCCTTCGCCGTCGCCGTCCTGGCGATCATCAGCACCCATCTGCCCGCGGCGCTGCGCACCTTCCTGCTGACACTGGCGGTCGTCGACGACCTCATCGCGGTCACGATCATCGCGGTCGTCTACACCTCCGACCTGCACCTGCTGCCGCTGGCCGCGGCGCTGCTGCCGCTGGGCCTGTTCGCGCTGCTGGTGCAGAAGCGGGTCCGCTCCTGGTGGCTGCTGCTGCCCTCTGGCGATGGCGACCTGGGTCCTGGTCCACGAGTCGGGGGTGCACGCCACCGTGGCCGGCGTGCTGCTGGGCTTCACCGTCCCGGTGCTCCGCTCCGCCGCGGCCGGTGGCCCGGAGGCGGGCCCGGGGCTGTCCGAGCACTTCGAGCACCTGCTGCGCCCGCTGTCGGCCGGCTTCGCGGTGCCGGTCTTCGCGTTCTTCGCCGCCGGCGTCACCATCGGCGGGTTCAGCGGCCTGCGCGACTCCCTGACCGACCCGGTCGCCCTCGGCATCATCGCGGGCCTCGTGCTCGGCAAGCCGCTGGGCATCCTGGCGACCACCTACCTGTTGGCACGGTTCACCCGGGCCACCCTCGACGACGAGCTCTCGTGGTGGGACGTGCTGGGTCTCGGGCTGCTGGGCGGGATCGGCTTCACGGTGTCGCTGCTGATCGGCGACCTGGCGTTCGGCGCGGGGAGCACGACCGACGAGCACGTGAAGGTCGGGATCCTGGTCGGGTCGCTGCTCTCGGCGATGCTGGCGGCGGTCGTGATGAAGAAGCGCGACCGGGTCTACCGGCGCATCTACCTCGCCGAGTCGGTCGACCTGGACTCCGACGGCATCCCGGACGTCTACGAGCGCTGAGCCCTCCCCGTCGACCCGGGTCTCGTCCCCCGTTGACCCGGGTCTCGTCCCCGGTCGACCCGGGTCTCGTCTACCTAGTCGACGGGACCGGGCGGCAGGCCCTCACGCAGCGGCCGCAACGCCTCCCGTACGACGGCGGGGTCGACCTTGAGCACCTCGCGGTCGTAGGTCAGCAACCCGTTCAGCTCGTCCTCGACATCGGACAGCTGGGTGTAGACCGTGCCGCTCAGCCCGGCGCGCACGAGCCGCGCAAGGCCCTGGTGCAGCCGGGCGAACGACGCGGCCAGCGAGGAAGGAGAGTCCTCGTGCCCGTAGCCGAAGTCGGTCTGGTCGTCGTACACATGGCCCTCGACCCGGAGGTCGTGGCCGCCGTACTCCGACAGCACCACGGGGCGATCGTCTCGGCGCCGCGGCAGCCGAAAAGCGCGGCCGTAGACATGCAGCGAGCGAACGTCGCCGGCACGCTGGTCGTGCCAGCCGCTGGCATGGTCGACGACGCGCGTCGGGTCGAGGGCGCGGACCTCGGCGGCGATGCGCGCCGCGGCGAACTGCCCCCAGCCCTCGTTGAACGGCACCCAGCCCGCGATCGACGGCACGTTGCGCAGCAGCGCGACCGTACGGCGCCACTCGTCCTCGAACAGCTCCCGGCCGGCCCCACGTCCCATGACGCCCGCCCAGCGCCGGTCGTCGAGGCGTCCCAGCGGGCCGGCGAACCGGCGCCCGGGCCAGGTCACGGCGGCGGTCCGATAGCGTCCGCCGCCGTTGACGAAGTCCTGCCACACGAGCATCCCGAGCCGGTCGCAATGGTGGTACCACCGCAGCGGTTCGACCTTGATGTGCTTGCGCAGCAAGGTGAAACCCAGTGACTTCATGGTCTCGATGTCATGCACCTGGGCCGCGTCGGAGGGGGCGGTGAGGAGCCCGTCGGGCCAGTAGCCCTGGTCGAGCACCCCGACGGGGAAGAACGGCTCGCCGTTCAGCAGGAGCCGCGGCACCCCGTGCGTGTCCGGCCCGACGCCGAACGACCGCATCCCGACGTACGACGTGACGCGGTCGTCGCCGAGCCGCACCTCGACGTCGTACAGGTACGGGTCGTCGGGCGTCCATGCCCGCACGTCGCGAAGGGCGAGCCGGGTCGGGACGCCCACCGGGACGGGCGTCGTCTCACCAGCCAGCGTCACCCGCGCCTCTCCCTGGCCGGACGCGTGCACCGTGATCTCGACCGCCGCCTCGTCGAGCAGCGGCACCAGGTCGAGCCGTTCGACGTACACCGCCGGCACGGCCTCGAGCCACACCGTCTGCCAGATCCCCGACTGCGCGGTGTACCAGATGCCCCCACGGCGCAGTCGCTGCTTGCCGCTGGCGTGCCCGGCCCCGTCCGACGCGTCGCGTACGTCGACCCGCAGCTCGCTGCCACCGGGACGCAGGGCGTCGGTCACGTCGAGCGTGAACGGCAGGTAGCCACCGACGTGCGCACCGACCTGCACGTCGTCCACCCAGACCGTGCAGGTCTGGTCGACGGCGCCGAAGTGCAGCAGGACCCGGCCGCTCGGCACCGTGAAGCCGTCAGGCAGCTCGACCCGGCGACGGTAGGTGAGCCGTTCGTGCGGCTGCAGCTGCCGGCCCACCCCGGACAGCGGCGCCTCGGGGGAGAAGGGGACCAGGATGTCGCCGTCGTCGTGCGTCGGCACCGGATCGGTTGCGGGGGTGATCGCGTAGCGCCACCAGCCGTTCAGGGACAGGTGGCTGCTGCGCCGCAGCTGCGGCCGTGGGTGCTCGCCCAGCACGTGCTCCGGGTCGATCGCACGACCCCATCGGGTCTGGAGGTCGGTGCGCACCGGACCGATCGTGCCAGAGTCGGAACCACCCCGACTGGCACTCGGCGCGCTGGAGTGCGGTTCGTCCGGGCGTGCCGGTCCGAGTGCCGGTCGGGGTGGTTGCTGCTCAGGCGTCGGCCGGGAACGGCACGCCGGTGTTGGAGTGGCAGCGGTAGCCGTGCGGGTTCTTCGCGAGGTACTGCTGGTGCACGTCCTCGGCGTAGTAGTACGTCGGGACGGGCTTGACCTCCGTGGTGATCGCGCCGTAGCCGCGCTTCATGATCTCCGGCTCGTAGGCCGAGCGCAGCCGGATCGCGGTCTCGCGCTGCTCGGCACCCACCGTGTAGATCGCGGAGCGGTACTGCGTGCCGACGTCGTTGCCCTGCCGCATGCCCTGCGTCGGGTCGTGGAACTCGAAGAACGCCTTCACCAGGTCGGCGTAGGACACCCGCGCGGGGTCGAAGACCACCCGCACGGCCTCGGTGTGCCCGGTCTGTCCCGAGCACACCTCCTCGTACGACGGGTGCGGGGTCGAGCCGCCGGCATAGCCCACGGACGTCGACCAGACGCCCGGCAGCTGCCAGTAGATCTCCTCGGCGCCCCAGAAGCAGCCGAGGCCGAACACCGCGACCTCGTGGCCCGCGGGGATGTTCGTCTCGTCGGTCACGACCGGTGCGTCCAGCACCCGGTGCCGGTCGGCGATCGCGAACCACTGCTCGGCGCGGCCCCGGAGGGACTGGTCGGCGGTGGGGATCTCCAGCTTGCGGCGGTTGAACAGCACGGGCACTCCTCGTCGTCGTCCTACGGGTCGTTCGTGGCGTACAACGCGCCGGACGGGCGGATCCTTCCCGGGGATAGTGTCGAGTCCATGAGTGAGCAGGCCCAGAAGAGCGGCTTCGAGACGCGGGCGATCCACGCGGGCTACGAGCCCGACCCGACCACCGGCGCCGTGATCCCGCCGATCTACGCGACGAGCACCTACAAGCAGGACGGCGTGGGCGGGCTGCGCGGCGGCTATGAGTACTCCCGCTCCGCGAACCCGACGCGTACGGCGCTCGAGGGCAACCTCGCCGCGCTGGAGGAGGGCGAGCGCGCCTTCGCCTTCTCCAGCGGCCTCGCCGCGGAGCACACGCTGCTCCAGGCGCTGTGCCGGCCGGGCGACCACGTGGTCATCCCCGACGACGCGTACGGCGGCACCTACCGCCTCTTCGCCAAGGTCGAGGGGCCGTGGGGGCTCGCGCACACCGCCGCGCCGGTGTCCGACGTGGACGCCGTCAGGGCCGCGATCCGGCCGGGGGAGACCAAGGTGGTCTGGGTGGAGACGCCGACCAACCCGCTGCTCAACATCGGCGACATCGAGGCGCTCGCAGCGGTCGCCCACGACGCCGGGGCGCTGCTCGTGGTGGACAACACCTTCGCCTCGCCGTACCTCCAGCAGCCGCTCACCCTGGGCGCCGACGTGGTCGTGCACTCGACCACGAAGTACGTCGGCGGCCACTCCGACGTGGTCGGTGGCGCGCTCGTGGTGCGCGACCTCGACGTGTCCGAGCAGGTCGCCTTCCACCAGAACTCCATCGGCGCCGTGGCGGGGCCGTTCGACGCGTGGCTGACGCTGCGCGGGCTCAAGACGCTCGCGGTGCGGATGGACCGGCACTGCGACAACGCCGAGAAGGTCGTGGAGTTCCTGGCCGGGCACCCCAAGGTCGCGCAGGTGTTCTACCCCGGTCTGGAGGACCATCCGGGTCACGCGGTCGCAGCGTCGCAGATGCGGCGATTCGGCGGCATCGTGTCGTTCCGGGTCCAGGCGGGGGAGCAGGCCGCCCTCGACGCGTGCGCACGCACCGAGGTGTTCACGCTGGCGGAGTCGCTGGGCGGCATCGAGTCGCTGATCGAGCATCCCGGCCGGATGACGCACGCGTCGGTCGCCGGCACCGACCTCGAGGTGCCGCCCGACCTGATCCGGCTCTCGGTGGGCATCGAGACCGCCGAGGACCTGCTCGCCGACCTCGACCAGGCCCTCGCCGGCTGAGGTGCTCGTCGCCTGCGTGGACTTCGGCTCCACCTTCACCAAGGCCGCCCTGGTCGACGTCGACACCGGTGAGCTGGTCGCGTCAGCGGACCACCGCACCACGGTCGACACCGACGTGCTCGACGGCTGGCACGCCTGCCGCGAGCAGCTGGGCCTGCCCCCGGACGTCGAGGTGCTGGCCTGCTCGTCGGCCGGCGGCGGACTGCGGGTCGCGGTCGTCGGCAACGAGGCTCTCGTCACCGCCGAGGCCGGCCGACGGGTCGCGCTGTCCAGTGGCGGTCACGTCGTGCACGTCGCCAGCGGTGCGATGACGCGCGCCGCCCTGCGCGACCTGCGGGCGACCAGGCCCGACGTGCTCCTGCTCGTCGGCGGCACCGACGGCGGCAACGCCGAGGTGCTCCTGGCCGCGGCGACGACGCTGGCCCGGGCACGCTGGCGCACGCCGGTCGTGGTGGCGGGCAACGTCGAGGCCCGGGCCGAGGTCTCGGCCCTCCTCGAGGCGGCCGGGACGCCGCACGTGCTCGCCGACAACGTGGTGCCGCAGATCGGCGTGCTCGCCCCCGCGTCGGCGCGAGCCGCAATCCGCGAGATGTTCCTGCGGCACGTGATCGGCGGCAAGCACCTCTCGTCCGGTCCCGCCTTCACCGAGATGGTCCGCGGCGCGACCCCCGACGTCGTGCTCACCGCGGTCGAGCTGCTCGCGCACGGCCTGGACGCCGAGCGCCCGGGGGCCGGGGACGTCGTGGTGGTCGACGTCGGCGGCGCCACCACCGACGTGCACTCGGTGGTCGAGGTCGACGCCGAGGACGCCGCCCTCGCCCGTGAGGTGGTGGCCACCGTGCCGGTGAGCCGCACCGTCGAGGGCGACCTCGGGATGCGGTGGAGCGCCGCTCCGACGGTCCAGGAGGGCGTCACGGCCGGCCTGCTCGACGACACCCCCGCGCTCCGCGCCGCGGCCGACGTACGGCGCTGCGAGCCGTCGTACCTCCCGGAGACCGCGGCCGACGTTGCCGACGACGAGGCCATCGCCCGGGCCGCGGTGGGCGTCGCGCTGCGCCGGCACGCGGGGCGCTCGCAGGTGCTGTTCGACGCAGCGGGACGGGTGGTCGAGCGCAGCGGCAAGGACCTGCGGGAGGTCGACCTGCTCGTGGGCTCCGGCGGGGTGCTGCGGCACCAGGACGCCGGGGTCGCGGCGCGGGTGCTCGGCGCGGTGACCGGTGACGTGCCGGGTGGGTGGCAGCTGCCGCGCGCGCCACGCGTGGTGGTCGACCACGACTACGTGCTGGCGCCGGCCGGGCTGCTGGCCGAGCGCTACCCGGAGGCGGCCCATGCCCTGCTGGCGCGGCTCCGCTGAGCGCGGGACGCCGCCCTTGGGCTCCGGCCCCCGTAGCCTGACGGCATGGGAGTCGGGAGCAGGATGACGCGGGGGCTGTCCAACGTCCGGAGCAGCCAGCAACGCAAGTCCGACGAGCGCTTCGCGGAGCGGTTCGCCACCCAGTGGCAGACGATGCGCGAGCAGCGCCGGCCCCAGGTCCCCAGCATCCGGGCCGGCCAGTCCAACTACTCCCGGGCCCAGGTGCCCTACGGCGTGGATGCTGCCGCGGCGTGGGGGTGGCGCTTCCTGGTGATCGTCGGCGCGGGCTACGTCATCGCGCTCGGGATCGCGAAGTTCAGCGTGCTGGTGATGCCCGTGGTGATCTCGCTGCTGCTGACCGCGCTGGTGGTGCCGGCGGTCAACCTGCTGGTCCGCCGGGCCCGCCTCCCCCGGGGGGTCGCCTCGATCCTGGTGGTGGTCGGCACCTTCGCGACGGTCGGGCTGCTGCTGACCTTCGCCGGTCAGCAGGTGGCGGCGGGCGCCAGCAACCTCTCCGAGCAGGTGGTGGCCGGGCTGGGCCAGATCCGCGACTGGCTCAAGAACGGCCCGCTGAACGCGAGCGAGAGCCAGATCAACGACTACCTCCAGTCGGCGCAGAACGCCGTGGCCTCGAGCAACGAGCAGATCGTCGCGCGCGTCTCCGAGGTCGGCACCACGATCGGCCACATCGTCGCCGGCTTCTTCATCATCTTGTTCAGCACCTACTTCTTCCTCGCCGACGGCAACCGGATCTGGTCCTGGGTGGTCCGGATCTTCCCGCGCGCCTCGCGCGAGCGGGCCGACTCCTCGGGCCGGATCGCGTGGCAGTCGCTGACCCAGTTCGTCCGGGCCACCGTGCTGGTCGCGGCCACCGATGCGATCGGCATCATGATCGTCGCCGCGGTGCTCCGCGTGCCCTTCGTCTTCGCCATCGGCGTGCTGGTCTTCCTGGGCGCCTTCGTCCCGATGATCGGCGCCACCATCTCGGGCTCGGTCGCGGTGCTCGTGGCCCTGGTCGACCAGGGCCCGGTCGTGGCCCTGATCATGTTCGGCGGCGTCATCGCGGTGCAGCAGATCGAGGCCCACGTGCTGCAGCCGTTCCTGCTCGGGCGCTTCGTCTCCCTGCACCCGCTCGGCGTGATCTTCGCCATCGCGGCGGGCGTGCTGATGGCCGGCATCGCGGGGGCCCTGGTCGCGGTGCCGCTCGTAGCCGCCCTCAACGCCGTCGTGCTCCACCTCTCGGACTCGGTCCGCGACGTGGACCCGGCCGAGGGCGCCGCCCTGAGCGGCGACGAGGTCTAGCCGGACTCAGCTCGCGGCCACGGCCTCGGACTCCTCGGAGGGGGCCGGGTCGTCCCGGGTGGCCAGCGGCTTCTCCTTGAGGAAGAACGACACGGCCAGCGCGATCGCCACCAGGGGTACGGCGGACAGGAACACGTCGTGCAGCGCCGAGCTGAACGCCCCGGTCACCAGGCTCTGCACCGGCTCGGGCAGCGCCCGGATGGCCTGCACGTTGTTGGTGACGTCGCCCGAGCTCGCCGGTGGCGGTGCCGGCCGGGGCCTGCTTCATCGCGTCGGCCAGGTGCACCGCCAGGCGGCTCGAGAGCACCGCGCCGAACAGGGCCGTGCCGAACGACCCGCCCATCTGCCGGAAGAACGTCACCGAGCTGGTCGCGACGCCGATGTCGGAGCGGTCCACGGAGTTCTGCACGACCGTGATCAGGATCTGCATCGTGAAGCCGAGACCGCTCCCGAGGACGAACATCGACAGCCCGGCGTACCAGTAGGGCGACGCGGCCGTCAGCTGCGAGAGCATCACCAGCGAGACGATCACGATGGAGGCGCCGAGGATCGGGTAGATCTTGTACCGCCCGTTGCGGCTCATCAGCCGGCCTGCGGTGATCGAGGTCGAGAAGATGCCGACGACCATCGGCAGCATCGCCAGACCGGATCTGGTCGGGCTCATGCCGTCGACGACCTGCAGGTAGAGCGGGATGAAGATCATCGAGCCGAACATCGCGATCCCGATCAGGAAGCCGAACAGGTTGGCGATGGAGAAGATCGAGTTGCCGAACAGACGCATCGGGATGATCGGCTCCTCGGCGCGACGCTCGACGAGCACGAACGCCACGGCGAGCACGAAGCCGGCGACGAGCAGGGTGACGGCCGTCCCGGAGCCCCAGCCGAGGTCCGGTCCGGCCCAGGCGGTGTAGAGCAGGAACGAGGAGACAGAGCCGACCACGAGGGCCGCGCCGAGGTAGTCGATCGAGTGGTTGCGACGCACGTGCGGCATCTTCAGCGCCGCGGACGTGACGACCAGCGCGACCAGGCCGATCGGGACGTTGATGAAGAAGATCCACTGCCAGCCGGGGCCGTCGGCGAAGAAGCCGCCGAGGACCGGGCCGAGCACGGACGACGTGCCGAACACCGCGGCGAAGTAGCCCTGGTAGCGACCGCGCTCCCGGGGCGGGATGATGTCGCCGATCACCGCGAGGGCGAGCGACATCAGACCGCCGCCGCCGAGTCCCTGGACGGCGCGGAAGCCGATCAGCTGCTCGATGTTCTGCGAGAAGCCGGCCAGCAGGGAGCCGGCCACGAAGGTCACGATCGCGATCTGGAACAGCAGCCGCCGCCCGTACAGGTCGGAGATCTTGCCCCACAGCGGCGTGGAGGCGGTCGCGGTCAGCATGTAGGCGGTGACGACCCAGGAGAGCTTGTCGAGGCCGCCGAGGTCGGAGGTGATCCGGGGCAGTGCCGTGCCGACGATGCTCTGGTCGAGGGCGGCGAGGAACATGCCCGTCATCAGGCCGCCCATCACCACCAGGATCTGCTTGTGGCTGAGGTAGCCGTTGGAGTCGGGGGTCACGCCTGGCTCTCCTGCGGGTGCGTCGGGTCGGGGAGGGGGGTCTGGTCGGCGAGGAGGCTCTCCGCGAGCCGGTCCAGCAGCGAGCGCAGCGACTCGCGCTCCTCGTCGGTCCAGCCGTGCAGGGCACCGGTGAGGAGCCGGCGCCGGGTCTCGAAGCCCTGCGCGAGGCCGGCGCGGCCGTGCTCGGACACGGCGACCCGGCTCGCGCGCCCGTCGTCGGGGTCGCAGGTGCGCTCGAGCAGGCCGCGCTCCTCCAGCTGGCGGACGTGCCGGCTGACCGTGGACGCGTCCAGGCCGATCACCTGGGCCAGCGCCGAGGACCGCATCGGGCCCTGATGGGCGAGCAGCTTGAGGATCGGGAACGCGGAGTAGTCCAGGACGTCGCCCGGCTGGCGCTGCCGCAGCCGTCGGCCGAGCGCCATCATCAGGCCCAGCAGGGCGTCCTCGGCCGTCTCCGGGGGTGAAGATTGCATGACTCAACCATACAACCCGTTGCGTGGGCCATGCATCTAATAATTCGGGAGGCCCCGCGTGATCCGCGCCACGCCGCGACCTCCTAGGGTGAGCGCCATGGTGGAGATCCCCGGTCTGGCCGACATCGAGGAGGCCCGGCGCGCGCTCGACGGCGTCTCGGTCTACACCCCGATGGAGGAGTCACGCTGGCTCTCGGCCCTGGCTGGGGGACCGGTCGACATCAAGGCCGAGAACCTCCAGCGCACCGGGTCCTTCAAGATCCGCGGCGCCTACCTGCGGATGTCGAGGCTCTCCCCCGAGGAGCAGGCCATCGGGGTGGTGGCGGCCAGCGCCGGCAACCACGCGCAGGGCGTCGCGCTCGCCGCGCAGATGCTGGGCATCCACGCGACCGTCTTCATGCCGGAGGGTGCGCCGATCCCCAAGGAGAAGGCGACCCGCGGGTACGGCGCCGAGGTCCGGTTCCACGGGCACAGCATCGACGAGGCCCTGGTGGCGGCGCGCGCGTTCGCGGCCGAGTCCGGAGCGGTGCTGATCCACCCGTTCGACCACTTCGACATCGTCGCCGGACAGGGCACCTGCGGCCTGGAGATCCTCGAGCAGCGGCCCGACCTGGAGACCCTGCTCGTGCCGTGCGGAGGCGGCGGCTTCCTCGCCGGCATCGCCACGGCGGTCAAGGCGCTGCGCCCGCACGTGCGGGTGATCGGCGTGCAGGCGGAGAAGGCCGCGGCGTACCCCACGTCCCTGGAGCGAGGCGTGCCGGTGCCGCTCGCGTCCATGTCCACGATGGCCGACGGGATCGCGGTCGGCTGCCCGGGGGAGGTGCCGTTCGAGGCGATCCAGCGCTACGTCGACGACATCGTCACGGTCAGCGAGGAGAGCCTGTCGCGCGCCCTGCTGATGCTGCTCGAGCGGGCCAAGCTGGTCGTCGAGCCGGCCGGGGCGGCGGCCGTGGCGGCGGTGCTCGACTCCCCGGACGCCTTCCGGACCCCGGCGGTGGCCGTGCTGTCCGGTGGCAACGTCGACCCGCTGCTGATGATGCGGGTGATCCGGCACGGCCTGGCCTCCGCCGGCCGCTACCTCTACTTCCGGGCCCGGATCCCCGACACGCCGGGCGGCCTGGCGCGGCTGCTCAACGAGCTGGCGTCCGTCGAGGCCAACGTGCTCGACGTCGTGCACGAGCGGACGTCCGCGTCCCTGCACCTCGACGAGGTCGAGGTGCAGCTGCAGGTCGAGACCCGCGGGGTCGAGCACGCCGAGCGGGTGCTGACGCGGCTGCGGGAGTGCGGCTACCCGCTGACCCAGTAGCGCCGCGGGTCAGCCGCTGTAGGGGACGGCGTCGAGGATCTCGACCTCGAGCTTGGTGCCGTTCGGCGCCGAGTAGGCCACCGTGTCGCCCTTCTTGGCGCCGATGATCGCCGACCCGAGCGGGGACTGCGGCGAGTAGACCCGCAGGCCCTCGATGGTGTCCTCCATCTCCCGGGCGCCGAGCAGGAACTCCTCGGCCTCGTCGTCGGCGTCGCCGACGAACTTGTAGGTCACCTTCATGCCGGGCTCGACGACACCGTTGTCGGCCGGGGTGGCGCCCACGTGGGCGCGCCGGAGCATGTCCTCGAGCTGACGGATCCGGGCCTCGGTCTTGCCCTGCTCCTCGCGAGCGGCGTGGTAGCCGCCGTTCTCCTTGAGGTCGCCCTCGTCGCGCGCGGCGCTGATCTTGGCGATGATCTCGGTGCGCACCGGGCCGCGCAGGTTGTCCAGCTCGCCCTGGAGCTTGTCGAAAGCCTCCTGGGTCAGCCAGATCTCTTGCTCAGTGGACTGCTGCGTCACGGTGGGGTGCTCCTGGTGCTGGTCGGGTGGTGCTGGTCGCGCCGGGCGGCCACTGGAGTCAGGGGGTCCCGGTCGGTTTCAGGCAAGTGGTGGAGTCTACCAACGCCGCCGACGGGGCCCCAATCGTGCTCAGCGCGCCTGGGTCTGACCCGGCGCCGTGCAGCCGAGCAGCTGGACCGAGGTCGCCTCGCGCTCGGTGCGGACCGTGCTGCGCACGGTGGCGGTGGCCCGGTCGCCGGTGACCGGGACGCTCAGCTCGCCCACCACCGAGTGGTCGGCGGCATAGGCGCGCAGCAGGCAGGTGGCCCGGACGTCGGCCTCGCGGCGGGCCACGGTGTACTGCGTCGAGACGGCGTGCTGGCCCGCGACGTCGAAGCCGACGAGCTCGGAGGTCACCTGCGGCCGTCCGTGGAACAGCACCACCCAGGCCAGCCACGTCAGCGCCGCGACCGCCAGCAGCACGACGCCCCCGACGACGAGCGGTCGGCGACCCGGCCGAGGGGCGCCGTACCGGTCGGCCAGAGCGGGGGAGGGGACGGTCACCGCTCCATCCTAGGATTGGGGGCGTGACCGACCGCCTGCGCCTCCTGCACGTCCATGCCCACCCCGACGACGAGTCGAGCAAGGGTGCGGCCAGCACGGCCAAGTACGTCGCCGAGGGCGTCGACGTGCACGTCGTCACCTGCACCGGTGGGGAGCGCGGCTCCATCCTCAACCCGGCGATGGACCGTCCCGAGATCCTCGCGAACATGGCGCAGGTCCGGCGCGAGGAGATGGACGCCGCGCGGGCGATCCTCGGCGTCACGCAGGACTGGCTCGGCTTCGTCGACTCCGGCTGGCCCGAGGGCGACCCCAAGCCGCCGCTGCCGGAGGGCTGCTTCGGCCTGATGCCGGTCGAGGAGGCCGCCGAGCCCCTGGTGCGGCTGATCCGCTCCTTCCGGCCGCACGTGGTGACGACGTACGACGAGAACGGCGGCTACCCGCACCCCGACCACGTCATGTGCCACCTGGTCAGCGTGGCGGCGTTCGAGGCGGCGGGCGACCCCGAGCGCTACCCCGACGCCGGCGAGCCGTGGCAGCCGCTCAAGCTCTACTACCACCACTCCTTCCACCGGGCCCGCACCCAGGCGCTCAGCGACGCGATGGTCGCGCGCGGCCTGGAGTCGCCCTACGCCGAGCGGCTCGTGGAGTGGAAGCCCGACCCGGCGCACGACGCCCGGATCACCACGCGGATCCCGTGCGCGGAGTACTTCCCGGTGCGTGATCGCGCCCTGCTGGCGCACGCCACCCAGATCGACCCCGAGGGGGCCTGGTTCGCGTGCCCGCTGGAGGTGCACCAGGAGGCCTGGCCCACCGAGGACTACGAGCTGGTGCGCAGCATGGTGGACGCGCAGACCCCCGAGGACGACCTGTTCGCCGGGATCCGCGACCGGGTTGAGACACTGGTGCGATGAACACCCTCGTCATGGCCGTGCTGCTCGTGTCGGCGGGCATCGAGAAGGGCCCCGACCCGGAGGACGTGAAGCCGGGCTGGCTGGGCTTCGGCGTGTTCCTGGCGCTGGCGTTCGCGGTGTTCCTGCTGTGGCTGAGCCTGCGCAAGCATCTTCGCAAGATCGACTTCGAGGAGCAGGACGCCGCACCTCGCACGCCGCCGTCCGAGGAGTCCTAGCCGGTCCGCTCCAGGTGGACCAGGGCGTCGTACGCCGTGGCCGCCGCGTCGCCCTCGTGGGCGTGGGACGGCTCGGCCGGCCCCACCACGCGCGACACCCGCTCGGCGCGCAGCACCTCGAAGCGCTCGCCGTCGAGGTCGCCGAGGACCTCCTCGGCCGTGAACAGCACCGACGGGTCCTGCGGGCCGCCCGTGCCCTCGGTGAGGTTCGTGCTGTCGTGTGCGACGAGCAGCAGCCGGCCGCCGACGCGCAAGGACGCGAACGCGCGTCGTACGGCGGTCCGCCGCTCGTCCTCGCGCAGCTGCAGGTAGGCCAGCAGCGCCAGGTCGTAGGGCTCGGAGCCGAGGTCGTCCTGGTCGAGCGTGAGCACATCGGCCCGCACCCAGTCGACGTGCAGCACCTTCTCGAAGCGCGTCTGCAGCTCGCGGCCCTTGTCCAGACCGGCCTGCGAGAAGTCGACGGCGGTCACCTGCCAGCCACGGTCGGCCAGCCACAGGGCGTTGCGGCCCTCGCCGGTCGCGAGGTCGATCGCCCGACCGGGCGGCACGCTCTCGAGCTCGGCAGCCACGAACTGGTTGGGGGTGGAGGACCAGACGAGGTCGCTGGCGGCGTACCGCTCGTCCCAGGCGTGCGCATCCATGGGGCGCAGGCTACTGCTGGTCGCTCGACTGCTGCTGGGCCGCCACGGCCTGGTGCACCTCGGCCATGTCGAGCTCGCGGACCGCACCGATCAGCTCGTCGAGCGCGGGGGCGGGAAGCGCGCCGGGCTGGGAGAAGACCAGGACGCCCTCACGGAAGGCCATCAGCGTCGGGATGGAGGTGATGTTGGCTGCTGCGGCCAGGCTCTGCTCGGCCTCGGTGTCCACCTTGGCGAACACGATGTCGGAGTGGGCCTCGGAGGCCTTCTCGTACGTCGGTCCGAACTGGCGGCACGGGCCACACCACGCGGCCCAGAAGTCCACGAGCACGATGTCGTTCTCGGCGACGGTCTTCTCGAACGCGTCAGCGGTCAGCACGGTCGTTGCCACGGTTGTCAGTCCTTGTCCTTTGAAGGTGTCGATCGTCTGTCACTGTGCCCAACACGCGTCCGGTCCGAACTCTTCCCGACGGTGCCCGACCTGGCGGGTCCTATCCTTCGTGGTGGGGTCGTCGAGCAGGGAGCAGAGGGACGCACGGCTGATGGAGTGGTTGCTGCTCGCTGCCGCGGGAGCGTTGATGCTCGCGTGCGGGGTCTTCGTCGCCGCTGAGTTCGCCTTCGTCGCCGTCGACCGTTCCGCGGTCGACACCCAGGCCGCGGCCGGGGACAAGGCCGCCGAGGGCGTGCAGCGGGCGCTCCGCAGCCTGTCGACCCAGCTGTCCGGCGCGCAGGTCGGGATCACGGTGACGAACCTGGCGATCGGCTTCCTCGCCGAGCCGGCGATCGCGTCGCTGGTGCGTACGCCGCTCCAAGCGGTGGGCGTCCCCACGCAGGCCGTCTCGGGGGTCTCGCTGGCGATCGGGCTGGTGCTGGCCACCGCCGCCACGATGGTCATCGGCGAGCTGGTCCCCAAGAACCTCGCGATCGCGACCCCGTTGCGCACCGCCAAGGCGACCCAGCTGCTGATGCGCGGCTTCACCCGCTCGATGGCGGTGCCGATCCGGATCCTCAACGGCTCGGCCAACGCGCTCGTGCGCCGCCTCGGCATCGAGCCGCAGGAGGAGCTGCGCTCGGCGCGCAGCCCGGCGGAGCTGTCCTCGCTGGCGCGGCGCTCCGCCGCCGACGGCACCCTGGACCAGAGCACCGCCACCCTCGTGCAACGCTCGGTCGCCTTCAGCGGGCGCGTCGCCGGCGAGATCATGACCCCGCGGGTGCGGATGTCGGCGATCGACGCGACCGCGACGGTCGCCGACCTGATCAACCTGGCCGACACCACCGGCCACTCACGCTTCCCGGTCGTCGAGCGTGGCTCCGACGACGTGATCGGCGGGGTGCACGTGAAGAGCGTGGTCGACGTCCCCGCCGGACGACGCGACCAGGAGCGGGTCCGGTCGCTGATGGTGCCCGCGGCGACCGTCCCGTGGACCCTGCCGCTCGACCCGCTGCTGCGTCAGCTGCGCGGGCAGGGCTTCCACCTCGCCGTCGTCGCCGACGAGTACGGCGGCACGTCCGGCGTCGTGACGATCGAGGACGTGGTGGAGGAGATCGTGGGGGACATCGCCGACGAGCACGACCGGCTGCACGCCGACGCCCGGCGGCTCCGTGACGGCTCGTGGTCCCTGTCGGGTCTGCTGCGCCCCGACGAGGTGCAGGCCCGCACGGGCGTGGCCCTGCCGCCGCACCCGGACTACCGCACCGTCGCGGGGCTGGTGCTGCGGCTGCTCGGCAGGATCCCGGTCGCCGGCGACGCGGTGACGGTCGCGCTGGCACCGGTGTTCGGCGACGACGGCACCCCGCACCGCCACGCGGCGACGCTGACGGTCAACCGCATGGAAGGCCAGCGCATCGACCGCGTCGGCATGACCGTGGACGAGGTCCCCCATGGGTGACGGCGCCGCGCTCCTGCTCGCAGTCGTGCTGCTCGCCCTCAACGCGTTCTTCGTGGGGGCGGAGTTCGCACTGATCTCCGCCCGCCGCACCCGCATCGAGCCGCAGGCGGCCGACGGGTCCCGCGCGGCCCGCATCACGCTCAGTGCGATGCGCGACATCTCGCTGATGATGGCGGGCGCCCAGCTCGGCATCACGATCTGCTCGCTCGGGCTGGGCGCGGTCGGCGAGCCGGCGGTGGCGCACCTGATCGAGCCCGGCTTCGAGGCGCTCGGCATGCCCGAGATGCTCGTGCACCCGGTGGCGTTCGCGATCGCCCTCACCGTGGTGGTCGCGCTGCACGTCGTGCTCGGCGAGATGGTGCCGAAGAACATCGCGCTCGCCGGACCCGAGCGGATGGCCCTGCTCCTCGGACCGCCGCTGGTGCTGGTGGTCACCGTGCTCAAGCCGGTGGTGTTCACCCTCAACGCGATCGCCAATGCCCTGCTGAGGCTCATGAAGGTCACCCCGCGCGACGAGGTGGAGTCGTCCTACACCCACGACGAGGTCGCCGCGATCATCCACGAGTCGCACGGTGAGGGCCTGATGGCGCAGGGCGAGTACGACCGGCTCGCCGGCGCGCTCGGCTTCACCGAGCGGACCGTGCGCGCCGTGCTGCTTCCGACCGCCGAGCTCGCCACCGTGCCGCGGGGAGCGACCGTCGCCGAGGTCGAGGAGGCCTGCCGGGCCACGGGATTCTCCCGCTTCCCGGTGGTCGTCGCCGACGAGCTCACCGGCTACCTGCACGTCAAGGACGTGCTGGACGTGGACCCGGAGCGGCAGCAGCGCCCCGTCCCCGACAAGTGGGTACGACGGCTCGCGACCGTCGGTCCCGACGAGCCGCTGCACGCGGCGCTGGCCACGCTGCGCGACCGCGGCTCGCACATGGGGCGGATCGTCGCGGAGGACGGCGAGGTCCTCGGGGTGATCACGCTCGAGGACGTCCTCGAGGAGCTGGTCGGCGAGATCCGGGACGCCGCGCACGTCGACGAGGAGCCCGCGGCGAATCCGGTGGCCCCGCCCGTCGTACGCCGCTAGCGTCAGCGCCTGTGAGCAACCTTCCCCTGGCCGGACGAGCCGCCGTCGTCACCGGTGTCGGCCGACGCAAGGGCATCGGCTTCGCCATCGCCTCGCGTCTGGTGTCGATGGGGGCCAGTGTCTGCGTGCAGCACTGGTCGCCGCACGACGCCGACCAGCCCTGGGGTGCCGAGGACCCGGAGGAGGTGCTCGCCCCGTTGCGCGACGGCCTCGCGGTCGGGGCCCGGCTGACCGACGTCAGCCTCGACCTGGCCCGCGCGGAGGCGGCCGACGAGCTGATCGCCCACGCGGCCGCCGAGCTCGGGCACCTCGACATCCTGGTCTGCAACCACGCCCGCAGCGGAGGGGACGCCCCGATCCTCGAACAGACCGCGGAGCTGCTCGACGGGCACTGGCAGGTCAACGCCCGGGCGACGATCCTGGCGACCCGGGCCTTCGCCCTTCAGCACGACGGCCGCGACGGCGGGCGCGTGGTGTGGATGACCTCGGGCCAGCAGCTCGGGCCGATGTCCGGCGAGATCGCCTACGCCACCTCCAAGGCCGGACTGGCCGGGGTCACGCAGTCGGTCGCCGACGACCTCGTCGATCGCAACATCCTGCTCAACACGGTGAACCCGGGCCCGGTCAACACCGGCTACCTCGACGCCGAGACCAGCGACCGCACCGACCGGCTGCCCGAGCTGTTGGCGCACTTCCCGTCCGGGCGCTTCGGCGAGCCGGACGACCCGGCCCGGCTGATCGCCTGGCTGGTCAGCGACGAGGCCCGGTGGATCGTCGGCCAGGTCCTCAGCACCGAGGGCGGCTTCCGGCGCTGGTAGGCCCGTCGTGATCGCGCTGCCGACCGGAGGTTGCCCGATGTGCCACGGTGAGGGCATGACCAACCGGTTGCGCGACGCCACCTCGCCCTACCTCCTCCAGCACGCCGACAACCCGGTGGACTGGTGGGAGTGGTCACCCGAGGCCTTCGCCGAGGCGCGCGAGCGCGACGTGCCGGTGCTGCTGTCGGTCGGGTACGCCGCGTGCCACTGGTGCCACGTGATGGCCCACGAGTCCTTCGAGGACGCCGACACCGCGGCGTACATGAACGAGCGCTTCGTCAACGTCAAGGTGGACCGCGAGGAGCGCCCCGACGTCGACGCCGTCTACATGCAGGCGACCACGGCGATGACCGGCCAGGGGGGCTGGCCGATGACGGTGCTGCTCGATCACGAGGGTCGGCCGTTCTTCGCGGGCACCTACTTCCCCGACAAGCCGCGGCACGGGCAGCCGGCGTTCCGGCAGGTGCTCGAGGCGCTCTCGGAGGCGTGGCGCAACCGCCGCGACGAGGTCACGAAGGTCGCCGGCGACGTCGCCGGCCACCTGCACAGCGCCGGCCTCCCCGTCGGGGCCGAGCCGATCGACGCCGAGGTGCTCGCCGGGGCTGTGACGATGCTCGCCGGCGACTTCGACGGCACCAACGGTGGGTTCGGCGGCTCCCCGAAGTTCCCGCCGTCGATGGTGCTGGAGTTCCTGCTCCGGCACGCGGCGCGCACCGGCTCGACGCAGGCATCGAACATGGCAGGCGCGACGTTGCACGCGATGGCACGGGGCGGGATGTACGACCAGCTGGCTGGCGGCTTCGCGCGCTACAGCGTCGACCGCGGGTGGGTGGTGCCGCACTTCGAGAAGATGCTCTACGACAACGCGCAGCTGCTCGGCGTCTACGCCCGCTGGTGGCGGCAGAGCGGCGACCCGCTCGGGGCCCGGGTCGCCCGGGAGACAGCCGACTGGATGCTCGCGGAGCTGCGCACCGACCAGGGCGGGCTGGCATCCGCGCTCGACGCCGACAGCGAGGGCGTCGAGGGCAAGTTCTACGCCTGGACGCCGGGCGAGCTCGTCGACGTGCTCGGCTCCTCCGACGGTGCGTGGGCGGCCGCCCTGCTGTCGGTCACCGAGGCGGGGACGTTCGAGCACGGCGCCTCGACGCTGCAGCTGCGGCAGGACCCCGACGACGCGTCGCGCTGGGAGTCGGTACGACGCCGGCTGCTGGCCGCGCGCGCAGGACGGGTGCGACCGGCCCGCGACGACAAGGTGGTCGCGGCCTGGAACGGGCTGGCGATCCGGTCCCTGGCCGAGGCCGGCACTCTGCTGGGCGAGCCGCGCTACGTCGACGCGGCGATCGACATCGCCCGGCTCCTGGTCGACCACCACCTCGACGGCCGGTCCCTGCGGCGGGTGTCGCGCGACGGGCGCGTCGGTCGGCACGCGGGTGTGCTCGAGGACTACGCGTGCGTCGCCGACGGCCTGCTGGCGCTGCTGTCGGCCACCGGTGACGCGGCCTGGCTGGTCACCGCCGAGACCCTGTTGGACCAGGCGCTGACGATGTTCGGTGACGGGGAGGGCGGCTACTTCGACACGGCCGAGGACGCCGAGCGACTCGTCGTACGACCGAGCGACCCGAGCGACAACGCGAGCCCCTCCGGGCACAGCGCCCTGCTGCACGCGCTGCTCGCCCATGCCGCGCTGACCGGCTCCGGACGGCATCGCGACGCGGCCGAGGCCGGCCTGCGCCGGGTGCGGCCACTGGCCGCGCGGGTCCCGCGCTTCGCCGGCTGGTCGCTCGCCGCGGCCGAGGCGGCACTTGCCGGCCCGCTCGAGGTGGCCGTCGTCGGCCCTGTCGGCGCGGAGCGCGACGCCCTGGAGCGGGTCGCGCGCCGCTCGTCCTCGCCCGGCCTGGTGGTCGTCGTCGGCGACCCCAC
Source organism: uncultured Actinomycetota bacterium (assembly GCA_963845655.1). Taxonomy (GTDB): domain Bacteria; phylum Actinomycetota; class Actinomycetes; order Propionibacteriales; family Nocardioidaceae; genus Nocardioides_B. Next base: position 59,531 of record CAWJTB010000002.1, on the reverse strand, counting down.
GCAGGGACAGGGCGCGGCGCCCGGTGCCCCTGCTGGCCGACCGCGGCCTCGTCGAGGGCAGGCCTGCCGCCTACGTGTGCCGCGGGATGGTCTGTGACCGTCCGGTCACCGACCCGGCCGACCTCGCCGCGCTGCTCTCCTGACCCCGTTGACCCGGGTCTCGTCCCCGGTCGACCCGGGTCTCGTCCCCGGTCGACCCGGGGCTAGTCGCCGGTCGACCCGGGTCAGTCCCCGTCGACCGACTGATGGCGACAAGACCCGGGTCAACAGGAGACATCACCCGGGTCAACAGGAGACATCACCCGGGTCAACAGGAGATAAGACCCGGGTCAACAGGAGATAAGACCCGGGTCAACTGGGGACCAGACCCGGGTCAGCGCAGGGAGTAGGTGGCGATCGAGACGCCGATGTAGTGCGACGCGAAGGCCGCGATCGTGAGCGTGTGGAAGACCTCGTGGAAGCCGAACCAGCGCGGGAACGGGTCGGGCCGCTTGAGGCCGTAGACCACGCCGCCGAGCGTGTAGAGGCCGCCACCGAGCGCGAGCAGCACGATGACCGCGGTGCTGGAGTTGTCGACGAACTGCGGGAAGAAGAACACCGCGGTCCAGCCCAGTGCGACGTAGATCGGGGTGTAGAGCCAGCGGGGCGCGTCGTTCCAGAACACCCGGAACAGCACCCCCGCGATCGCGCCGGTCCACACCACGCTGAGCAGCAGGATCCGGTCCGTGCCCTGCAGCAGCAGGAGCGTGAACGGCGTGTAGGAGCCCGCGATCAGCAAGAAGATGTTGGCGTGGTCGAAACGGCGCAGGAAGCGCCACACCCGGGGGCTCCAGGTGCCGCGGTGGTAGATCCCCGAGACCGTGAACAGGATGAGCGCCGACGTCGCGAAGACGGCCGAGCCCACCCGGGTCGTGGTGGTGGGGGAGAGGACCACGAGCACGATGCCGGCGGCGAGGGTCAGCGGTGCCGTCACGGCGTGCAGCCAGCCGCGGAGATGGGGCTTGACCTCGTCCAGCATGTCGCGCACGGAGTCACCGATGCGCTCGGTGGCTCCGGTCGTGGCCTCGACGAGGCGGCGGGTGCGCGGGGTCATCCTCAAACGGTAGCGGCGCGGTCCCCACCTCGGGACCCCGTGGCTGAGTAAGGTTGGTCACCGTGGCGGACTGGAAGCGAGGCGTACGCCGGGTGCTCTACCCGGCCTACGAGGCGCGGGTCGTACGTCGTCTCCCGGCCGACCGGCTGCCCAAGCACGTCGGCGTCATGCTCGACGGGAACCGTCGCTGGGCCAAGGCGGTCGGCGCCGACTCCGCTCAGGGCCACCGCGCGGGCGCCGCGAACATCGAGCCGCTCCTGGGCTGGTGCGAGGAGATCGGGGTCGAGGTCGTCACGCTGTGGCTGCTCTCCACCGACAACCTCAACCGTCCCCAGGCCGAGCTCGAGCCGCTGCTCGGGATCATCGGTGACGCGGTGGAGACGCTCGCGGAGCAGCGACGGTGGCGGCTGCACCCGGTGGGCGCGCTCGACCTGCTGCCCGCGGCGGTCGCCGAGCGGCTCAAGGAGGCGGCGGAGTCGACGCGCGACGTCGACGGCCTGCTGGTCAACATCGCCGTCGGCTACGGCGGCCGGCGCGAGATCGCGGACGCCGTACGCTCCCTGCTCACCGAGCACGCCGGCAAGGGCACCACGCTCGAGGAGCTCGCCGGGGTGATCGACGTCGAGCACATCGCCGAGCATCTCTACACCCGCGGGCAGCCCGACCCCGACCTGGTGATCCGCACGTCGGGCGAGCAGCGGCTCGGCGGCTTCCTGCTCTGGCAGAGCGCCCAGAGCGAGTTCTACTTCTGTGAGGCCTACTGGCCCGACTTCCGCCGCGTGGACTTCCTGCGCGCGGTGCGTGCCTACGCCGAGCGCAACCGTCGCTTCGGGTCCTGAGGCGCGCGTTCTTAACCCAGCCGTCACACGACCCGTTGGCGTGTCGGCCGGGATCGGCGGCGGCGCAGGCTTACGTTTCCAGGGACGCCAGGTGGGGAAGCCAGGCGTCTCGGGAGGCCCGCTCGTGAGAAATCGCGATCAAGCTCGACACCAGAGATCCGGACGTCCGCACTCGGACGCTCGGGCTCGGTCCCGGTCCGTCAGAGAGATCTAACAGGACCGGACGCGAGTGCGCGTGCCGGTCCGCGAGGGGTCATCGTGGCTGCAAGCAGGAGCTCCACCTCGTCCGTGAACGCGTCGCCCGCCGGCGCGACCACCACCCGGCGCCGGGCCGCTCGCCCGGCGGCACCGCGACCGGGCACCCGCACCTACGTGCTCGACACGAGCGTGCTGCTCGCCGACCCGGGTGCGCTCGGCCGCTTCGACGAGCACGAGGTGGTGCTGCCGGTCGTGGTGATCACCGAGCTGGAGGGCAAGCGCAACCATCCCGAGCTCGGCTACTTCGCCCGGGCGGCCCTGCGCGGCCTGGACGAGCTGCGGGTGCTGCACGGCCGCCTGGACGAGCCGGTCCCGGTCGGCGCGTCCGGTGGCACGATCCGGGTCGAGCTCAACCACACGGACCCCACGTCGCTGCCCTCCGGCTTCCGACTGGGCGACAACGACTCCCGGATCCTCGCGGTCGCCAACAACCTGGCTGAGGAGGGCTACGAGGTCACGCTGGTCTCCAAGGACCTGCCGATGCGCATCAAGGCGTCGGCGGTGGGTCTCGACGCCCAGGAGTACCTCGCCGAGCTGGCCGTCGAGTCCGGCTGGACCGGCATGACCGAGCTGGAGGTGCCGGCCGCCGACCTCGACGAGCTGTACGACGACGCGGTGCTCGACCTCGAGCAGGCGCGTGACCTGCCCTGCCACACCGGCCTGGTGCTGCTCTCCGAGCGCGGCAGTGCGCTGGGCCGGGTGAAGGCCGACAAGCGCGTGCACCTGGTGCGCGGCGACCGTGACGCCTTCGGGGTGCACGGCCGCTCCGCGGAGCAGCGGATCGCCTTGGAGCTGCTGCTGGACCCGGAGGTCGGGATCGTCTCGTTGGGCGGCCGGGCGGGCACCGGCAAGTCGGCGATGGCGCTGTGCGCGGGCCTGGAGGCGGTGATGGAGCGACGTCAGCACAAGAAGGTGGTCGTCTTCCGTCCGCTCTACGCGGTGGGCGGTCAGGAGCTCGGCTACCTGCCGGGCAACGAGAACGAGAAGATGTCGCCGTGGGGCCAGGCAGTCTTCGACACCCTCGGCGCGCTCACCACGCCGGACGTCGTCGAGGAGGTCCTCGACCGCGGGATGCTCGAGGTGCTGCCGCTGACCCACATCCGCGGCCGTTCGTTGCACGACGCCTTCGTGATCGTGGACGAGGCGCAGTCGCTGGAGCGCAACGTGCTGCTGACCGTGCTGTCCCGGATCGGCGCCAACTCCAAGGTGGTGCTGACCCACGACGTGGCGCAGCGCGACAACCTGCGGGTGGGCCGGCACGACGGCGTGGTCGCGGTGGTCGAGAAGCTCAAGGGGCACCCGCTGTTCGCGCACGTGACGCTGACCCGGTCCGAGCGCTCGCCGATCGCGGCGCTGGTGACCGAGATGCTCGAGCACGTGGTGCTCTAGCAGGCGGAGGACGGGCAGCCCAGACCGGGACGACTCGGACACCACAGCCGTCGCGTGCCCGTTTGGGCGCTCGCGCTGGCTCGGGGTCTGTGTTTGCGGTGTTGCTTCATGCCCGATCGAGCCCGATTGTCTCGTTCCAATCACGAATTCGGCTGATCCGCCTCCAAACGTCCACGCCACGCTGGTGAGCGTGGACACCACGACGCGCGCGCGATAGAAACAGCCTGTTCAGACGATGTGGCCCCAGTCACATGCTTCGTCGCCTGGCGCACCCGACACGAGCGAAGGGAGCCGCACATGCGGCGCAAGGCTTTGGTGGCAGGATTGGCCGCCACGACATTCTTTGGAGTAGCAGCCTGTGGTGGTGGGGGCGGCGACTCGTCCTCCGACGCCTCGGCGATCGAGGGCACCGGCCCGATCACCCTGGTCCAGGGCAAGGACACCTCCGGCTTCGTCCAGGGGGTCCTCGACGACTGGAACAAGGACCACCCGGACGAGAAGGCACGGCTCATCGAGCTGCCGCAGGACGCCGACTCCCAGCGCGAGAAGATGCTGCAGAACGCGCAGACGAAGTCCGACGCCTACGACGTCCTGTCCACCGACGTCGTCTGGACCTCCGAGTTCGCGGCCAACCGGGTCATCATCCCGCTGCCCGAGGACGAGTTCCCGCTGGACGAGATGCTCAAGCCCGTCATCGACACGACGAAGTACCAGGACAAGCTGTACGTCGCCCCGTCGACCTCGGACGGCGGCATGCTCTACTACCGCACCGACCTGCTGAAGGCCGCGGGCTTCGATGCCCCGCCGGAGACCTGGCAGGAGATGATCGACATCTGCGCCAAGGTCCAGGCCACCCCGCAGGGCAAGGACGTGGCCTGCTACGCAGGCCAGTTCGAGAAGTACGAGGGCCTCACGGTGAACGCCTCCGAGGTGATCAACGGCGCCGGCGGCGTCGTGACCGACGACACCGGCCAGCCGGACGTCGACACCCCCGAGGCGATCGAGGGCCTCGACTTCCTGGTGAACGGCTTCAAGGAGGAGTACATCCCCAAGGAGGCCATCACCTACAAGGAGGAGGAGGGCCGCATGGCCTTCCAGGAGGGCAAGCTGATGTTCCAGCGTCAGTGGCCCTACCAGTACAACCTGGCCAACGGTGACGAGGGCACGAAGGTGAAGGGCAAGTTCGCAGTCGCCCCGCTGCCCGGCATGGACGGCCCCGGCGCCTCCAGCCTGGGTGGTCACAACTTCGGCATCTCGACGTACTCCAAGAACAAGAAGACGGCGCTGGACTTCATCAAGTTCATGACCAGCGAAGAGCGTCAGAAGAAGAACCTCGAGCTCGCCTCGCAGGCGCCGACCCTGGCGTCGCTGTACGACGACCCGGCACTGGTGGAGAAGTTCCCCTACCTGCCGGTTCTGAAGGACTCGATCATCAACGCGGTCGCACGGCCCAAGGTGGTCCGGTACGGCGATGCCTCCACGGCCATCCAGGACGCCGCCTACGCGGCCCTGACCGGCACGAAGAGCTCGGCTGACGCGCTCAAGGGTCTGCAGTCCCAGCTCGAGGAGATCGCCGGCAAGTAGCCGGCTCTCTTCTCGACGAACGCCGCTGACGGCGGGGTGGTCGGATCCCTCTGGGTCCGTCCGCCCCGCCGGTCGGGGGCAAGGAGGAATCATGGCTGTTGCTGCACCCGCGCAGGCGGGGTCCAGGCGCCCCAAGAAGCAGAAGGAATGGAAGTCCCCCGACGAGGGCCAGGGGCGCCTCGCGGCGTTCATGCTGTCGCCGACCTTCCTCGTGCTCATCCTCGTCATCGGTCTGCCGATCCTGATCGGCATCCGGCAGTCGTTCTACTCCTCGGGCGGCCTCGACGCGGATGGCTTCGTCACCGAGGGCGACCAGTTCGCCGGCCTCTCGAACTACACGGCGATCTTCACCGGGGCGAGCGCCGACCGGTTCTGGAACGCCTTCTACATCACCTCGTTCTTCACCGTCGTCTGCGTCGTCATCGAGACCGTCATCGGCGTCGCGATGGCGCTGATCATGAACCGGGCCTTCGCCGGCCGCGCCTGATCCGGGCCAGCATCCTGATCCCGTGGGCGATCCCGACCGTGGTCTCCGCGGTGCTGTGGAAGTGGATCTTCAACGCCAACGGCGTCGCGAACGACCTGCTCGGCACCCAGGTGCTCTGGTCGACCGACGGCATCCAGGCCCAGCTGGCGGTCATCATCGCCGACACCTGGAAGACGGCGCCGTTCATCGGCCTCCTCGTCCTCGCCGGTCTGCAGGTGATCCCGGAGGAGGTCTACGAGGCGGCCAAGATCGACGGCTCCAGTCCGTGGAACTCCTTCAGGCACATCACCCTGCCGCTGGTGAAGCCGGCGCTGCTGGTGGCGGTGCTGTTCCGCATGCTGCAGACCCTCGCGCATGTTCGACCTGCCGTTCGTGCTGATCGGCAAGGGCAAACAGAGCGTCGAGACCCTGTCGATCCTCGCCCAACAGGAGAGCGTCAACACGAGATACGGACCAGCGGCGGCGTACGCCGTCCTGCTGTTCCTGTACCTGGTGATCCTGGCCTACGCCTTCATCAAGCTGCTCGGAGCGGACGTCATCGGTGATGCGGCCGGTCCGAAGAAGAAGCGGGCCAAGGGTCAGGGCAAGTACAAGGTGGGCCGTAGCACCTCGAAGGGAGACATGCCGTGAGCACCGAAGCGACGACCCAGGCCGACCAGCCGGGGTCCTCTGCCAAGCCGCAGCTGGCGGCCTCCAACTCGGAGAAGCGGGGCACCTCGCCCGCGGCCGAGCGAGCCAAGTCCATCGCGGTGTACGTCGGCATCGGGCTGATCATCATCTACTGCCTGGCGCCGTTCTACTGGATGGTCGTGTCCAGCCTGCGCAAGAGCGCCGAGGTCTTCGAGCAGTCGCCGGTGCCGTCGCCGCCGTCGATGCAGAACTACACCGCCGTGTTCGACCCGGTGAACAACTTCGCCCGCGCCCTGTTCAACTGCATCCTCGTCGCCGGCGTCACGACGGTGGCGGTGCTGATCATCGGCGTGTTCGCGGCCTACGCCCTGGCCCGGCTGGAGTTCCGCGGCAAGAACCTCGCCCTGTCGGCCATCATCGCGACCTCGATGTTCCCGGGCATCGCGCTGGTGATCCCGCTGTTCAAGATCTTCACCGACATCGGCTGGATCAACACCTACCAGGCGCTGATCCTGCCGAGCATGTCGCTTCGCGCTGCCGCTGTCGGTGTGGAACCTGACCGCGTTCTTCCGGCAGATGCCGCAGGAGCTCGAGCAGGCCGCGATGGTGGACGGGTGCACGCAGTGGCAGGCGTTCCGCAAGATCATCATCCCGCTGGCCGCACCCGGCGTCTTCACCGACGGCGATCATCGTCTTCGTGGCCGCGTGGAACGAGTTCATCATCGCGCTGACGATGACGAACAAGTCCGACTTCTTCACCGCGGTCGTGGCGATCTCGCAGTTCCAGGGCAAGACCGGACGCGACATCCCGGTCGGCTCGCAGATGGCGGCCGGTGTGATCCTGACCGTGCCGCTGATCATCATGGTGCTGCTCTTCCAGCGCCGCATCGTCAGCGGTCTGACCGCAGGAGGAGTCAAGTAGCACCGTGAACCAGACCTGGTGGCGTGACGCGGTCATCTACCAGATCTACATCCGCAGCTTCGCGGACGGAGACGGGGACGGGCTCGGCGACATCGCCGGGATCCGTTCCCGTCTTCGCCATCTGGTCGACCTCGGCGTCGACGCGGTGTGGATCAACCCGTGGTACCCCTCGCCGATGGCCGACGCCGGCTACGACGTCTCGGACTACCGCGACGTCGAGCCGCGCTTCGGCACCCTCGCGGACGCCGAGGCACTGGTGGGCGAGGCGCACGAGGCAGGTCTGCGCGTGCTCCTCGACATCGTGCCCAACCACTCCTCCGACGCCCACCCCTGGTTCCGCGAAGCGCTGGCGGCCGGCCCCGGCTCAGCCGCGCGTGAGCGCTACGTCTTCCGTCCCGGTCGCGGGCCGGGGGGCAGCGAGCCCCCCAACACGTGGCAGAGCGTCTTCGGTGGCCCGGCCTGGCACCGTGTCGTCGAGCCGGACGGCTCACCGGGCGAGTGGTTCCTGCACCTCTTCGCCCCCGAGCAGCCCGACCTCAACTGGGAGCACCCGGAGGTCGCGCGCCGACTTCGAGCAGACGCTGCGCTTCTGGTTCGACCGCGGCGTCGACGGCTTCCGGATCGACGTGGCGCACTCGCCTGATCAAGGAGCCGGGTCTGCCCGACGCACCCGATCTGGAGTGGCCGCGCACGCCGGTCGAGGTCGACGGCGTCCTGCAGCGCGCACCGTGGCGGCCGCACCCGTTCTGGGACCGCGACGAGGTGCACGAGGTCTACCGGCAGTGGCGCCGGGTGGCCGACTCCTACGACGACCCCAAGGTGTTCGTCGCCGAGGCCTGGGTCGACGAGCCGGAGCGGCTGGCCCGCTACCTGCGGCCCGACGAGCTGCACACGGCCTTCAACTTCGGCTACCTGATCTCGCCGTGGGACGCCGAGCGGCTCCGGCACGTGATCGACGAGACCATCGCGGAGCACGGCGCGGTCGGGGCGCCCGGCCACCTGGGTGCTGTCCAACCACGACGTGATGCGCCACGTCTCGCGCTACGCCCGGGAGCAGGACGACTCGGTGCGCAGCATCCGCGAGCTGGCGGCGCTGCCGGCCGACCTCGAGCTGGGGCACCGGCGGGCGCGGGCGGCGGTGCTGCTGACCCTCGGCCTGCCCGGTGGGGCCTACGTCTACCAGGGCGAGGAGCTCGGGCTCCCCGAGGTCGAGGACCTTCCCGAGGAGCTGCTGGAGGACCCGACGTGGGAGCGGTCCGGGCACACCGACCGCGGCCGTGACGGCTGCCGGGTGCCGGTGCCGTGGTCCGGCTCGGCGCCGCCGTACGGCTTCGGCGAGGGGGTGGGGCAGCCGTGGCTTCCGCAGCCCGACGACTGGGCGCCGTACACCGTCGAGGCGCAGACCGGCGACCCGGACTCGATGCTGGAGCTCTACCGGACGGCCCTGCGGCTGCGACGCGAGACCGAGGCGCTCGGGGACGGCGAGCTGGAGTGGCTGGACCTACCCGAGGGCGTGCTGGGGTTCACCCGGGAGCCGGGCTTCGCGTGCGTGGTCAACGTCAGTGCCGAGCACGTCGCGCTGCCTGCTGGGTACGACGTCGTGCTGGCCACCGCGGAGCTCGTGGACGGCGGCCTGCCGATCGCCTCGTCGGCGTGGCTGCGACGCTCCTGACCGCACCTCGTTCGTCACGCCTGTCACACCTCGCGCACGCGTGAACTCCCGTGACGCGATGTGTCTGGCGTCATCCCCGACACGCCGCTGCTCGGTTTGCACAACGTCGCGGAAGTAGGGAGGGTGGAGGTTCTGCGCTGCGGTGTCGTGATGAGCACGGGGGGTCCGCACCCGGCGTGACCCCCGTTGTCGACGTCTGTGAGTACCCCTGTGCCCCGTCGTGCCGAGCACACCCCGAAGCACCGCGGACCCGCCCCGGAGCCCGCCGTACGGCGCGGGCTGCGCCGCTCCGTCGTGTTCTCCGGCGTCGCCCTGGCGGCCACCGGGTTCGCGGTCTCCTCGGGCGTCGCCGTGAGCGCGGACAACGCGGGCACCGCCGCGTCCGCGTCCCTCGCCTCCTCCCGCCTGACGGGCACCGGCGTCGCGAGCCCCGCCACCGAGAGGGTCGCGACCACCGCGGACCTCGACCGTGAGCGTGCCGTGTCGCGATCCGACCGCCGTACGTCGGTCGACGCCGTCAAGGCCCGGACGCTCAGCCAGGACTCCGGTGGACAGGTCACCGCCACCGAGGACCTCTCCGACCAGGACCCGCGCACCGTTGCTCGCGCGATGCTGCCCGAGTTCGGCTTCAGCAGCGACCAGTTCTCCTGCCTCGACTCGCTCTACAACAGCGAGAGCGGCTGGCGGGTCAACGCCGACAACCCGACGTCGTCGGCCTACGGCATCCCGCAGGCGCTGCCCGGCTCCAAGATGTCCTCGGCCGGCGCCGACTGGGCCACCAACCCCGTGACCCAGATCAAGTGGGGCCTGGGCTACATCGCGGACCGCTACGGCACCCCGTGCAGCGCCTGGGGCTTCAAGCAGGGCAACGGCTGGTACTGACCTCCCTCAGGGGTGGGTCATCGAGGCGACGTCCAACGCCTCGTCGAGCTGGGCCTCGGTGAGGTCCCCGCGCTCGACGTACCCCTGCTCGACGACCACCTCGCGGATGGTCTTCTCCTGCGCGAGCGCGGTCTTGGCGACCTTGGCGGCGTTCTCGTAGCCGATGTACTTGTTCAGCGGCGTCACCACCGACGGCGAGGACTCCGCGTAGGTCCGCATCCGGTCGACGTTGGCGGTGATGCCCTCGATGCAGCGGTCGGCGAGCAGCCGGCTGCTGGTGGAGAGCAGCCGCACCGACTCCAGCAGGTTGCGCGCCATCACCGGCATCATCACGTTGAGCTCGAAGCTGCCGGAGGCGCCCGCCATGGTCACGGCGGCGTCGTTGCCGATCACCTGCGCGCACACCATCAGCGTCGCCTCGGGCAGCACCGGGTTGACCTTGCCGGGCATGATGCTCGACCCCGGCTGCAGGTCGGGCAGGTTGATCTCGGCCAGGCCGGTGCGCGGCCCCGACGCCATCCAGCGCAGGTCGTTGCAGATCTTGGTGAGGCCGACGGCGACGGTCTTGAGCTGGCCGGACAGCTCGACGAGCGCGTCGCGGGCCCCCTGCGCCTCGAAGTGGTTGCGGGCCTCGGTGAACGGCAGGCCGGTGGCGTCGGCGATCTCGGCGATCACCTTGGCCGCGAAGCCCTGCGGCGTGTTGATGCCGGTGCCGACCGCCGTACCTCCCAGGGGGAGCTCGGCGACGCGGGGGAGCGCGGCCTGCAGCCGCTCGACGCCGAGACGCATCGCCGCGGCGTACCCCCCGAGCTCCTGACCCAGCATCACCGGCGTCGCGTCCATCAGGTGCGTGCGACCGGACTTCACGACGTCGGCGAACTCCGTGGCCTTGCCCTCGAGGACCCCGGCGAGGTGCTCCAGGGCCGGCACCAGGTCGTTGACCGTGGCCGCGGTCGCCGCGACGTGGATCGAGGTGGGGAAGGTGTCGTTGCTGGACTGGCTGGCGTTGACGTGGTCGTTGGGGTGGACGTCGACCCCGGCGCGCTGCGCGAGGGAGGCGAGCACCTCGTTCATGTTCATGTTCGACGACGTGCCCGAGCCGGTCTGGAAGACGTCGATCGGGAAGTGCTCGAGGTGCTCGCCCGCGATGATCTCCGCGGCGGCGGTGCGGATCGCGTCGGCCTGCGCCTGGTCGATGACCCCGAGCTCGGCGTTGACCTTCGCGGCGGCTGCCTTCACCTGCGCGATCGCCTTGACGTGCTCGTCCTCGAGCCGGGTGCCGCTGATCGGGAAGTTCTCGACCGCCCGCTGCGTCTGCGCGCGCCACAGCGCGTCCTGGGGCACCTCGACCTCGCCCATGCTGTCGTGCTCGGTCCGGAAGCCGTCGCGTGTGCTCATGCCCCGACGCTACCCAGCATTCGTCTGCGATCGCCAGGTGGGTGCGACCCTCCAGATCGCAGACGAATCGCGGGCGGAGGGGGCGCGCGCATGGTTAGGGTGAACGTCATGGAGCAGCAGGGGGTCGGGGACGAGCCCGGTGCGGGGCATCACGCACCGGCGCCCCGGGACGCGTTCTCGATGCGCATCTCCGACGCTGACCGGCACCGGGTCACGGAGGTGCTGCGGCACGCCGCTGGCGAGGGACGGATCGACCTCGACGAGCTCGACCAGCGGCTGGAGGCGACCTTCCGGGCCAAGACCTACGGCGAGCTCGTGCCGATCACCGTGGACCTGCCGATCGCAGGCGGCGCGCAGCCACCGGCTCCGGCGGTCGCCAGCCCCGCTCCGTCGGGACCGGCCGGTCCGCCGGTGCCGGTGGCCGACTACGCGAGCTCGGTCTCGATCATGTCCGACGTCAAGAGAGTGGGTGTCTGGCAGCCGGGCGACTCGCACGCGGCCTTCACGCTCATGGGCGGGGTCACCCTGGACCTCCGCACGGCGGTGTTCGTACGGCGCGAGCTGGTCATCAACGCGTCCGCGATCATGGGCGAGGTCAAGGTGATCGTCAACGCGACCACAGCGGTGGTCGTCGAGGGCGTCGGGGTGATGGGGGAGTACTCCGAGTCCCGGCCGCGGGTGCCTGCGGAGCTCGGCCCGGACTCGCCGGTCGTGCGCCTGCGCGGGCTCGCGCTGATGGGTTCGGTGCACGTGCAGCGCAAGGGCCCACCGGGGGAGCCGCTCCGCAAACGGCTCGGCAGACGACCGACCTGATCGATTCGTCCGAGACGAGCGATTGGTGCCCCACAAGCCGCGAAGTTCGCCGTCGCGTCACCGTCGGTCGGCCCCGAAGTTCGGCTACGTTGCGAACATACGGTCGGCTGTCGCGGGGGCTCGTCGGCGTCGCTGACGAGACGTGTCCGCCCGTGTGTGCGTGACGTGTTCGTGTGTCTCGACCAGCCGGAGGTGCCAGATGGCCAGAAGATCCTTGCGAATCAGCGTGGTGGCGGCAGTGAGCGTGATGGCGCTCGCCGCGTGCGCGCCACCCGCCGACGACTCGTCGTCCGGATCCGGGTCGGGAGGCAAGGACGCCGCCGAGGCGACCTCGGCCGAGGACCTCGGCGGCATGGAGGCGCTGGTCGAGGCCGCCGAGAAGGAGGGCGAGCTCAACGTGATCGCCCTGCCGCCGGACTGGGCCAACTACGGCAACATCATCAAGGCGTTCGGCGAGAAGTACGACATCAAGGTCAACTCCGCCCAGCCCGATGCCGCCAGCCAGGACGAGATCAACGCCGCGAAGTCGCTCAAGGGCACCAAGCGCGCCCCTGACGTCTTCGACCTCGGCCAGTCCGTCGCCCTGGCCAACACCGACCTGTTCGCGCCGTACAAGGTCGCGACCTGGGACGACATCCCCGCGGACTTCAAGGACGCCGACGGCGCCTGGGTCAACGACTACGGGGGCTACATGTCGATCGGCTACGACTCGAGCAAGGTGCCCGACGTGACCGGCCTCGAGGACCTGCTGGGCTCGGACTTCAAGGGCAAGGTCGCCCTCAACGGCGACCCGACCCAGGCCGGCGCCGCGTTCAGCGGCGTGATGATGGCGGCCCTCGGCAACGGCGGGTCGGCCGACGACATCGCCCCCGGGGTCGACTACTTCTCCGACCTGAAGAAGGCCGGCAACTTCATCCCGGTCGACCCGACGCCCGCCACGATCGAGTCCGGTCAGACGCCGGTCGTCATCGACTGGGACTACCTCAACGCCGCCGAGAGCGCCAAGCTCGACACCTGGAAGGTCGTCGTCCCCGACGACGCCGTGGTCGCCGGCTACTACTACCAGGCGATCAGCACCGACGCGCCCCACCCGGCGGCGGCCCGGCTCTGGCAGGAGTTCCTCTACAGCGACGAGGGTCAGAACCTCTGGCTCGGCGGCGGGGCCCGTCCGGTGCGTGCCGACGCGATGGAGAAGGCCGGCACCATCGACAAGGAGGCCTACGACGCGCTGCCTCCGGTCAGCGGCACCGCGGTGACGCCGACCGTGGAGCAGACCGAGAAGGCCGCCGAGGTCCTCTCCGCGGAGTGGGCGAAGGTCGTCGGCTGACCGTGGCCGACCGGTCCGGCAGCAGAGTCGCCAAGGTCACGCCCTGGGCGGCGCTGCTGCCGTTCCTGCTGTTCCTGCTGGTCTTCTTGGTGGTGCCCACGGTCACGGTGGTCGTGGGCGCCTTCCAAGGCGACGAGGGCGGCTTCACCCTCGACAACCTGGTCGCGCTCTTCGAGCCGGCCGCCCTGACCGTGCTGTGGAAGAGCCTCGTGCTCTCCGCCTCCAGCGCCATCATCGGCGCGCTGTTCGGGGCCTACCTCGCCTACCTGGTGGTCACCCGTCCGGCGCGCAGCCTGCTGCGCCGGGTGGTGACCGCGGTCAGCGGCGTGCTGGCGCAGTTCGGCGGCGTGCCCCTGGCCTTCGCGTTCATCGCCACCCTGGGCTTCAGCGGCGTGCTCACGCTGGCGGCCCGGAACTACCTCGGCCTCGATCTCTACGGCGACGGCTGGCTGTTCGCGCTGCCGGGCCTGATCCTGGTCTACAGCTACTTCCAGATCCCGCTGATGGTGATCGTCTTCCTGCCCGCGCTCGACGGTGTCCGGCCGCAGTGGCGCGAGGCCGCGGTCAACCTGGGCGCCAGCACCTGGCAGTACTGGCGCCGGGTCGCCGGCCCGCTGCTGTTCCCGGCCTTCTTGGGCGCGACGCTGCTGCTGTTCGCCAATGCGTTCGCCGCCTACGCCACGGCCGCGCTGCTGATCAGCCAGGGCAACCCGATCGTGCCGCTGTTCATCCGCACCGCCCTGACCAGCGAGGTGATGCTCGGACGGCAGAACCTCGGCTTCGCGCTCGCCTTCGAGATGATCGTGGTGGTGGCGCTGCTGATGACCGCCTACAGCCTGCTCGTACGACGCACATCGAGGTGGCTGCGATGACGCGCGAGACGCCGCTGTGGAAGGCCGTGCGCTGGGGCTCCCTGGTGGCGTTCGGACTGTTCTTCGCCGTGCCCCTGATCTCGATGCTCGACTTCAGCACCCGCGTCACCGGCAGCACCGACCGCACCGGCCAGGCCTGGGCCAACCTCGTGCAGGACGAGCAGCTGCGCGCCGCCATCATCACCTCGCTGCTGCTCGCGCTCTTCACCACGGTGCTGATGCTGGTGCTGCTCACGCCCACGATGATCTGGGTGCGGCTGCGGGTGCCGAGCGCCTCCAAGCTGGTGGAGTTCCTCTGCCTGCTGCCGCTGACGATCCCCCCGCTCGTGATCGTGGTCGGCATCTCCAACGTCTACGCGTGGGTGACCTACCTGCTCGGCGACTCCGCCCTCACGCTGACCTTCGCCTACGTCGTGCTCGTGCTGCCCTACGCCTACCGCTCGCTCGACGGAGCGCTGGCCTCCATCAACGTCGTCACCCTCGCGGAGGCCGCGCGTTCGCTGGGCGCCGGGTGGACCACGGTCATCACCCGGATCGTGCTGCCCAACATCTGGCCCGGGATCACCTCGGCCGCGTTCGTCTCGATCGCCCTGGTCCTCGGCGAGTTCACCTTCGCCTCGCTGCTCAACTTCGAGACGCTGCCCTACGTCATCGGACTGCTCGGCAAGAGCGACGCGGCCACCTCGGTCGCGGCGTCGCTGGCCTCGCTGATCTTCACGTCCGTCCTGCTGCTGCTGCTGTCCATGGTCGGACGCCGCACCAAGAGCTCGAAAGAGGCCCTGACATGAGCGCCCTCACGAACGACCCCGGCGACCGCGGGGTCGGCGTCTCGCTGGTCGACCTGCACCGCAGCTACGGCAGCCTGCGCGCGCTCGACGGCCTGTCCCTCGACCTCGCCCCCGGCGAGATGGTGGTGCTGCTCGGCCCGTCCGGCTGCGGCAAGACGACCGCGCTGCGGATCCTGGCCGGTCTCGACCGTGCCGACTCCGGCGAGGTCCGGGTCGGCGGCGAGGACATCTCGCGCGTGCCGGCCAACAAGCGCGACATGGGCATGGTCTTCCAGGCCTACAGCCTCTTCCCGCACATGACCGTGCGCGACAACGTCGCCTTCGGGCTGCGGCTGCGCGGGCAGGACAAGGGCCGTCGCCGCCAGCGTTCCGACGACATGCTCGACCTGGTCGGCCTGGCCCCCTTCGCCGACCGCTTCGCCCACCAGCTCTCCGGCGGCCAGCAGCAACGGGTCGCCCTCGCCCGCGCGCTCGCCGTCGAGCCCGCGGTCCTGCTGCTCGACGAGCCGCTCTCCGCGCTCGACGCCAAGGTGCGGGTGCAGCTGCGTGACGAGATCCGCCGCGTCCAGCTCGACGTCGGTACGACGACCCTGTTCGTCACCCACGACCAGGAGGAGGCGCTCGCGGTCGCCGACCGCGTCGGCGTGATGAGCTCCGGCCGCCTGGACCAGATCGCGCCGCCCACCGAGCTCTACGCCCGGCCCTCGACCCGCTTCGTCGCCGAGTTCGTCGGCCTGTCCAACCGCGTCCCCACCCGTGTCCGTGAGGGGAAGGCCGACGTGCTCGGTCAGCGGGTGGCGCTCCTCGAGGGCTCGGTCCGCGACGGCGACGGACACGCGCTGGTGCGCCCGGAGGCCGTCACGGTCGCCGAGGCCGGCCCCGACCAGCAGGCCAACGGCCGGGTGCTCGCCGTGGCATTCCTCGGACCGTTCTCCCGCGTGCAGCTGCGCCTCGAGGAGCGCCCGGACGAGATCGTGGTGGCGCAGGTGCCCTCGACGCTGGCCGCCCGGCTCGCCGCGAACGCTCCCGTGCGCGTGGGGACGGACGCGGACGCCGTACTCGTCGTCGCGGACTGAGAGCGTCGAGGCCTTGCCCTCAGCGCCCGGACCGGTAGTGTGAGCGGCGCCACACCTGGCAGCACCACCCCACCTTTACGACGGATCGTCCGGCACGTACCTGCCGGTGAAGGGATTGACACGTCATGGCTACCATCACGTACGACCACGCGGAGCGCCTCTACGCCGGCGCCGACAAGCCCGCGGTGAGCGACCTCAGCCTCGAGATCGAGGACGGCGAGTTCCTCGTCCTCGTCGGCCCCTCCGGCTGTGGCAAGTCCACGAGCCTGCGGATGCTCGCCGGCCTCGAGGAGGTCACCAACGGCAAGATCTTCATCGGTGACCGCGACGTCACCCACCTGCCGCCCAAGGAGCGGGACATCGCGATGGTGTTCCAGAACTACGCGCTCTACCCGCACATGACCGTCGCCGACAACATGGCGTTCTCGCTGAAGATGGCGAAGGTCGAGAAGGAGGAGCGGATGGCGCGCGTGAAGCAGGCCGCCGAGCTCCTCGACCTCACCGACTACCTCGAGCGGAAGCCCAAGGCGCTCTCCGGCGGTCAGCGCCAGCGCGTCGCCATGGGCCGCGCGATCGTCCGCCAGCCGCAGGTGTTCTGCATGGACGAGCCGCTGTCGAACCTCGACGCCAAGCTGCGCGTCTCGACCCGCACCCAGATCGCCGCGCTCCAGCAGCGCCTCGGCGTCACCACCGTCTACGTCACCCACGACCAGGTCGAGGCCATGACGATGGGCGACCGGGTCGCGGTGCTCAAGGACGGCCTCCTGCAGCAGGTCGACACCCCGCTGAACCTCTACGACAAGCCGAAGAACCTCTTCGTCGCCGGCTTCATCGGCTCGCCCGCGATGAACCTGCTGCGCGCCCACAACGTCGACGGCCACGCCCGGCTCGGCGAGATCGAGGTGCCCATCCCCCGTGAGGCCGCCACGAAGGGCAGCGGCGACATCACCGTCGGCGTACGCCCGGAGAACTGGCGCCTCGTCGAGGAGGGCGAGGGCATCCCGGTCAAGGTGACCGTCGTCGAGGAGCTCGGCGCGGACGGCTTCGTCTACGGCACGAGCGGCGCCGAAGGCACCCCGGACAACGTCATCATCCGGATCGACGCGCGACGCAGCCACCGCAAGGGCGAGACGCTGCACGTCACCACGGACCCGGAGCACGTCCACGTGTTCGACACCGACAGCGGTGAGCGGCTCTCCGACTGAGGAGTTTGACCCCTCGGCCAGACTGACGACATGCGACAGCTGACTGCCCTCGACGCCCAGTTCCTCAACGTCGAGTCACCCACGACGGTGGGGCACGTCGGCAGCCTCATCGTCCTCGACCCGGCCACGGCCCCGGACGGCCGTTGGAACCTCGACTCCGTCCGGGCCGTCGTTCGAGCCCCGGCTGCACCTCGCAGCGCCGCTTCGGCAGCGCCTGGTCGAGGTGCCGCTGGGGCTCGGTCGTCCCTACTGGGTCGACGACCCGCACTTCGACGTCGAGTTCCACCTGCGCGAGCTGGCGCTGCCGGCCCCCGGCACGGCCGCCCAGCTGGGTGAGCAGGTCGCCCGGATCCACGCGCGCCAGCTCGACCGCAGCCGGCCGCTGTGGGAGGCCTACGTCATCACCGGCCTCGAGGACGGCAAGGTGGCGTTCTACAGCAAGATCCACCACGCCGCGATCGACGGCGTCTCCGGCGCCGAGATCCTCGAGACGATCATGGACATCACGGTCGAGCCTCGCGAGGTCGAGCCGGAGGACCAGCCCTTCGTGCCACGCCGCATGCCGTCGTACGCCAACCTGGTGCGGCGCGGGGCCCGCCAGATGGCGGTCAACCCGGTCGAGGTGCTGCGCACCGTCCCCAAGTCGCTGCGGTACGTCGACCAGCTGCCCGGCGCCGCCAACTTCCCCGGCACGCGGCTGGTGAGCGAGGCGGCCGGCCTGGTCGGGCGCGCGCTCGGCGAGCCACGTCACGACCTCGACGACCGGTCGCTGAAGGCGCCGCGCACGCCCCTGAACGGCACGATCACCGCGCACCGCCGCTTCGCCTACGGCTCGCTGCCGCTCGCCGAGGTGAAGATCGTCAAGAACCACTTCGAGATGACCGTCAACGACGTGGTGATGGCGCTGACCACGACGGCGTTGCGTCGATGGCTGCTCGACCACGACGCCCTCCCGCGCGTGCCGCTGGTGGCCGCCGTACCCGTCTCCATCCGCAGCGACGACCAGGCCGGGTCGAACGGCAACCAGGTCTCGGTGATGCTCGCCGAGCTGCCCACCCACGAGCCGGACGCGGCTGCGCGGATGACGCTGATGCGGGAGTCCATGTCGGAGGCGAAGCGGGCCTTCGACGCCGTACCCGCCTCGCTGCTGCAGGACCTCTCCGCGCTCGTGCCCACCGCGCTGTCCGGGCTGGCGGCCCGGGCGCTGTTCAAGCTCGCGACCGTGCCGGGCGTGCTGTTCAACCTGTTCGTCAGCAACGTGCCCGGTCCGCAGCTGCCGCTCTACATCGCGGGGGCGAAGGTCGAGGGCATCTACCCCGTCTCGGCCGTCACCGACATGACCGGCGGGCTGAACATCACGCTGTTCTCCTACGACGGCAACCTGGACTTCGGCCTGATCGTCTGCCGCGAGATGGTGCCGGACGTGTGGAACCTGATCGGCTACCTGCAGGAGGCGATGGCCGAGATGTTGGCCATGGTGCCGGGTGCTGGCGCGGCGGCGGAGGCGCCGTCGGGAGCGGGGGCGGCCTCGGGAGTGGCTGCGGCGTCGGGGGCGGCCGCGAAGAAGGCGCCCGCCGCGAAGAAGACGTCCGCCGCGAAGAAGACGTCCGCCGCGAAGAAGACGCCGGCCGCGAAGAAGGCGCCCGCCGCGAAGGACTGACCGCTCTGCCTCCCATGGAGAACTGTCGCTGCCCATGGGAACTTCACCGTGGTCAGCGAAAGATTCGCTGCATCCCCTGGTAAACGGTCAGGCGGGGGCGCGGTCGGCGACGCGCCGGATCGCGTCGGCGAACGTGTCGTACAGCTGGGCTGGGATGTCGTGGCCCATGCCGGGGATCAGCAGCAGCTCCGAGCCGGGGATCGCGTTCGAGGTGGCGCGCCCGCCGGAGACGTGGACCATCTTGTCGGCGGTGCCGTGGATGACCAGGGTGGGCACGTCGACCTCGCGGAGCCGGCGCGAGCGGTCGGGCTGGTTGAGGATCGCGAGCATCTGCCGCAGCACGCCCACGGGGCTGATGCCGCGGTCGAAGGTCTCCTCGGCCCGCGCGACGACGGCCTCGCGGGTGTCGGGGTAGGCCGGCGAGCCGATGAGCCGCCAGAAGCTCTCCGAGCTGGCGACGTACGCCTCGCGGGTGCGGCCGGTGCGCTCGAGCAGGCGCGGGAGCAGGCGGGGGTCCTGCCAGCCCACGGAGCGACGGCCGGTCGTGGACATGATCGAGGTCATCGACCGGACCTTGGCCGGCGCCAGGACCGCCATCGACTGCACGATCATGCCGCCCATGGAGACGCCGACGACGTGCGCGGAGTCGTACCCGAGGTGGGCGAGCAGGCCGAAGCCGTCCTGCGCCATGTCGTCGAGGGTGTACGGCGGTTGCTTGCCGCGGCCCACGAAGCCGCGCACCAGCTCGTTGCGGGCGATCCGGCGGCTCTTGATGCGGCTGGAGCGGCCGGTGTCGCGGTTGTCGTAGCGGATCACGAAGAAGCCGTGCCGAGCGAGCAGCGTGCAGAGCTCGGGGTCCCACCAGGTCATCGGGCCGCCGAGCCCCATCACCAGCAGCAGCGGGTCGTCGGCCGGGTCGCCGAACGTCTGGTAGCAGATCTCGACGCCGTCGGACAGGGGAGCGAAGCGCTCCTCGGAGACGGCGGGCGCGGCGTGCTCGGGGGACTCCGTCGCGGGGGCTGGGCGCTGGCGGGGCATGAGAGCCGTCCTCTCGTTCGATTACCGGCGAGTATATCGGGACGCGGGAATGCGTTGAAAAGTAACGAACCGGTGTTCTGCTGCATACTTTCGGTTTGGTGTGGCTACCGTCACACCATGGACTCGCCTCTGGGGTCGTTCCTGTGCCCGCCCGGCTACGCCGGGCCCTCGGGAGTGCGTGCCATCGCCCGGGAGACCAGCGTGGTGAGCGAGGCGGCGCGCTACGTGCGGCGCAGCGCCCAGGACCGGTTTCGCCGCCGCGAGACCACCTGGGTCACCCGGACGCCCGAGCACGCCGGCGACCCGGTGGTGCTGGTGCCGGGCTTCCTGGCCGGCGACGGCAGCCTGGCGCTGATGGCCCGCCACCTGCGCGCCCAGGGCTACCGCACCTACCGCTCCTCCATGCACGCCAACATCGGCTGCACGAAGGACGCCTCCGACCAGCTCGAGCGCCGGATCGAGGGGGTCGCGCTCAAGCGCGGGCGCAAGGTCACGATCGTCGGGCACAGCCTCGGCGGGTTGATGGCCCGCGGTCTCGCCGGTCGGCGCCCCGATCTCGTCGAGGGCATCGTCACCCTCGGCAGCCCGATCCTGGCGCCCGGTGCCGCGCACAAGGTGCTGCTGTGGGACCTTGCCCTGATGGTCAGGCTGCAGCGTGCCGGCCTGGGCCGCGTGATGGGCGCGGACTGCACCTCCGGCGACTGCGCGCGCACGTCGTGGGAGGCGGCCCAGGTGCCGCTGGTCCGCGGGCTGGGGTTCACCTCGGTGTTCTCCCGGCGCGACGGCGTGATCGACTGGCGCAGCTGCCTCGACCCGCAGGCACGGACGGTCGAGGTCGCCACCAGCCACCTCGGGATGGCCTTCGACCCCGGCGTGCTCGACATCGTGGCCGGCGCGCTCGACGCACAGCGTGAGGCCCGCACCCGACGCGAGCGTCGGGTCAGCCGGCCGGCCAGGTTGGTGGCAGTTCCAGACGCGTCGGCGGGTTAGCCCCCCGGCGCGAGCAGGTCACGGCCGCTGCCGTGGCGGCGCCGCGCACCAGCAGCTCCACCCGGGAGTCGTCGAGGGCGGCCAGCGCGCCGGCCCCCCCGGTCAGCACGCCCCACTCGTCGAGCAGGGCGATCATCGCGGCCATGAACGAGTCGCCCGCGCCCACGGTGTCCACCAGCGCGGTCGGCGGCGCCGGCACCGAGACCGACACCCCCTCGGCGAACGCCATCACGCCCTCGGGCCCCCGGGTCAGCACCACCAGCTCGGTGCGCGCGCCGGCGAGCAGCTCACGGCACGCGGCCTCGACGTCCTCGTCGGGACGCAGCAGGTGCAGGTCCTCGTCGGAGAGCTTGAGCAGCTGGGTGTGATCGCCGATCTCGAGCACCTCCGCCCAGGTCCGCTCCGGGTCGTCGAGGAAGAACGGCCGGATGTTCGGGTCGTAGCTGACGAAGACGTCGTCCTCGGCCGCGGCCCGCACCAGCGCGAGGACCGAGGCGCGCCCGGGCTGCAACGTCGCCCCGAGGCTGCCCACGTGCACGCCGCGTACGTCGTCGGGCAGCGTCTGCGACGGCAGGTCCCACACCAGGTCGAAGTCGTAGGTCGCGGCCTGCTGCTCGTCGAGGTGCGCCGTCGCCGTGGACGTCGTACGCCCGGGCGTCACGGAGCCGTCGGAGAGGGTCACGTTGCTGGCTCGGACGTGGTCGAGGACCAGCCGACCGAGGTCGTCGTCACCGACCTGGGTGACCAGCTGGGTGGGCACGTCGAGACGCGCCAGCCCGACCGCGACGTTCAGGCAGGAGCCACCGACGGCGTTCTCGCGTGCGCCGTCGACCGGGACCACGATGTCGACGAGGGACTCGCCGACGACCACGAAGGGGGAGTCGCTCACGGGTTGCCTCGTCTCAGTGCTGGAAGTCGACGGCCGAGTAGGCCTGCAGCTTCTGCAGCTTGTGGTCGGAGTGGATCGAACGGATCGTGCCGCTGCGCGAGCGCATCACCAGCGAGTGCGTGCTGGCACCACCGGCGCGATAGCGCACCCCGCGCATCAGCTCGCCGTCGGTGATCCCCGTCGCGACGAAGAACACGTCGTCGCCGGTCACCAGGTCGTCGGTGGTCAGCACGTGGTCGGGGTCGAGGTTGTGGCCCGCGTCGAGCGCCCGCTGCCGTTCCTCGTCGTCCTTGGGCCACAGCCGGCCCTGGATGACGCCGTCGAGGCACTTCATCGCGCAGGCGGTGATGATGCCCTCGGGGGTGCCGCCGATGCCGAGCAGCAGGTCGATGCCGGTCTCCGACCGTGCGGCCATGATCGCGCCGGCGACGTCACCGTCGGAGATGAACTTGATGCGGGCGCCGGTGGCGCGGATCTCGTCGACGAGCTCCTGGTGGCGGGGGCGGTCGAGGATCACGACCGTGACGTCCTCGGGGGCGCTGCCCTTGGCCTTGGCGACCTGGTGGATGTTCTCGGAGACCGGGAGGCGGATGTCGACGACGTCGGCGGCCTCGGGGCCCGTGACGAGCTTCTCCATGTAGAAGACCGCCGACGGGTCGTACATCGACCCGCGGGGGGCGACCGCCATCACGGCGATCGCGTTGCTCATGCCCTTGGCGGCCAAGGTGGTGCCGTCGATCGGGTCGACGGCGACGTCGCACTCGGCGCCGGTGCCGTCGCCCACCTCCTCGCCGTTGAACAGCATCGGCGCGTTGTCCTTCTCGCCCTCGCCGATCACCACGGTGCCGCGCATGCCGACGGTCGAGATCAGGGTGCGCATCGCGTTGACCGCGACCCCGTCGGCGCCGTTCTTGTCGCCCCTGCCGACCCAGCGGCCGGCGGCCATCGCGGCTGCCTCGGTGACGCGGACCAGCTCCAGGGCCAGGTTGCGGTCCGGGGCCTCGTGGGCCGCGTGCAGGTCGGGGGACAGGGTGACCGGGGGCGTCTGCTCGGGGTCCTGGGGCATGCGCACACCCTAGCGGGGCAGACGCTTCACTCGCCTCCGTAGACGGCGATCTCGGTGGCCTTCACCGTGGCCCACATCTGCTCGCCCGGGGCGACGGCGAGCTGGGCGGCTGACGCCGGGGTGACGTCGGCGATCAGCCCGGTCGCGGCGTCCAGGTGCACCCGGACCGCCGAGCCGTGCGGGGCCACGGAGGTGACCGGCCCGCGCCACCGGTTGCGCGCCGACCCGCTCGGCTCGGTCACCGAGAGCGTCACCGCTGCCGGGCTGAAGCAGGCGTCGACCTCGCCGTTCGCGGTCGTGGCCGTGACCAGCGCGGTGCCGTCGGGCAGCCGGACCATCGTGCCGCTGCTGCGCCCGCGCAGCACGTTGAGCCCGACCAGCCGGGCGACGTGGTCGGTGCGGGGCCGCTGTGCCACCTCCGCGGGTGTGCCCTCCTGGGCCACCTGCCCGTCGTCGAGGACCAGCACCCGGTTGGCCAGCGTCATCGCGTCGAGGGCGTCGTGGGTGACCAGGACCGCCACCCCGTCGTACGCCGCGAGGTGCCGGCTCAGCTCGAGGCGCAGCGCCATCGCGACTCCGACGTCGAGCGAGGAGAGCGGCTCGTCGAGCAGCAGCAGGCGTGGCTCGGTGGCGAGCGCCCGGGCGATCGAGACCCGCTGGGCCTGCCCACCGGAGAGCTGGGCGGGACGGCGCTCGGCCAGGTCGCCGACGCCGAGCCGGTCCAGCCAGCCTCGGGCCCGGTCCTCCGCCTCACGCCGGCCGATGCCGCGGGCCCGCGCTCCGAAGGCGACGTTGCGCAGCGCGCTCAGGTGCGGGAAGAGCAGGTCCTGCTGGAAGACCACGCCCACGTTGCGGTGCCGGGCCTCGACCGGACGCCTGCCGGGCCCGTCCCACACCTCGCCCTCGCACACCAGACTGCCCTCGTCGAGGGCCTGGATGCCGGCCAGCGCCCGCAGCAGCGTGGACTTGCCGGCGCCGTTGGGACCGACGACCGCGACCACGTCGCCCGGCTCGGCCGTCAGCGCCACATCGAGGGCGTAGCCCTCGCGCCGCACCACGACGCGGGCCTGCAGCCCCCGCTCGACGCTCATCGGCGTGCTCACCGGCGCGCTCACCGGCGCACCGAGCCTTGGACGGCCGGGTCGAACCACCGCTCGCGCAGCAGCGCCAGCACCGCGACGGAGAGGATCATCAAGATCACGCTCAGCACGATGGCCGCGTCGGGATCGGACTGCAGGGCGGTGTAGATCGCGCTCGGCATCGTGCGGGTGGTCCCGGCGAAGTTGCCGGCGAAGGTGATGGTCGCGCCGAACTCCCCGAGCGCCCGCGCCCAGCCGAGCACCAGACCGGCGAGCAGCCCCGGTCCGGCCAGCGGCAGCGAGACCGAGCGGAACGTCGTCCAGCGACTGGCGCCGAGCGTGGCGGCCACCACGTCGAACTCCCGGTTGGTCGCGCGCAGCGCACCCTCGACGCTGAGCACGAAGAACGGCAGCGCAACGAAGGCGTGGGCGATCACGACCGCGGTCGTCGTGTAGGGCAGCGTCACGCCGAAGGCGTCGCGCAGGGGAGCGCCGACCAGTCCCTGGCGGCCGAAGGCCGACAGCAGGGCGACGCCGCCGACGACCGGGGGCAGCACCAGCGGGATGATCACCAGCGCCCGCACGACCGACCGGCCCGGGAAGTCCACGCGCGCCAGCACCCAGGCCAGGGGCACCCCGACGATCGCGACGAGGACGACCGCCGCCAGCGACGTCACGAGGGACAGCCGCAGCGCGTCGAGGATGGCGGGCTCGGTCAGCTGCGTGAGGAAGTCGCCCCAGGGGGTGCGCGCGAGCAGCGCGGCCATCGGCAGCAGCAGGAAGACCCCGGCCAGGCCTGCGGGCACCAGCAGCCGGGTCGGTGCTCGACCGAGCCCGGTCGTGGTCCTCACGGCGTCCCGAAGCCGGCGTCCTCGAGTGCGCTCCGGCCCTCCTCGGACAGCACGAGCGTGACCCAGTCCCCTGCCAGGCCGGGCTCGCGGGCCTCGCTCAGCGCCGCGATCGGGTAGCGGTTGAGGTTGTCGTCGCCGGTGGGCAGGTCGACCTGCTCGACCATGCCCTCGGCGGTCGCGACGTCGGAGGCGTAGACCAGGCCGGCGTCGGCCTCGTCCAGCTCGACCTTGCTGAGCACGGCCTTCACGTCGACCTCCTCGCTGGCCGGCTTCGCCGCCGTACCGCTGGCCGCCAGGACCTTCGCCGCCAGCTTGCCGCAGGGCGCGGTGTCGACGCAGACCACGAGCTTCACCCCCGGTCTCGCCAGGTCCTCGAGAGACGTGATGCCGGCTGGGTTGCCGCGTGGCACCGCCAGCACCAGGTGGTTGGTGGCGAACACCTCGGGGTCGCCGTCGGTGCCGTCCGCGTCGACCACGGTCGTCATGCTGGCCTCGTCCGCGGTGGCGAGCACGTCGGCGGGGGCGCCCTGGGTGACCTGTTCGGCCAGGGTGGAGCTGGAGTCGAACGACAGTCGTACGTCGACGCCCGGGTGGTCGGCCTCGAAGTCCGCCGCCAGCGTCGTGAACGTCTCGGTCAGGGACGCCGCGGCGAGCACCGTCAGCGTGCCGTCCTCATCGCCGCCGCCGGCGCCGCAGCCCGCCAGGGCGGAGACGGAGAGCAGCGCGGCGGCGATCAGCACGCCGGTGCGGGGCAGGGCGCTCACGGCAGCTCCACGATCACGTTGGTCGACTTGACCGAGGCGATGGCCGCGACGCCCGGTTCGAGTCCCAGCTCGTCGGCGGCCTCGGCACTCATCAGCGACACCAGGCGGTAGGGCCCGCACACCATCTCCACCTGCGCCATGACGGTGTCCTTCTTGACGGCCGTGACGATGCCGCGCAGCCGGTTGCGCGCGCTGACGGCGTGCGCGCGGGCTACGCGCGTCGGCGTCCGGGCCCGTCTCGGCGAGGCGCTTGGCGAGGACCGCGAGGTCCGCCCCGTCGACCCGAGTGCGGCCGTCCTCGCCGCGCCTGGCGGCCACCCGGTCCGCCTCGATCCAGCGGCGCAGGGTGTCGTTGCTCACGCCCAGCAGGTCGGCGGCCTCGGCAACTCGGTAGGACGTCACGCTGCCAGTGTTCCGCATCTGCGGCACCAATGCCAGGTTGGTGCCGCATCTGCGCCATAGCGGCGCGTCCGATCCAGCGGCTCTCGTTGCAGGCGCTTGGCAGGATGGACCGCGTGAGTGGACAGGCAGGGCGCTACCAGCGTTCCTTCGGTGGGCTGATCGGCGCGATGGTGGTGCTGGTCGCCGTCATCGTGGGCTGGGTCGCCTTCCGGAGCGTCTTCTCCGACAATCCCGATAGCGCGGTGCGGGTGGTCGACTACCGCGAGGACCTCCCCGTGGCCCGCGAGGCGGCCGAGTTCGACCTCCTCGCGCCCGACCGGCTGCCGACCGGCTGGCGGTCCACGTCGGCCCGCTTCACCCCGATGCCGAAGCAGGCCTGGCACCTCGGGGTGCTCACCGACGACGACGACTACGTCGGCCTCGAGCAGAGCGACCGTTCGGTGCGCAGCATGGTCGAGGAGTACGTCGACCCGCAGGCGCGCCGCGGCGACGAGGTCGACGTCGCGGGGTCGCCGTGGACGACGTACACCGACGCCGGAGGCGACCTCGCCCTGGTGCGCCGTCAGGGCAACACGACCACGCTCGTGGTCGGCAGCGACGTCGGGAAGTCCGACCTGGTGTCCTACACCGCCAGCCTGCGCTAGTCGTCCTGCTCCTCGGCGAGGGCGGCGTCGAGCCGCTGCTTGGCTCCGTCGAGCCACTCCTGGCAGATCTTCGCGAGCTGCTCGCCGCGCTCCCACAGCGCCAGGGACTCCTCGAGGTCGGTGCCGCCGGACTCCAGGCTGCGCACCACGTCGACGAGCTCCTCGCGGGCCTCCTCGTAGCTGGGCCGTGGCTGGCCCGAGGTCTCGCTCTGCGGCGTGGTCACGGCGTCTCGCTCTCGCTCGGTTCGGTGCTCGGAGGGGTGCGGGGGTCGGGCTGGGTGCCGGTCACGGCGACGTCGACCCGGCCGTCGGGCACCCGCACCTGCAGGGCGGCGCCGACGGGTGCGGCGTCGATGCTGGTCACCACGTGGCCGTCGGCGTCCTGCAGCACGGCGTAGCCGCGCTCCAGGGTGGCCAGCGGGGAGAGGCTGCGCACGCGGGCCAGCTGGTGGCCCAGGTCGTTGCCGGCCCGGTCGAGCTGGTGGTGCAGGGTGCGGCGGGCCCGGTCGCGCAGGGCGGCCACGTCGCGGGAGCGGTCCTCGAGGCCGCTGCGCGGGTCGGCGAGGGCGGGTCGGGCCCGCACCTGGTCGAGGGCGTGCTGCTCGCGCGCCAGCCAGGCGCCGAGCACCTGCCGGCTCCGCTCGCGCAGCGCGAGCACGCGCTCGGCCTCCTCGCGCACATCGGGCACCACGATCTTGGCGGCGTCGGTCGGGGTGGAGGCGCGCACGTCGGCGACCAGGTCGAGCAGCGGGCTGTCGGGCTCGTGGCCGATCGCGGAGACCACCGGCGTGCGCGCGGCGAACACCGCGCGCAGCAGGCCCTCGTCGGAGAACGGCAGCAGGTCCTCCACCGAGCCGCCGCCGCGCGCGATCACGATCACGTCGACCTGGTCGTCGCGGTCGAGCCGCCCCAGCGCCTCCATCACCTCGGCCGCGGAGCCGGTGCCCTGCATGGCCGCGTAGCGCACCGCGAACCGGACCGCCGGCCAGCGACGGCGGGCGTTCTCGAGCACGTCGCGCTCCGCCGCGCTGTTCGGGGCCGTGACAAGCCCGACCGTGCCGGGCAGGAACGGGAGCCGGCGCTTGCGCTCGGGGGCGAAGAGGCCCTCGGCGGCGAGCAGCTGCCGGCGACGCTCGATGCGGGCCAGCAGCTCGCCGAGGCCGACCATCCGGATGTCGCGGGCGTAGAGCGAGAGCGTGCCGCGGTTGGCGTAGAACGACGGCCGCGCGTGGATCACCACGGACGCGCCCTCGACCATCGGGGGGTTGAGGGAGTCGAACACCTGGCGCGAGCAGGTGACCGGGATCGAGATGTCGGCGACCGTGTCGCGCAGGGTCAGGAAGACGGTGTTCATGCCCTGGCGACGGTTGAACTGGGCGACCTGGCCCTCGACCCAGATGGCGCCGAGCCGGTCGATCCAGCCGGAGATCGCATTGGCGACCTGGCGCACCGGTGCCGGCTGCTCGGGAGAGGTGTCCAATGCCACCTGAGGAGCCTAGGCCCAACCTCCTACGATGGACCCATGAGCATGGATCTGGGGATACCGCCTGT
Organism: uncultured Actinomycetota bacterium; assembly: GCA_963845655.1. Taxonomy (GTDB): domain Bacteria; phylum Actinomycetota; class Actinomycetes; order Propionibacteriales; family Nocardioidaceae; genus Nocardioides_B. The sequence goes on along the minus strand of CAWJTB010000002.1, from coordinate 31,362 downwards.
CCTCGACCCGGAGGCGGCCGATCGGGCTGTGCTGCTCGCGGCCCCACGCGGCTACTGCGCCGGCGTCGACCGGGCGGTGATCACGGTCGAGCAGGCGCTCGACCTGTACGGCGCCCCCGTCTACGTCCGCAAGCAGATCGTGCACAACAAGCACGTCGTGGCCGACCTGGAGTCCCGTGGCGCGATCTTCGTCGAGGAGATCGCCGAGGTCCCCGAGGGCGCGACCGTGGTGTTCTCCGCCCACGGTGTCTCGCCCGAGGTGCACCGGCAGTCCGAGGAGCGCTCGCTCAAGACGATCGACGCCACCTGCCCGCTGGTCACCAAGGTGCACCACGAGGCCCGGCGGTTCGCCAAGGACGACTACGACATCTTGCTGATCGGCCACGAGGGGCACGAGGAGGTCGAGGGCACGGCCGGTGAGGCTCCCGAGCACATCCAGCTCGTGCAGACCCCCGAGGACGTGGCGCGGGTCGAGGTCCGCGACCCGGCCAAGGTCTCCTGGCTGTCCCAGACCACGCTGTCGGTCGACGAGACGATGACCATCGTGGACGCGATCCGGGCGCGGTTCCCGCTGTTGCTCGACCCGCCGTCGGACGACATCTGCTACGCCACCCAGAACCGTCAGATGGCGATCAAGGAGATCTCGCAGCGCGCCGACCTGGTGATCGTCGTGGGCTCGGCCAACTCCTCCAACTCCGTGCGCCTGGTCGAGGTCGCCCTGGAGGCCGGTGCGAAGGCGGCCTACCGGGTCGACGACGTCAGCGAGATCGACGAGGCGTGGTTCGAGGGTGTCGAGCGGGTCAGTGTGACCTCGGGTGCCTCCGTGCCCGAGGACCTGGTCGACGGGGTGCTCGCGCTCCTGAGCGAGCGCGGCTACCCCGACGCCGAGGCGGTGCACACGGCCGAGGAGTCGCTGATCTTCGCCCTGCCGCCGGAGCTGCGTCGCGACATGCGGGCGGCCCGGAAGGGCTGAGCGCCGCTTCAGTGCGGGGCGCGCTCCTGCGGGGCGCGTCGCTGCTGTGCGGGGATGCGCGGGCTGCCTGCCCGGATCGTGCCGGCGTTGCGGGTGGCGACCTGGCGCAGCGCGAGGATCGCCAGCGTCAGGGCGTAGGCGATGACGAGCGCGCCGGCGTGGTGGGCGAGACCGGAGACGACCGCCTGGAGGAAGCCGTCGCGGGGGTCGGCGACCGCGGAGCGGGCCACGATCGCGAGCAGGGCCGCCGTGCCGGCCATCAGCAGCGGCGGCAGCACCCCGATGGCGAAGAAGTCGCGCGGGTGCACGGCCAGGGCGGCCGCCACGCAGACGAGGACGAAGGCCGCGTCGAAGAACAGGTCGAGCTCGCCGAAGACCGCGAGGTCGAGCATCGTGAGCAGGAGAAGTGCCGCGGCGGACGCGCTGGTGACCAGTCGGCCGGAGTGACGGCCTTCCTCCCAGAGGGTCTTGTGGTGAGGCGCAGGCGTGCTCACCCCTGCACGGTAGGCCGCGGCGGGCGGGGTCACGTGGCGACGCGCCGTGGGGGCGGATCGCGCTGGTCGAGCCGGCGGTGCGCGTCGAGCCCGTCGAGCCCGTCGAGCTCCGGCAGCTCGGGGCGGGGCTCGGCCACCCTCTCGAGCAGCTCGCTCGCGGTCAGCGGCCGCGGTGCGTCGACCACCGGGGCGGGCGAGTCCAGGTCGCCGCTGCCGACCTGCAGCTCCTCGAAGCGGCGGGCCGACACCAGGACGCGGTTCTCCAGCGAGCCGATCGCTCGGTTGTAGGCGCTCACCGCCCCGGTCAGGGAGCGGCCGACCCGGTCGAGGTGACCGCTCATCGTGGCGATCCGGTCGTAGAGGTCGCGGCCCAGGACATGGATCTCGCTCGCCTTGTCGGCGAGCACCTGCTGGGTCCACGCGAACGAGACCGTGCGGAGCAGCGCGATGAGCGTCGTCGGTGTCGCCAGCACGACCTGCCGGTCGGCGGCGTACTCGATGAGTCCGGGCTCGACCTCCAGTGCGGCCGACAGGAACGACTCGCCGGGCACGAAGAGCACCACGAACTCCGGCGTCGCCGGGAGCGCCCGCCAGTAGCCCTTGCCGCCCAGTGCGTCCACGTGGCTGCGCAGCTGCCGGGCGTGCCGACGCAGGTGGGCGAGTCGCTCGTCGTCGTCGCCGGCGTCACCGGGCTCGACGGCGCAGGCGTCCAGGAAGGCGTCGAGCGGGACCTTGGAGTCGACGACGACCTGCTTGCCGCCGGCCAGGTGGACCACCAGGTCCGGGCGCAGCAGGCCGTCCTCGGTGCGGGTCGTGGCCTGCTCGGTGAAGTCGCAGCGCTCCACCAGCCCGGCGATCTCGACGACCCGGCGCAGGTGGAGCTCGCCCCAGCGGCCCCGGACCTGCGGCCGGCGCAGCGCCGTCGACAGCGAGGAGGTCTCACGGCGCAGGGTGTCGGTGGAGTGGCGGACCTCCTCGACCTGCTGCTTGAGCTGGCTCTGCCAGGAGACGCCGTGCTGGGCCATGTCGCGCAGCTGGTCGTGCAGGCGATCGAGGCTGTCGCGGACGACGGCGGCCTCGGCGGCGCGCGACTCGACCGCGCGCAGCGTCGAGGGGTCGGCGACGGTGGCGCGGGCCGCACGGGCCCCCGCCCACAGCACCCCCACGAGCAGGCCGAGCCCGGCTCCGACGAGCAGCACGGTCAGCAGCGAGAGCGTCGTACCGATGTCCATGGCTCGAGGATGGCGTGCGCCGCCGACAGTTTGGGGGAGCAGCGCCTCGGAGGGGCGTGTGTCGGGACCGCAGCGGCCCCGGGGCTAGCCGATCAGGGCGCCGGCCCGCGCCAGGAAGAACAGCACGATCGACAGCACGATCAGCACCACCACCCCGACGGCCAGCCACGGCCCGGCCGTGCGGCGTCCCGAGCCCTGGTCGGCGTGGCCTGCGGGGGTGCTGCCGGAGTCCGGCGGCGTCTCGCCCGGCGGGACTCCGCCGCCGGAGTCGAGTCCGGTGCTGTCGGTGGGCTCGGGGTCGACGTTGCTCATGCCCCGGGGTGCCCGGCGGGCTGCCCGGCAAACCGGTCGTCGAGGTCGACGATCACCGGCGCGTGGTCGCTGGCCCCCGTGCCGGCCCGCTCGTCGCGGTCGATCCACGCCCCCGTGACGTGGCGGGCGACCGCGTCGGAGCCGAGCACGAAGTCGATCCGCAGCCCGCGGTTGCGCTCGAAGCGCTGCCGGTAGTAGTCCCAGTAGGTGTAGACGTCCGGTCCCGGCGTGTGCGGGCGGACGACCTCGGTGAAGCCCGCGTCCAGCACCGCCGCGAAGGCGGCGCGCTCCCGCGGGGTCACGTGGGTGCTCGTGGCGAACTGCGCCATGTCGAAGACGTCCTCGTCGAGCGGGGCGATGTTCCAGTCACCCGCGAGCACCACCGGCCGCTCGGCGTCCTGGGCCAGCCAGGTCTGCGCCGCGTCGCGCAGCGCGGCCAGCCAGGCGAGCTTGTAGTGGTAGTGCGGGTCGTCGACCTTGCGGCCGTTGGGGACGTAGAGCGACCACACGTCCACCCCCGCACACGTCGCGCCGATCGCTCTCGCCTCGGCGGCCTCGGGGTCGCCGTACAACGGCATGCCGTCGAAGCCGTGGCGTACGTCCTCGATGCCGACGCGGGAGACGACGGCGACGCCGTTCCACTGGTTGTGGCCGAGCGTGGCGACGTCGTACCCGAGGGCCTGCAGGCCCATCAGCGGCCACTGGTCGTCGCGGGCCTTGGTCTCCTGCAGCAGCAGTACGTCGATCTCGTGCCGCTGCACGAAGGCCTCGACCCGCTCGATCCGGGAGCGGACGGAGTTGACGTTCCAGGTGGCCAGGCGCATCCGGTCAGCCTAGGACGGCGGGAGCGCACGATTGGGAGCGGGCGGCTCCGCGACCGTAGACTCGCCGCCCGTGGCCCTCACCATCGGAATCGTGGGACTGCCGAACGCCGGCAAGTCGACCCTCTTCAACGCCCTGACCAAGAACGACGTGCTTGCGGCGAACTACCCGTTCGCGACGATCGAGCCCAACATCGGCGTGGTCGGCGTACCCGAGCCGCGGCTCGCGGAGCTCGCCAAGGTCTTCGGCTCCGCCAAGCAGCTGCCCGCGACCGTCGAGTTCGTCGACATCGCCGGCATTGTGCGCGGCGCGTCGGAGGGGGAGGGGCTCGGCAACAAGTTCCTCTCGCACATCCGGGAGTCGGCCGCGATCTGCCAGGTGACGCGGGTGTTCCGCGACGACGACGTCACCCACGTCGACGGCGAGGTCAACCCGGCCAACGACATCTCCACCATCCAGACCGAGATGATCCTGGCCGACCTGCAGACCGTCGACAAGGCGATCCCGCGGCTGGAGAAGGAGTCGCGGATGAAGAAGGAGAACGTCGCCTACCTCGAGGCTGCACGCGAGGCCAAGGAGCACCTCGAAGCGGGCACGCCGATCATCGCCACCAAGATCGACCGCAGCCTCGTGCGGGAGCTGTCGCTGCTCACCGCGAAGCCCTACATCTACGTCTTCAACTGCGACGCGGACGAGCTGGCCGACGAGGACCTGAAGCAGAAGATGCGCGACATCGTCGCTCCGTCCGAGGCGATCTTCCTCGACGCCAAGTTCGAGTCCGAGCTGGTCGAGCTCGGCGACGACGACGAGGCCCGCGCGATGCTCGAGGAGATGGGCATCGACGAGCCCGGTCTCGACGTCCTGGCCCGCGTCGGCTTCGACACCCTCGGCCTGCAGACCTACCTCACCGCCGGCCCCAAGGAGTCGCGCGCGTGGACCATCCCCAAGGGCGCGACGGCCCCCGAGGCCGCCGGGGTGATCCACACCGACTTCCAACGCGGCTTCATCAAGGCCGAGATCGTGTCGTACGACGACCTCGTCGCCGCAGGCTCGATGGCGGCTGCGAAGTCGGCCGGCAAGGTGCGCATGGAGGGCAAGGACTACGTGATGGCTGACGGCGACGTGGTGGAGTTCCGCTTCAACGTGTGAATCGGCGCGTTTGCGCAGGTCAGAGGGGGTGTGGCCCCTCCCAGTCCGCACAGAGTCCGCAAGAATTTCAGCAGCACGGGCCCGATCGGGCTGTTCCGGGAAGCGAAGAGATTGGTCCCGGTGCGGGGGTACTGGCCATCTCTGACGTGGCGCGACAGTTCGGCCAGGGCGGCGCGACAGGCCACGTGAGGTGGACGGCCTGGGCTAACCTCCGCGCCCGCGTGCACCAGAGCCGGCCCCTGATGCCAACGCCACCGGCTCAACCGCCTCGGTCCCGAGTGGCGCACCCAGCTCGGACAAGCCATGGCCCCCGGCGAACGTCACCAGGGTCGCGTCCACGCAGCAATCCACAGGCGTAATACGCCGGTCTCCACAGCCGCAGGCGTCCGTGCTGTGCGCAGGGGCCTCAGTCTCTTGCGCCGCTACTATGACCTATGGAGCTAGAGAGGACCCAAGACGACGGCCGTGCAGCGTATTACGTTGCCTTTCGTTCGGAGATCGCTAGCAGGTGTCCACACCATATGCGCGCAATCCGCAAAGATGCAGGTCAGAGGCGTAATACACGGGCCTAGTTCGATGTCCACGGCCGTAGAAGTCGAGCGCGTGAAACCCTCAACGAGGGTAGGCGTCCACGCGCATGTGCTGGTTCGCTTGCGATCCGCCCGGGCGTACCTTAGGCTGAACCCCAATCTCAGGGGAGACCCAGATCGGAGGTGCATCGTGAGCACCGACGCCCAGATCGACGTCGTTCCCGCCGCCGGCGGCGACGACGCGAAGCAGCAGCCCGCGAGCGCGCCGTACATGTCGTACAAGGGCTTCCAGAACTAATCGACCCGGTTCTCCGAGGAGGGGCTGCCGGGCCGTTTTGACGGCACCTACTTCGGCAACGCCTCGGGCAACTCGTCGCGCCTAGGTGCGGGGGACGCTCCGCTACCTCGATCTCATCGACTAGGACAAGCACCCGACGACCTGCTCAAGACCCTTGCGAACGCCGACGCGGGGGAGCGGAGCAGTACCTCAAGATGATTTTCGAAGAGAAGTACGCCGATGCCCTGGTCCTCAGCCAGAACCAGGTACTGCGCGTAGCTGGTCGACGTGTTCCGTGCGGGGCGCTCTGAGCGAGCGTGACCGTACAGAAGGCCTCACCGCCTCCTCGGCACGGCACGAGGAGTGGGCGGCGAGCTTGGAGCCCGCACTCGAAGAGGGCTCGGCGCCAGCGCTGGGAAGAGTCGGCCGACCCGCCGTCGCCGCACCACCAAAGCTGAGCCTCCCCCCCCGACTCCGCCCCCGCCGGCCGTCCAGCAGCCTCAGGACACCAGCCCGGAAGCTCTTCGGGCGCGGTACATCACGTTGCTGATGGGAGAAGGTCGACCAGGCCGAAGGCGACCTGCCGGCTGACCTGCTGGACAGGATCGAGCGGGCGCTGGGCTACGAGGAGAAGTCTCTCCACCACGACAACGAGCACGACGGGGGTGGAAACACCACAGACATGCCGTAGGGGAACAGCCGGGGTCCAAACCCGGGGACCGCGGCCTCCACAACTCGCGCCCCTGCGGAAGTCGGGAAGTGTCTGATCAACACAGTTCCGGCGACTCGGCCGGTGGCGTCTTGCTCTGGCAGGCGGGCGTCACCGGCCACCTTCGTGGCCTGGCGCCATTGTAGGCACGGCGTACGCGGCCTGCCTACCAGTTGTGATCTTCCCTCCATGCCATGGGACGGTAGGGGCGACCACCGACACAATCGCTCGTAGCATCGGCTCATGAGCCAGCCGACGCACCATCAGACGCACAACGCAGGTCGCCACCTTGCCGTCGCCGAGGCCTTGCTGCGCGGCTACGAGGCCAAGATCGACGGACCGCGTACCTACATCGAGGTCAACGGCCAGCGCGTCAAGTTCAGGTAGCGGCGAAGGGTGCGTGGCAGATCGATGACGTTGACAAGTACACGTCGGCGACCATCGAAACCGCTGTGCTGGTCAATGTCACCGACGGCGTGCGCGAGTTCTATGTCTGCCCTGGCGACGACCTGCGCGCAGGAGTCCGGCAACGGCATGATGACTTCGTCGCTTCGCAAGGGGGTCAGCGTCCGCGCAACCCGGACAGCAAGCACTCCGCGATCTACCCGAAGCACGTGGCTGAGTGGCGCAACAACTGGGGGCGACTGACATGAAGTTCAAAGAGATCGTCAACCGCATCAACGGCGTCAGCTGCCCGATCTTTGGCGTGTCATGGGACCCCGGCCAGGCAGACGTCGAGGTCGCGCGCAAGGTCGTCGCCTTTGTAGAGGTCCGAAGGGTGCTGTTCGCGGGTTACGGAGGCGAGGTCCCTGATCAATGCGTGCAGTCGGTAATCGAGATCCGCGACTTCCTCACGGAGCAGATCGGGCAGGGTCGCATCGCTGATGAACTCGCGAACCCGCTGCGTGTGATGCGCCGCTACTGCGTCGGCTTCCTTACGCGTGTAGGTGTCAACGAGCGTACCGGAAGAGGCGACCGATTCCTCTTCAGCGAGCCGGGCTACAGGATGATGGACTACTTTTTCGGTGAGGCGCTTGGTGAACTCCGGCGCGGGAGTCGGGATGCAAGTAGCGATCATCGCGGCATCGTTCGGACTCGACGTCGAGGATGATCCCGCCCAGACGTTGCCGCTCCCGACTCTGGCCGTCGCTGAGACAAGTGAGAGCGGCCTGCCGTGGGCCTCGCGATCTGTCGCGGGTTCTCCGGGGCGCGTCATTCTGAAGCCGCTGTGACGCCAGCCCACAGTGGCGCGCTGACGCCCCCATCTCCCCGCCGTGCTCAAGAACGAGCAAACACAAACTGGCCGGGCCTGAGTTCATGGTCCGTGATGCCGAGCCGAGTCTGCGGGTGGGTCGGCTGCATGTTGACCCAGGGACGCGGACATGATCGACTCCGCTGCCTTCCTCGTGCGGTCCTCGGCGGTCGGCCAGAGGTGGGCGTAGAGAGTGGTCGTCGCCTTTGCGTGGCCCAGCGAGCGCTGGACGGTCACGACGTCGCAGCCGGCCGCGATGAGGCCGGAGGCGTAGAAGTGCCGCAGGTCGTGGAGCTTGATGCCGGACAGGCCGGCGTCGCGCAACGTCTTCTTGCGCCACCAGTAGCCGACGGTGTTCTGGTGCGGCGGGTCGTCACCATCGCCGGCGAAGAGCCACCGAGCCTTGCCGGCGGCGCCGTGAGCGCCGACGTGCTCGGCGAGCACGTCGACGAGACTGTCGGCGAGGTAGATGACGCGCTCTGAGCCGTACTTCGGTGCCCGTACGTCGATCGCCCCACCGTTGACGCGTTGCACCTGGCGGGAGACCTTGAGCGACCTGCGGAGGAAGTCGATGTCGCCGAGCTGGACCCCGGCGGCCTCACCGAGCCGCAGACCGGCGAACGCGCAGAGGGCGATGAACGGCTGGACCGCTCGTCGGCCACGGCCATGAGCTGCCCCACCTCCTCCGGAGTGGGGATCGACATGGCCACGTCCGCCCGACGGCCACGGGGGAGGCGTACGCCGTCGGTCGGGTCGGTGCCGATCACCCGGTCCTTCACTGCGCGCGGAACACCGACCGGACGTTGACGTACGCGTCTTGATCGTGCGGGGCGAGACCGCGGCGTCCATCTGCTTGATCCAGGTCTCGACCTCCGAGAGCCGGACCTGAAAGACCAGCCAACATCGCGCGGCCGTGACCGAAGTCCGCGGCACTGATCTCCCGGACTAGGTCCGCCCGAGCCGAGGGGCCTGGTGGATCGGCGCGGCTGGACGGCGCCTGAAGAAGGCCGTGGTGCGGTCGCGCGCGGCCGAGCTGGAGGCGGACCCGTCGATCGGTCTGACCTGGACGAACTGGACGCACGGCTGGCTTCGCGCTGGGGCCAGCCCGTCTGACCGAGAGGGCATTCAAATGTTTCTCATTATTGACTTAAAGGATTGAATGACTAAAATGAGAAACATGCCAGCCCCTAGCCCGTACACGAGCCCCGAGCAACAGGCGGACCTCGAACGCCTAGGCGCCCGGCTGCGCGAACGCCGAAAGGCCCTCGGTGTCACGGTAGTCGCCTGTGCCGAAGCTGCTGGCGTTTCGCGTGTCACCCTGCACAGGATCGAGGCAGGCAACCCCTCGGTCACGATCGGCGCCTACATCAACGTTGCCGCCGCACTCGGACTTCACCTCGTCGTCCCGATCCTCGACGCTCCAGCAGCAGAACCGGCGACGATCACGGTCGGCGACTACCCCGGCCTCCGCACGCTGGCCTGGCAGACCGACGCCGGCACCACCATCACCGAGACGGAGGCGCTCAACCTCTACGAACGCGGCTGGCGACACCTCAACCAGGAGACGCTGACCGACCACGAGAAGGCGTTCATCCAGCACCTGGCGGACACCTACAGCAACGGGAGGCTCCTTGTTTAGGCGGCTGCACCACCAACAGGTGGCCGAGGTGCTGTCGATCCTCGACGCACCGCTCCTGGCAGAGCACAACTGCTGGTTCGGAGGCGGCACCGCGATCGTCCTCGCCAACGGTGAGTTCCGCGAATCGGTCGACATCGACTTCCTGGTCTCCGACCCGCAGTCCTACCGCGAGCTGCGCCAGATGGTCAGGGACCACGGGCTCGACGCTCTGGCTACACGCGAACTGGACCTGGGTCGAACACCCTCTGTTGACGGTTACGGGATCAGGACCTCGGTGCTCGTTGCGGGGATTGCGATCAAGTTCGAGATCATCCATGAAGGCCGCATCGACCTCGACACTCCCGCCCCGGGCGATGAGATCTGCGGCGTTACGGATCCTGACGCGAACAGACCAGGTCGCAACCAAGCTGCTCGCCAATGACGACCGCTGGGCAGACACGTCGACGTTCAGCCGCGACCTCATCGACCTGGCCATGATGAAACCCGACACCGCCGCACTGAAGGCCGGCGCGCGCAAGGCGGTCGATGCATACGGCAAGACGGTTGGCGAGAGCCTCGACAAAGCAGTCACCTACCTCCGAGATCGCCCGCAACGTCTCGACGAATACATCCGAGCACTCAAGATCGACGCGCCCCGAGCAGCTGTCTGGCAGAGCATCCGCGACCTGTCCGCAAGATGCGCGAAGATCGAAGGTCTAGGTCGGGGCTCGGACTAGCCTGACGTCATGTCGGTGAGTCCGCGACGAATGACCTCAGGGTCTCCGACCGTCCAGCGGTCCGCAAACAGTCCGCAAGAAGTCACGCGGAGCCCGTTTCTGACCAACGGCTGCCAACGACTCGTGAACGGCGTTTGCCCAGGTCAGAGGCCGCGTTTTCCGGTGTCTGCCAACGATGACCGAAAGTAGCCGAAACCCCCGGTTTTCGTTCCGCTTCAACGTGTGAATCTGCGCGTTTGCGCAGGTCAGAGTGGGTGCCTCGCCCAGTCCGCACACAGTTCGCGAGGATTTCAGCCGTCGGGCCCGATCGGGCTGTCCGAGGGGCCGATCTCTCGACCGTGAGCAGCTCTTCGATCAAGCGATGGCCCCAGACGGAAGCGAACCGCGTCCCGTCTAGAGGGGCTCAGTACGAGCCGATGGCATCGGCGCTGTCGTCGGCTCCGTTGCGAGCCGCTGTGCCGCCTGAAGGCCTACTGGCCCCCGGCTCGCGCACGCCTGCCTCGCGAGCCCTTGCCTCGCGATCTACGGTGCAATCGCACCCTGAAGTTCCACGAGTACAAGCGCAAGCGCCCGACCAAGAACGCCCAGGCGCTCCTCGCCCACACCGGAACCAGCGGCGACCCGATGTTCTGGGGTGAGCGAGTCGGTCATTGACTATCGATATAATGGAGGATAACCTCAGTTATATGAGAACTGAGGCGCCGCTCCTCGCTCCGATCTTCCGGTCGGACGGTCAGGCGCGCCTGCTCTCCACCCTGTTGCTCACCGGCGACGAGCTGAGCGTCACCGATCTGGCCGACCGGGCCGGCCTGGCCTACCCGACCGCGCACCGCGAGGTCGCGCGCCTGCTGGACGCCGGCATCCTGAGCGAGCGACAGGTGGGCCGCACGAGGCTGATCCGCGCCAACGGCGAGAGCCCGCTGGTGGACCCCTTGCGCGAGATCCTCACGATCGCGACCGGCCCGGTGGTGATCCTGGCCGAGGAGCTTGCCCGCATCGACGGGATCGAGTCGGCGTTCCTCTACGGCTCCTTCGCCGCGCGGATGCTCGGGGATGCCGGTCCGGCGCCGCACGACATCGACGTCATGGTGCTCGGTGAGCCCGACGTGGACGCGGTCTACGAGGCGTGCACCCGGGTCGAGGCCGCGGTGCACCGTCCCGTGAACCCGACGATCCTCACCCCTGAGGAGTTCGCCGCGCCCTCCGGCTTCCTGGACAACGTGCGCAGCGGCCCGGCGGTCGCCGTGATCGGGGAGCTGCCGTGGCGCTGACTCCGCTCACCCGCGTCCAGCAGGCGACGGTCCTCGCGCTGGTCGAGGCGCGACGTCTCGATGTCGTGCCCGCAGACCTCGCGCGTGCGACCTCGTTCCTGCGCCAGGCCGAGGAGCGCCTGGACCAACTGCCGCTGCTCACCAGTGTCGTCGTCAGATACGGCATCGCCTACGACGCCTGTCACGACACGGGCGAGGCGCTGCTGGCGGCGTACGGGTTCCGGACGACCAACGGGCCCGGCCAGCACGAGGCGCTCGGCCGCTACCTCCGTGCGGTCCTCGACAAGCCGCCCGCGGAGAAGGCGGCACGCGAGTTCGACCGCCTGCGACGCGCCCGCAACCAGGACCGCTACGAGGCCAAGCCGGTGGGTGCCGCGGCGACCGAGAAGGCCGAGCAGGTCGCTCGGACGTTGTTCGACGCTGCGGTGGCCCGGGGTGTGACCCCGTGAGCTTCGACGAATCGCAGGGCGAACTGGTCTGACATGACGCTTCCGGAGACCGACCTGCACCGCATTCGCACCTGGGCTCGCAACCGGGTGCCGGAGCACCTGTGGTCCGAGCTGACGGTGGAGGCCGACGTTGCCGACCGCTACGTCGACATCGTCGAGGTGCGCCCGCCCTGGGACGGCGTCGGCGAGCACACGCGGTTCCCCATCGCCCGGCTGCGCTACACCAAGGCCACCGGCCAGTGGGCCATCTACTGGCGCGACCGGCACCTGAAGTTCCACGAGTACAAGCGCAAGCGGCCTACCAAGAACGTGCAGGCGCTGCTCGACCACATCGAGACCAGCGGAGACCCGATCTTCTGGGGCTAGACAGAGTCGGCACGGGCCCGCCGGCTCGACCCATCCGGTGTGACCTGGGCCACGAACCCCAGCAGGGGGATCCAACCATCATCCAGGAGGCCCACATGTTCGACAGCAAGAAGAAGCGTTTCGCGATCGCGGGAGCGACCGCCGCAGTGGCGATCACCGCAACGGTGGTTCCCGTCGGCATGGCCGTCGCCGGCCACTCCAACACCGTGCTCGAAGCCGACCTGACTGGTCGCGCCGAGGTCGGCACCAGCAACCGGCTGGCCGGTGACCCGAACGGCAGGGGTGAGGCCTACGTCTTCGGCATCGACGGCGACCCGACCACGCTCTGCTATGTGCTGACGGTCGACAAGGTCGGCACGCCGACGGCAGCGCACATCCATGAGGGAGCCGCGGGCACCAACGGTCCGGTGGTGGTCAACCTGGCTGCGCCGGCCGACGGCAACGCAGCCGACTGCCTGACCGAAGGCGAGGCGGGGAAGTTCGTGGGGGACCAGACCGTTGCGGAGATCCTGGCCAACCCGCGCAACTACTACGTGAACGTGCACAACGCCAAGTACCCGAGCGGCGCGGTGCGCGGGCAGCTGATGGCCGAGCGCTGAGCGCGGCCACCCGTTGACAGGTTGGCTGTGAGCCCGTCACGCCAGTGATGTGCACGGGTACGCCGAGGGCTCACGGGACGGCTTGGAGCAGCGACCAGGTGCACAGGGGGGAGGGCACCTAGGTCGGCGAAGCCCACCAGCCGTGCGTGTTCGAGGACCTGCTCGAGCAGGACCGGACGGGATCGGAGCATCGAACTCGTCCGGTCCCGCAAGCGCAGCTCGGGCCCGGGAAACGCGGATGCGAGGAACAGCACGCTCAATGACGCGTGCTCGCTCCCGACGCGACGAAGGGCGCGGTGAACCCCCCGGTGAGCTCATCGAGTCTTCCCGCCACGTCGACGGCGGTCCGGTCCTCGAGGTAGGGACCGATGACCTGGACGCCGATCGGCAGGCCGCCGGAGCGCGTAGCCGGCGCGACGACGGCGGGCAGGTAGGCCGCCCCGGGGGCCTGGAGCCAGGCGAACTGCTCGCCGTACGCACGCGGGACCCCGTCGACCAGGATGTGGCGCTGGTCGACATCGGGTTCGTGGTCGTGGGGGAAGGCGGGGGCAGGCATCGCCGGCGTCAGCACGACGTCGACGTCGAGGAACAGCCGCGCCCACGCCGCGGCGTACTGCGCCCGCGCCTCGCGCGCGGCCACCAGGTCGCGGGCGGACAGCGTCACGTTGGCCTGCCACTCGCTCTTGTGCTCGATCTGGCTCATGGCCTCGAAGTCGGTGTCGAGCATGAAGAGGCCGGCCAGGTGCTGCACCAGGCGCCGGAAGCTCTTCAGGCCCTCGGCCAGCGACGGAGCCGTGCCGCTCACGTCGACCACGTGCACCCCTTCGGAGCGCAGCGCCGAGCCGAGATCCTCCAGCGCCGACTGGGTTGCGCGATCGACCGGACACACGCCGTCGTTGCTGATGATCCCGATCCGGTAGTCGCTCAGACGCGTGGCCCTGGGCGGGGGCAGTGCCAGGCGCCAGGCCGTCGCGGCGACGTCGTCGGGGCCGGCCATCACCGAGAGGCCCAGGTCGAGGTCGGCCGCGCAGCGACCGAGGGGACCGACCACCGCGACGTCCAGGTCGGACAGCGTCCCCGGGGGTGGGGGCAGGTGACCGCGGAGCGGGATCACGCCGTACGACGGCTTGAGCCCGTAGACGCCGCAGAAGTGGGCCGGGATGCGGATCGAGCCGCCCATGTCGCTGCCCACCTCCAGGCTCGACATGCCCGTGGCCACCGCCACGGCCGCCCCGCCGGAGGAACCCCCCGGCGTCCGCGCGTGGTCCCAGGGGTTCACGGTCGTCCCGAAGAGGGGGTTGGTCGTCTGGGCGTCGGCCGCCCACGAGGGCACGTTGGTCTTGCCGTAGATGACGGCTCCCGCACGGCGCAGGCGCTGTACGGCGACGGCGTCCCTGTCCGGCACGTGATCGGCGAGGTTCGGGGCCCCGCACGTCGTGCGCATCCCGGCCGTCTCCAGGACGTCCTTGACCGTCATCGGCAGACCGTGCAGAGGTCCGAGGGCGTAGCCGCGCGCCACCGCCTCGTCCGCGGCCGCCGCCTCGCGCTGCGCCCGCTCCCAGTCCGTCGTCACGACGGCGTTCAGCGACGGGTTGAGCTCCTCGACCTGTGCGCGGGTCAGAGCGAGCAGCTCGCGGGCACCCAGGACGCCATCGGCGATCAGCTTGGCGAGCTCGGTGGCGGGACGGAGCAACAGGTCGCGGACGGGCGGCGCCGGGTGTGTCGGGGCGTCGCCGCGGGTGACGGTCACCGCACGACCCCGTTGCGAGCGGTGAGGGCGATCCCGGCCAGGGCGACGGTCATGCCGACCTGGGTCGCGTAGAGCAACGGCCCGATCTCGGCCATCAGTCCGACCACGAAGCCCGCAGCGGCCACGACGAGGGTGCTTGCTGCCCAGACCGCCGCGCGACGCGTGCGTGCGAGTGCGACGCCGAGGACGCACAGTCCCACGAACAGGCTCAGCGACACGAGGGCGAAGGGCATGACGCCTGCCTCCAGCGCCTCCAACGCTGCTCCCGCCGTTGCGTTGCCGGAGCCGTCGGAGAGGGCCAGGGCGCCGAATCCCTCCATCGCGAACAGGCCGACCAGGGCGGGTGCGCCGACGACGCCCAGCACGGTGCCGATGCGCGCCAGGCGGGGAGCGGCAGCACCCACGAGCCGCGCGAGGGCCAGCACGGCGAAGATCATCGTGATGGCCCCCGCCACCAGGAGCACGTGTGCGGCCGTCCACCGTCCGCTCGCGGCGGCGACGATCTCGAGCTGAGCCGCGCCGTCCTTGGCCTCGGCAGGGTGGATCAAGGATCCGGTCATGAAGAGCACCGGAGCGACGACAAGAACGGCCAGGGGGCCGACCCGCTGCGGACTCGGGGCGGCGTGCGTCTCGGTGCTTCCCGCGGTGACGGGTGGGGCTGTCTGCTTCTGGCTCATCGTGGCTCCTCGGTAGGGGTTGCTTCTCCTCCTTCGGGCGTGACGTCACGATGTGACGCGCCCCCCTGCCCACAGCCCTAGGCTGTCGAGCGTGATCGTCGGACGTGCGAGCGAGCTTGCGACGCTGCGTCGGCTCGGCCGCTCCGCGGGAGCCGGCGCAGGTGGCTCCGCGGTCGTCGAGGGCATCGCGGGGGTGGGCAAGACGGAGCTCCTGCGGGCCCTGGTCAGTGAGCTGCCGGAGCTGCGAGCGGTATGGGGGCGCGTGCCTGAGGAGGGGGGAGCGCCGGCCTTCTGGCCGTGGCGCGAGATCACCTCGACCGCCGGGTGGGACGTCTCCTGGGAGGGGGATGCCGACGTGTGGTCGCGCGGGGCCCGGATCGCCGACGCGGTGCGCTCGGCCGCGGCGGAGCACCCCCTGCTCCTCCTGGTCGACGACCTGCACGCGGCCGACGACGACACGGTCCGGATGACCAGCTATCTCGCTGCGGTGCTCCACGACGCGCCTGTCGTCCTGGTGGTGGCCAGCCGCCCCGACGAACGCCTCGGCGGGCTCTCCCAGATCTCGACGACCCTCTCGCTCGAGCCGCTGACCGACGAGGACTCCGGTCGGGTGATCGACCTGCACGCCGCCGGCCAGGTCAGCGAGGACGCGAGACGAGAGATCTTGCGGGTGGCCGAGGGGAGCCCCTTGGTGCTGCGCGAGCTCTCGAGGGCCGCCGGGACCGGCCGGCTGACCCACGGCCTCCGCAGCTCCGTGCAGCAGCGGCTCGCGCCCCTGCCCGTCGATGCCCGCGACCTGGTCGAACGAGCGGCGGTGCTCGGCCGAGCCTTCGACGTACGCACGCTGGCGGAGCTGTCCGGGCGCGCACCGGACGACGTCGTAGGTCTCCTGGACGGCGCACGCCGCCTGGGTGTCCTCGACGGCGAGGGACCGCGCTGGTCCTTCAGCCACCAGATCGTCCGCGACGTCGTCTACCGCTCACTGAGCGAGGATCACCGGCTGGCGCTGCACCGTGACGCCGCAGCCGCCCTGCGAGCCTCCGCCGGCGGTCGAGGCCCCGGCCTGGTGGCCGAGCACCTGCTCCGCGCCGTACCGGTCGTGCCCGCCGTGGAGGCCGTCGAGGCCGCGCGTGCCGCGGCAGCCGAGACGGCGGCGGCAGGAGAGCGTGCCGAGCTGCTGACCCGAGCGCTGCCCCTGGTCGAGGAGGAGTCGCTGCGGCTCCGGGTGCTGCTCGACCTCGGCGACGCCCGGCTGGCCTCGGGTGCTGTGCACGCGGGGGCGGAGGCCTTCGCCGACGCCGTCGCGCTGGCCGGCCGGCTCGGGGACCAGCCTGCTCGCGCGCGTGCGCTGCTGGGTCGGTGCGCGATCGTGGAGACGTCGGCGGCCGCGCTCGAGCACGTGCCCGCGCTCATCGACGCCGCTGCCACAGCCAGGTCCACGGGGGACGAGCCGAGCCTGGTCCGGCTGCTGGCTCGCATCGCGACGCTCCGGGCCACGGACGGGGACGGGAGAGCCGCGATCCCTCATGCGCAGGAGGCCCTGGACGTGGCCCGAGGCCTGCCCGCCGATCCGGTGCTGCTCGCGACGGCGCTCGGTGCACTCCACGTCTGCTGCTGGGCGCCGGGACTCGAGGCGGAGTCCGCGCGCACCAGCGCCGAGCTGGTGGAGGTGGCCACCGCGAGTGGGGACCTCGACCTGGCGCTCGAGGCTGAGGTCGCCCGGATGGTCGACGCGCTGCGAACGGGTGACCTGGCGCTGCTCGACGAAGCACTGGCGCGCGCCGGTGGGCTGGCCGAACGGTCCGGCTCGCCGCGTCACCACTTCTTCGTGCTCAGCAGGCGCGGCATGCGGGCGATCGTCGCCGGCCGGCTCGCCGAGGCAGCCGCCCTGCTCGCCAAGGCGTACGCCGTCGGCAGCTCGATCGAGGAACCGGACGCTCTCCAGGTCCTGTGGGGTGCGCAGTTCCTCGTCCTCGCCGAGCTGAACTCACGCGAGGAGCTGCTGAGCTTCGCCGACGCCCTGGCCGAGATGTCCGCCTCGGAGCCGAAGCTCGCGGTGGTGGAAGCCAACCTGCGAGCGGCCGCCGGACAGCCTGAGGAGGCCCGGCGCCTGCTCGCCTTTTCCCTGGACGACCTCGAGCCGGCGGAGGCGGGGCACGGTCTCGACCTCGCCTGGCTGGCGCTGATGGCGAACGTCGCCGTCAGCGTGGGGGACAGGGAGCTGGCGGCGCGGGTCGAGCGGAGCGTGACGGCGTTCCGCGGCACCATGATCGTGAACGCCGGAGCCGTCACCTTCTGCGGCATCACCGATCACTGGCTGGGCCTGCTGGCCGGCACCCAGGGTCGGACCGACGAGGCGCGCACGTTGCTGAGTGGGGCGTTGGACGTGTACGAGGCGATGGGTGCCACCTGGTTCGTCCGCCGGGTGCGTGAGGAGCTCGCGGACCTGGACGGGAGGCAGGAGCCGGCCAGCCTCGCAGCTCGTGGCGCCGTGCTGCGTCGTACCGCCGACGGCTGGGAAGCGGGATGGGCCGGCCACGAAGGGCGCTTCCCCGAGGCGCGCGGGCTGCACCACCTGCACACGTTGCTGGGTACGCCGCACACCGAGGTCCATGCGGCGGACCTGATGCGCCCCGGCGCGTCGGCCATGGTGGGTGGCGGAGCGCGCGATGCCCTCCTCGACGACACCGCCAAGCGCGCCTACCGCGAGCGGATCACCGCGCTCCAATCGGTGGTCTCCGAGGCCGAGGAACTCGGCGACGTCGATCGTGCGCAGGGCGCTGCAAGCGGAGCTGGATGTGCTGCTGCACGAGCTACGTCGGGCCGTCGGCCTGTACGGGCGGGACCGACGACCGGCCGACGATGCCGAGCGGGCCAGGGTGGCGGTGCGCAAGGCGCTCAGCGCCACCCTCACCCGGTTGGCCGAGCACGACGGGACCTTCGCCGCCCACCTGCGCACCTCCGTGCGGACCGGGTTGTGGTGCAGCTACGAGCCGGATCCCGCGGTGTCGGTGCGATGGACGTTGCGCTGACCTCCACCTCGTCCTGACGCCTTCAGATCGCCCGCAGCCCTGCGGTGACGAGCACGGCGACGACGACGCACAGCACCAGGGAGTGCCGCCGCCAGAGCATCACGCCGGCGACGGCGACGCCGACGGTGTGGGCGCCGACCGACCAGGAGCGTCCGCTGGCGAACACCGAGGTCACGACCAGGGCGCACAGGAGTGTCGGCGCCATCAGCACGATGACGCGGGAGAACCAGGACGGCAGCACCCGTCCGCCGAGGAGCACCGGGCCGAAGGCCTTGATCAGCGCGGTCAGCGCGGCGCAGCCGAGGATGAGGACCCAGACCTGGGTCGAGGTCAGCGTCACGACGGCCTCCGCACCAGGCCGATGAGCGCCACCGTGCTCGCGGCCAGGATGGGGATGCCCGGGGGAGCGATCGGCACCAGGGCGAGGGCGAGGAGGCCTCCGCCGAGGGCCGCCAGGCGGGATGTCGGATCCCGGAGCTCCGCGATCAGGAGCGAGAGGAAGAACACGGGGTAGATCGCGTCGAGGCCGAGCCGCTGCGTGTCGCCGAGGACGTCACCGAAGACCGCGCCCACGACCGAGCCCAGCGTCCAGGTGACGTACTGCGGGAGCGTCGTGCCGAACAGCAGCCACCGGTCGAACGTGCCGTCGCCGCGATTGGCGAGCGCCCACGAGGAGTCGACGACCGTCTGCCCCTGCGCAGCCCGCTTCCACGGGCCGCCCGGCAACGACGGTGCCAGCGCGACGCCCATGGCCAGGAACCGCGCATTCATCAGGCTCGCCGCGGTCAGGGCAGCGGGGATGCCGCCCCCGACGGTGACCACGGACAGCATGGCGAACTGCGCCGACCCGGCGAAGACGATCACCGAGGTGACGATGGCCTGGACGACGCTGAAGCCAGCCTGGCGGGCCAGGACGCCGAAGGAGAGGCTGAGCAGGAAGCCGACGACCGCGAACGGGACACCCAACCGCACGCCGCGACGGAACGCCGTCCGCGCGTTCTCCTCCCTCCCCGCTGTCACTGCTGCAGTCTAGGAACCGGTCGCGAAGCCGAGGCGCGGGGTCTGTTCGGCCGCCGACCGGCTAGCGTGTCCCGATGAGCGACGTGACGACCGACGAGCAGACCTGGCCGACGACGTGCGAGTCCTGCGGCACGGACCTCGCACACGCCACCATCGACTTCGACGAGACCAACGAGAAGCGGGCCGAGATGAACCCCGGCGAGATGGTGGCGGTCGACTACTGCCCCAACCCGGACTGTTCCGCGAACAAGACGACCTGAGGGCACCCGCCCTGAGGCGTCAGTGCAGCGTGTAGCCGCCGTCCATCACCAGGACGGATCCAGTCACGAACGACGCCGCCTGGCTGGCGAGGTAGACCACGGACGGGCCGACCTCGGCCGGCAGGCCGTAGCGCTGCTGGGGGGCGTCCTCGATCCACTGGCGACGGAACTGCGGCTCGTCGACCGGCGACATGTCGGTCTTGATGTAGCCCGGAGCCACGGCGTTGACGCGGACGCCGTACGGCGCCCACTCGGCGGCCAGACTCCGCGTGAGGTGGTGCACGGCGGCCTTCGAGGCGTTGTAGGCCGGCTGCCACTGGGGACGGTTGACGATCATCCCGGACATCGAGCCGACGTTCACGATCGAGCCGCTCCCGCGTGCGACCATGTGCCGCCCCACCGCCTGGGAGACCAGCCAGAGCGCGTCGACGTTCACGCGGAACACGTCGCGCCAGCCCTCGTAGGTGACGTCCAGGGCGGGCTTGTGCTCGCAGGCGCCGGCGTTGTTCACGAGCACGTCGAGGGCGCCGAACCGCTCGAGCGACGCCTGCACCATGCGCTCGACCTCCTCGGGCCGGGTGATGTCGGCCAGCACGACCAGCACCTCGACACCGAGCCCCTCGAGCTCGGCCTGCACCTCGGCGGCGTCCTCGGCGTCGCGGCCGACGACGACGATGTTGGCGCCCGCCTCCGCCAGCGAGCGAGCGATGGCCCGGCCGATCCCCTTCGTCGCCCCGGTGACGAGCGCCGACTGTCCGGTGAGTCGGAACGACTCCAGTGCATGCAGGTTGTCCATGCGTGCAGTGTGCCCTGGGGGCGCGAGGCGGTCACACCGACGGGGGATCTCGGGCCTCCGGAACGCTCGCGCGCGCACGCCCGGCCGTTGTGACTGGTTCGTAACCAGGTTCTCGTGACAGGTTCTACGTGGGCCCGTGGGGAAGTTCCCCCCGGGCGACCGGCGGAGGTCCTGGTGACGTTCTCTCGTATTGCGATCGTGAACCGTGGTGAGGCGGCGATGCGACTGATCCACGCGGTGCGTGAGATCAACGCGTCGGGCGGCGGTCCGATCCAGACGGTGGCGCTGCACACCGACGGCGAGAGCCGCGCGACCTTCGTGCGCGAGGCGGACCTCTCCTACAACCTGGGTCCGGCGTCGGCCCGGCCCTACATCGACCTCGCGGTGCTCGAGCGGGCGCTGGTGGACACCGGCGCCGACGCGGTGTGGCCGGGCTGGGGCTTCGTGGCCGAGGACGCGTCGTTCGTCGACCTGTGCGACCGGCTCGGGGTCACCTTCATCGGACCCGAGCGCGGAGGCCATGCGCAAGCTCGGCGACAAGATCGGCTCCAAGCTGCTCGCCGAGGAGGTGGGCGTGCCCGTGGCTCCGTGGAGCCGCGGCGCGGTCGAGACCCTCGAGGGCGCACTGGCCGCCGCCGAGGGCATCGGCTACCCGCTCATGCTCAAGGCGACCGCCGGTGGCGGAGGCCGCGGGATCCGGATGGTGGCGTCGGCCGCCGAGCTCGAGGACGCCTACCAGCGCACCAGCGACGAGGCGCTGCGGGCGTTCGGCAACGGCACCGTCTTCCTCGAGCGGCTGGTGACCGGGGCTCGCCACGTCGAGGTGCAGCTGATCGCCGACAGCCACGGCACCGCCTGGGCCATCGGGGTGCGCGACTGCTCGATCCAGCGCCGCAACCAGAAGGTCATCGAGGAGTCCTCCTCACCGCTGCTCTCTCGCGACCAGACCGACGACCTGAAGGCCTCGGCGGAGCGCCTGGCCCTCACGGTCGGCTACGTCGGTGCGGGCACGGTCGAGTTCCTCTACCACCCCGGGGAGCGGACGTTCGCGTTCCTGGAGGTCAACACCCGGCTCCAGGTCGAGCACTCGATCACCGAGGCGACCACCGACGTGGACCTCGTCAAGGCGCAGATCCACGTGGCGGGTGGCGGCAGGCTCGAGGGCGAGCGGCCCACCGAGAAGGGGCACGCCGTCGAGGCGCGTCTGAACGCCGAGGACCCGGACCGCGACTTCGCGCCGGCGCCCGGTCGCATCGTCCGGCTCGAGCTGCCGACCGGACCCGGGGTGCGGGTCGACACCGGGGTGACCGAGGGCGACACGATCCCGCCCGACTTCGACTCGATGATCGCCAAGATCATCGCCTACGGCCCCACCCGCGCCGACGCCCTCGCCCGGCTGCGCCGCGCGATGACCGAGACCACGGTCGTCATCGAGGGCGGTGCCACCAACAAGAGCTTCGTGCTCGACCTGCTCGAGCAGCCCGAGGTCGTCGACGGCACCGGTGGCTGGGCGGACACCAGCTGGATCGACCGGGTGCGTGGCGAGGGCCGCCTGGTCGCGGACCGGCATGCCGGGATCGCGATCGTCAGCGCCGCCATCGAGGCCTACGAGGACGAGCTCCGCATCGAGGTCGCCCGTCTGCTCGAGACCGCTCGCGGGGGACGCCCGCAGGCGCAGCACCGCGCCGGTGGGCCGGTCGAGCTGAAGCTGCGGGGTACGACGTACCGGGTGTCGGCGATCAACATCGGGCCGTCGCGCTACCGCGTCACCGTCACCGCCGGTACGGCGGAGCGGACCGTCGACGTCGGGGTGGACCGGATCGACGAGTTCCACCGGCGGCTCGTCGTCGGTGAGCGCGGCTACCACGTCGTCACCGCCACCCACGGTCCGAGCACGCTGGTCGAGGTCGACGGGGTGGCGCACCGGGTCAGCCGTGACGAGGGGGGAGTGCTCCGCTCACCGGCACCGGCACTGGTCGTCGCGACGCCTGTCCGGGCCGGCGACGAGGTCGAGGCCGGCGCCGCGGTGGTGGTGCTGGAGTCGATGAAGATGGAGACGGTGATCTACGCGCCGTTCGCGGCCAGGGTCAAGGAGCTCGCGGTGATCACCGGGAGCCAGGTCGAGACCGGCGCCGCGCTGGTCAAGCTGGAGCCGCTCGGCGACGGCGCCGAGGAGTCGTCCCCGGCGCCCGCGACCGGGCCCGCCCTCGATCTGCCCGAGCCTGCGGCCGAGCAGCCGGCCGCCGTCCGCGCCGCCCGTGCGCGCGAGGCGCTGGAGGCCGTCGTGCTCGGCTACGACGTCTCGCCGCAGGACCAGGGCGGCGCGCTGGTGAGCTACCTGGCCGCCCGCGAGGAGCTGCGGGCCGAGGGTGTGTCGGTGCTCGCCGAGGAGATGGCGCTGCTCGGCACCTTGGCCGACCTCGCCGAGCTGAGCCGCAACCAGCCGGCCGACGAGGAGCGCCACACCGAGCTGCGGGTGCACAGCTCCCGCGAGCACTTCCACACCTTCCTGCAGAGCCTCGATGTCGAGCGCGGGGGACTGCCCGAGCAGTTCCGGGACCGGCTCCTGAGGGTGCTGCGCCACTACGGCGTCGAGGAGCTCGACCGCACGCCGGTCCTGGAGGAGAGCGTCTTCCGGATCTTCGTGGCCCAGCAGCGATCGGCCCCCGAGGTCGCGGTGGCCACGGCGGTCCTGGGTCGATGGATCGACGAGGCGTCGCCGACCGGCGAGCTCGCCGGGCAGGCCCGGGCGCTGCTGGAGCGGCTCGGCCGAGCGACGCAGCTGCGCTTCCCGGTGGTGGGGGACCTGGCCCGCAGCGTGCGCTTCCGGTGGTTCGACCAGCCGGCGGTGGACGCGGACCGGGCCGACGTCCTCGCGGGGGTGCGCGACGAGCTCGACGCCCTGGCCGCCACCAGCGACCTGCCCGACCACGCCGACCGCGTCGAGGCGCTGGCGGCGATCCCGGAGCAGATCGTGCGCTTCCTGGCCGAGCGGCTGGCGGACGGCGTACCGGCTCGGGAGCCGATGCTGGAGGTGCTGGCGCGCCGCCACTACCGCGAGTACGACCTGCACGACCTCGAGGTGATCGAGTCCGGCGAGCGACCGTTCGTGGTCGCCGACTACGCGCTCGACTCCCGGCCTACCCGCCTGGTCTCGACCGTCGGCACGCTGAGCGAGCTGGCCGACGCCACAGGCGATCTGGCCGCCTCGGTCGGTGCGAGCGTGGCGGGGCGCCGCGACGACCAGGAGGCCGTGGTCGACCTCTACCTGCACTGGCCCGATGCACCAGAGTCGGCGGACGAGACCAGCGAGCGGCTCCGCCCTCTGGTCGAGGCGCTGCCGTTCGCGCACGACGCCCGCCGCGTCTCGGTCGCCGTCTGCATCAGCGGTGACCGGCCGGTCGGCTACTACGTCTTCCGCCCGACCGGTGACGGTGGCGTCGCGGAGGACGACCTCACCCGCGGTGTGCACCCGATGGTCGGCCGGCGGCTGAACCTCTGGCGGCTCCGCAACTTCCACGTGACCCGGATCGAGGCACCCGAGGACGTCCTGCTCTACGAGTGCGTCGCGCGCGAGAACCCCGCCGACCGGCGGCTCGTGGCGCTGGCCCAGGTGCGCCAGCTCGCGGTGGTGCGCGACGAGGCCGGAACGGTCACGGCGCTGCCGCACGCGGAGCGGGCCGTGGAGAGCTGCCTGGAGGCGATCCGACGCACACGCGTCGCGCGCGGGTCCGAGGGGACCAAGCTCGACCTGAACCACGTGTGGGTCCACGTCTGGCCCGTCGTCGAGATCGACGAGGGTGGACTGGCGACGCTCGGCAACAAGATCCGGCCGCTGACCGACGGCGCGGGCATCGAGGAGGTGCTCGCCCAGGGGCGCGTGGCGACCCCGGGAGGTGATCCGGTCCCCGTGACGGTGCGCTTCGGCGTCCAGCCGGGTGCCGGGGTGAAGCTGACGATCGAGGACCCGCCGACCGAGCTCCTCAGCCCGCTGGACGAGTACGCCGCCAAGGTGCTGCGCGCACGCCGGCGCGGGCTCGTCTACCCCTACGAGCTGGCGGCCGTGCTCACGGGTCCCGGCGGGACCCTGGTGGAGCACGACCTCGACGACCACGGGGCGCTGGTCCCGGTCGACCGTCCCCGCGGCCTCAACAAGGCCGGCATCATCGTCGCCGTCGTGACCACGCCGACCCCGCTGCACCCCGAGGGCGTCACCCGCGTCGTCCTCTCCGGCGACCCCACGAAGTCCCTGGGCTCCGTGTCCGAGCCGGAGTGCCTGCGCGTGATCGCCGCCCTCGACCTGGCCGAGCGGATGCAGGTCCCGGTCGAGTGGTTCGCCCTCTCCTCCGGCGCCCGGATCTCGATGGACTCCGGCACCGAGAACATGGACTGGGTCGCCGCGGCGCTGCGTCGGATCGTGGAGTTCACCCAGCAGGGCGGTGAGATCAACGTGGTCGTCGCCGGCATCAACGTCGGCGCCCAGCCCTACTGGAACGCCGAGGCGACGATGCTGATGCACACCAAGGGCATCCTCGTGATGACGCCGGACAGCGCCATGGTGCTCACCGGCAAGCAGTCGCTGGACTTCTCCGGTGGCGTGTCGGCCGAGGACAACTTCGGCATCGGCGGCTACGACCGGGTGATGGGGCCCAACGGGCAGGCGCAGTACTGGGCGCCGAACCTCGCCGGCGCGTTCGCCACCCTGATGGCGCACTACGAGCACACCTACGTCGTCCCGGGGGAGTCCTCACCACGTCGGGCCAGCACCAGCGACCCCGCGGACCGTGACATCTCGCCGTACCCGCACGACGCGGTGGACAGCGACTTCCGCACGGTCGGGGAGATCTTCTCCTCCGAGACCAACCCGGACCGCAAGAAGGCCTTCGACATCCGCACGGTGATGCGGGCCGTCGCCGACCAGGACCACGCGGTGCTCGAGCGCTGGGCGGGCATGGCCGACGCGGACACCTCGGTCGTCCAGGACGCCCACGTGGGCGGCTACCCGGTGTGCCTGCTGGGCATCGAGTCGCGCAACGTGCGCCGGCGGGGCTTCCCGCCCACCGACGGTCCCGACGTCTACACGGCCGGGACGCTCTTCCCGCGCTCGTCGAAGAAGACGGCGCGCGCGATCAACGCCGCCAGCGGCAACCGGCCCCTGGTCGTGCTGGCGAACCTGTCCGGCTTCGACGGGTCGCCCGACTCGATGCGCAACCTGCAGCTCGAGTACGGCGCGGAGATCGGTCGCGCCATCGTCAACTTCCGGGGCCCGATCGTGTTCTGCGTGATCTCGCGCTACCACGGCGGCGCGTTCGTGGTGTTCTCCAAGGCGCTCAACCCGAACATGACCGTGCTGGCGCTGGAGGGATCGTTCGCCTCCGTCATCGGCGGCGCGCCGGCCGCGGCCGTCGTGTTCGCCGGCGAGGTCGAGAGGCGCACCGCGACGAGCCCGGCGCTGCGGGAGCTCGCGCCGCGGATCAGCGAGGCGTCCGGGGCCGAGCGGAGCCGGCTGCTCATCGAGCAGGCCGAGGTCCGGGCCGCGACCAAGGCGGAGAAGATCAGCGAGGTCGCTGCGGAGTTCGACGCGATCCACAACATCCACCGCGCGGTCGAGGTCGGCTCGGTCGACGCCGTCATCTCCGCGGCGCGACTGCGCCCGGAGATCATCGGCTTCATCGAGCGCTTCGAGGCTGATCCCGGCTCCGGAGCACGACCACGCCCGTAAGGATCAGCAGCACCGCCACCGCATCCAGGCCGTCCAGCGGCTCGTCGACGAGGAGCCACCCGATGGCGAGTGCCACCACCGGGGGGATGTAGGTGGCGCTCGAGGCGGTCACGGCCCCGAGGCGGTCCACGATGTAGTAGTAGAGGATGTAGGCGACGCCGGTGCCGAGGATCCCCAGCCCGACCACCAGGCCGAGCAGCGCCCTCGCGTCATCGGCGACCAGGGTGATGCCGTCGAGGTCGGTGACGATGCCGAGGGTCAGCAGCGCCAGCCCGATCTGGTACGTCGTGAGGGCAGCGGGTGCGATGTCGAGGCCGGTCAGGAACTTCTTGGCGTAGACGAACGACAGGCCGACGCTGGCGGAGCCCAGCAGCATGTAGAGGACGCCGGTGACGTCGACGGCATCGGTGGCCGCCCAGGGACGGGCGATGAGCAGCACCCCGGCGAAGCCGATCACGACGCCGAGAAGCCGGCGAGGGGTCACCTGCTCGCTGCGGAGGAAGATCGCCGCGCTGAGGAACGCGAAGAGCGGGATGGCGCCGCTGAGCGCGCCGGCGATCCCGGAGGGCAGCAGCGAGGTGCCGGCCGCGAAGGCGTAGTAGTAGACGCTGGTGGCCAGCAGGGACATCACCACGAAGTGATGCACGTATCGCACGTGGCGCCAGGCGAAGGACCGCCGGGTCGCGGCGTACAGGACGACGGGGACGAACCCGAACAGCACCCGGAGCAACGTCACCTGCCCGGCGGTGATCGTCTCCGAGGCCCACTTCATGAAGATGAAGTTGCTGCCCCAGATGAGGCCCAGGACGACGAAGGCGATCGTTGCCCGGTTCCTCACCGGTGGAGTCTCGCAGACGGTGGCGTCGACCCGATCCGCCGACCGTCTGCGTCGTCGGGGCGCCGCGTCAGCGCCAGCCCAGCTCCGGTGCGACGTACCTGACGATGCTGTCCAGCAGGTGCGCGTTGTAGTCGACGCCGAGCTGGTTCGGGATCGTGAGCAGCAGCGTGTCCGCGGCGGCGATCGCCTCGTCGCCGGCGAGGTCCTTGACGAGCTGGTCGACCTCCCCGGCGTACGTCTTGCCGAAGCGGGCCAAGCCGCCGTCGATGAACCCGACCTGGTCCTGGCTGCGTGACTCCGCGCCGAAGTAGGCCCGGTCCGTGCTGTTCACGATCGGGAAGACGCTGCGGCTGACCGACACCCGCGGCTCGCGCTCGTGGCCGGCCTCCTTCCACGCGTCCCGGAACATGTGGATCTGCTCGGCCTGGAGCTGGTGGAACGGCACCCCGGTGTCCTCGGTGAGCAAGGTCGAGCTCATCAGGTTCATGCCCTGCTCGCCTGTCCACACGGCGGTCTTGCGAGTGCCCGCACCCCACCAGATCCGGTCGCGCAGGCCGGGCGACTGCGGCTCGATGCCCAGCAGGCCAGGCGGATTGGGGAACATCGGCCGAGGGTTGGGCTCGGCGAACCGCTGTCCGTCGATGGCCGCGAGGAACACCCGCGCGTGCTCGCGCGCCATGTCGGCGTGGTCGCTGCCCTCGCCAGGGTCGTAGCCGAAGTACTTGTATCCCTCGATGACCTGCTCCGGTGATCCACGGCTGATGCCGAGCTGCAGCCGGCCGCCGGCGATCAGGTCGGCGGCTCCGGCGTCCTCGGCCATGTAGAGAGGGTTCTCGTAGCGCATGTCGATCACGCCGGTGCCGAGCTCGATCCGGCTCGTCTTCGCACCCGCTGCCGCGAGCAGCGGGAACGGCGAGGCGAGCTGCTGGGCGAAGTGGTGCACGCGGAAGTAGGCACCGTCCGCACCGACCTCCTCCGCCGCGACCGCGAGGTCGATGGACTGCAGCAGCACGTCGGACGCGCTCTGCGTCTTCGAGTGCGGCGAGGGGTTCCAGTGGCCGAAGGACAGGAAGCCGATCTTCTTCATGCATCGTCAACCGGCGCCGGGGGCGTCTTCTTCCCGGCGCTCATGACCTCGGTTGGTGATGCTCGGCTGGTGAGCTACTTCACGCGGGCGAACTCCCCGCTCTTGACCTTGGCCAGGTGCCGTCGGACCTCGTTGCGCACCGTCTTGGCGAGGATGTAGAGGCCGATCACGTTGGCGATCGACATCGAGAAGATCATCGAGTCCGAGAACCCGATCACCGGGTCGAGGGACAGCGCCGCACCGATCACGATGAACACGCAGAAGATCACCTTGAACACGATCTCGGCGGTGGTGCTGTCGCCGAACAGGTAGCCGGTCGCCTTCATGCCGTAGTACGACCACGAGATCATCGTCGAGAACGCGAACAGGATCACTGCCACAGCCAGCACGTTGGGGAACCAGGGGATCACCGACTCGAACGCCCGAGACGTGAGCCCGACCCCGCCGAGCTCGGAGGCGTCCTTGTCGTCCCAGGCGCCCGTGATCACGATCGTGAGCGCGGTCATGGTGCAGATGATGATGGTGTCGATCAGCGGCTCGAGCATCGCGACGAAGCCCTCGGTCGCCGGCTCGTCGGTCTTCACCGCGGAGTGCGCGATCGAGGCCGACCCGATGCCGGCCTCGTTGGAGAAGGCCGCCCGCTGGAAGCCCACCAGCAGAACGCCGAGGAACCCGCCGGCGACGCTCTGCGGGCTGAAGGCGCCGGACGATGATCTCACCGAAGGCGCCGGGCACCTGGTCGATGCTGCCGACGATGACGACGAGGCAGGCGACGACGTAGATGCCGGCCATGAACGGCACGATCTTCTCGGTGACCCGCGCGATGCTCTTGATGCCGCCGATGATCACCGCGCCGACTGCCACCGCGAAGACCAGCGCCGATCACCCAGTTGATGTCGGCGAAGGGGCTGTCGGCGCCACCGGTGACCCCGACGATCTGGGCCGTGGCCTGGTTCGCCTGGAACATGTTGCCGCCACCGAGCGAGCCGCCGATGCAGCAGACGGCGAAGAACGCCGCCAGGAACTTGCCCAGACGGGCATTGCCGGTGACCTTGGCGACCCCGTCGCGCAGGTAGTACATCGGTCCGCCGGAGACGCTGCCGTCGGCATGCGTCCGGCGGTACATCACTCCCAGCGTGCACTCGGCCATCTTGGACGCCATCCCGAAGAAGCCGGCCACGATCATCCAGAACGTGGCACCGGGACCGCCCAGGGAGATGGCGACCGCGACGCCGGCGATGTTGCCGAGTCCGACGGTGCCCGAGACCGCCGTGGCGAGGGCCTGGAAGTGGGAGACCTCGCCGGCGTCCTCGGGCTTGGAGTACCTCCCGCGGACCAGGTTGAGCGAGTGCGGCAGGTACCGGAGCTGCGGGAACCCGAACCAGACCGTGAAGAAGACGGCCGCGCCGATCAGCCACACCACGATCAGTGAGACCTCGGCGCCGAAGATCGTCACCGAGTAGAACACGACGCTGACGATGAAGTCCGAGAACGGGCCGAAGTACTTGCTGACGGTGTCGTCGATGCTCAGCCGAAGGACACCGGAGAAGCCGTTCACGGGACCACCGTCACCGGGACGCGTGCGTGCTGGACGACCTGGGCGGGGATGCTGCCGAAGATGGCCTGCCTGACTCGACCGTCGCCGGTCCGGCCGAGGACGATCTGGTCGCTGCCGCGGCTTCTGGCGATCTCGATCAGCGTGTCGACCGGGTCGCCGTGCTGGACCAGCGTCTCCACGGTACACCGATGTCGCGGGCGACCGCGGCCATCGGCTCGGTGACCTGCTCGCGTCGCTGCCGTGATCTCGGCCGCGCGTCGTGCCGGACGCTGCTCGTTCTCCTGCGGGGTGTTGAAGGAGAAGGGCGACCACGGGACCACGTGCACCACGAGCAGGGACCTCCCCAGCTCACGGCTCGCTCCGTTGCGAACTCGACGGCCCTTCGACTCTCCTCGCTTCGGTCGACGCCAACAAGAATCTCGGACACGCAGATCACCCCTGGGCTGGAGAAGAGAAGGCAGACTCTAACCCCATGTCATCGGGGTCACATCGCGACGCGGGCGCAATTCGGGGACAACCGGTAGATACACGTGAAGGACTCCTCGCGCGGTGCGGGCGACGTCATTCTGGTCGGGCGAGACCGTTCGGGCTATCACCTGGGCCGGTTTCCGGTCCTGAGGCGGCCGGACCGGGGTGAGGTGATAGCCCGACGGGCCGGGTCAGCCGAGGTCACGAGCGGCCACGGTCAACCCGGCCGTCCAGCCGGGAGCCCGCCCGGCCGCTTGCCCGCACGCACCGACCGCCAGCGCCGGCCCCCAAGGGCAGCCAGTACAGCGCCACGCTTGGCTGGTGCGGCGAGTCGGTCACGACCTACCTGGCCGCGGGGGTCTGCACGTTGTAGCTGATGTCATCGAAGGCGAGCTCGACGTAGGTGAACCAGCCCTGTGGGTCGCGCCAGCGTCCCTCGCCGGAGATGACCAGCCGATGTCCCGACGCCACGCGGTGTCCGGACAACGGCGTCGACCATGGCTGCGGCGTGAAGGACTTCCCGTCGGCCGAGGCGCGAAGCCGGTCCTCGGACACGAAGTCGACTAGGTCGCCCTTCTCGTCGAAGGTCAACGCGGCCGACACCTTCTGCCCCGCGTGGGTGAAGACACCCCGCACGCGTCGGTCGTCCACGGCCGTCCAGGCGATGGGCGCATCGACGATGGCCCCCGGGGCCAGGACCACGAGGTCGTTGAACACGGTGACCGTCTCACCCCGGTCCATCTCGGGACCGGAGGCGTCGACGACCGTGACCAGGGACGCGACCTTCGCCCGCATGGTGGCCGTCGCGTCGGTGAAGGAATGGAACACGGTCACTGGCAGGCCGGACCTCGTGGCGTCCATGAGGAACAGGCGCTCCGGGCTGGCACCGTAGGTGTTGACCTGCGTCCCGGTGAACGGCATCCACCCCGAGTCGCGGCCGCTGCGAATCCGCCCGTGGAAGTCGACCTGGAAGCTGGTGGTCCGTGGCTGCCCCACGGCACCGGACAGGCGGATGTAGGCGGCCAGAGGCACCGGCAGGTCGTGGAGATCACGTTCCATGAGCAGCGACGGAGCGGTGTCCACCTCGCGGAGGGACTCGGTCGCCTGCGTCTGCCACTGCGCGTGAAAGCTCGTGGGGCCCAGGGACAGGAACCCGTAGGCCGACACGACCACCAGCATGACATTGACCAGCGTCCCGACCCGAGCGTCGCTCCACGAGGTCGTGACGGCGATCTGGGAGAGCACAGCCGCGGAGAGGGCGATCACCCACCACCAGGTGGGTGTTCCGAGTGCGATCAGGATTGCAGAGCCCAACACGAGAACGGAGGCGCACAACCACAGAACGGCCCCGCCGACGCCGATCG
>CAWJTB010000001.1:0-54590 GCA_963845655.1 uncultured Actinomycetota bacterium | reverse complement strand
GGCGACGACGAGTCCCGGGAGCCCGATGTCCGCTCGTGCCGGCGCAGGAACAGCAGCTCAGGTTGAGCAGGCGTCCCGAACGCGGCGACGCGGGTAGCCTCCGCCGCACGCGGTCAACAAAGAACCGGCAATCGACGTGCCGCTCGTCCGCGGTGGGTGGGCGACGTTCGGTGCCCAGCAGCACCCACGTGTCCAGCCACTCGGTCGGGATGTGCATATCAAGGAGCGCTTCGATCGCGCATGCGCCACAGGATGTCTCATTCGGTTGATGTCAGGTCACGGGGAGCGCCTTGACTGCTTCACCGATCTCCAGGAGACGGATGCGTACCGCCTCGCTCGCCACGCTGTCCCAGCGGACCCCGCTCACCATGCCATCGAATGGCCTCGATCGCGGCGGTTACGTCGTCCAGGGCGATCGGGCTCGTGGCGACTCACAGCGCGATGAGGTCCTGCTGGACGGACCCGCAAGCGATGCGTGTGCCTAGAGTCGGGGACGAGTTGCCGCTTCAGCCATCGAGGCGGTCGGGGAGGCTGCCCGTATTCGGAGGGCTGGCGATCTGACTTTCCTGTTGTTCGTCGACCCGTTACACCACATTGTGTTTATAAAGTGGTGTAATATCGTGGTGTGAACGAGGAACGAGGCGGGCTGCATCCCGACTTCGCTGTCGGCTGGGAGACACACCCCTGGGACCGCGAACCGGATCACTCTGCCTCACGCCGCCAGCAACTCGCGGCCCGAGGGCCCTATCAGGCGGCGGTACCAGCCAGCATCGCTGAAGCCGAGGTACGGATCAACGGCGCGCTCCAGGCCGAGGCCGAGGATGCTGTCCGCGAGATCGCCCGCTTCGATGCCGAGATCACCGCGCTCTCCGAGCGCCGCGCGGCCCGTGAAGGCGATGATGCGGCCACCGAGCTAGCACCGCTGGCCTCGGTGCTGTTGCGCACCGAGTCGGCGTCGTCATCGGAGATCGAGGGCGTGACTGCCGGGGCCCGAGCGCTGGCGATGGCAGCGATCGAGGCCAAGGCCGGCCCCAACGCCCAGCTGGTCACCGCGAACGTCACGGCCATGCAACGTGCGGTCGAGCTGGCCGACGAGATCAGCGTCTCCTCGATCCTCGCGGCCCACCAAGCACTGCTCGATCATCATGCGTACGCCGCCCCAGGCACACTGCGTGACCAGCAAGTGTGGATCGGCAGCAACGCGCTGAGCCCGCACACGGCCTCGTTCGTCCCTCCTCACCACACCGGCGTGCCTGCGGCGCTCGATGACCTCATCACCTTCGTACAGCGAGTCGACCTGCCGGTGCTGGTGCACGTCGCCACCGCGCACGCGCAGTTCGAGACGATCCACCCCTTCAACGACGGCAACGGCCGCATCGGGCGGACCCTCGTCCACGCGATGCTGCGGCACTCGGGCGTCACCCGCACGTTGACGGTCCCGGTCTCTGCCGGGCTGCTCACCGACACGTCGGCCTACTTCCAAGCTCTGACGGACTACCGCGAGGGGTACGTCGAGACGATCATCCGACAGTTCATCAACGCCTCCTTCCGTGCCATCGGCAACGGGCGTCAGCTCGTTGACGACCTGGAGACGGTCTACGAGGGCTGGAGCGAGCGCCTGACATCACGGCGAGGCTCAGCGGCTCGACGGCTGCTGCCTCATCTGCTGAACCAGCCCGCCATCAATGTCGCCTACGCGGAAGCCGTCACAGGCGTCGCGCTCTCGGCCGCCCAACGCGCGGTGGAGCAGCTGGAGACAGCCGGCATCGTCAAGCGGGCTGGCGGGGGACAGCGCAACCGGGCCTGGATCGCCCAGGACGTCATCGACGCGCTCGACGCCTTCGCCGAACGCGTGGGGCGTCGGGGCTAACGAGCCTTCTGCGAGCCGTCCAGTCAGCGCGTGCAGTCTCGGCGACCGCGCTACACCACTATCAGGGACTCAACTTCTTCGGCAGC
Source organism: uncultured Actinomycetota bacterium (assembly GCA_963845655.1). Classification (GTDB taxonomy): domain Bacteria; phylum Actinomycetota; class Actinomycetes; order Propionibacteriales; family Nocardioidaceae; genus Nocardioides_B. The sequence continues at coordinate 52,634 of CAWJTB010000001.1, read as the reverse complement.
CCGCTCCGCTTGCCCCCCTTCGTGTTCCGACCCTCGACTCGGCGGATCTGGCCGCGATACGGCGGCGAGTCAGGCTGATCGGTCACCTTTCCATTATCGCTGGAGGCGTCTACATCAGGGGGACGGCTGGCGAACGCGCCACCCCCGCCACACGCCGTAGAGACCAGCTGAGCGGGATCTCCTGCGCTATCACTTGGATGTGGCCGCGATCAGGCGAAGCGAAAGGGCCCCTGACGCCGCAAACATGCAGGTCAGAGGCCCTTTCGGGGTTACGACGTCTGTCAGATGTCGTAGTAGAGCTCGAACTCGTGCGGGTGGGGCCGCAGCTGCACCGGCAGGATCTCCTGGGTGCGCTTGTAGTCGATCCACGTCTCGATCAGGTCGGGGGTGAAGACACCGCCGACGGTCAGGAAGTCGTGGTCGGCCTCGAGGTTGTCGAGCACCGCACCCAGCGAAGTCGGCACCTGGTCGATCTCGGCCATCTCGTCCGGCGGCAGCTCGTAGATGTCCTTGTCCACGGGCGTCGGCGGCTCGATCTTGTTCTTGATGCCATCGAGTCCGGCGAGCAGCAGCGCCGAGAAGGCGAGGTAGGGGTTCGCCGACGGGTCGGGGCACCGGAACTCGATGCGCTTGGCCTTGGGGTTGGCACCGGTGATCGGGATGCGCACGCACGCCGAGCGGTTGCGCTGGCTGTAGACCAGGCTGATCGGAGCCTCGAAGCCGGGCACCAGACGGTGGTAGGAGTTCACCGTCGGGTTGGTGAACGCCAGCAGCGACGGAGCGTGCTTGAGCAGGCCGCCGATGTAGTAGCGGGCCATGTCCGACAGGCCGCCGTAGCCGGTCTCGTCGAAGAACAGCGGCTCGCCGTTGTTCCAGATCGACTGGTGGCAGTGCATGCCCGAGCCGTTGTCGCCGAAGATCGGCTTCGGCATGAAGGTCGCGGTCTTGCCGTTGCGCCACGCGACGTTCTTGATCATGTACTTGAACTTCATGACGTCGTCGGCGGCCTTGAGCAGCTCGTCGAAGCGGTAGTTGATCTCCGCCTGGCCCGCCGTACCGACCTCGTGGTGCGCCCGCTCCACGATCAGTCCGGACTTCTCCAGCTCGATGACCATCTCGTCGCGCAGCTCGCCGAAGTGGTCGGTCGGGGCGACCGGGAAGTAGCCGCCCTTGTACTTCACCTTGTAGCCGCGGTTGTTGTCCTCGGAGCCGGTGTTCCAGGCGCCGGCCTCGGAGTCGATCTCGTAGTACCCGGCGTTGGCCTTGGTCTCGAAGCGGACCTTGTCGAAGACGTAGAACTCGGCCTCCGGGGCGAAGTACGCCGTGTCGCCGATGCCGGTGCTCGCGAGGTAGGCCATCGCCTTGCGGGCGATGTTGCGCGGGTCGCGGCTGTAGGCCTCACCGGTGATCGGGTCGTGGATGAAGAAGTTCACGACCAGCGTCTTGGAGATCCGGAAGGGGTCGATGTAGGCGGTCGTCGGGTCCGGGAACAGCGACATGTCGGACTCGTGGATGGCCTGGAACCCGCGGATCGAGGACCCGTCGAAGCTCAGCCCGTCGTCGAACACCGACTGGTCGAACGACGAGACCGGCACGGTGAAGTGCTGCATCACGCCGGGGAGGTCGCAGAAGCGCACGTCGACCATCTCGACGCCCTCGTCCTTGATGTACTTCAGCAGCTCTTCGCTGTTTGCGAACATTCGTCCTCCTTGGCCCCGCAGGGCCACGTGAGCAAGTGGGTTGGGCAGCGCGCGCGATGCTTCGCTGCACCACGACTGGCACGCTATGAGCGCGCAGTTTCTCCGGAGTATCTGAATTGTTTCGTCCATGTAACAGGGTTGGCGCTGACGTTGTCCACGCGCTGATCACCCCCCTGGATACGGTGGAGGCGTGAGCTCCGCATCAGGTCAGAGTGCCGATCAGCAGTCGTACGCCGGGCAGCGGCTGGGGCTGCCCCCGCAGGGGCGCGGCGCCGCCGCGGGCTGGCTCCGCCGGATCGCGGCGCTCTTCGTCGACTGGATCGCGTCGTTGCTGGTCGCCGGCGCGATCGTGGGGGACGCGGCCATGTCCTCGCACGACTGGCGCGCGTGGGTCCCGATGCTGGTGTTCTTCGTGCAGGTGTCGCTGCTCACCGCGCTCGCGGGCGGGTCGTTCGGACAGCTGCTGCTGCGGATCGCGGTCGTCCGGCTCGACCGACGCCCACTCAACCTGCTGATGTCGATGCTGCGCACGCTGCTGATCTGCCTGGTCGTGCCGCCGGTCATCTACAACCGCGACCGGCGCGGCCTGCACGACCTCGCGGCCGGCACCGTCGCGATCCGCCGCTGACAGAGGTCGAGACCCGGGTCAACGGGGAGGAGACCCGGGTCAACGGGGAGGAGACCCGGGTCAACAGGGAGGAGACCCGGGTCAACGGGGGAGGAGACCCGGGTCAACGGGGGAAGGTCAGCGGGTGATGCGGACCTGCGCCACGTCGAGGTAGCCGGTGCGGAAGCCCGCCTCGCAGTAGGCCAGGTAGAACTCCCACATCCGGCAGAACCGGTCGTCGAAGCCGAGGCCGAGCACCTGGTCCCAGTGCTGCACGAACTGCTCGCGCCACAGCCGCAGCGTGTGGGCGTAGTGCTGACCCATCGGCGCGATGTTGGTGACGTGCATCCGGGTGTGCTTGCGCAGCACCTCGTGGATCGCGTCGGTGGAGGGCAGCATGCCGCCGGGGAAGATGTACTTGTGGATCCAGGTGTAGGTGTCGCGGGTCGCGACCATCCGGTGGTGCGCGATCAGGATCGCCTGGATGGTGGCCACGCCCCCGGGGGCGAGCAGCGACTCGATCTTGGCGAAGTACGTCGGCCAGTACTCCTCGCCGACGGCCTCGATCATCTCCACGCTCACCACGGCGTCGAACTCGCCGTCCTGGTCGCGGTAGTCGCGCACGGCGATCTCGACCAGGTCGGCGACACCGGCGGCGTCGACGCGGGCCTGGGCCAGCGCCGCCTGCTCGCCGGACAGCGTCACCGTGGTGACGTGGGCGCCGCGCTCCGCGGCGCGGATCGCCAGCGTGCCCCAGCCGGTGCCGATCTCCAGCACGCGGGAGCCGGCCTCGACGTTGGCCGCGTCGAGGATCGCGTCGACCTTGCGCAGCTGGGCGTGCTCGAGCTGGTCGAGGGTCGGGGGAGTCTCCAGGGACTCGAACAGCGCGGAGGAGTAGGACAGCGACGGGTCCAGGAACGTCTCGAACATGTCGTTGGACAGGTCGTAGTGCGCCTCGATGTTCTTCTTCGAGCCCTCGACGGTGTTCGCCGGGTTGAGGCCACGAGGCAGCACCGTGTGCCGCAGCTTGTAGAAGGCCGGCTTGATCAGGTCGGTGAGCCGCTCGGCGAAGGGCGCCAGTGCGTCGGCGAGGTCGCTGCCCTCCTCGACGCTCCACTCCCGGGCCATGTAGGACTCGCCGAGGCCGATCATCGGGCTGCGCGCGAGCCGGGCGAAGAAGGCGTCGGGCCGGTCCACGCTCAGCACCGGGCGGTCCTGGTGCAGGGGGGCGCCGTACAGCTCGCCGGTGGCCAGACGGGCCGTCACGGGCACGCCGCGCAGGATCCGCTTGACGACCTCGCGGGCGATCCGGGCGCGGACGCCGTACGACGGGGGGGCCGGCAGCAACGCGGAGGAGGCTGTCGTGGAGGGGTTCAGGGTGGTGCTCATGCCATGCCTTTCGGGGCTCGGTGCGGGCGACGGGGGATGACGGGCAGGCGGCGCAGCCACAGGCGGATGCCGTGCCAGCGGATCAGGGCGGCGACCCGCTGCGAGGGCAGCGGGTTGGCGGCGACGGCGCGCACGACCCGGCCGGTGCGGGCCGGCTCGAGGTCGCCGTGCACCGAGGCGGTGAAGACGGTCTGGTCGTCCTGGCTGAGCGAGATCGCGACCATCACCTCGGAGCCGGTCAGCTTGGTCCGGATGTCGTAGCGACCCTCGACGGCGAAGAACGGGGAGACGTAGAACTCCTTGTCGACCGTCGCGGGGGACTTCTCGACGACCGACAGCGGGTAGCAGTGCCGCTCGCCGTAGGTGTTGTGCACCTCGGCGAGCACGCCCTCGAGGGCACCGTCGGCGTCGAAGCAGAAGTAGGTCGTGAGCGGGTCGAACACGTAGCCCAGGGACCGCGCGTTGGCGAGCACCTGGACGCGGGCGGCGGTCCACGGCACGTCCTGGGCCCGCAGGTAGGAGTGCACCTTGTCGATCAGCGGGCGGCTGTCGTCGGCACCGAAGTGGTCCTGGCTGCGGATCGCCACCAGACCGCGCAGCCAGCGGGGGAAGGCGGTGTCGGCGCGGGCGGCGTCGACGAGCCACATCGGAGTGGTGTGCGCGAACGTGTAGGTGAAGGGCCGCGTACGACGGTGGTGGACCCGGGCGCGGACGTAGGACGGGGCAGCGGTCGCGGTGCTCACCAGACCGCTCCGAGTGCCTCGGCCGCGGCCACGCCGGAGCGGCAGCCGTCCTCGTGGAACCCCCACCCGTGGTAGGCGCCGGCGAACGCGATCCGGTCGTTGCTGAGCTCCGCGAGGCGGTGCTGCGCGGCGACGGACTCGGCGGTGTAGGTCGGGTGCAGGTAGGTCATCGCGGCGATCGGGTCGGCCGGCTCGTCGCCCTCGCCCGGGTTGAGCGTGACCACCAGCGGGCTGCTCTCCGGGTGCCCCTGCAGACGGTTCATCCAGTAGGAGACCTGCGAGCGGTCCGAGACCGTGTCGCAGCCGTCGAGCCGGTAGTTCCAGGCGGCGCGACCTCGGTGCAGGTCGGGCAGCACCGACTCGTCGCGGTGCAACCAGGCCTGGTTCGTGGAGTAGCCGAAGGCGCCGAGCACGGCCTCCTCGAGCTCGTCGGCGTCGGTGAGCAGGCCCAGTGCGTCGTCGGCGTGGGTGGCGACGACGACCTTGTCGAAGCTGTGGTGCCCACCGTGCTCGTCGTCGAGCACGATCTCGTCGGGCTTGCGGCTGACCGCCGTGATCCGGGTGCGGGCGTGCACGACGTCGAGGCGCGAGGTCACCTGGTCGACGTACGACCGGGAGCCGCCGACGACGGTGTGCCAGGTCGGGGCGTCGTTGAGGACCAGGAAGCCGTGGTGGCGCAGGAACGCGAACAGGTACGCCGCGGGGTAGGCCAGCGACTCCTGGTGGCCCATCGACCACACGCACGAGACGATCGGCAGCGCGTAGTGGCTGCGGAAGTAGGCGTCGAAGCCGTGTTGCTCCAGGAAGGCGCCGTAGGACAGGTCGCTGTCGGGGGCCTCGTCGAGGAGCCGGAGCGCCGCCTTCTGGAAGCGGCGGACGGCCAGCAGCATCCGCCAGAACCGCGGGTCGAGGAGGCGGCGGCGCTGGGCGAAGATGCCCGGCGCCTTGCGGCCGCCGACGAAGTTGAGGCCGCAGCCGTCGCAGCTGATGCTCATGCTCATCTCGGTCGGCCGGGTCTGCACGCCGAGCTCGCCGAACATCCGGCGCAGCAGGGGGTAGGTGCGGTCGTTGAGCACGATGAACCCGGAGTCGACCGGCACCGAGGTGCCGTCGGTGAGCTGTACGTCGTGGGTGTGGGCGTGGCCGCCGATTCGCTCGTCGGCCTCGAACAGCGTGACGTGGTGGTCGCGCTGCAGCAGGTAGGCGGCCGTGAGGCCGGACACGCCCCCGCCGATCACTGCGACCGTGGGGCGGGATCGGGTGGATTCCGTCATGGAGGAAGTTCGTCCTGGGTGCGTAGGAGGATGGGTCTCGAGCAGGGTCCGGTTGCCGTCGGTGGAGCCTACGGCGGGCCGGTCGTCGCCCCCTGTCCCTGAACTCAGTCCGCTGCCTGTCCTGTGCCCCGTCGGGCCGTCCTCGACACATGCGCCTGGGAGCTGTCCGGAGGTGTCGGGGCGGCCGGACTACGATGAGAGCTCGGCCACACGTCGTACGACCATCCCTGGGGGACCCACGTGATCATCCGTCGCACTCTCGCCGCCGTGGCGGTCGTCACGCTCGCGAGCACCACTCTCGTCGCCTGTAGCGACGACCCGAAGAGCGCCTCGTCCTCCTCCGACGCCACATCGGAGCAGGCCTCGGACCTCCCGGCCTCGGATGTCCCGGCCTCGGACGAGCCCGCCGGCGGAGGCGACTCGGGCGATCTCGCCGAGCTCGACCGCGACGCGCTGGTGACGGCGATCACCGAGAACACCCTGAAGGCCGGCAGCGCCCACATCACGATGTCGATGGGCGGCGCCAACGCCATCAAGGCCGAGGGCGACGTGAGCTACGTGGGCGCGGCCCCCGCGATGGTGATGACGATGACCGGGGACGCGTTCGGGGCGGGCGGCGCGATGGAGATGCGGTTCGTCGACAAGATCATGTACCTCTCGATCCCCCAGATGACGCCGGCCGGGAAGTTCATCGAGATCGACCCCCGGGACACGTCCAACCCGATGGCGAAGTCGATGGGTGACCTCGACAAGCAGATGGACCCGCTGAACAGCGTGAAGGCGATGCAGGCCGGGGTGAAGGACGTGCGGCTGGTCGGGCCGGAGACCATCGAGGGCACCGAGACCAACCACTACGAGGTCCGGGTCGACACCGCGAAGATGCTGGCCTCGATGGGTGACGAGGAGTCCGCGGCGGCGGGCGCGCTGCCCGACGAGCTCGTCTACGACATGTGGCTCGACGGCGAGGACCTGCTGCGGAGGATGGACTTCGACTTCGCCGGTTCCTCCACCACGATGACGATGTCGGACTACGGCAAGCCGGTCGACGTGAAGGCCCCGCCGGCCGCGAAGATCGTCAAGGCGCCAGGCCAGTAGCCCGCGCGGACCGCGATCGGTCAGCGGCCCCGCTGGTTGCCGCGGGAGCCCTTCATGCTGGTCGGCACCGGGCCCTTGGGGATCGGGATGTTCGACCGGTTGGCGTCGAGCGCCTTGAGGCGTTGCAGGACGTCGGTCATCTGGGCGGGCTTGATGTTGCGGCCCAGCTTGGCGACGTGGCGCGACAGCTTCGGCACCGGCACCGCGCCCTCGGTGGTGCCGCTGATCACCTCGTGGATCGGGGTGTCGGAGGCGACCCGCTCGTGCTTGCGACGCTCGGTGGCGAGCAGCGCGCGGAGGCGAGCAGGGTTGCCCTCGCCGACCAGGACGATGCCGGGCGGGCCGACCACGCGGTGCACGAGGTCCTGGTTGCGGTTGAAGGCGATGCCGGGCTCGACCTTCCAGCCCCGCTTGAGCACGTTGAGGGCGGCCGCGGCGGCGCCGGGCTGGCCCTCGATCTCGGCGTACTGCGCCTTCTGGGCGCGCCGGCCGAAGACGATGATCACCGCGAGGACGCCGATCAGCACCGAGGTGACGATGTCGAGCGCCATCGGGCCGGGGACCAGGGTGAAGATGCCGAAGGCGAGGGCGCCGAAGAGCAGGAACACGCCGAGCAGGATCAGCCCGATGCGCTTGTCGGTCTTCCGCGTCATCTTGTAGACGAGTCGGATCTGCTTGAGCCGCCCCTGCTTCTTCGGGGGCTTGGCGCTCTTCTCGGTCTTGGCCTTCTTCGCCATCAGGTGGTGCCTCTGCTGTTCTGCTCGGTCGACGCGGGACGCGGGGAGTATCTCAGAGGGAACGGCTCACGCCGTCGCCGCGGCAGTCCCGCGCGCCTCGATCGCCTGCTGGTAGAGCCGGCCGGCGCGGTAGGACGAGCGCACCAGCGGACCGGACATCACTCCGGTGAAGCCGATCGCGTCGGCCTCGTCCTTGAGCTCGACGAACTCCTGCGGCTTGACCCACCGCTCCACGGGGTGGTGTCGCGGCGAGGGGCGGAGGTACTGGGTGATCGTGATCAGCTCGCACCCGGCGTCGTAGAGGTCCTGCAGCGCCTGGGAGACCTCCGCGCGGGTCTCGCCCATGCCCAGGATCAGGTTGGACTTGGTCACCAGCCCGAACTCCCGGGCCGCGGTGATCACGTCCAGGGAGCGCTCGTAGCGGAACGCCGGGCGGATCCGCTTGAAGATCCGCGGCACGGTCTCGACGTTGTGGGCGAGCACCTCGGGACGGCTCTCGAACACCTCGCGCAGCAGGTCGGGCTTGCCGTTGAAGTCCGGGATGAGGTTCTCCACCCCGGTGTCGGGGTTCAGCGCGTGGATCTGCCGGACCGTCTCGGCGTAGAGCCACGCACCGCCGTCGGGCAGGTCGTCGCGGGCGACACCGGTGATCGTGGCGTAGCGCAACCCCATCGTCTGCACGCTCTCCCCGACCCGGCGGGGCTCGTCGCGGTCCAGCGGCTGCGGCTTGCCGGTGTCGATCTGGCAGAAGTCGCAGCGCCGGGTGCACTGGTCCCCACCGATCAGGAACGTCGCCTCGCGGTCCTCCCAGCACTCGAAGATGTTGGGACAGGCCGCCTCCTGGCACACCGTGTGCAGGCCCTCGGACTTCACGAGGTTCTGCAGCTCGCGGTACTGGGGGCCCATCGTGGCCTTGGTCTTGATCCACTCGGGTTTGCGCTCGATCGGGGTCTCCGCGTTGCGCACCTCGAGCCGGAGCAGCTTGCGTCCCTGGGGCACCGGGCTTCCGGGTGCCGCTTCGGGCGCACTGGAGGGCTGGGAGGGGGCTTGAGTCACCGTGCCACCCTACGCCGCAGCTCCGCGCCGACCCCAATCGCGGCGACGGCCTCCCGACGACCCGGCGACGACCCGGCGGCACCCGGTGAGGGCCCCTCGATCAGGGGACGTCGCGGCGGTGGAACGCGATCGCGGAGAGCACCAACACGCCCAGCAGCAGGACACCGAGGTACGTCGATGCGTGGGCCAGCGACACGACGAAGGTCTGGTCGCAGCTCACCTCGCTGAGCGGGCACACCAGCCCAGGGTCGTAGACCTGGAGGCCGTCCCGGATCCAGGCGAAGACGTTGGTCGCGAGGCTGAATCGCGGCGCCCGCTCGACCGGGAGGATCGTGACGAGCGCCTCCCCGACGACGGCGTAGGCGAACAGCACGGCCAGGGTGCCGACGGTGTGCCGCAGCAGCATCGTCAGGGCGAAGCCACCCAGGCCGCCGGCCGCCGCGAGCGCGACACCGCGGCCCGCCGCCCACCCGATCTCCTCCAGCACGGGCCCCTGGGTCGACAGGCCGCGCGCCTCGGCGGCCAGCCAGAGAGTGAGCCAGAACCCCGCGACGAGCACCCCGGCCACGAGGGCGGACCCGAGCAGCGCGGCCAGCGCCTTGGCCGTCCAGATGCGCAGCCTCCTGGGCTCGAACAGCAGCTGGTTGCTCATCGACCCCGACGCCCAGTCGGCGCCGGCGTAGGTCGTCCCGGCGATGACCAGCAGCGCGGTGACCAGCACCACGACGGCGATCCCGCTGTCACCCGACTCCTCCGCCAGCGACAGCGGGGTCCGGTCGAGGAAGTACTCCGCGCGGGGCGCCAGTGCGTCCTGGCAGGTGGCGTCGGTCGCGCCCGGGCCGAAGAAGTCCGTCGGGTCGGCCAGGCAGCTCTTCAGCTCGCGCTGGGCCCCGCTCGAGGCTCGCTGCTCGTCGGCGCGGGCCTGCGCGCGGGACATGTCCGCCGCACTGACCGGACGGGTGTCCCAGAGGGTCGAGGCGGCCAGCAGGGCGGTGAGCAGAGCCGCGGCGAGCACCAGCAGGACGACGGCTCGACGCGAGAACAGCCGGTTGAGCTCGACCCGCAGCAGCCTCATGCCGAGCTCCCGTCCACCGGCTGGGCCGGCTCGGCGGGGCGACCCTGCAGACTGTCGTGGCGGGTGAGCTGGAGGAACACCGACTCCAGGTCGACGCGCACCGGTGTGAGCTCGCGCAGGTAGTGCCCGTGCTCGGCCAGCACCCGCGTGACGCCGTCGGGCTCGAAGCCCGCGCCGTCGGCCCCGGAGACGACCAGCCGCTCGTTCCCGCGGCCGACCGTGTAGCCCGCCCGTTGCAGCACCCGGTGGGCGCCGTCCAGGTCGGCGACCGCGATCTTCACCTGCGAGGCGTGGTCGCGGCGGACCAGCTCGTCGACGGCGCCGGAGGCGAGCAGCCGGCCGTTGCCGATGATCGAGACCGAGTGGCAGACCTGCTGCACCTCGGCCAGGATGTGCGAGCTCAGCAGCACGGTCACGCCGCTGTCCCCGAGCCCGGCGATCATCGTGCGGATGTCGCGGATCCCCGCCGGGTCGAGACCGTTGGTCGGCTCGTCGAGGATCAGCAGGTCCGGTGACTTCAGCAGCGTCGCCGCGATCGCCAGTCGCTGCTTCATGCCCAGGGAGTAGGCCCGGTAGCGGTCGCGGCCGCGACCGGCCAGGCCGACCTGCGCGAGCGCGGTGTCGACCTGCTTGGTGGGGACCCCTGCGGTGCGCGCCAGCAGCTGGAGGTTCTTGCGGCCGGTGAACGTCGGCAGGAACTTCGGCTGCTCCACGACCGCGCCGACTCGCGCCATGACGTGGGGGAGACGCTGCGGCACCGGCTCGCCGAACAGCGCCATCGAGCCGCGGGTCGCGGACGCCAGTCCGAGGAGCATCCGGATGGTGGTGGTCTTCCCCGAGCCGTTGGGGCCGAGGAAGCCGTGCACCCCGCCGGCAGGGACGGCCAGGTCGAGGTCCTGCACGGCGACCACGCGGCGTCCGCGCCGGGTGCGGAACTCCTTGCGAAGACCCGTGGTCTCGATGACGAGGTCGCCGCGCGAGGAGGCGGTGGGGGTCATGTTCGCAGTCTCACCCACCCGTCTTGGTCGTAGGAGCAGGCACGCCGCTCGCTCAGGCGCCGGGGGTGATCAGGGCGTAGCGCCGCCCCGGCTCCGGCTTGGCGGCATAGTCCGGCGTCGCGTCGTACGGCGCCCACGCGAGCAGCTCGCGCAGGTGCCGCTCGACGACCGGGGCCACCTCCGGCACCGTCACGTCGCGCCCGAGCTCGACCGACAGGCTGGTCACGCCGGCGTCGCTGATGCCGCACGGCACGAACCGGTCGTACCACCCGAGGTCGACGTCGCAGTTGATCGCGAAGCCGTGCATGGTGACGCCGCGGCTGACCCGGATGCCGAGCGCGGCGATCTTGCGCTCGGGGCCTCGCGCGTCCGGCGCGAGCCAGACGCCGCTGCGCCCGGGCACCCGCGCCGTCACGACACCGAGCTCGGCGCACGCGTGGATCAGCGCCTCCTCGACCCGTCGGACGTAGTCGACGACCAGCACGTGGTCGGGCAGCCGCACGATCGGGTAGCCCACCAGCTGGCCGGGGCCGTGGAAGGTGATCTTGCCGCCGCGGTCGACGTCGATGACCGGGGTGCCGTCGTCGAGCAGCGGCCGCTCGTGCGGCTCGGTGCGCTTGCCGGCGGTGAAGACGGGCGGGTGCTCCAGCAGCAGCACCGTCCCGGGGCCGCCGTCGACGACGCGCGCGTGCACCTCGCGCTGCAGGTCCCAGGCGGCGAGGTAGTCGACGGCGTCGTCACCGAAGCCTGCGGTCTCGAAGGTCAGGTCTCCCACGGCGTCGAGCCTACGCCGCCCCAGCAGCGGCCTGTGGACGACCGCCGACGCTGCCGCTGCGGATCGGTCAGGCTGGTCGCATGCGCTCGCGCCACCACCGCTCCCCGCGTACGACGGTCCCGGTCGCCACGGTTGTCACGGTCGTGGCGGGCGTGCTCGCGGCCGGGCTCACCGTCGGCCTGCTTCGGGTGTCCGAGCAGCCGAGACCGCCTCCCGGTCCGGCGGCGTCGCCGGCGGCGCGGGTCGTCGCCGCTCCCGGCCGGGACGCCGACGTCGCTGCCCTGGCGGTGCTGCGGGCGTGGGACGACCAGCGGGCGGCCGCCTACGCGTCCGGTTCGGCCGCCGACCTGCGGGCGCTGTACACCCCCGGCTCGCGGGCGGGGGCCGCCGACGTCGGCGTGCTGCGGTCCTACCGCGCCCGGGGGCTGCGGGTGGAGGGGTTGCAGACGCAGGTCTTCGCCGTCGTGGTGCTCGATCGCGGCCCGCGGTGGTGGCGGCTCCGGGTCACCGACCGGATCAGCGGCGCGGTGGCCGTCGCGGACGGGGTCAGGCGGCCGCTGCCCCGCGACACGGCCTCGACGCGGACGCTGGAGCTGCGGCGGGTCGCCGACCGCTGGCGGGTGGCGAGCGTCAGGTCAGGGCCGCCGCGAGCCGCTCGTTGAGGGTGGGGTGCTCGAAGGTGAACCCCTCGGCCAGCAGACGCGCCGGCTCGACGCGGTTGGAGCCGAGCAGCTCCGAGGCCACCGGTCGGGCGCCGAGCCGGATCGCGAACGACGGGACCGGGACGACGCTCGGGCGGCGCAGCATCCGGCCGAGCTCGCGGCCGAACTCCGCGTTGGTCGTGGCGTTCGGCGCCGACAGGTTGTAGGCGCCCTGCGACTCGCCGCGAGCGACGTCGTCGACGACGTGCGTGGCCGCCCGCACCCAGTCCCGGAGCGAGATGGTGGAGAAGTACTGCTCACCGGAGCCGACAGGACCGCCGAGCCCCGCCTTGAACACGCGAGCCAGGATCTTCATCGCCCCGCCTCGACGGTCCAGCACGATGCTGGTGCGCATCGTGGCCACCGTCGCGCCGGCGTCGCGCGCCGGGAACGCCGCCTCCTGCCAGGCCCGCGTGACGCCCCCCATGAAGGTGTCCGCGTCGAAGGCGGAGTCCTCGGTCATCTTCACCGCGCCCCGGTCGCCGTAGCCGGAGATGCCGTTCTGTGCCACGAACCCGGGCTTGCGGTCGGAGGCCGCGACCGCCTCCGCCAGCGTGCGGGTGGTGACGACCCGGCTGTCGGTGAAGGTCTGCATGTACGACGACGTCCACGGCCAGTGCGCGAGCGGTGCGCCGGACAGCGTCGCGACGACGTCGGCGCTCTCGATGACCGCGCGGTCGACGTGACCGGCGTACGGGTCCCACCGGGACTCCGACGCGGAGAGCGGCTCGCCGCGCACCAGCCGGACCACCTCGTGCCCCTCACGGGCCAGGTGGTCGCGCCAGGCGGTGCCGAGGAAGCCGGAGACGCCGGCGAGCACGAGCTTCATAGCGCGAACGTACCCGGGTCGGAAAGCCGGAATCCCCCTGTCCACCGGGGTGGACAGGGGGATGGCGGATGCTGCGGGGCCGGGCCTCGGGTCAGACCTCGAACTGGCCGGACTCGAGCCGCTGCTTCACGTCGGTGAGGAAGCGGGCCGCGTCGGCACCGTCGACGATCCGGTGGTCGTAGGTCAGCGCCAGGTAGACCATCCGACGCACGGCGATCGTCTCGCCGAGGTTGTCGTCGTCGATGACCACCGCACGCTTGACCACCGAGCCGGTCCCGAGGATGGCGACCTGCGGCTGGTTGATGATCGGGGTGTCGAAGAGCGCACCGCGACTGCCGGTGTTGGTCAGGGTGAAGGTGCCACCGGCCAGCTCGTCGGGACCGATCTTGTTCCTGCGCGTCCGGTCGGCGATGTCGGCGATCTTGCGGGCCAGGCCCGCGATCGACAGGTCGCCGGCGTCCTTGATGACCGGGGTGAGCAGGCCCTTCTCGGTGTCCACCGCGACCGAGAGGTTCTCGTGGTCGAAGTAGGTGACCTCGCCCTTCTCGGTGTCCACCGCGGCGTTCAGCGACGGGTGCGCCTTGAGGGCGTCGATCGCGGCCTTCGCGAAGAACGGCAGGAAGGACAGCTTGACGCCCTCGCGGGCCGCGAAGTCCGCCTTGGCGGCGTCGCGGAGCCGGGCGATGTTGGTCACGTCGACCTCGACCACCGTGGTCAGCTGCGCCGAGACCTGCAACGACTCGACCATCCGCTTGGCGATGACCTTGCGCAGCCGGGTCATCGGCTCGGTCTTGCCGCGCAGCGGGCTGGGCTGCGAGGCCGCGGGCTTCGACCCGCCACCTGCGCCACCCGAGGCGGCGGCCGGAGCGGCCTCCTCCTGGGGTGCGGCAGCCGCCTTGACCTTCTCGGCAGCCTCGAGCACGTCCTGCTTGCGGATCCGGCCACCGACACCGCTGCCGGTGACGTCCTTGAGGTCCACGCCGTGCTCCGCTGCCATCTTGCGCACCAGTGGCGTGACGTAGGGACCGGCCTCGCTCGACCCGCCGGACGAGTCGTCGCCGGCGGCGGGCTGCTCCTTGGTCGGCTCGGGAGCCGACTTCTCGGCCGGCTTCGCCTGGTCGGTCTCCTTCTTCTTCTCCGGCTCCTTGGCGGGCTCCTGCTTCGCCTCGGGCTCCGGCTCGGGCTCCTTCTTCGCCTCGGGCTCGGGCTCCGGCTCCGGCTCGGGCTCCGGCTCGGGCTCCGGCTCCGGCTCGCTCTCGTCGGAGCCGCCGGCGTCGCCGGAGCCGACGATCGCCAGCTCGGCACCGACCTCGACGGTCTCGTCCTCCTCGACCTTGATCTCCAGCAGCGTGCCCGCGACCGGCGAGGGGATCTCGGTGTCGACCTTGTCGGTCGAGACCTCCAGCAACGGCTCGTCGACCGCCACCTCGTCGCCGACCTGCTTGAGCCAGCGGGTCACCGTGCCCTCGGTGACCGACTCGCCCAGCGCAGGCAGGGTCACCGGGGTGCCGGAGCCGCCGCCGCCCGCGCTCTTGGCCTCGGACTCCGCCTCGGGCTTGGTCTCGGCCGATCCGCCGGCAGTCTCCTGCGCGGGGGGCGCCTCCTCGGTCGTGGCCTCGGGTACGTCGCCCTCCGGCTCGGTCTTGCGCGCGGAGCCGTCGTCGCCCCCGTCGTCGTCCCCGGCGGCAGGTGCCTCCTGGGCGGACTGCTCGTCCTGGGCCTCGTCGTCGACGCCCTCGCTGTCGGCCCCCTCGCTGTCGGCCCCCTCGCTGTCGGCCCCGTCGTCGGAGCCGGACTCCTCGGCGGCATCGTCGTCGGAGGAGTCCGAACCGCCGGACTCGCCCTCGTCACCGATCGTGCACAGCTCGGCGCCGACCTCGACGGTCTCGTCCTCCTCGGCCTTGATCTCCAGCAGCTTGCCGGCGACCGGGGAGGGGATCTCGGTGTCGACCTTGTCGGTCGAGACCTCCAGCAACGGCTCGTCGACGGCGACGTCGTCGCCGACCTGCTTGAGCCAGCGGGTGACGGTGCCTTCGGTGACGGACTCGCCGAGAGCGGGGAGGGTGACTGGGGTCGCCATGGGGTTCCTTCGCTTGTCGTCCTGCTGGGTCGTCCTGCTGGGTGGTCGTGCGGGTGCTGCGGGGTCGATCCTATGAGTGCGCGTGCAAGGGCTTGCCGGCCAGCGCGAGGTGCGCCTCGCCGAGGGCCTCGTTCTGGGTGGGGTGTGCGTGGACGAGGGGGGCCACGTCCTCGGGGTGGGCCTGCCAGCCGTAGATGAGCTGGGCCTCGCCGATCATCTCGCCGGCGCGGGCGCCCACGATGTGCACGCCGACGATCGGGCCGTCGACGCGACGGACCAGCTTGACGAACCCCTGCGTCTTGAGGATCTGGCTCTTGCCGTTGCCGCCGAGGTCGTAGGTCAGCGCCTCGACCTCGTCCTCGCCGTACGTCGAGCGAGCGGCTGCCTCGGTGAGACCGACGGAGGCCACCTCGGGGTCGCAGTAGGTGACGCGGGGGATGGCGAGCTCGTCGATCGCGGCGGGGGAGAGGCCGGCGATCTCCTCGGCGACGAAGATGCCCTGCGCGAAGCCGCGGTGGGCGAGCTGCAGGCCCGGCACGATGTCGCCGACTGCGAAGACGCCCTCGACGCCGGTCCGCAGCCGGTCGTCGGTCAGCACGAACCCACGGTCCGTGGCGACCCCCTGCTCCTCGTAGCCGAGGCCGGAGGTCGTGGGCCCCCGTCCCACAGCCACGAGCAGCACCTCGGCCTCGAGGACGTCGCCGCCCTCGACGGTGACCCGGACGCCGGTGTCGGTGGACTCCACGGACTGGAAGGGAGTGGACGTGCGCGCGGTGATGCCGCGCTTGCGGAAGGCGCGCTGCAATGCCGCGGAGACCGCCTCGTCCTCGGCCGCGACCAGCCGGGGGAGTGCCTCCAGGATCGTGACCTCGGCGCCGAACGACCGCCAGACGCTGGCGAACTCGCAGCCGATGACACCGCCGCCGAGCACGATCGCGGAGGCCGGCACGTGGTCGAGTCGCAGGGCGTGCTCCGAGGTCAGGACGTGGTGACCGTCGACCTCGAGGCCCGGCAGGGACTTGGGGAAGGATCCGGACGCGAGGACGACGTGGCGGCCGACGTAGGACTCGCCGTCGACCTCGACGGTGCGCGGTCCGACCAGGCGGCCCTCTCCCTCGACGACGGTGATGCCGCGGCTCTTGATGAGCCCGGTGAGGCCGGAGAAGAGGCGGCTGACCACCCCGTCCTTGTACTTGTTGACCCCGCCCATGTCGATGCCCTCGAACGTGGCGCTGACGCCGAACTGCTCGGAGTCCCGGGCGGAGTCGGCGACCTCGGCCGCGTGCAGCAGCGCCTTGGTGGGGATGCAGCCGACGTGCAGGCAGGTGCCGCCCAGCTTGCCCTTCTCGACGAGGACGACGCGCAGCCCGAGCTGTGCCGCGCGCAGGGCGCAGGCGTAGCCGCCGCTGCCCGCGCCCAGGATCACTACGTCGAAATCGTCCGCCACAAGCCCTCTTCTCGACCTTCCGCGCCGGCCCGGGTGGTGTGGGTCGGCGGATGTCTGGGGGATCGCCCCAGGCTCACCGGAGGTCATCCTTGCACCAAACCACGAGGTGTCCACACCGGGTCCGCGACGGTTCGCATGCACGCTCGTGCCCCTGACCACGCCGCGCGATGCGTCGGCGTGTCTGTGAGTTTCAGCGAAACCTCAGTCCCGACGGGCACACTGGTGGCCATGGGTTGGCTGGATCGGCTGCGGGCTCCGCGCCGCACGAGGATGCGACGTCCGGGGCGCACGGGTGCCGCGACGACGGTGCGGGCCTCCGACGCCGCCGACGAGCGCCACCTCCACGAGTTCGCCACCACCCGGCGCGGCGTCGAGGGTTTCGTCGAGCCGCGCACCGCGGTCAGCGACGTGACGATCATCCTCGTCGCGCACGACGGCGAATGGACCCGTCGGCGGGTGCCGTCGGTGGACTGGGCGCATCGTTTCGCCAACGACAACGGCGTGCCGTCGTACGACGCGGCGGTGGTGGGCTACCCCGAGCGGATGCGCGAGTACAACCGCCGCCAGAAGCAGTCCGGGCTCGGCTGAGCTGGACCGGCGCTCGTGCTCCGTTGAGTAGGCGCTCGTGCCCCGCCGAGTAGGCGCTCGTGCTCCGTCCTTGAGTAGGCGCTCGTGCTCCGTTGAGTGGTCACTTCTTCGCGTACGGCGTGCACAACCGACCACTCGACGGGGCACGACTGACCACTCGACGGGGCACAGCGACCACTCGACGGGGACAGGCCACTCAACGGGTGGGTGGGGGGCTACTCAGCGGCGGCGAGGTCGGCCGCGAGCTCGACCAGGGTGGCCAGCGCGAAGCCGGTGCCGCCGCTGGGCACGTGGCCGAACGGTCCGCGGGTGTTGAACGCCGGGCCGGCGATGTCGAGGTGCACCCACGGCCGCTCGCCGACGAACTCCTGCAGGAACGCCGCGGCGTAGAGCGCTCCGCCGAACACGTCGACGTTGTGCTGCATCAGGTCGGCCACCTTGCTGTAGGTGCGCACCTTGTGCGTCATCTCCTCGGTGATCGGCAACGGCCACAGCACCTCGCCCGCGCGTGCGCCCGCGGCGATCGTCCGGGCGACGAGCGCGTCGTCGTTGCCGAGGATGCCCGCGACCCGGTCGCCGAGCGCGGTCTCGCAGGCCCCGGTCAGGGTCGCGACGTCGACCATCAGGTCGGGCTCCGACTCGCCCGCCAGGGTCAGCGCGTCGGCCAGGACGAGGCGCCCCTCGGCGTCGGTGTTGAGCACCTCGACCGTCGTGCCGCCGTACATCGTCAGCACGTCGCCGGGACGGGTCGCGGTGCCCGAGACCATGTTCTCGGCCATCGGCACCAGGGCGGTGACGCGGACGGGCAGCTCGAGCTCGGCGATCGCGAGGACGGCGGCGGCGACGACAGCCGCGCCCGCCATGTCGCACTTCATCGTCTGCATGCCGGCGCTGGACTTGATGCTCAGGCCACCGGAGTCGTAGGTGATCCCCTTGCCCACCAGCGCGAGGTGCGTGCTCGCTCCGCGCGGGCGGTAGGTCAGCTCCACCAGGCGCGGCGGGTTGGCTGAGCCCTGTCCCACGCCGACGATGCCGCCGAACCCACGCGCGGCGAGCTCGGTGTCGTCGACGACGCGGACCGAGACCCTGCTCGCCTTGCGCGCCTTCTGCTCGGCGACGACCGCATCCGCGAAGAGCTCGGGCGTCAGGTCGCCGGCGGGCGTGTTGACCCAGTCGCGGACCAGCGAGGTGGCGACCGCGACGGCGTCGCCGGTGGCGAGCGCGCGCTGGGCGCCCTTGGTGCGGGCCACGTCGGTGAGCACGACGACCTCGCCCACCCCCGAGGGGCTGTCGCCGGACTTGTAGGTGGTGAACGCGTAGGCGCCCAGCCGGCTGCCCTCCACGACGGCGCGCACCAGGTGCTCGTCGGTGGCCGGCAGCGCCAGGGCGAAGGACGCGGCGTTGGCCACGGCCCGGGTGGCCGCACCGGCGGCCCGGCGTACGGCGGAGGGGTCGAGGCCGGACTCCGGGAGCTCGCCGAGCCCGACCAGGATGAGCAGCGGCGACTTGATGGTCCCCCCGGTCGGCACCTTGGCGACCTCGCCGGCGCGGGCGGTGAACCCGAGCGTCGAGAGCAGCGGGGCGAACTTGCGGCCGTAGGCCGACGCCACGCCCTCACCGCCCGGGGCGGCGCGGAGCCCGCGAGGCGTGCGCAGCACCCCGATGGCGACCACATCCGCCTTGCTCTTCTCGGCTGCGCCCTTGCTCAGCGTGTAGGCGGGGCCGGCGGGTCGACGCGTGGGGGTCCGAGAGGGGCTCACCGTGCGGACTCTAGCCGTCGGCCGGGCGGCGGACCGCTGCGGTAGGTTCGGCGCCGTGACCCAGCCCGCCCTCTCGCAGTCCCCTGTCCACGACCGGCATGTCGCCCTGGGCGCGAAGCTCGCGGAGTTCGGCG
Organism: uncultured Actinomycetota bacterium; assembly: GCA_963845655.1. GTDB lineage: Bacteria > Actinomycetota > Actinomycetes > Propionibacteriales > Nocardioidaceae > Nocardioides_B. The sequence continues at coordinate 33,646 of CAWJTB010000001.1, read as the reverse complement.
GCTGGTCGATGCCGCTGGAGTACGCCGGCCAGGGGGTCGTCAAGGAGCACACCGCGGTGCGCGAGGCCGTCGGCGTCTTCGACGTCAGCCATCTCGGCAAGGCGGTCGTGCGCGGGCCCGGCGCGGCGGCGTACGTCAACGCCACGCTGTCCAACGACCTCGGCCGGATCGGCCCCGGTCAGGCGCAGTACACGCTGTGCTGCGACGACGCGTCCGGCGGCGTCGTCGACGACCTGATCGCCTACCTGTACGGCGAGGACCACGTCTTCCTGATCCCCAACGCCGCCAACACCGCCGAGGTCGTACGCCGTCTCGTGGCCGGCGCACCCGAGGGTGTCGAGGTCGTCGACGAGCACCGCGACCACGCCGTGCTCGCGGTGCAGGGGCCTCGCTGCGACGACGTGCTGCTCGCGGTCGGCCTGCCGACCGGGCACGACTACATGTCCTTCGTGGAGGCCGAGCACGACGGGTCCACGGTCGTGGTGTGCCGCACGGGCTACACGGGGGAGCGCGGCTACGAGCTGGTCTGCCCGGCTGCTGCGGCGCCGGCCCTGTGGGACGCGCTGCTCGCGGCCGGCGAGCCGCACGGGATCGTGCCGTGCGGCCTCGGGGCGCGCGACACCTTGCGCACCGAGATGGGCTATCCCCTGCACGGGCAGGACATCAGCCTCGACGTGACGCCGGTCCAGGCGCGGCTCGGCTGGGCCGTCGGCTGGCGGAAGGACACGTTCTGGGGCAAGGACGTGCTCGCCGCGGAGAAGGAGGCGGGCCCGGCGCGGACGCTGCGCGGCCTGGTGGCCACCGGCCGCGGCATCCCGCGCCCGCACATGCGCGTGCTGCTCGCCGCCGACGTGCCCGTCGGGGAGATCACCTCCGGCACGTTCTCGCCGACGCGGCGTCAGGGCGTCGGTCTCGCGCTGATCGCGACCCAGGTCACCGACGGCGCCGAGGTGTCGGTCGACGTGCGGGGCCGGCGCGAGGTGTTCACCGTGACCCGCCCGCCGTTCGTGGAGGCCGGCGTCCGGGAGTAGCCCGGGTCAGCCGAAGGCGAGCAGCAGCAGTCCGCCGGTTAGCACCGTCTCCACGGCCGCGCCGAGCACGTCGCCGGTGACGCCGCCGAGGCGTCGCACGCAGTGCGCGACCAGGGCCGCGCCGCACGCCAGCGCGACGACCGCCGCGACGGCGGTCTGGGGCGGCGCGCCGGCGAGCACCGCGAGGGCGACGGTGATTGCCGCGACCGCGACCGCCACGCCCGCTCCGAGCGGACCGACCGACCCCGCGACGAGCCGCCCCAGGCCGTCCTGTCGCGCCGCCGGCACGCCGCGCAGGCAGGCGAGCGGGAGCGCGAGCCGGCTCACGGCGACCACCGCGACCACCGCGAGCGCTCCGCCCGGGCGTGGCAGCACCGAGGCGAGCGCCGCCACCTGCACGAGCAGCACCAGCACCAGGGTCGAGACGCCGAACGGCCCGACGTCGCTCTTGCGCATGACCGCCAGGGCGCCCTCGGCCGGACGCCCCGAGCCGAGCCCGTCCGCGGTGTCGGCGAGACCGTCGAGGTGCAGCCCGCGGGTGAGCAGCGCGAGGGCCGCCACGACCAGGACGCCCTGCAGCAGGCCGGACAGCGGCAGCAGCACGGGCAGGACCGCGAGTGCGCCGAGGACCAGGCCGACGACCGGGGCGAGGGTCATGGCCACCCCGCCGGTGCGCCGGTCGAGGTCGGTGGGGGCGGGCACCGGGAGGATCGTGAGCGTGCCGACCGCGAGCCGGACGGCGTTCACAGCGGGGTGACCCGGCCGGCCGTGCACCACAGCACGTCCTCGGTGACGGCGGCGAGGCGTGCGTTGAGCCGGCCCATCTCGTCGCGGAAGCGGCGACCGGCCGCGCTGTCGGGCACGACGCCCTGGCCGACCTCGTTGCTCACTGCGACCACGCGCCGGCCGGTCGTGCGCCAGGCGGCGATCAGCGCGTCGACGTCGGCCTGCACGCCCTGCCGTCCGGTGCGCTCCCAGGCGCCGTCGTCCCACGCGTCGTGCCGGTCCATCACCCGGGTCAGCCACAGGGTCAGGCAGTCCACCAGCAGCGGCCCGCCGTCCGAGGTCAGCAGGGCCTCGACGTCGAGGGTCTCGACCGTCGTCCAGTGCGGGGGCCGGCGGTCCCGATGCGCGCGCACGCGTGCGGACCACTCGTCGTCGTGGTCGGCCGGGTAGGCCGTCGCGACGTAGGTCACGGACTCCTCGGGGGCCAGCATCGCCTCGGCGGCGCCCGACTTGCCGGAGCGGGCGCCCCCCAGCACCAGGGTGCGACCCCGCGCAGGCGGGACCGGCCGGACCCCGAGCGTGGTGCCGTCGTCGACGACCCGGGCACCCCACGCGGCCAGGCGGCGCGCCAGGTCCGGCGGGTTGTGGTGCGAGAGGTGCACCGCGACCACGTCGGTGCGATCGGTGACCGCGCCGACCTCGCGGAGCCGCCGCAGCTGCTCGGGGAAGGTCTCCAGGTCGAGGTGGTCGGTGCCGTGGCTCGTGAGCGTCCCGAACGTCTCCTCCAGCAGCACCACGTCGAGGTCGGCGCCGCGCAGCGCCTCGACGGTCTCGTCGGGCAACGGTCCGGTGTCGGTGGCGTAGAGCACCCGGCCACCGGGCGCGGTCACGTCGAACAGCACGGCCGTGCCGTCCGCGCCGTGGCGTGCGGCGAGCACCCGGACGTCGTACGACGCGAGGGTGTGGCGCTCACCGGGGGCGACGGCGACGAACCGCACGGGGGAGTCGGGCGCCACCCACGGGGCAGCCTGCTCGACGACCTCGGGCGGGCCGAGCACGTCGAGCGGCCGGTCGGCCTCGACCCACGAGCGGAACAGCAGGAACGCCGGTGCGCAGTGGTCGGGGTGCGCGTGCGTGATGAGCACGTGCCGCAGCTCTGTCAGGTCGAGGCCGGCGCGCTGGGCGGCGTGCGGCGTCTCGGGCCCGCAGTCCAGGAGCAGGGTGCCGTCGAGCAGCGCGGAGGTCTGGCTGCGCAGCCGGCCGTCGCGCCGTGCCTCCGTGCACGAGGCGCAGGTGCAGTGCGGGTTGGGCCACCCGTCGGCCGATCCCGTGCCGAGGAGCGTGAGGTTCACGGCCGGAACTCCGGCGCCGCGTCGAACGCCGCCCGGCGCGACGCCCGGCGCAGGGCGCGCAGCAGCGCCGTACCGGCCAGCAGGACGACGAGCGCCGACAGGACCGCGCGGCCGAGGTCCCAGGGCAGGGAGGTGGTGAGGTAGAAGACGAGGTAGCGGTGCAGGTTGGCGCCGAAGGCGTCCCCGGCGACGAAGGTGACCTCGGGGCCGTAGGAGGCGAACGGCCAGAACCACAGGTTCATCACGAGCCCGTAGCCGAGCCCGACGACCAGCGAGTAGACCGCCAGCGTGGCCACCTCGCTGCGACCCCGCGACCGCGGCAGGCAGCCCGCGAAGAAGCCGACCCAGCCGGCCGCGATCATCTGGAAGGGCAGCCACGGTCCGACGCCGCCGGTCAGCAGCGCGCCGACGAACAGCGTGATGGCGCCGAGCACGAAGCCGAAGCCGCGGCCGAACACCCGCCCGCCGAGGATGATCACCGCGAAGCTCGGCTCCAGCCCGGCCGTGCCCGGCCCGAGCGCTCGGAGCGCCCCGCCGACGGCGGCCAGCATGCCGAGCATCGCGACCGCCTTGGCGTCGATGCCACCCGACGTCAGCTCGGCCAGCACGACCGCGGCCAGCAGGGGCAGCAGGACGACGAAGATCAGGGGCGCGTCGCCGGAGTGCGAGAGGTCGAGGGCGGCCCCGGGCTCCACGAGGAACGGCCACCCGAAGGCGACCACGCCGACCGCGAACGACGCGGCGAGGGCGAGCCCCGACCGCAGGCGCAGAGGTACGACGGCCGGCGCGGGTCCCACGCTCACCGCGACACCTGCTCGGTGGACGCCAGCGCGACGGCGACCTCGGTCGGGGTCAGCCAGGCCTGCGGCGCGAGCACCTTGGCGACCTGGGGGGCGAACGCCGGCGAGGAGACCACGACGGACGCCGTCGGCCCGTCCGCGACCAGCTCACCGTCCGAGATCACCAGCACGCGGGTCGCCACCTCGGCGACCAGCTCGACGTCGTGGGTGGCGAGCAGCACGGCGTGGCCCTGGGAGGCCAGGTCGCGCAGGATCTCCACCAGGCGGTGCTTGGCGGTGTAGTCGAGGCCGCGGGTCGGCTCGTCGAGCAGCAGCAGCGAGGGTCGCGCGGCGAGCACGATCGCCAGCGCCAGCGTCAGCCGCTGGCCCTCGGACAGGTCGCGCGGGTGCTGCTCGAGCGGCACGCCGCCCGCGAGCCGGCGGAAGATCTCCAGGGTGGTCCCGCCGGGCACCCGGGCGTCGCGGTCGGCCTGCGCGCACTCCCGGCCGACGGACGCGGCGTAGAGCAGGTCGGCCGGCACCTGCGGCACCAGACCGACGTGACGCAGCAGCGCGACCGGCTTCAGGTCGGCCGGGTCCAGGCCCTCGACCCGCACGGTGCCGGACGTCGGGCGCCTCATCCCGACGAGCGCCTTCAGCAGCGTGGACTTGCCGGCGCCGTTGCGGCCCATCAACGCCACCACCTCGCCGCCGCCCAGTGACGTGCTGACCCCGGCGACGGCGTGCTGCCGGCCGTAGCTGACGACCAGGTCGTGGGCCACCGCGACGGGCTCGCCCACCGGAGCGCTCCAGCGCACCGGCGCAGCGAGGTCCGCGAGCCGGTCGCGCAGGGGGGCCGCGCGCCGCCGGGCGTCGCGGACCGACAGGGGGAGGGGTTGCCAGCCGGCGACGCGGCCGAGCTCGACGACGGGCGGGGCGACGGGGGAGTCGCGCAGCACCTCCTCCGGGGTGCCCGACACGACAGGCTCTCCGCCGCCGGGCACGAGCACGACGCGGTCGGCGTACTGCGCGACCCGCTCGAGCCGGTGCTCGGCCAGCACCACGGTCAGGCCGAGGTCGTGCACGAGCCGCTGCAGGGTGGCGAGCACCTCCTCGGCGGCCAACGGGTCGAGCGCGGAGGTGGGCTCGTCGAGGACCAGCACGCGTGGGTGCGTGGTCAGCACGGAGCCGATCGCGACCCGTTGCTGCTGCCCGCCGGACAGGGCGGCGACCGGACGCTGCCGGACCTCGGCCAGACCGAGCAGGTCCAGGGTCTCCTCGACACGCTTGCGCATCAGGTCGGGGGCGAGCCCCAGCGACTCCATGCCGTAGGCCAGCTCGTCCTCGACGGTGTCGGTCACGAAGCCGGCCAACGGGTCCTGGCCGACGTAGCCCACGACGTCGGCCAGGTCGCGGGGCCGGTGGGTGCGCGTGTCCCGGCCGTCGACGAGGACGCGGCCGTGCAGCGTGCCGCCGGAGAAGTGCGGGACCAGGCCGTTCAGCGTGCGCAGCAGCGTGCTCTTGCCGGAGCCGGTGCGCCCCACGACCAGCACCAGCTCGCCCTCGGGGACGACGAGGTCGACGCCGGAGAGGACCGGGACGTTGGTGTCGGCGAACGTGACGCCGACCTGCTCGAGCCGGATCACGCGGCGACCTCCACGGGTGCGGCCGTATCGCGCGCTCGGGTCGACGGCGCGGACGTCGCGGGCTGCGGCGGTGCCAGGATCGCGGGCGCGAGTGCGAGCAGGATGCCGACGCATCCCAGCAGCGGGACGGGAGGTACGGCGGTCGCGCTGGCGAGGAAGTAGCTCTCGGGCGCGAGCTGTACGTCGACGAAGACAGCCGCTGCGGCGAGGGCGCCGGATCCGGTGACCAGCCACTCCGGCAGCGCCCACGGGTCGGGCCGGTAGCGCGAGCGCCCCGTACGACGTCCGCCCACGTGCAGGCCGACCGCCGCGACCAGCATGCCGGCGAACAGCATGGGCACGCCGAGCAGGACCGAGGCGGTGCCGTCGAGCAGCCCGTAGATCCCGACGCACACGCCCAGCAGTCCGACCAGCACGAGCAGCCCGGTCGTCCGACGCGAGACCCGGCTCTCGTCCGTCGTACGCCCGTAGCCGCGGGAGTCCATCGCCGCGGCCAGGTCGACCGAGCGCTCCAGGGCACCCTCCAGGACCGGCATCGCCAGCCGGCGCAGCGCGCCCAGGCCGGAGGTCCGCTGGCCGCGCAGCCGGTGCGCCTCGCGGACGCGTCCGGCGTCGACGACCAGCTGCGGCGCGAACGTCAACGCGATCACGCAGGCCACGCCGATCTCGTAGAGCGCGCCCGGCACGTAGCGCAGCAGCCGCCGCGCGCTGCCCAGGGCGTTGGCGGCGCCCACGCAGCACAGGATGGTGGCCAGCTGCAGCCCCTCGTAGAAGGCCCGCAGCACCGCCTCGAGACTGACCACCCCGCCCAGCTTGAGCCCGCTGCCCGCGGGCATCGGCAGCGACGGCAGGTCGATGAGCACCGTCGGCCCCTGCGCGCCCGTCGACAGCAGCGCCTGGAAGAGGATCCGCACGGCGATGATGACCAGCGACAGCTTGAGGAACGCGACGTAGGAGCGCGACCAGGGCGCGTTGCTCCGCCGCGCCATCACCACGAAGCCGGTGACGACCAGCAGCAGCGCGAGGGGCACGGGGTTCTGCGTGCGGCTCGCCGCCGCGGCCAGCGCCACCGCCCACAGCCACCAGGCCCCCGGATGCAAGGTCCGGGGGAAGGTGACGAGGTGCTGCGGTCGCATGGAGGCGTACGCCGTCAGGCGGTCTTGCCGCGGCGGGACAGGGCGAAGGCCGCCCCGCCGATGACGACGACGGCGACGCCCACGCCGATCAGGGTCCACGGAGCGCCCTCGTCGCTGTCCTCGCTTGCCTGGTCGCTGTCCGTGTCGCTCGCGGCGGCCTCGTCGGCCTCCTGCTCCGGCAGCGCGAAGTCGACGGTCGCCTCGTCGGCGGCAGCCGGCGGGTCCTTGACGGTGACCGAGCAGCCCTTGGCCGGGTAGCCGTCGACGCCGCACACCAGCCCGCCCTCGGCGCGCACCTCGGCGGCCGCGTCCAGCACCTGCTGGCCGTTGGCGTCCTCGGCGACCACGACACAGGTGCCGCGCGGCTCCTCGGGGGTCGGGCCGTCGGCGTCGGCCGCGGTGCCGTAGTCGATCAGCACCCCGACCCGCTTCTCGCCGGCCTTGGCCTCCTGGCCCGCGCAGAGGTCGTCGACGGTGTAGGTCGTCGCCTCGGTGCGGGGCTGCAGGCCGTCGGCCGCCGTGGACAGGCCGTAGCGGTAGGCCTCGACGGTGCCGTCCTCGGGGACGAAGTCGGCCGGGCCGGTGGTGGCGAAGGCGTAGGCGCCGTCCTCGACGTGGAAGTAGTTCCAGTACTTGTAGCCGTCGGCGGCGCTGGCCGAGCCGGCCGACGAGACGACGTACAGCAGGGCGAGGAGGAGCGGGACGAGCGCGCGGGTGGTGCGGGGCACGGGAGGCCCTTTCGTTGCGGAGGTGCACAGACGACGCCGGACCACTCGCAGGGGACCCGGCTCCCGTCCCGTAGACCTCGACGGATGGTGTGGAGCCGCCTGCCGCCTCGGTTCTCCGGCTCACCGGACGCGGCGCCCTCGGGCGTGCGACCGGTCCACGGTTGCGGGTCAGCGCCGGAGTCGAACCGGCTTTCCCGGGTGTGGCAGGTACGCCACGGTCCCACGGGCGCCGGGCACGGTCAAAGCAAGGTGGCTAGTCTCACGGCATGACGCACTCCCTCGAGCCCTCCTCGTCCTTCGGCAGCGGCGACTCCGCCCAGCGCAACACCTGGCGCTGGCGGTTCGAGGACTCCGCGGGCACCGAGGTCACGACCTCCGAGGCATCCGCCGCGACCGGCTTCCCGTCGCAGAGCGACGCCGAGTCCTGGGTGGGCGAGATCTGGCGCGACCTGCTCGAGGACGGCGTCGACCAGGTCACGCCTGTTCGAGGGTGACCGCGAGGTGTACGGGCCGATGAGCCTGCACGCCCAGGGCTGAGCGGCGTCGTACTCGCGGGTGCTCGTGCGCGGCGGCGGTCGCCGTCGTGCTCGCGGGCGCTCGTGCGCGGCGCCGGTCGCCGTCGTACTCGCGGGCGCTCGTGCGCGGCGCCGGTCGTCGCTCTGCCCATGGAGAACTGTCGCTGCCCACGGGAAGTTCACCGTGGGCAGCGACAGATTCGCTGCATCCCCTGGTAAACGGTCAGGGGAGCAGCGGCGCGGCTAGAAGTCGCGCTGCTTCGGCGAGCGCGTCTTGTCGGGGTCGCTCTCGACGGCGTCGCCGAGGACCTCGTCGATCGTCTTGAGCGCGTCGGCGTCGAGCTTCACCCCGGCGGCCTTGACGTTCTCGGTGACCTGCTCGGGGCGGGAGGCGCCGATGATCGCCGCGGAGACGTTGTCGTTCTGCAGGATCCAGGCGACGGCGAGCTGCGCCAGCGAGAGCCCGGCCTCGTCGGCGACCGGCTGGAGCCGCTGGACGCGCTCGAGCACGTCGTCGTTCATCCAGCGCGAGATCATGTCGCGCGCCGCCCTTGGTGTCGGTGGCGCGCGAGCCGGCGGGGTGCTCCTGGCCCGGCTTGTACTTGCCGGTCAGCGCGCCCTGGGCGATCGGGGACCAGACGATCTGGCCGATGCCGAGCTCCTCGCAGGTGGGCACCACCTCGGGCTCGATGACGCGCCAGAGCATGTTGTACTGCGGCTGGTTCGAGACCAGCGGGATGCCGGAGCTCGCGGGCCAGCGCGTGGGCGGCCCGGATCTCCTCCGCGCGCCACTCCGAGACGCCGATGTAGTGCGCCTTGCCGGAGTGCACGACGTCGGCGAAGGCCTCCATCGTCTCCTCGAGCGGGGTCTCGTAGTCGTAGCGGTGCGCCTGGTAGAGGTCGACGTAGTCGGTGCCGAGCCGCTCCAGCGAGCCGTTGATCGACTCCATGATGTGCTTGCGCGACAGGCCGTGGTCGTTGTGCTTGCCGGGGCCGGTCGGCCAGTAGACCTTCGTGAAGATCTCCAGGCCCTCGCGGCGCTCGCCCTTCAGCGCCTTGCCGAGCACCGTCTCGGCCTTGGTGTTGGCGTAGACGTCCGCGGTGTCGAAGGTGGTGATGCCCTCGTCGAGGGCCTGCCGGACGCAGGCGAGTGCCGCGTCCTCCTCCACCTGCGAGCCGTGCGTGAGCCAGTTGCCGTAGGCGATCGCCGAGATCTTCAGACCGCTCTTGCCGAGGTTGCGAATCTCCATGACCACGAACCTAGCGGCCGACCTGAAGTCCGCCCACGCGGACGGCGGTCAGTAGCGCTCGGGGAGCTTGGCGCCGATCTTGACCTGCGCCTTGGGCAGCCGGATGAAGCGCAGCTGCAGGGAGCGCAGCACGCGCGTAGCCGGCAGCGCCCTTGGTGCGACTCGTCGGGGAAGCGCTTGCGGACGCTCGCGACGCACCCGGATCACGACCAGGACGGTGTCCAGGGCGACCAGCAGGATCGTCGCGCTCCACAGCCCGTTGCTCAGCGACGGCGCGAACCGCCTGGGTCAGCATGATCACGATCAGCAGCGGGGAGGAGCAGCTCGGCCATGCACAGCCGGGCGTCGACCCAGTCGCGGACGAAGCGCCGCACCGGTCCCTTGTCGCGGGCCGGCAGGTAGCGCTCGTCGCCGGCCTTGCATCTTCGCGCGGATCTCGGCGCTGCTCTCGGCCCGGCCGCTGGGGCCGGCGCGTAGGCGCGAGCCTTGCGGTTCGCCCGGGCTGGCGGCCTTCTTGTCCTGCGGCACCTTGGCGCGGGCCTTGGCGGCGGCCTCCGCCTCGCGGCGCGACGGGGTGGGTCGGCCCTTGCCGCCGGGCTTGAGCGGGCGCGTCGGTGAGGCTGGCTGTCGGTCTTGCTGCGACGGAACACGGCGCCCACGCCTAGTCGGGACCACGGGCGTCGGGAACCTCCTACTCCGGCCGGACCGTTGCCCCGTAGGGTGGAAGTCCACCCGACGCACTGGCACCAGGTGCACCTTCGAGACAGAAAAGGGGGCCCGCACTCCATGAGCCTCATGAAGCGCGTCAGCCTGATCTTCCGGGCCAAGGCCAACAAGGCGCTCGACCGCGCCGAGGACCCGCGCGAGACGCTGGACTACAGCTACAAGCGGCAGCTCGAGCTGCTCCCGAAGGTACGCCGCGGGGTGGCCGACGTCGCCACCAGCCGCAAGCGGGTCGAGCTGCAGGTCGGACAGCTCAACCAGCAGTCCGACAAGCTCACCCAGCAGGCGCAGAAGGCGCTCTCGACTCGGCCGCGAGGACCTCGCCCGGGAGGCGCTGACGCGCAAGTCCGCGCTCGACCGTCCAGATGCAGGACCTCGAGGCCCAGCGCGCCCAGCTGCAGGGCGAGGAGGAGAAGCTCACGCTCGCCTCCCAGCGGCTGCAGGCCAAGGTCGAGTCCTTCCGCACGCAGAAGGAGACGATCAAGGCCAAGTACACCGCCGCCGAGGCGCAGACCCGCATCAACGAGGCGTTCTCCGGCATCTCCGAGGAGATGGGCGACGTCGGCATGGCCGTGCAGCGCGCCGAGGACAAGACCGCGCAGATGCAGGCCCGGGCCGGTGCCATCGACGAGCTGATCGCCTCCGGCGCGCTCGACGACGCCAGCTCGCTCAACCGGCGGCGACGACATCTCGCGCGAGCTGGAGTCGATGTCCTCGCAGTCCGACGTGGAGTCCGAGCTCGCGGCGCTCAAGGCCGGCTCCTCGGCGACCCAGCCGCCGCAGGCGCTCGAGGCGGGCGACGGTGCGCCGTCGGCCGCGCCGGTGCAGGAGACGCAGAAGGAAGAGGGCTCGGCATGATCGTCCGGATCCTCGGGGAGGGTCAGCGCGAGCTGTCCGAGGCCGAGGTGTCGGGTCTCAACGACCTCGACGCCGCCGTCGAGAAGGCGGTCGAGGCCGGGGACACCACGACGTTCACGCAGAGCCTCGCGGCGCTGCTGGACGCCGTACGCGCCGCCGGCGCGCCGCTGGCCGACGAGTCGCTCGAGGACTCCGACCTGATCCTGCCGCCGAGCGACGCCACGCTGGAGGAGGTGCGGGAGCTGCTCAACGACGACGGGCTGATCCCGGGCTGATGGCCAAGACACGCTTCATCGGCGACGCCGGGCTGACCGTCCGGATGACGCTCGTGATGTTCCTGCTCGGCGCGCTGTTCGTGTCGTTCGTCGTCGTGATGATGTACGTCGGCGGGTCGTACGGCGGCTCCGGCCTGGCCGTGATCATCGGCCTCGCGGGCATCGGCATCGCCTGGTTCCAGTGGTACAACTCCGACAAGATCGCCCTCAAGGCGATGGGCGCCCGCGAGGTCACCCCCGAGGAGGCCCCGGAGCTGCACGGCGTCATCGACCGGCTCTGCGCGCTGGCCGACATGCCCAAGCCGCGGGTCGCGATCGCCTACACCGACCTGCCGAACGCCTTCGCCACCGGCCGCTCACCGGAGCGCTCCGCGGTCTGCGTGACCACCGGCATCCTCGACAAGCTGACCGCCGAGGAGATGGAGGGCGTGCTCGCCCACGAGCTCTCCCACGTCGCGCACCGCGACGTGCTCGTCATGACGCTGGCCGCGTCGGCCGGCATCACCGCCGGCATGCTGACCCGCGGCGCGCAGTACGGCGCCATCTTCGGCGGCCGGCGACCGCGCGCGACAACAACGGTCCGCCGTTCTGGCTGATCGCGCTGGTGATCAGCCTGGTCGTCTACGCGATCAGCTTCTTCCTGACCCGGATGCTCTCGCGCTACCGCGAGCTGTGCGCCGACCGCGCGGGCGCCTACCTCACCCAGAAGCCGTCCGCCCTGGCCAGTGCCCTGACCAAGATCAGCGGCGAGATCGCCTCGATCCCGAGCAAGGACCTGCGCTCGGCGCAGACCGATGAACGCCTTCTTCATCGCCCCGGCGGTGAGCGGCATGACGCTGAAGACGCTGACCTCGACCCACCCCTCGCTGGAGCAGCGACTCGAGCAGCTGGCCAAGGTGTCGGCCGAGCTCGGCAAGCCGATGGACGGCGGCTTCAGCCCGGGCCTCGGGCGCTGAGCCGATGGGCCTCTGGAAGACCCTGACCGGGCGCAGCAAGCCGACCCAGGCCAACCTCGACGCGCTGTTCTCGCTGACCTCGGCCTCCATCACCCTGCAGACGGCGGCCGGGTTCGTGCCGACGGGCCGCGGCTCGGTCTGCTACCGCGCCGCGGAGGGGGAGGCCTTCGCCCAGACCCAGAACGACGTGATCGCCCTGCTCGACCACGACGACGACCCCGACGTCGAGCTGAGCACGGACTCGTTCGGCTTCAGCTGGCTGCTGGCCCGCCAGGCACCCGACGACCTGCCGGCGCTGGTCACCGACCTGCACACGATCAACACCTCCCTGGAGGCGCAGGGCTTCGGGCCCAACCTGCTGTGCTCGCTGGTCGGTTTCCGCGACACGAGCGGCCGGTCGCTGGCGCTGGTCTACCTCTACAAGCAGGGCACGTTCTACCCGTTCTCGACCATCGGCGGCGCAGGCGCGCAGAAGCGCGACAACCTGCTGGAGATCCAGGTCCGCGACCTGGTCGCGGGCGACCTGCCGGTCGAGCCGCAGCTCACCCGCTGGATGCCGCTGTGGGGCGCCCCCGGCCTGTAGCCGTCGGGCAGCCGGTCAGTCCTTGGTGGCGCGCGCCGGCAGGTCGAGCATCCGCTGCAGCGCGACCTGGGCCCACTGCCGGGTCTCGGGGTCCACCTGGATCTGGTTGACGACCGTGCCGGCGACGAGGTTCTCCAGCGCCCACACCAGGTGCGGCAGGTCGATCCGGTTCATCGTCGAGCAGTAGCACACGGTCTTGTCCAGGAAGTAGATCTCCTGGTCGGGGTGGGCGTCGGCGAGCCGCTGCACCAGGTTGAGCTCGGTGCCGATCGCCCACTTCGAGCCGGCTGGTGCGTTCGCGACGGTGGTGATGATGAACTCCGTCGAGCCGACCAGGTCCGAGCGGGTGACCACCTCGTGGGTGCACTCGGGGTGCACCAGCACCTTGACGCCGGGCACCCGCTCGCGGACGTCGTCGACGCACTGCGCGGTGAAGCGGCCGTGCACCGAGCAGTGCCCCTTCCACAGGAGCACGCGCGCGTCCCGGATCTCCTCGGCGGTGAGCCCGCCCTGCGGCTTGTGGGGGTTCCACACGACGCACTCCTCGAGCGAGAACCCCATCTGCAGCACTGCGGTGTTGCGGCCGAGGTGCTGGTCGGGCAGGAACAGCACCTTGGCGTCGGGCACCTGGTCGAACGCCCACTCCAGCGCGACCTGGGCGTTGGAGGAGGTGCACACGGCGCCGTTGTGGCGGCCGCAGAAGGCCTTGATGTCGGCCGAGGAGTTCATGTAGGTGACGGGGACGACCGAGGAGGAGATGCCGAGATCCTCCAGGGCGTCCCAGGCGTCCTCGACCTGCGCGAGCGCGGCCATGTCGGCCATCGAGCAGCCGGCGGCCAGGTCGGGCAGCACCACCTGCTGGTCCGGGCCGGTGAGGATGTCGGCCGACTCCGCCATGAAGTGGACCCCGCAGAAGACCACGAACTCCGCCTCGGGCCGGGCGGCTGCCTCACGGGCCAGCTTGAAGGAGTCACCCGTCACGTCGGCGAACCGGATGACCTCGTCACGCTGGTAGTGGTGGCCGAGCACGAACACCCGGTCGCCCAGCGCGGCCTTGGCGGCCTCCGCCCGCGCCACCAGGTCAGGGTCCGACGCCTCGGGAAGCGAGCCGGGACAGTCGACCCCGCGCTCGGAGCGGGGGTCCGTGCCGCGGCCCAGGACGAGCAGGGGAAGGTCGGTCGTCGTCACCCCGTGATCTTGTCACAGCGCCCGTCACCCCCTTTGTAACGCGGGGTTATGGACGCGGAAGCAGGCGTATACGCCTGCTCCACCGTCCATAACCCCGCGTTACAAGCGTGAGTCAGAGGAAGTGCGCCGAGGGGAGGTACGGCGTGGGCGGCCGCATCCCGCGCAGGGCGAGGTAGCCGTCGGTGCCCACCGAGAGCCGGGCGGCGACGCCGACGTCGAGGGCCCACTGGTTCGCGCCCGTGACATGGCCGATCTCGAACGGCGCGTCCGGAGCGGACGACGCCAGCGACTCCCAGAGCAGCTCGGTCGCCGTACGGCGGGTGGTCGCGGCCAGCAGGTGGAGGCCGCGACCCGGCTCCACATAGGCGTAGCCGGAGCCGGTCGGTCGGTCGGCGACCACGAGCCGGAACCGGGTGAGCAGCTGTGCGTGGTCGGGCCCGTGGGCCGAACCGCGCACCTGCCGGTCGACGGAGTCCATCAGGTCCACGTCGCCCGGCGAGCCCTCACGCACCCGCTCCACGACCGGCAGCAGCTCGCGCCGGACGTGTCCGGTCAGCGTCATCGTCGGGTGCAGGTCGAAGCCGGCCAGCCGGTAGCGTCGCAGGGCAGCCGGGTCGTCGGTGGCCGCCAGCATGGAGCGCAGGCACCCGTTGCCGTGGCTCGCGGCGGCGTCGAGCAGCGTCCGGCCGATGCCGCGGCCGTGCAGCGCAGGTCGCACGGCGTAGGTCGAGAGCACCCAGGTCGTGTCGCGACGCAGGCCGACTGCAACGCCGAGCACGCGCTGGTCGTCCTCGGCCACGAAGGACCCGGCGGGGTCGGTGGCGAGCAGGTGCGAGGTCCGCGCCCGCCAGGCGGCGGCACGCGCGGGGTCGGGCGCGGGCGGCTCCGGGTCGCGAGCCCGCGCCGTGCGGCGGTCCAGCTCGTCGAAGGCCTCTCCGACGACCCGCTGGGCCGCCTCCACGTCGGCGGGCCGCATCGGGCGCACGTAGTAGTCAGCCACCACGCCACCCTAGGAGCCCGGGGTCGATGGGACAGGATGGGGACATGCGCGTCCTGATCGCACCTGACAAGTTCGCCGGCACCCTGAGCGCGGTCGAGGCCGCCGAGGCGATCGCCGAAGGGTGGCGCCGCCGCGCGCCCGACGACGTCCTCGACCTGGTGCCGATGGCCGACGGCGGCCCCGGCTTCGTCGACGTGCTGCACGCCTCGCTCGGCGGCGACCTGCTCGCGGTGACGGTGCGGGGGCCCTACGGCGAGCAGGTGCCGGGCTCGGTCCTCCTGGTCGAGCACGACGGCGTGAGCACGGCCTACGTCGAGAGCGCCCAGGCCTGCGGGCTGCACCTGACCCCCGAGGCGGACCGTCGCCCGGAGCAGGCGAGCACCCTCGGGGTCGGCGACCTGCTCGCCGCGGCCGTCGAGGCCGGGGCCCGGCGGATCGTCGTCGGGCTCGGCGGCTCCGGCACCAACGACGGTGGGGCGGGGCTGCTCGCCGGCCTCGGCGCAACGGCGCAGCCGGCCGACAGCCTGGAGCGCGGCGCGGAGGGGCTCGGCGACCTCGAGAGCGTCGACCTGGCCGCCGCCCGGGCCCGGGTCGAGGGCGTGGAGCTGCGTCGCGGCCAGCGACGTGGACAACCCGCTGCTCGGGCTGCGCGGGGCGATCAACGTGTTCGGTCCGCAGAAGGGCATCTCCGACGACCGGCTGCAGGCCGTCGACGCCCTGCTGGAGCGGCTGGCCGTCGCCACGGACAAGCGGACCGCCAACGGCAAGGGGGCCGGGGCCGCCGGCGGGCTCGGCTTCGCCCTGCTGCTCCTGGGCGCCTCCCGGGTGCCCGGCGTGGACGTGGTCGTCGACGCCGTCGGGCTGCGCGCCCGCGCCCAGCAGGCCGACCTCGTCATCACCGGGGAGGGAGCCTTCGACTTCTCCTCCCGCTCCGGCAAGGTCCCGTACGGCGTCGCCGCCGTCGCGGGGGAGGCGCTCCAGCCGTGCATCGCGCTCGCCGGCAAGGTGCTCGTGGGGTCCCGCGAGATGCGCACGCTGGGCGTGGAGTCGGCCTACTCCACCTCGCGACCTGGTGGGGGAGGAGGCCAGCTTCGCCGACCCGGCGGGCAGCCTGGCCGCCCTCGCGGAGCGCACGGCGCGCACCTGGAGCCGCTGAGCTCCACGGGCGATGGGGGAATACCCGGTCGTGTGCGACCATTGAGAAGGCAACACGACCAAGCGATTGGGGACCACACCGATGACCGAGCAGGTCGACACCACCACCCAGACCGATACCCGCGCGGACAGCATCAACGTCAGCGACACGGCTGCCTCGAAGGTGAAGAGCCTCCTCGAGCAGGAGGGTCGTGACGACCTCCAGCTGCGCATCGCCGTGCAGCCCGGCGGCTGCTCCGGTCTGCGCTACCAGCTGTTCTTCGACGAGCGCAACCTCGACGGCGACGTCGTCACCGACTTCAACGGCGTGTCCGTCGTCGTCGACCGGATGAGCGTTCCCTACCTCAACGGTGCCGTGATCGACTTCGTGGACACCATCGAGAAGCAGGGCTTCACCATCGACAACCCGAACGCCGGCGGGTCCTGCGCCTGCGGCGACTCGTTCCACTGACCTACCGGCGTCCTCGACGCCGGCAGCGACCCGCGAGCCCCGGTCCCACCCCTGTGGAGCCGGGGCTCGCTGCCTGCCCGGCCACGGGCGTACGGCGTCCTACTGCACGTTCTGGAACGGCATCCGCAGCGGCACCAGCGCGCCGTCGCGGCGGACGTCGCGCACCAGCCGCCCGGCCAGGGGACGGCTCAGCGAGACGTTCACGACGTCGCTGCGGCTGACGTCGCCACAGTTCTGGCCGCGGACGTCGGCCGCGGCCCGGCGCAGGGTCACCAGGACGCTGCGCCGCGTCTCCTCGACCTGGGGGCGGGCGATCCGGCCGCCGCAGTCGGTGAGGTCGACCTCGTAGGACAGAGCGAGGACCGTCCCCGTCGCCCGGTAGCCGGTGATCCGGATCGATCCGCGGCCGGTGAGGGAGGGCTCCGGCGCCTCGATGCCGGACGGTGTCAGCAGCCGCTGCGGTCCGACGATCTCGACCTCGGGGCGATCCGGCCCACCTCCGTCGTCCGAGGGAGCCATTGCCCGCGGCACTCCCACGACCAGGGCCACGACGGCGACCGAGGCGGCCACGGGCACCAGCCAGCGACCGCCGTTGCTCACGAGAGGTCCTCGGGGTGGGGGAGGGGCGCCGTCGCTCGACCCGTCAGTCCGCCACGTGGGCGCGGGCCAGCCGGGCGGCGGCCTCGCTGACCTCGATCCGGGGCTTGGCGATCTCGCGCGGGTAGTCCTCGAACCTGATGCTCGGCGCGGGACGCGTGACCGCGCGCGTGGTGCGCTCGGCGACGGTGCGGCGACCGGGCAGACGCAGGGCGGCCTCGACGGCGTGACAGTCGCTGGTCATCTCGGCGGTGGACGCCGGCTCGTCGTACGGCAGGCGCGGGGTGCTCGGGGAGGTCATGGACGCCACGGTAGGCGCCACCGCGGAGGATCCCGAGGGGTACCAACCGGTAGTGTCGCGCCGTCGCGGATTTAACCCGCGAGCCCGGCCTCCACCGAAGGAATCTCCTGTGTCGCTGCTCGTGACCGGCTCGATCGCCACCGACCACCTGATGTCGTTCCCCGGTCGGTTCGCCGACTCCCTCGTCGTGGACCAGCTCGACAAGATCGCGCTGTCCTTCCTGGTCGAGGACCTCGAGGTGCGCCGGGGCGGCTGCGCGGCCAACATCGCCTTCGGACTCGGCAACCTCGGACTGCGCCCGGTCCTGGTCGGCGCGGTCGGCGAGGACTTCGTGGACTACCGCTCGTGGCTGGTGCGGCACAACGTGGACTGCGACTCGGTGCATGTCTCCCAGACCAAGCACACCGCGCGCTTCGTGTGCACCAACGACTCCACCATGGCGCAGATCGCCTCGTTCTACGCCGGCGCGATGAGCGAGGCCCGCGAGATCGAGCTGGCCCCCGTCGTGGAGCGCGTCGGCGGTGCGACCTACGTCCTGATCGGCCCGAACGACCCGGAGGGGATGCTGCGGCACACCGACGAGTGCCGCAAGCGCGGCTACCCCTTCATCGCCGACCCGAGCCAGCAGCTGGCCTTCGGCGACGGCGAGATGATCAAGGAGCTCATCGACGGCGCCACGATCCTGTTCAGCAACGAGTACGAGTCGGCGCTGATCCAGCAGAAGACCGGCTGGAGCGCCGAGGAGGTGCTCGCGAAGGTCGGCACCCAGGTCGTGACGCTGGGTGCCGAGGGCGTCCGGATCGAGCGCACCGGGCACGAGCCGATCGTCGTGGCGGCGGTGCCCGAGATCGCCAAGGTGGAGCCGACCGGCGTCGGGGACGCCTTCCGCGCGGGCTTCCTGGCCGCCCTCGAGTGGGACCTCTCGCTCGAGCGGGCGGCGCAGCTCGGCTGCCTGCTGGCGGTGTACGTCGTGGAGAAGGTCGGCACGCAGGAGTACACCCTGCACCAGTCGGCGTTCCTCCAGCGCTTCGCCGACGCCTACGGCGACGAGGCGGCCGCCGAGGTCGCGGCGCACGTGCGCACGCCCCGCCCCTGAGGCTCACCCCGGCCGGTGCTCACGCGAGGCCGATCCGCTCCAGCACCCGGTCCGCGGCGTGCCCGTCCTCCAGGTGGCCGTAGGTCCCTCGGAAGGCGTCGTACGCCGCCCCCGGCGCCGCGGGGGACAGCACGGCCTCGACCAGCTCGTCCTCGGTGCGGGTGACCGGACCCGGAGGCGTCGGAGAGCAGGTCGAAGTAGAGCCCGCGGGTGTGGTCGCGGTAGCGCTCCAGGTCGTAGGCGTGCAGGACGATCGGCCGCCCGGTGAGCGCGAAGTCGAACATCAGCGACGAGTAGTCGGTGACCAGCACGTCCGCGGCCAGCAGCAGCTCGCGCACGTCGCGGTGCCACGAGACGTCGATGACCCCGCGTGCGGCGGGCGGGGTCGACCGGTCGGTCATCATGGCGTGCAGCCGGGTCAGCACGACGTGCTCGCGCCCGTCGTCGAGGCGCGAGGCGAAGGACGCGACGTCCAGCCCGCAGCGGCACGTCGCGGCGCTCGGAGTAGCGCTCGTCGTCGCGCCAGGTGGGGGCGTAGAGCACCACCCGCACGTCCTCGGCCAGCCCGAGCTCGCGGCGTACGGCGGCGCGCGCGGCGGGGGCCTCGGGGGAGACCAGCAGGTCGTTGCGCGGGTAGCCGGTCTCCCAGACCGGTCCGTCGAAGCCGAAGGCCTTCTGCAGCCGCGGCGTGCTGGCGGCGTTGGGGGAGAGCAGCACGTCCCAGCGGGCGACGTCGCGGTCGAGCAGCGCGAGGCGGCCGTCGGGGACGATCAGGGCGTCGTTGTGGATCCGCTTGAGCGGCGTGCCGTGCCAGGTCTGGAGGTACCGCGTCGAGGGTGCCTTGGTCCACTCGACCTCGATGTGGGTGCTGGCGACGACGAGGTCGGCCGACTCCAGCGTCGGGCGGGCGTCGGGACCGTCGATCTCCACGGTGTCGACGTCGGAGGGGAACGCCGCGGCGTGGGCGGGGTCGAGCAGCCAGACGTGCTCGAGGCCCGGGCGGTCGTGCAACCGCTCCCACAGTGCGCGCGGGTTGTCGGAGAAGCGGCCGGAGAAGCTGCTCCAGACGATCCGGGTGCTCACCGCAGCCGCCGGACGTGGAACCGGGGCACGCCGTCGTCCGCGACGTCCTCGCCGAGGAACTCCTGCCGGCGCATCCGGCACCAGGCCGGCAGGTCGGGACGCGCCGCGGGGTCGTCGGCGACGACGGCGACGGTGTCACCCACGGCCACGTCGCCGATGTTGGTGGCCAACCGGATCACCGGCAGCGGGCATCGGAGTCCTCGGCAGTCGAGCTCGAGGTCGGCCTCGGGCAGGCCGCTCACCGGTGCCTCCGCCGGATCTCCTCGACCACGCCCGGCAGCACCGCGAGCAGCCGGTCCACGTCGGCCTCGGTGGTGTCCCGGGTCAGGGAGACCCGCACGTTGCCGTGGGTCAGGGCGCCCATCGCCGCGAGGACGTGGGAGGGCTCCAGCGCGCTCGCCGTGCAGGCCGATCCCGAGGCCACCGCGACGCCCAGCCGGTCGAGCTCGGTCACGAGGGCCTCGCCGTCGACGTAGAGGCACGAGAAGGTGACCACGTGCGGCAGCCGCTCGACCGGGTCGCCGACCACCTCCACGTCCTCGAGCGCCGCGGCACCCGCGCGGACCCGGTCCACCAGCACCCGCTGGCGGGTCCCCACCTCGGGGCGCTCGGCGACGACGGCCTGCAGCGCGGCAGCGGCCGCGAGGACCGCGGGAACGTTCTCGAAGCCCGCGACACGGGGGTCGGAGCGGTCGTCGGTGGGAAACGGCGCCCGCCACCGCGCGCCCTTGCGCACCAGCAGCACGCCGACGCCTGCGGGCCCTCCCCACTTGTGCGCGGAGGCGGCGGCCGCGGACCATCCGGGCGGCAGGGCGGTGCGCCCGGCCGAGGCGGCGGCGTCGACGACGAGCGGGACGCCGTGCTGGGCAGCGAGGTCCGCGACCCCCTTCGGGTCGGCCAGCGGTTGCAGCGTCCCCACCTCGGGGTTGGCGCTCTGCACGGCGAGCACGCCCACCCCGTCGCGGCACAGCTCGTCGACGAGCGAGTCCAGCCGCACCCGCCCGGCAGCGTCCACCGGCACGCTCGCGGTGCCCGCCCCCGCCACGTGCCGCGACCACCAGGCGCCGGCGGAGAGCACGGCCGAGTGCTCGACGGCCGAGTGCACCAGCCGCAGCCCCACCCGACGCCGCCCCTCCAGCATGCCGAGCACCGCCAGGTGGACGGCGGCCGTCCCCGACGAGGCGAAGCTGACCTCGTCCGGCCGAGCGTCGAAGGCCTCGGCGACGACCTCGCGCGCGTTGTCGAGCAGCAGCCGCGCCGTACGTCCCGCCCGGTGCAGCCGCAGCGGGTCGGCGTACCCCTGGTCCAGCGCTGCGAGGAGCGTCTCCCGGGCGACCGGGTGCAGCGGCTCGGAGGAGACCGCGTCGAGGTACGCCGGGGCCGAGGTCCGGGTGCCTGCGGCGGCGTGGGGAGTCGGGTCGGTCACACCGTGAAACTACCGCCCGCCCCGCGCTCGAACGTCGGTGCCTGAGTAGTAACGTTCACCCTGAACGACCCTGATCTGCCTGAGAAGTCGCTCCAGACCCACCGCTCGAAGTTCGTTGACAGAGAGGCTCCGACGTTGAGTCCGCACCTCCGTTCGCGGTTCCGCCCCGTGAGCCGCACGCTCGGGCGAGCCAGCCTGGTCTCCGCCGCGGTCCTCCTCCTGGCGTCGTGCTCGTCGGTCGAGAAGGACTCGATCAGCCGGCTCGCCCAGCCCGAGGGCGTCACCGACCGCACGGCCGGGATGGCCGGCCTGTGGATGGGCTCGTGGCTCGCCGCGATGATCGTCGGGGTCGTGGTCTGGGGTCTGATCGGCTACGCGTGCTTCAAGTTCCGCCGCCGCTCCGACGACGAGATCCCCGTGCAGACGCGCTACAACCTGCCGATCGAGATCCTCTACACCGTCGCCCCCGTCGTGATGGTGCTGGTGTTCTTCTTCTTCACCGTCAAGGTGCAGAACGACGTCGTCCCGGTCTCGGAGCGCACCCAGGATGCCGAGCACACCGTCACGGTCGTCGGCCAGCAGTGGTCCTGGACCTTCAACTACGACAAGGACGAGGCCCTCGACGGTGAGACGACGGTCTACGACGGCGGCACCACCGCCGACCGGCCGACGCTCTACCTCCCCGTCGACGAGAGCGTGAAGTTCAAGCTCCGCTCGCCCGACGTCATCCACTCCTTCTGGGTCCCGGCCTTCCTGTTCAAGATGGATGTCGTCCCGGGCCGCGACAACGAGTTCACGCTGACGCCGACCCGTGAGGGCACCTTCATCGGACGCTGTGCCGAGCTGTGCGGCGCCTACCACTCGCGGATGCTCTTCGACGTCAAGGTGGTCAGCGCGC
This sequence comes from uncultured Actinomycetota bacterium, assembly GCA_963845655.1. Lineage (GTDB taxonomy): Bacteria > Actinomycetota > Actinomycetes > Propionibacteriales > Nocardioidaceae > Nocardioides_B. The sequence continues at coordinate 11,893 of CAWJTB010000001.1, read as the reverse complement.
AGGACTACGCCGACCACCTCGCGGGTCTGCAGGAGCAGGGCAACATCGGCCCGGCGCTCGGCGGCGAGGACGCCAACACGCTGACCGGGTCGGACGCTGTGAACGAAAGCGACGCTGGAATGGGAGGCAACTGATGACCGGCGCGGCCTTCGAGGCGGGCGGGACCTACGTCCGCAACCGTGAGCACACCCTCGGCCAGCAGGTCGTGCGGGTGCTCACCACCACCGACCACAAGCTGATCGGCAAGCTCTACCTCGGCACCTCGTTCATGTGGTTCCTGATCGGCGGCCTGATGGCGATGCTGATCCGATCCGAGCTCGCCTTCCCCGGCCAGCAGGTCGTCAACGACGAGCTCTACAACCAGCTGTTCACGATGCACGGCACGATCATGCTGCTGCTCTTCGCGACCCCGCTGTTCTTCGGCTTCGCCAACGTGATCATGCCGCTGCAGATCGGCTCGCCCGACGTGGCGTTCCCGCGGCTCAACATGTTCAGCTTCTGGCTGTTCCTGTTCGGCGGACTCATCGCCGGGTCGGGCTTCCTGACCCCGGAGGGAGCAGCCGACTTCGGCTGGTTCGCCTACACGCCGCTGTCCAACGAGGTCCGCAGCCCCGGCATCGGTGGCGACCTGTGGATCATGGGTCTGTGGATGGCCGGTCTCGGCACCATCCTCGGTGCCGTCAACTTCATCACCACCATCATCTGCATGCGCGCCCCCGGCATGACGATGTTCCGGATGCCGATCTTCGTCTGGAACACCCTGGTCACCAGCCTGCTGGTGCTGATCGCGTTCCCGATCCTCGCCGGCGCGCTGCTGATGCTGGAGGCCGACCGTCAGTTCGGCGCCCACGTCTTCGATGCCGCCAACGGCGGGCCGATCCTGTGGCAGCACCTGTTCTGGTTCTTCGGGCACCCCGAGGTCTACATCATCGCGCTGCCGTTCTTCGGCATCATCACCGAGATCCTGCCGGTGTTCAGCCGCAAGCCGGTCTTCGGCTACGTCGGCCTCGTCGCCGCCACGATGGGCATCGCGATCTTGTCGGTCGCCGTCTGGGCGCACCACATGTTCGTCACCGGGGCCGTCGACCTGCCGTTCTTCTCCGGCATGACGTTCCTGATCGCCGTCCCCACCGGGGTGAAGTTCTTCAACTGGATCGGCACCATGTGGGGCGGATCTCTGTCCTTCGACACCCCCATGCTGTGGTCGGTCGGCTTCCTCACCACCTTCCTGTTCGGCGGTCTGACCGGCATCATCCTGGCCAGCCCTCCGCTGGACTTCCACGTCTCCGACTCCTACTTCGTGGTGGCCCACTTCCACTACGTGGTGTTCGGCACGGTGGTGTTCGCGATGTTCGCCGGCTTCTACTTCTGGTGGCCCAAGATGACCGGCCGGATGCTCGACGAGCGCCTCGGCAAGCTGCACTTCTGGCTGCTGTTCGTCGGCTTCCACACCACGTTCCTCGTGCAGCACTGGCTGGGCGTCGAGGGCATGCCCCGGCGCTACGCCGACTACCTGCCCAGCGACGGCTTCACCGTCCTCAACCAGGTCTCGACCATCGGTGCGTTCCTGCTCGGCGCCTCGACGCTGCCGTTCCTGTGGAACGTCTACAAGTCGGCCAAGACGCCGCCCGTGGGCGTCGACGACCCGTGGGGCTGGGGCCGCTCGCTGGAGTGGGCCACCTCGAGCCCGCCGCCGCGGCACAACTTCGTCACCATCCCCCGGATCCGCTCGGAGTCCCCGGCCTTCGACCTGCACCACCCCGAGGTCGCCGCCCTGGAGATGGTCGACAACGACAAGCTCGGCGACGAGGACGATGCCGTGGACGCCCCGAGCGTGGGCGGCCGTCGCGAGCACCTGGAGCAGCAGATGGGTCACCCGATCCGCGACGAGAAGGGCGAGCGCTGAGCGATGAGGGCCGAGACCTGGATCTTCGGGATCTGCACGATCTTCTTCCTGCTGGTGGCGCCGGCCTACTGGTTCATCTCCGGCGACCCCACGGGGACGTCGGCGCTCACGATGACCTTCCTGCTGACGCTGCTGATGACCTTCTACCTCGGTGTGCACGCTCGCAAGATGGCCACCTCCGGGCTGCGTCCCGAGGACCGTCAGGACGCCGAGATCGCCGACGGCGCCGGTGAGCTGGGGTTCTTCCCGCCGTACTCCTGGTGGCCGCTGTGGTGCGGGGCCACCCTCGCGGTGATCGTCTTCGCGGTCGCGCTGGGGGCCTACTGGCTGTTCCTCATCGGAGCCGGGCTCGGCGTGCTCGCGCTCAGCGGCTGGATCTATGAGTACTACGTCGGCGAGCACGCGCACTGACCCCTGTCGGGACTGAATGCGGACCGACCCGTCCGCTATGCCGGATTGCGCCGCGGATGTCGCCCTGGCGCGTCCCGAAGACGTGACCGGCGCCACGGTGCAGCCGCCGGATGCGGGCTGATCGGTTGTTAGGCTGGCGAAGCCACGCTCAGTCTTCGAGGGGAACCCATGTCCGCACGTCCCGGTGACCGTTCGCGCCCTGCCGCGCGCCGTCACACCATCGCGACGACCGGCCTGGTCGCACTCTGTCTCGGCGTGGCCGGCTGCACCTCCGGTGCAGCCGAGCCGTCCGGGTCCGCTGGATCCGGCGACGCGGCAGCGCCCTCGCAGGCCCCCTCCACGTCGTCGACCCCAGAGGTGTCCCAGGCCCGGGTGTCCACGAACCTGCGCGGCGCACGCGTCCCGGTGGACCGCGAGGTGAAGGTCACGGTCGCCGACGGCACCTTCGAGGCCGTCGCGGTCACCTACGGCAAGGCTGCCAAGGCCCTGAAGGGCACGTTGTCGAAGGACCGGACCCGCTGGACCGCCGACGCCCGGCTCGAGCCGGGCACCCGCTACCGCATCGCCGCCACCGCGGTGGACGCCGACGGCGTCGAGGCGCGGGACGCCAGCTCGTTCCGCACCCAGGCCCTCACCCTGGACCAGCAGACCTACCCCAACTTCAGCCCGCTCGACGGTGAGACCGTCGGCGTCGGGATGCCGGTCGTCGTCAGCTTCGACGTGCCGATCGCCGATCGCGCCGCGATCGAGAAGAAGCTCACCGTCACCAACACCTCCGGCCAGCGAGGCGCCTGGCACTGGATCAGCGACTCCGAGGTGCACTGGCGACCGGCGACCTACTGGAAGCCGGGCACCGACGTCACCGTCAAGGCCGACGTCAACAGCGTCGCCGCCGGCAACGGCATCTACGGCCAGCTGAGCCGATCCTCGACCTTCCATGTCGGGGACGCAGTGATCAGCAGGGTCAACGCCCGGACCCACCGCATGAAGACCTACCGCAACGGCACCCTGATCCGCACCACGCCGATCACGACCGGCAAGGCCGGCTTCACCACGCGCTCGGGCGTCAAGGTGATCATGGAGAAGTTCCGCACCAGGCGGATGAACTCCGAGACGGTCGGCATCAGCCGGAACAGCCCGGAGGCCTACGACATCGACGACGTCGAGTACGCCATGCGGGTCACCAACAGCGGTGAGTTCCTGCACGCGGCGCCCTGGTCGGTCGGCTCGCAGGGTCGCGCCAACGTGAGCCACGGCTGCACCGGCATGAGCACCGCCAACGCCGCGTGGATCTACAACATCAGCAAGCGTGGCGACGTCGTCGAGTACGTCGGCACCAACCGGCAGATGACCCTCGACAACGGCTACGGCGACTGGAACGCGTCCTTCGACGCCTACCGGCAGGGCTCCGCGCTCGGCTGACCCGCGCCCCGGCCGACTCGTTGAGTAGCCACTTGTGCTCCGTCGAGTAGGCCGTTGGGTCCCGTCCGCGGGATCGCGCAACAGCGAACGGGCCGGTCACCCGCCTGGTGTGGCGGGGGACCGGCCCGTTCGGCCGTGCCAGTGCTGGGTGCTCAGTGCTTGCGGAGCTCGTCGCCCTCGATCGGGTGCCGGCCGTCGTACTGGTGGCCGTCGGCCGCCTGGCCGTCGAGCTCGTAGTCTCCGGAGTACTCGCCGGCAGGCAGCTGCTGGTGACCCTCGGAGTGCTGAGCGAGCTCGTGCTCGGAGTGGTGCCGCGCCGAGTCGAGCTCCTCGCGGGTCGGCTTCTGGATGTTGTCGTTGAACCAGAAGTGCGACAGCTTGGAGCGCAGCCGCATCAGCGCGACCTTGCGGTTGGCGACCCCGTTGGTGTCGGCGGCGCTGGGTGCGGCCGCGATCATGTCGCGGTCGCGTGAGGTCAGCGTGTAGGCCTCGGACTCCGAGATCGGCAGGTGCTTCTCGGCGTAGCCGCCCTCGGGCGAGCGCATGATGACACCGGTCTCGTAGCCGTGCAGGAGCCGGTTCTGGTCGGCCCGCTGCAGCGAGATGCACCAGCGGCGCGTGAGCCAGAACGCCAGCACCGGACCCACGAAGACCGCGACGCGGTTGAAGTAGGTGATGGCGTTGAGGTCCAGCTGCAGCTTGATCGCGATGATGTCGTTGCCGCCGGCCATCCACAAGATGCCGTAGAAGGTCATCAGCGCCACCATCGTGGCGGTGCGGTTGGGGGCGTTGCGCGGACGCTGGAGCAGGTGGTGCTCACGCTTGTCCCCGGTGATCCACTGCTCCAGGAAGGGCAGCATCAGCAGGATCGTGAACATCAGTCCCGGCAGCACGATGATGGGCAGGAAGACGTTCCACGACATCGTGAAGCCGAACAGGTGGGTCTCCCAGCCCGGCATGATGCGCAGCGCGCCGTCGGGCCACCCCATGTACCAGTCCGGCTGGGACCCGGCCGTCACCTGCGACGGGTCGTAGGGGCCGAAGCGCCACACCGGGTTGAGCGTCATCAGACCGCCCATCAGCGCGGTGACACCGAAGACGATGAAGAAGAAGCCGCCGGCCTTGGCCATGTAGACGGGCATCAGCGGGTAGCCGACCACGTTGTCGTTGGTCCGGCCGGGGCCGGGCCACTGGGTGTGCTTGTGGAAGACGAGCAGCAGCATGTGCGCGCCGATCAGCGCCAAGAGGACGCCGGGGAGCAGCAGCACGTGCGCGGTGTAGAGCCGCGAGATGATCGCGTCCCCCGGGAACTCGCCGTCGAAGAGGAAGAAGGACAGGTAGGTGCCTACCACCGGCATCGACTTCATGAAGCCGTCCGCGGCCCGGATGCCGGTGCCGGAGAGCAGGTCGTCGGGCAGCGAGTAGCCGGTGAAGCCCTCGAGCGTGCCGAGCAGCAGCAGCAGCGAGCCGATCACCCAGTTGAGCTCGCGCGGCTTGCGGAACGCGCCCGTGAAGTACACGCGCAGCAGGTGCACCATCATGGACGCGATGAACAGCATCGCCGCCCAGTGGTGCATCTGCCGCATCAGCAGTCCGCCGCGGACGTCGAAGGAGATGTGCAGCGTGGAGGAGTAGGCCTCCGACATGGTCACGCCGCGCAGCTGGTCGTAGGTGCCTTCGTAGACGACCTCGCCCATGCTCGGCTTGTACCAGAGCGTCAGGAACGTGCCGGTGAGCAGCAGGACCACGAAGCTCCACAGGGCGATCTCGCCCAGCATGAACGACCAGTGGTCAGGGAAGACCTTGCGCAGCTGCTTCTTGGACAGGGTGGCGAGGCCGGTGCGCTCGTCGACCCAGTTGCCGGCGCCGGCAACGCGGTTCGGCTTGGGAGGCTTGGCGGCCTTCTTGCCGTTGGTGGTGGCGGTGCTCGTTGCCATCGGTGTCACCCACGTTCCCAGTAGCTGGGGCCGACCGGCTCGGTGAAGTCACTCTGCGCGACGAGGTATCCCTCGTCATCCACCATGATGGGGAGCTGAGGCACCGCCCGAGCGGCCGGTCCGAACACCACTTTTCCGTTGTCTGCCAGGTCGAACGTCGACTGGTGGCACGGGCACAGCAGGTGGTGCGTCTGCTGCTCCCACAGGGAGATCGGGCAGCCCACGTGGGTGCAGATCTTGGAGAAGCACAAGATGCCTTCGACGCCCCAGTTCTCGCGACCCTTGGCCGGCGTGATGTCACTGGGCTTCATGCGCACGATGATGATGGCGGCCTTGGTCTTGGCCTGGTTGAGCTTGACCCCCTCGAAGACCGGCTCGCCCTCCTCGTCGGTCTCGAAGAAGACGGCGGGCTCGCCGTTGACGAGCTGGCCGATCTCGACCTCCTCGGGCTTGATCGGCGTGCCGGACACGTCGTTGACCAGCCGCATGCCCTTCTTCCAGACCGTGGAGGCCAGCTTCGCGCCCGGCAGCGGTCCGAGGTCGCCGAGCACGATGAGCGCCGGCAGCCCGAGCATGCCGAGGGCGCCGAGCAGGGAGTTGCGGATCAGCGGTCGGCGGGCGATGCCGGAGTCGGCGATGCCGGCGTTGAGGGCGGCGATCGCCTCCTCGCGGTCGGTCGCGCTCGAGGCTGCGGAATGCCGCATCTCGACGACCTCGACGTCGCTCATCAGCTTGCGGGCCCACTGGATCGCGCCCACCCCGATGCACAGCAGCGCCATCCCGAGGGTGACGCCGAGGGCGACGTTGGAGGCGCCGTACCCGAGGATGAGGTCGGGGTCGTCGCCGATGTCGAGCACGAGGTAGGCCACGACGAACAGGACGGCGAAGACGGCGGAGAGCCCGAACATGCCCGCCACCTGCCTCTCGGCACGTCGCTCGGCTGCCTCGTCGATGTCGGTGGGACGGGGCACATGGGCCGGCAGGCCCGGATCGGTCAGCGGGTCGGCGGCCAGGCCACCGGCCTCGTCGCGACGGGCGACCTCGCCGTGGGTATGGGTGTCGGTCACGTCTGTGCCCCCTTCTTGGAGCGGACGGAGTGCGAGGCGATCCAGACGGCGAAGGCGACCAGGCCACCGATGCCGATGAGCCAGGCGAAGAGGCCCTCGGAGACCGGGCCCAGCGAACCGAGCGCGGACCCGCCGTAGTTCGGGTCCTCCTCGATGCTCTTGAGGTAGGCGATCACGTCGCGCTTCTGCTCGGGCTTGAGGACCCCGTCGGAGAAGACCGGCATCTGCTGGGGGCCGGTGAGCATGGCCTCGTAGATGTACTTCTCGTCGACGCCGATGAGGGTCGGGGCGTACTTGCCGCCCGGGCAGGGCGCCGCCGGAGGCCGCGAAGCCGTGGCAGGCCGTGCAGTTGGTCCGCCAGAACGCGCCACCTCGGACGATCGCCTCCTCGCGCTCGTCGGCGGGGATGGCGGAGGCCGCGTAGTCCTCCTCCTCGGGGACGGAGGGACCCGGACCGAGCGAGGAGACGTACGCCGCGAGGGCGCTGATCTCGGCATCGGTGTAGACGACGTCCTTGCGGGGGGCCTGGACGCCGGGGCGGGCCATCGGCATCCGGCCGGTGCCGACCTGGAAGTCCACGGAGGCGGCGCCCACGCCGGCCAGCGGGGGACCGTACTGGGTGCCGCGCTTGGTGACGATGCCCTCGCCGTTCTTGCCGTGGCAGGAGGCGCAACCGACCAGGAACAGGGCGCGGCCCTGCTCGACGGTGGACTGGTCGGCCGCCTCGGTCTCGGCGTTCGCGGGACCGAGGACCGCGGTCAGGCCGCCCGTCAGCAGCAGCCCGAGCAGCACCACGACGACACCGGCATAGCGGCTGCGGCGCTTGGCGGAGAGTCGAGCGGAAATGAGTCGCACGAAGACTTCCTCTGGTCGTTCTCGGTCGGCGTCCGGTCGGGTCGCGTGGCGGGTGCTACTGGATGAGGTAGATCGTCGCGAACAGGCCGATCCAGACGACATCGACGAAGTGCCAGTAGTAGGACACGACGATGGCGCTGACGGCTTGCTCGTGAGTGAACTTGCGAGCGACGTAGGTCCGGCCGAGGACCAGCAGGAAGGCGATCAGTCCGCCTGTCACGTGCAGACCGTGGAAGCCGGTGGTGAGGTAGAACATCGAGCCGTAGGCGTCGCTCGGGATCGTCATGCCCTCGTGGATGAGCTCGGTGTACTCCAGCGCCTGACCGCCCACGAAGATCGCGCCCATGACGTAGGTGAGGATGAACCACTCGCGCAGGCCCCAGCGGGTGAACTGGTGGATCTTGCCGGTGCGGCCCGCCTGGCCGCGCTCCGCCGCGAACACGCCCCACTGGCAGGTCACCGAGGACAGCACCAGGATCAGGGTGTTGATCGTCGCGAACGGCACGTTGAGCTTCTCGGTCTGCTGCGCCCACAGATCGTTGGTGGTCATGTTGACCGAGCGGATCGTGAAGTAGGCGGCGAACAGCGCCGCGAAGAACATCAGCTCACTGGACAGCCACACGATGGTCCCGACACTGACCATGCTCGGCCGGTCGTGGTGCCCGTGCAGGCGGGACGCGGGGATCGCGGTTGCGGGAGAGGCCACGTCGCCATTATGTCGTCACCTACCCAACTACGGCACCCCGGCCCCCACGTTTTGGCGTCGGGTTTTGCCACATCCGCCGCGAGGGGGTCCCCCCGCGACCCGAACCGGTCGGCGAACCGCTCCACCGGGAACCTAGGCTTGCCCCATGGGCCCGCTCCTCGAGGTCGTCCCCGTGCTCGCGTCGGAGGCTGACCTGCCGCCGTTCTCGTGGGCGCGCACCCTCACCTCGTGGGAGCTCGATCCGGTCCTCACGGTGGTGATCGTGTGGCTCGGCGGCGCCTACCTGTACGGCGTGTGGGTCCTGCGGGACCGCGGCGACCACTGGCCGCTGGGACGCACCCTGGCCTTCGTCGGCGCCGGGCTCGGGACGTTCTTCCTCGCCACGTCCTCGGGTCTGGGGAGGTACGACACGACGCTGCTCTCGGTGCACATGGTCCAGCACATGCTGCTGTCCATGCTGGTGCCGCTCTTCCTCGCACTGGGGGCCCCCGTCACGCTGCTGCTGCGCACGCTGCCGCCCCGTCCGCGGAGGCTGCTCAACCGGTTCCTGCACTCGCGGCCGGCCCGGGTGCTGTCCTTCGCGCCGCTGACCTTCCTGCTGTTCGTGCTCAGTCCCTGGGTGCTCTACTACACGGGCTGGTACGACGCAGCCCTGCGCTCCGAGGTCGTGCACATCGTGATGCACCTCCACCTGGTCACCGTGGGCGCCCTGTTCTTCTGGCCGCTCGTCGGGGCCGACCCGGTCCCGGGCCGGGTCGCCTTCCCGTTCCGCTTCCTGCTGCTCGTGCTGACGCTGCCGTTCCACGCGTTCCTGGGCGTCTCGATCATGAGTCAGAGCGACCTGATCGGCGGCTCCTGGTACCGCGCGCTCCCGATGACCTGGCTGCCCGACCCCGCAGCCGACCAGCACCTCGCCGGCGGCATCCTGTGGGGTGCCGGCGACGCGATCGGGATCGTGTTCTTGGCCGTGCTCTTCGTGCAGTGGGTGCGCTCCTCCATGCGGGAGGCCGTGCGCGAGGACCGGCGGCTCGACCGCCTCGAGCAGCAGCAGGCACGCGGCCGGTAGAGTGCGCCGCGTGACGAACGCCTCCGCTGCCGAGCCGCTCAAGGTCCTCGTCTTCAGCGACGACGCGAACACCCGGGCCCAGGTGATCAACGCGCTGGGACGGCGTCCGCACCCCGACCTTCCGGAGGCGGAGTACGTCGAGGTGGCAACCGAGCCGGTGGTGGTGCAGCAGATGGACGGCGGCCTCATCGACCTCGCGATCCTCGACGGGGAGGCCGTGCCCGCCGGCGGGATGGGCATCGCCAAGCAGATGAAGGACGAGATCTACCAGTGCCCGCCGATCCTGGTGCTCACCGGTCGCCCGCAGGACGCCTGGCTGGCCACGTGGTCGCGCGCGGACGCGGCGGTGCCGCACCCGATCGACCCGCTGCTCATCGGCGAGGTCGTGGTCCGGCTGCTGGCGCCGCGCGTGCCGGCTGCCGGCTGAGCACGCCATGAGCGGCACGCACGGCTGGCCCGAGGTGCTGACCGCCCTGGTGACCGGTCACGACCTGTCGGCGGACGAGACCGCCTGGGCGATGGGCGAGATCCTCGCCGGCGGCGCGACACCGGCCCAGATCGCCGGCTTCGCGGTGGCGCTGCGCAGCAAGGGCGAGACCATCGACGAGCTCGAGGGTCTGGTCGCGGCGATGTACGAGTTCGCCACCCCGCTGACGGTGACCGGCCGCGTGCTCGACGTCGTCGGCACCGGGGGAGACCGGTCGATGTCGGTGAACATCTCGACGATGGCCGCGATCGTGGCCGCCGGGGCCGGCGCGCCGGTGGTCAAGCACGGCAACCGCTCCGCGTCCTCCAAGGCCGGCACCGCCGACGTGCTGGAGGCTCTCGGCATCCGGCTCGACCTGTCCGCGACGGCGGTGGCCAGCGTCGGCGAGCAGGCCGGGATCACCTTCTGCTTCGCGGCAGCCTTCCACCCGGCCCTGCGGCACGCCGCGGTCCCGCGCCGGGAGCTCGGCATCGCCACCACCTTCAACCTGCTGGGACCGCTCGCGAACCCGGCGAGGCCGGAGGCGCAGGCCGTCGGTTGCGCCGACCTGCGGATGGCGCCGGTCATGGCCGGGGTGTTCGCGCACCGGGGCGTCGACGCCTTCGTCTTCCGCGGGGACGACGGGCTCGACGAGCTCACCACCACCACGACGTCGCGCCTGTGGTCGGTGCACGACGGCGCGGTCCAGGAGCACACCGTGGACCCGTCGCGCTTCGGCCTCGGCGAGGGGACCGTGGAGGGCCTGCGCGGCCGCGACGCGTCGTACAACGCGGACGTCGTACGACGCGTGGTGGCGGGGAGCCCGGGGAGGTGCGCAACGCCGTGCTCCTCAACGCCGGTGCCGCGCTCGCGGTGCACGCGGGCGCCGACGGCACGCTGGAGGACCGGCTCGCCGCGGGCATCGAGCGCGCCACCGAGTCCGTCGACTCCGGACGCGCCCAGGCGACGCTCGAGCGCTGGATCCAGGTCAGCGCCTCTGCCTGAGGACTCCATCGGGTGCGCGGCGGTGCCGCGCGCTCGTCGACGTGAACGGGAGGACGAGACCGACGTGAGTCCGGGGACAGGGCGCGTCAGCGTCGCCGTGAGCATGCTGACGCTGGTGCCGGGGGAGATGGGCGGCGAGCGAGCGCTACGCCCGCCATCTGGTGGGCGAGCTGGGCCGATCGGCCGAGGTCGACGTGGTCGCCGTGGTGCCGCGGACGGCGGCGGGCTTCGCCGAGGGGGTGCCCGAGGAGGTCGTGGACGCCGTGCAGGGCGCGGGCGCGCTCGCTTCGCGCCTGGGTGCCCTGGCGCGGTCGCAGCTGCACCGCGGGGGGATCGAGGCCCTGCGCAGCTGCGAGGTCACGCACTACCCGTTCACGGTGCCGATCCCGACCGCGCGCCGCGGGGGCCCGGTCGTGCAGACCTTGCACGACGTCCAGCACCGAGACCTGCCGGCGCTGTTCTCCACCGCCGAGCGGGCCTACCGCGCCGTGATGTACGACCGCGGTGCCCGGCGGGCCGATGCCGTCGTCACGATCAGCGCCTTCGGCCGCGAGCGGGCGATCGCCACCCTGGGCCTCGACCCGGCGAAGGTGCACGTGGCGCCGCTCGGGGTGGAGCCGGTCGACGCGCCAGGCCACGGCGGCGGCCGGTTCGTCCTCTATCCGGCGCGGGCCTGGCCGCACAAGAACCACGCGCGGCTCGTCGCGGCCATGCAGCAGGTCCGCGTACGGCGTCCGGAGCTGCGCCTGGTGCTGACCGGTGGCGGCCTCGACGGCCTCGGAGACCTCCCTGACTGGTCGAGCGCCGGGGCCACGTCACGGATGCCGAGCCGACCAGCTCGACCGGCGGGCGAAGTGCTTGGCCTTCCCGAGCCTCTACGAGGGGTTCGGCCTGCCACCGTTGGAGGCGATGGTGCGGGGGTGTCCGGTGGCGTCCTCGCGGGCGGCCGCACTGCCGGAGGTGTGCGGGACGCCGCGGTGCTCTGACCCGGAGGACGTGGCGGCCATGGCCCAGCAATACGTAGTCGCGGCACCAAGTAGAGCAACATAGAC